>NZ_LT629960.1:699294-1398588 GCF_900104605.1 Tidjanibacter massiliensis | reverse complement strand
TCGAGTTTTCCGTTCCGTCCCAGCAGGTCGCGGTTCCGGTCGTAAAACGCTATCGAATATTCGATGGCCCGCGTGGCCCCTGCGGTCCGGTCTTCGTCCGACAGACCGCGCGGAGAGAGCGTCATTTTGCCGAGCGTGCCGTTTTCGCTTTTCAGTTCGAGTAATCCGGCTGCATACCCGCCTGTATAAACGGTCATCTGTTCCTCGAAGTATTTGGCGTCGTCGAGGAACGCGGTGAGTGTCGGGTCGAGGCTTATCCGGATACTCGGTGTCTCTCGAAGCCAGGTGTCGATGAATTTGCCGATTGTCCGGCGGTCGAAACTGTCGGCTTCGAGAGGGGTTTCCGTCAGCCATTCGACGCACTCCAAAACGTTTGGCTCGTAATGGTAATAGGCTTCCGGGGCGGTTTGCAGGAAGTTTTGCGGGATGAGCGGCTCCTGCGCGTGCAGGGAGGCGGGGACGATGACGACGAGCGTTGCTGCGATGAGTCCTTTCATGTTCATGGTCTGTCGTTTTGAAGTCCGTTCGGTTACAGTTTCTTGAGTGCGAGGCGTATGACCTCCTCCACCCCTGCGGAGGGGGTCTCCTTCAGGATGGATTGTACGGCTTTTTCGGAAGCCGCCTTGCCGAATCCCAGCATCGTGAGAGCCGCTGTCGCTTCGGTGCGGGTTTCGTCCGTTCCGGCTGCGGTGGTCTGCGCGGGCGAGCCCGTTCCGGTACTGCCCAGTCCGGTCGCCTTGTCTTTCAGCTCGACGATGATTTTCTGGGCCGTTTTCAGACCGAGCCCCTTGACGTTCTTGAGCAGTACGGCGTTTTCGGTTGCCAGAATGTTGGCCAGCTCCGCCGGAGAGTAGGTGGAGAGTATCATGCGAGCTGTGTTTCCCCCGACACCCGAGACGCTGACCAGCAGCCGGAAAACCTCGCGTTCCTCGCGTGTGGCGAAGCCGTACAGCGTCTGTGCGTCTTCGCGTACCGCGAAATGGGTATATACGCGGGCTGAGGAGAGATGTTCCAGTTCGGCATAGGTTTGAAGCGAAATGACGAGGTAGTAGCCCACGCCTCCCGCCTCGACGACGGCGTAGGCAGGCGTCAGCTCCGTGACTTCGCCCTGTATGTAGTCGTACATGGTTCCTGACGATTTTGTGGATTGCGTAATGCAAACATAGAGAAAATTCATATATTTGCTCTCCGTAACGAACGAAAATAAAACCATACGCGATGAGAAAAATAGTTGTGGCGGCAGCGGTGCTGCTGGCTTTTACCGCTTGCCGGAACGGCGGGCAGCAGGCTCCTGCGGCGACCGGTCAGGAACCGGAGGCGGCAGCGGCGGTCGAAGTACGGAGCGAAAGACCCAATGTGGCTTATATCCAGATAGATTCGCTGATGCTGGATTATCTGCTTGCCCAGGATTTGAGCAATGCCTTCCAGGCCAAGGCCAACAAGGCCGAACGCGAGCTTAACGCCAAATCCCAGCAGTTGGAGAAGGATATGCTGGAGGCGCAGGACAAGATACAGAAGGGGCTCGTTACGCGGGCTACCGCCGAGGAGATGCAGCAGAAACTGATGCAACAGCAACAGGAACTGCTGGCTACGCGCGACCGGATGATGGGCGAACTCGCCGAAGAGGAGCAGGTGATGAACAACCGGATATACTATGCGGTCATGGATTATCTGAAGGAGTACAATGCAGATTACAAATACTCCATGATAATCAGTACGACCGCGTCGGGGCCCATTCTCCATGCCGACCCCGCAATGGATATCACCGAAGAGGTGCTCGTCGTGCTGAACGAACGTTATGCCGCCGAGAAAGCGGCCGGAAAGAAGTAGTTTGCACGCGGAGGGAAAACGATAGGCGAGGCTGCGGGTGACCGCGGCCTCGCTGTATTTCGGGAGAGCGGTCTGTTCACGGAGACTGGCAGCTCCGTCCTGTCGGACGGCCGGGAGCGGTGCAGGGCGTTTTCCGGAGCGGATTGCCGGGCCGTGCTGCCCCGGAGAGCCTTTCCTGCGGAAGATGCGGGACGCAGGGTGTTTCGGTATGAATAAAATGGTGCGGAGGAGGGCGTTTATTCCGGTCTTCTTACTATTTTTGTATCTGGCAAAGCGGCGTTTCGGAGAGTCGCATGCCTTTCCTGCCGGAAGCATTCCCTTGGGGATGCGGGCAGACTGCGGTTTTAAACGGTTTCGGACAATGGCAGAAAACGGCATACAGCCCGGCGCACCGGCGCCGGAGAAGCATTCGGGCGGCGACAGACCGCTCGGAGAGCAGGAGGGGATACCCGCCGTGTTGAGGGAGAGTTTCACGGAGCGTATGCGTCCGTGGTGGGCGCGTTTCACGGCGTGGGTGAAACGGATATGGGCGCCCGTGTGGAAACGGCTCCGCAAGTTCATCTCCGTGCCTTTCCTCGTCATGCTCCTGCTGTCGTTCACGCTGTGGTATGCCATCAAACTGGGCTATACCTATCAGGCGGAGATACCCGTCCTGGTCAATGTGGACGGCCACGTGTTTGAAGTGAACTGCATGGTCGAGGGGCAGGGAACGCGTCTGTTCACCAAACGGCACTCCAAAGGGAAGCCGTTGGAACTCAGTTGGAGCGATTTGGACGTATCGCCGTCGGCCATCAATCCGGGGTGGGTGGTCATATCGCCCTATTCCCTGCAGAATGCCATCTCGGCACGCAATACGGATATCAAGTTCCTTTCCGTCGGGCCGATTCCCGAGATAGAGTTATGACGCGCCGTGTTCCGCTCAAGGTCGGTGTGACGGGGGGAATAGGCAGCGGGAAGAGTACCGTCTGCCGTCTGTTCGCCATGCTGGGTGTCCCGGTTTACGATTCGGATGCCGGGGCGAAGCGGCTCATGTCGTCCGACCCGGCGCTCATCGCCGCTATCCGGGAGCGGTTCGGGGCGGCGAGTTACCGCGACGGCGTATTGGACAGGCGATACCTTGCTTCGCAGGTGTTCAGCAGCCCGGTGGCCCTGGCGGCCCTGAACGGGGTGGTGCATCCTGCCGTGCGGAGTGATTTCCGTCGTTGGGCGGGGGAGCTCGGTGCGGAATATGTCGTGGCAGAGAGTGCCGTGCTTTTTGAGAGCGGGATGGACCGGGAGGTGGACGAGATAGTGACCGTTTCCGCTCCGGAAAGGCTGCGTCTGGAACGTGCCGTCGGCCGCGACCGGAGTTCGGAGGAAGAGGTTCGCGCCCGCATGAGGAGTCAGATGAACGATGCGGAGCGGGAAGCGCTCGCCGGGCATGTTATCTTCAATGACGAAAAGCATCTGCTGTGGGAGCAGGTATTGCGGCTCGATGCCCGGTTTGGTGTCGGCCGGCGGTAAACGGCCTGTATGGAAAGGTAGATTGGTTTATACAGCAATCATGATGAAAACGATAAGAGTAGGGAGCCGGCTGCTCGACCTGCAGCGGCCTGTGGTGATGGCCATTATCAATGTGACGCCGGATTCGTTTTTCGCCGGCAGCCGGACACCTGAGGTCCGGGCTGTCAGGGAACGTGTCCACAAGGCCGTTGCCGAGGGCGCTTCGATAATCGACGTGGGCGGTTATTCGTCGCGGTCGGGGGCGGCCGACGTACCGCCTGCGGAGGAGCTGCGCAGGGTGTCGCTCGCCGTGGAGGTCATCCGCAACGAGCATCCGGAGATGGCGGTCTCGGTCGATACTTTCCGGGCGAGTGTGGCGGAAGGGGTGATTTCCCGTTTCGGACCGTGTATCGTGAACGACATATCCGCCGGTGAGCTCGATGCGGACATCATGGGGGTCGCTGCCCGCTACGGTGTACCCTACATCGCCATGCACATGCGGGGCACGCCCGCCGACATGCAGGGGCGTACCGTTTACGGCGACATAACCCGGGAGGTCGTGGAGTATCTGGCCGGGAGGCTGGAAGCGGCCCGCCGGGCAGGCATACGCGATGTGGTGCTCGACCCCGGTTTCGGTTTCGCCAAAACGACCGCCCAGAATTACGAACTGCTTGCCGGAATGGGCGGAATTGCGGAACTCGGTTGTCCCGTACTTGCCGGTGTCTCCCGCAAGTCTATGATTTATAAGGTGCTCGGCGTGACGCCCGACGATTCACTGAATGGTACGACGGCGCTCAACTGGGAGTGCCTCCGGCAGGGGGCCGACATATTGCGGGTACACGATGTTGCTCCGGCCGCAGAGGCTGTGCGGCTCTTTAATTTCTACAGGGAACATGGACGGATATAGGATGATAGAGGCTGCCGACGTGCATAAAAGTTACGGCTCGCTGGAGGTGCTGAAAGGGGTTTCGCTGACCGTATGCCGGGGCGAGGTGGTGTGTATTGTCGGGGCGAGCGGTGCGGGCAAGACTACGCTGCTCCAGATACTCGGTACGCTCAGTGCGGCCGACAGCGGTCGTATACGCATAGACGGTATTCCGGTCGAAAGGCTCTCCGACCGGGAACTCTCCGATTTTCGCAACCGCCGGATAGGATTCGTCTTTCAGTTCCACCACCTGCTTCCCGAGTTTACCGCTTTCGAGAATGTCTGCATGCCGGGTTATATAGGGCGTCGCGACCGGGTGGAGGTGGAGAAGCAGGCACGGGAACTTCTCCTGATGCTCGGGCTTGGAAGTCGGGGGCACCACAAACCTGCCGAACTCTCCGGAGGGGAGCAGCAGCGGGTGGCCATCGCGCGGGCATTGGTGAACTCGCCTTCCGTACTGTTGGCCGATGAGCCTTCGGGCAACCTCGATTCGAAAAACCGCGAGGAGATTCACCGGCTCTTTTTCGAGCTGCGCGACCGGCTGGGACAGACGGTCGTTATCGTGACGCACGACGACGGCTTGGCGGAGATGAGCGACCGCAAAATAGTGATGAGCGACGGCCTTATCATCGCCTGAGACGATGTGCCCGGGCGGATGGGGATGAGTGTGGCCTCCGTGTCCGGTTGGTTTCTTCTCTGTTAGCGCTCATGATTTCTCAGTGTCGGCTAATTATCGTTTGACGATGGGGGCCTGCGTAGTTTTTTCGATACCAGAATGTGCTGGCTATTGTGGCCGTTCGTCCTCTTTGTGTCACCGTTGATGGCTTTTGCTCGGCATCGGTATTTTCTGTCGTTTTTGGGTGGTGTTTCTGTCGGAGTTTTTTCGATATCAAGAGGTGCAGGGGGGGCGTCTTTTTCTGTCACCGTTAACGACTTCTCAGTATCGGCGTCTGTTTTGACAGTAGATTTGTCTCCAAACGTGTTCTTGTATCTGTTTGTATTGTCGGAGACGTTCGATATGACAGAAGCTTGCGGTAACTAAACTTACACTCTTGCAGGATGACTTAAGACATATATCCTTCCGAAAAGCAGGAGATTTCTTTGTACCGTTCGGAATATATTGTCTGCTTTCGGAGCGAAATCTCGTTTGTCCCCCTACTGTTTTCACACCGCACACCTTTCCTCCGCCCGTATTGGCAAATTTATTTCAATTCTACATCAAACCACAACACCTTGCAGAACTACCACAACGCCTACGGCGTTGTTTCTTATTTCAATTCTACATCAAACCACAACCCAAGCGGGGGGCTACTCGGGCGGGCGAAGGTTGTTTCTTATTTCAATTCTACATCAAACCACAACTGGACGCTAACGGTAATCCGACAGACCAGCGTTGTTTCTTATTTCAATTCTACATCAAACCACAACTTCCCTTTACTTTTCCCATCATCCAATCCTGTTGTTTCTTATTTCAATTCTACATCAAACCACAACCTCGGATATGCGATTTGTTGATTGTCATTCGGTTATGTGGCCGAATGAACGGTACGAACGGCGCATGACAGGCCGGGGAAGCCGGAATGATGCAGGTTTTGTATTTCAAAGATACTTTTCGTTAAAGGTTGAATGTACGAGCCGTGCAAGGAACCGATACATGTTTGCGAAATAGTTCGACTCAGACAAATATAAGATTATATGTCTTAAAAACCAAAGCGGTTGTCGGCGATAGCCCGGCTCGCAGTTGTTGCAGTTCGGTCAAAACAAATATACGGAAATAATCGAGAAACCAAAAGCGGCCGCTGGATTATTCGGTGGACGACAGGTCATGCGGGGCCGGCGGTCGGGCCGGCGAATACCGTCGTCTTTCGGAAGGGGAGATACCGGAGTCGGTTTCTTCGGTGTCTCTGTCTGCCGCCGTACCGTTTGTTATTGGGAACATGGAAACGTCCCGTTCGGCAGGGTATCTGTTTTCACAGATTAGGGGTGTTGCCCGCGCTTTTGCGGGGAGTAGCGGGGTACCTGGGGGAGAGGCTGTGTCTAGACTGTGTGTCGAAACGGATGACTTTGAAGACCGGAGTCGGATGAAACGCTTCGGCGGGCAGGTGGCAATCGGTTTGTCCGATGGCAATGTGCAAGGTGTTTCGGGAGGGTGCCGGCGTTTTTCGCATCCGGATACCCGGCTGTTTCCGCGGCAAGAGGAACCGGCGGATATCGTACCTGAGGAAATGGCGGTCATTTCGTTCGGCAGCCAGCTCCATGCGCGCCGTCCAGGTGTCGTCCGATTTCCGACGGAGACAGGGAGACCGGCTGTCCGATGGCCGTTGTGCGTGTGGCAGGGGGCGATAATATCGAAGGGCCTGCTGCAAGCAGGCCCTTCGATATGTCGTGCGGCAGTGCCGGTTATGGTTATTCCAATATTTTGTCGATAAGTGCTTTCGTTTCGGGCTTGTGGCCGCGGAACCTGACGTAGAGTGTCATCGGGTGTTCGCTGCCGCCTTTGGAGAGGATGTTCTCGCGGAACGAGCCGGCGACGTCGCGGTTGAAGATGCCCTGCTCCTCGAAGAGAGAGAAGGCGTCGGCTTCGAGTACCTCGGCCCATTTGTAGCCATAGTAGCCTGCCGCATAACCGCCGCCGAAGATGTGAGAGAAGGCAGGCGACATGGCCGTACCGCTGATGTAGGGCGTTATCTGGGCCGGTGCGGTGGCCGTGCGTTCGAACTCCTCCACACTGACCGTGACGGGCTCCGTAACGGTGTGCCATGCCATGTCGTTCATGGCGAAGCCGAGCTGCCGCACGTTGGCGTATGCGGCCAGGTAGTTTTTGGAGGCTACTATCTTGTCGATGAGTTCCTGCGGCATCTTTTCACCGCTTTTGTAGTGCACGGCGAACAGGTCGAGGAACTCTTTCTGCGTCGCCCAGTTCTCCATTATCTGCGAGGGCAGTTCGACGAAGTCCTGGTACACGGACGTCCCCGTGAGGGATGCGTATTTTCCTTCCGCGAAGAGGCCGTGGAGACAGTGGCCGAATTCGTGTAGGAAAGTTTCGAACTCGTCGAAGGTCAGCAGCGACGGTGTCGAGGAGGTGGGTTTGGTGAAGTTGCCGCAGAGCGTCACAATCGGGCGTACTTCGGTTCCGTCGGCTTCGGTGTACATCGGCCGGTAGTTGGTCATCCATGCGCCGCCGCGTTTGGTGGCACGCGGGAAGAAATCCATGTAGATGATGCCCGTAAAGCTTCCGTCGGCCTCGTGTACTTCGTAAGCCACCACATCGGGGTGATAGACGGGAATCTCCTTGTTGGGGACGAAGGTGATGCCGTAGAGTTTCTCGGCAAGGGAGAAGATGCCCTGTTTCACGCTTTCGAGTTCGAGGTAGGGTTTTATCTCCTCGTTGCTGACGGCATAGCGGTCGTTCTTGTACTTCTCGCTGACGTAGCTCCAGTCCCACGGCATGAGTTCGAATCCGGCCCCGTAAAGGCCGCTTGCGACGGCATAGCGCTGGAGTTCGGCAACCTCTTCGAGCGCCCGTCCCTTCGTGGCGGTCAGCAGTTCGTCGATGAAGGCATCCACCGTCGCCTCGTTGCCGGCCATCTTCTCTTCCAGCACGTAGGCGGCGTAGTTCGGATAGCCGAAGAGTCCGGCCAGTTCGAGGCGCAGTTCGGCGATGCGTTTGGCAATGTCGCGGTTGTCATTTTCGCCGATGCCGCGGGTGTTGTACGCTCTCCAGAGCTTCTCCTTCAGTTCCCGGTCGCTGGAGTAGGTCATGAAGGGACCGTAGCTCGCCATCTGCAGCGTTACGGTCCATCCCTCCTCGCCGCGTGCGGCCGCTTCGTCGGCCATGCTTTCCCGGACGAAATCGGGCAGTTCGGCTACTTTGGCGGAGTCTGCTGCCGGGATGTTGAGCGTAAAGGCGTTGGTAGCAGCCAGTACGTTCTGTTCGAATTTCAGTGACAGGGTCGCGAGCTCGTTCGTAATGGCGCGGTAGCGTTCCTTGCCTGCTTCATCGAGTCCCGCTCCGCCGCGGACGAAACTTTTGTAGGTTCTGTCGAGCAGCATGGAGTCCTGGATGTCGAGCCCGTAGTCGGCCCGGTTGTCGTACACGGTCTTCACTCGCTGGAAGATGACCGGGTCGAGATAGATGTCGTTGGAGTACTCCACCAGCTTGGGTTGCAGCCGTTCGGCTATCGCATCCATTTCATCGGAAGTTTCGGCGCTCTGGAGGGCGAAAAAGATGGTGGCGACGGAGTTGAGACGGTTTCCGCTGCGTTCCAGTGCGACGATGGTGTTGTCGAACGTGGGAGGTTCGGGATTTCGGGCTATCGCCTCGATGTCGGCCCGTGCTTCGGCCAGGGCTACGTCGAAGGCGGGTTCGTAATGTTCCGTTTTGATTTTGTCGAATTGCGGTGCGCCGTAGGGCGTTGCCGGCGTCGTCAGGAGCGGGTTCTCTTCCGAGGAGCCGCCCTGCTGACATGCTGTCGCAGCCAATGTCATGATGGTGAGTGGGATGATGATTGTTTTTTTCATTGGTATTGTTGAATGGTTTCTTTCGTGTCCGGGCGGACTCCCTTCCTCGGGGGGCGGGAGCACGTGTATGCGTTCGGTCTGCCTTTCCTATTCGCCCCAGTCGATGTTGTCGAGATAGGAGCTGTGCTTGTCGTATTTGAGGTCCTGCAGGGCGGCGGCCTTCACGCTGATGTTGAACTGCCAGCTTTTACGTGCCCCGGTCGGTACCCACGAAAAACTCATCTGCCAGCAGTGCAGGTCGCGCGTGAGGGTGAAGACGCCGGTGGTCAGCTTGCCTGTTTCGAAGTCGAAGCCTCCCGTGAGCGTAATGCCCCATTTGGGCGTCAGGTTCACGCTTCCGCTGTAACTCAAGGTCTGTACGATGTTCTTCCGGGCGAGCTGGTTGGAGTAGCTGATGCTGTAATTGAACGTCAGGTTCCACGGGATGGAGAAGTCGTAGTAGGTGGCGCTCATCATCTGCCGCCTCAGCAGCGGGTCTATCGGGTTGTCCGGGTCGAAGTAGAAGGGGTTGAGCAGGTCGGCCTGCGTATTGATGCTGTTGTTGATGGCCGGCTGGCCCGTCTGGTTGGACTGGCCGGAATTGAACGTGTAGCCTATCGAGGTGGAGGCGTTCGTGATGCGCCCGAGGCCCTTGCCGTTGGCTATCATGAGTTTGTTGATTCGGGTGAGCTGTCCGTTCGCACCGATGCCGATATCGTACGGGTCGAGTGTGGCCGAGATGTTGATACCGAAGTTCTTGAGGCCCGGAATGGTCATGCGCAGACTGAGCGGGATGGTGGAGAGCTTCATGGAGTCGGCCAGAAAGTTGTAGGAGCCGCTGAAGGAGAAGTTGTCGATAATCTTCACCTTCTTCATGCCGGAGGTATCCCGCTTGCTCGCCACCTTGGCTTCGAGCGTCTGGGCGACGCTGAAGGTGAGGGAGGCGGCATGGCTGCTGCGGCTCGGCACGCTGTAGGCGTTGCCCGAATAGGGGGAGTAGTAGTCTATCTTGCCGTCTTCGGAGGTCTGGTAGGGTTCCCAATAACCGTATGTGGGAGAGCCGAAATTCGGTGTATAACGGAAGCCTATCGTCGGCGTTATCGTGTGACGGAGCATCTTCAGCGGGAACTTCTCGTACCGCGTGAAATCGTAGGTCCCGTACACCTTGGTGTTGGCCGACACGTTGAAGTTGTAGTCATTCAGATGGTGGAATCCGTAGGTCGTGTCCCTGCGCAGGTGATTTTCCGCGTCGGGGTCGTAGGCTTGGGTCACCTCTCTGAAGAGCCATACGGCATTGTAGTTGAAGCTCGGCGATACGTTGATGTAGTTGAACAGGTTGAACGACGTCGATACGGGAATCTTGTGCTGGATGCCGTTCACCATCTTGTCGAAGATGTCGGGCGAAAGCAGTTCGTCCTCTTTCGCCTTGACCGAGTTGGTGAGGCTACCGGTATAGGAGACCGAAATCTTCTCGTACCACCGTTGTTTGCCTACGGCATTTTTTCGCCGGAAGGGAAAGACCTTCGACATGTTGAACGTAGCGCTCGGCAGGGTGAGCTGTATGGTGGAGTCGCGGGAGTTTACCGAGGCGCGCATACTGATTTGCAGGGAGAAGGGGGTACCCGCCCAGCTCTTGCCGTAGGAGATGGACGATTCGGTGGTGGTGCTGACGTAGTCGTTCAGCGATGTGGAGGCGTACTGCCGGAAGCCGCTGGTGGCGAAGTTCACCGAGGCGGAAAAGGTCGAGCCGGGATTGAACTTGGGGTCCTGCTGGTGGGTCCACTGCAACTGGAAACTCGGCGAGTTCACGTAGTTGGCATCGCCCGGTTCGCCGATGACGGTCTTGGCGTAACGGCCGGATATCCGGCCGCTGTATTTGTATCGCTGTACGTATCGGCTCTCGGCGGAGAGCTCCCACGAACCGTAAGTGTAGATGCTGCCCAGCAGCGTCAGGTCCATGTGTTCACTCGCTGCCCAATAGTAACCGCCGTCGCGCAGGAAGAATCCGCGGGTGGTCTCCTCGCCGTAGCTCGGGATGATGATACCGGAACTGCGCCCCTGCGTGAGGGGGAAAAAGCCTTCGGGAACGGCAATGGGCAGCGGTACGTCCTCCATGACGAGGTAGGCCGGACCGATGATGACTTTCTTCTGCGGGATGACCTTCGCCTTGGTGAGACCGAGGTAGAAGTGCGGATGGTCGGTCTGGTCGCAGGTCGTATATTTGCCGGAGCTGATGTTGATGGAGTTGTCCGGCATCTTCTTCACGTCGTCGCCCAGCAGAAAGCCTTCGCCCTCCTGCGTTGCCACGCCCTTGATTTTCGCCTTGCCCGATTTGAAGTTGTAGAGGATGGTGTCCATCGTAAACGTGGAGCCACCCTCCACGAATACGGGCCGTGTCCTGTTGCCGAGGGTGTCGCTGACGCCGGTGGCATACATCTGTTTGGTATCCAGTTCTACGCGCATGAAATCGGCCTGCATGTTCATGTTGCCGTAAGTCACGTCGCCGCTGTTATAGATGTAAACGAGTTTCTCTTTCGGACGGTACACGAGCGAGTCCTTGTTCTTGCCGCTTATCACGTCGTCGAGAAAATTGTTGACCCGTACCGAGTCGTGCCGGGCCGTGTCCTGCGGTCCGCGCTCTTCGGGCGGGATGTAGTCCGGGAAGAGGACCATGGAGTCGAGGGCGGTGTAGTTCTCCGGCAACGGCTGTTGGCGTACCGTCCCGAGCTGGCGGAGAGTTTGCGGTGCAGTCGGCCGTACCGAATCCCTCTCCGTTTCGGTATCCTGCCCTGCCGGCGGCACCGGAGAGGAGGCATCGCCCTGCGGCGGAAGCGCTGCGGGGGAGGGGATGGAGTCGGGAAGCGAATCGCGGAGGGTTCCGAGGATGCCGAAACGCGGCGCATGCGAACCGCTGCGCAGTCCTGCACCGAACACCATCTGTATTGCCAGCGACGCGGCCAGCAGCGCGGCGGCATATTTTAACGCTCGTTTGACCAAATTCCGTTAAAAATGGTTAACTTTGCCGACAAAGTCGGCAAAAACGCCACGGGAACCCTTCCGGGGCGGGTTTTTCGCCAACAAAAATAGGTAAAAAAAAGCAGTTTATCGCATCCGCAGCCAATAAAGTGCGGAGGGATTACGGCAGCAAAAAATACGGAAAGCATGAAGGTTACGCCCCGCAATTTTCTACTCATAACGGCAGCCTCCCTCTTTATGTTGTGTACCTGTTGGGAATCGGGTGCACAAAACGCGCAGCCCGCCGAGAGGGGAAAGGTGTGCAAGGTGGTGCTCGACCCGGGGCATGGGGGAAAGGACCCCGGATGCGTGTACAGAAACTATTACGAGAAGGATGTGACCCTCGGCATAGCCAAGAAGCTGGGAGAGCTTATTCGGAAAAACTATCCGGACGTGGAGGTTATCTATACGCGTTCCACCGATAAGTATGTGGAACTTGCCGAGAGGGGAAAAATCGCCAACCGGGCCAATGCCGACCTCTTCATCTCCATCCATATCAATGCGGCGACGAATCAGAATGCGCGGGGAACCTCCACCCATGTCATGGGTATGGACAAGGACGGCAAGAACCTGGAGGTGGCTATGCGCGAGAACGACATCATCATCTACGAGGACGACTATACGACCAAGTACGAGGGGTACAATCCGGGCGACCCGGCGAGTTATATCATGTTCTCCCTGATGCAGTACGCCTACAAGGACCAGAGCATGATGTTCGCCGAAATCATCCAGAAACATTTCAAGGCCGACTTGCCCATGCCCGACCGGGGGACGACCCAGGAGCCTTTCCTCGTGCTCTGGCGTACCTCCATGCCCAGCGTGCTGACCGAGGTGGGTTTCCTTTCCAATCAGACCGACCGCAGCTATGTCACTTCCGGCAAGGGGCAGAGCGAGGCGGCGCGGGCGTTGTTCAACGCCTTCAGCGAATATAAGAGCAAGGTGGAGGGCCGGGCCAATGTCGTCATGCTGCGCGAGGCCGAGACGGAGCCCGTCCGGAAAGGGAGCGGCAGGACTCCGGCACCGGAGTTGCAGGAAAAGGAGGAACCGGACACCCGTCTCGTCGGGCAGGAACCTTACGACGGTGTACTTTATTATGTGCAGATAGGGTTTCTTGGAAGTAGAAAACCGCTGAATGACAGGGTATTCAAATCGTACCGTAACCGGGTGACGGAGAAGCGAGAGCCCGGACGCGGATACCGTTACCTCGTGGGCGGGGTGCGGGATTACGATGCCATCGTGAAGATACAGTCCGAGGCCCGGAAGGAGTTTCCCGACGCTTTCGTCGTGGCCTATGAGGGCGATAAACGGATAGATGTAAAGACCGCACGGCGTAAAACGGGACAATAGGAGGATGTCGCCCCGTACGTTCAGGTGACGGAGAGGGCGCCCGTCGGGCGTGTGTTTAAATAAGTTTACGGTTATGAAGATGAGAAAAGAGGTTAAGATAGGAATATTCACGGTAGCCATACTCGCGTTGCTCTATTGGGGGATAAACTTTCTGAAGGGGAGGGATTTGTTCAACCGGAACATGACGTACTACGCCTATTACGACAATGTGAGCGGCATTCAGATGTCCTCGCCCATCATCGTGCAGGGCATTCGTGTCGGTGCGGTCACGGGCATCAAATTCCGTCCCGACCTGAACAATACCGTGGAGGTGAAGTTCGACGTGAAGTCGGCTTACCGCGTACCGGACAATTCGGTCGTCCGCCTCTTTACCAACGGTATCATGGGGGGAAAGGCCCTCGAAATCGAGTTGGGCGATTCGCCCAATGCGCTTCCCGACGGTGCGACCATACGGTCGGAGAGCGAAACGAGCTTTCTGGAGCTGGCCGGTTCCGAGCTCGACTACTTCAAACAGAAGCTCGACCAGCTCATCAGTTCCCTCGACCTTACGCTGACGAGCCTTAACTCGATACTCGTCGATAACAGCGGTTCGATAGCGGGTACGCTCGAAGGTCTGCGCAGGGGAGCAGAGGCTTTCGGCGCCAAGGGCGAGGAGATAAGGAGCATCATCGACGACATCAACGAGGTCACGGGAGCGTTGGCGGCCAATTCGGAACGGATTGACAATACCATGGCCAATATCGAAAACGTCAGCGGAGCGCTTGCCGAAGCCGACCTGTCGCAGACGGTCGCCAAACTGAACGGTGCGATAGACGAATTGACCGCTACCCTGGCGGCGGTCAATTCTACGGAGGGCAGCATCGGTCTGCTGATGAACGACCGGGCGCTGTACGATTCGCTCGCCGAGGCGAGCGCAAACCTCTCCTCGCTGCTCGAAGACCTTCAGAACAATCCGAAACGTTACGTGCATTTCTCCCTGTTCGGGGGCGGCAAGAACAAATAGCGCCGCCTGTCGGGGCCGTGGAACTGCGCCGTTCCCCGTTCCTTTCCGGACGGGGTGCGGTGGGAGTGTACGCCGTGTCTGCGGCGAGGTGTTGCACTGCGGGTCTGTCGTCGTTCGGGCGGCCGTGGATAGAAGATAATGGATGATAAATATGGTATATCCGTCAGATTACGAGAACAAAACCGGTTTCGACCGCATAAGGGCCCAGGTGCGCGGCAAATGCACGACCGATGGCGGTCGTGCCCTGCTCGACGGCGAAGGGTTTTCGGCGTCGGCCGGAGAGATAGCGCACCGGCTGTCGCTTTGCAGCGAACTGCAGGAGATATTGATGCTGGAGTCGGGGTTTCCGCTGCAGGAGTACACCGACATAGGTCCTGTCGCCCGGAAAATAGAGGTGGCAGGCACCTTTCTGGATATCGAGGATATGATAGCCCTGCGGGCGGGACTCGGTGCGGTGAACGAAATAACGGCATTCCTCGCGGCGAAAGAGGAGGGGCGCTATCCGGTACTGCGCGGTCTTGCGCAGGGGGTCGAAAGCTTTCCGGAGATAACCGGTCATATCGATACCATCCTCGACCGTTACGGCAAGATAAAGGACAGCGCTTCGCCGGAACTGTACACCATCCGCCGTACCATCCGTGACCGGGAGGGGCAGGTGTCGAAGCGGTTGCAGGCCATTCTTTCCAAGGCGCAAAAGGACGGCTATGCCGATGCCGATGCCGCCGTATCGATACGCGACGGTCGGGCCGTCATTCCTGTGTCGGCAGCCAACAAACGGAAAATCAACGGTTTCATACACGATGAATCGGCCACGGGCAAGACCTTTTATATCGAACCGGTAGAGATAGTCGAGATTAACAACGAACTGAAGGAGCTGGAGTATGCCGAACGCCGCGAAGTGGTGCGGATACTGACGGCTTTTACCGACCGTATCCGGCCCGATGCGCCGGGTATCGCCCGGGCCGGGGAGTACCTCGCCTGCATGGACATGATACGTGCGAAGGCCCGCTGGGCTGCGGAGAACGAATGCGTGAAGCCGGTTCTTTCAGAAGAGGGAACGCTGTGGCTGCGCTCGGCACGCCATCCGCTGCTGCGGCAGACGCTGGCGCGCGAGGGGAAACAGGTGGTACCCCTCGACCTGAAGCTCGACCGCGGACGCCGCATGCTCGTCATTTCGGGTCCTAATGCCGGAGGCAAGTCGGTATGTCTCAAGACCGTGGGGTTGCTGCAATACATGTTCCAGTGCGGTTTTCCGGTGCCTGTACTCGAAAATTCCGAATTTCCGGTATTCGACGGCATATTCATCGACATCGGTGACGAACAGTCCATCGACAACGACCTGAGTACCTACTCTTCGCATCTGCTCAACATGAAGCATATGCTGGCCGGGGCAGGTTCCGGGTCGCTCGTCCTTATCGACGAATTCGGTTCGGGTACGGAGCCGGTGATAGGCGGGGCGATAGCCGAAGCGATTCTCGAACGTTTCGTGGAGACGGGAACCTATGGTGTCATCACCACCCACTACTCCAATATCAAGTATTTCGCCGGCAGCCATGAAGGGGTGGAAAACGGAGCGATGATGTTCGATGTACAGAACATCCGTCCGCTGTTCCGTCTGCAGATGGGAGAGCCGGGAAGTTCGTTCGCCGTGGAGATAGCCCGCAAGATAGGGCTGCCGGCGCAGATAATCGATGCGGCTTCCCGAAAGGCCGGCAGCGACCACATCAATCTGGAAAAGCAGTTGCGCGACATTGCCCGCGACCGGCGCTACTGGGAACAGAAACGCGACCGGATACGCATCACGGACCGAAAGGTGGAGGAACTGGAACAGACCTATGCACGTCAGCTTGCCGATATCAAGCAGGAGCGGAACCGTATCCTGCATGAAGCCCGGGAGGAGGCCCGTGCCCTCGTTGCCGAGGCCAACAAGCAGATTGAGAATACTATCCGTGTGATAAGGGAATCCCAGGCGGAGAAGGAGATGACGCGCTTCGCCCGCCGTGAGCTCGACGAGTTCCGGGAGCGGGAGGTCGAGGAACGTGCGGTGACACCGGAGGAACAGGCTCGCATAGACCGCGAAATGGAGAAGGTGGAACGTCGCCAGCAACAGCGCCGCGAACGCAAGGCCCGGCAGGGTGAGGTGACCCGGGAGCCGGCTGCGGAACCGGAGACGCTCGAAGTAAAAGTGGGCGGGAAGGTGCGCATCAAGGGCCAGGAGGGTGCCGGCGAGGTGACGGAAATCAAGGGGAAAAAGGCGACGGTGGCTTTCGGACAGTTATTGACTACGGTGGCGCTCGACCGGTTGGAGGCCATCTCCAATTCGGAGTATAAGCGGCAGGTGAGGCCGGAGCGGGCACGTACGGTGGTCAGTGTGGATATCGCGTCGCGCCGCCTCAATTTCAAGGACAACATCGACGTGCGGGGTATGCGTGCCGCCGAGGCGCTCGAACGGGTGGAGGATTTCATCGACGATGCCCTGATGGTGGGGGTGGCGGAGGTGAGCATCCTGCACGGCAAGGGTACCGGGGCGCTCAAGGAGGAGATACGGCGTTATCTGCGCAGCGTGAGCGAGGTGGCTTCCGCTACGGACGACCATGCCGACCGCGGAGGCGCGGGTATTACGGTGGTGCGGTTCCGGCAGTAGTCCCCGTGCGGGCGAAATAAAATAGCGCAGCAGGGGATAAGGCGCGTCAAAAAGTGCTATTTTAGCGGCATCCGCGCAAGACGGGTCGCGGCGCACTTTCTCCCTGTCGGCAGTTGCCGCCGTGCGTGCGGATGTGGCGGGGGCGGATGCGGTTTTCCGGTGCGAAAATTGTACGGAAAAAATTTTTGGCAGCGGTTTCGGTCCGGGAAGTAGAAAAGAATAATGTAAGTGATGGAGTATTCTGTAAGCGAGATAGCCGCGATATGCGGAGGCACGTTCTGCGGCGAGGATGTCACTGTCCGCAGCGTGATGGCCGACAGCCGTCGGAGTGTTGCCAGGGATGGAGCCGCGCTCTTCGTGGCGATACGGGGCCGCAACCACGACGGCCATGACCACATCGGCGAACTGTACCGCCGGGGAGTGCGCGGTTTCATGGTGGAGCGCGAGGTGGACGCTTCGGCCTGGCCGGGTGCAGGATTCGTGCGTGTGAACAAGTCGCTGGCCGGACTGCAGGCCCTGGCGGCTCATTACAGACTGTCGTTCAGCGGAACGGTAGTCGGTATCACCGGTTCCAGCGGGAAGACCACCGTGAAGGAGTGGATAGCGCAGGCCGCCCCGGAGGGAGTGTCGCTTTTCCGCAGTCCGCGCAGCTACAATTCCCAGCTCGGCGTGCCGCTTTCGATATTGATGATGACCGGAAACGAGGACATCGCCCTCATCGAGGCGGGCATATCGCGTCCGGGAGAGATGGACCGGCTGGCGGCCATTATCCGGCCCGACGTAGGGGTGTTTACCCATCTCGGTCCGGAGCACGGCGAGAATTTCCAGTCCGACCGTCAGAAGATGCGGGAGAAGGCTCAGCTTTTCGCGACATGCCGCAGCATCGTCTACTGCGGCGGCGAGCCGCTGATAGAGGAGGCGCTGCGGGCGAAAGCACCCGAAGCGGAGCTGCGCGATGCCCTGCCTTACGAATGTCTGCTTCCCGAGGAGGGGGAAGACGGGGTGGCCCGCCGCAACAAGGCGCTCGTGACCGCTTTTTACGATGCGGTGGGGGTGCCGCCCGCGACGGTCGTTCCGAAGCTTTCCGAGCTGCAGCCCGTGGCCGTGCGGCTCGGCATGCGGGAGGGAATCGCCGGTTCCATCATCGTGACAGACATGAACAATACCGACGCCAATTCGCTGCCGATGGCGCTCGACTATTTGACCGGAGTGGCCGGCAGCCGCGAGAAGGTACTTATCATGTCGGACATTCCCTTCAGCCCCATGCCCGACTGGGAACTTTACGGCAAAGTGGGCGCCATGGTCAGGAGTGCCGGTATCGGACGGTTCGTCGGCGTCGGCGAACGTATCTCGGCGTGCCGCGACGCGTTCGGTGCGGGGAGTGAGTTCTACCGCACGGCGGAGGAGTTTATCCGTCACTGTACGCAGGACAGCATAGCGGGCCGGGCCATCCTGCTGCGCGGCAACTCCGACACGGGGGTCATCCGCATCCTGCATCAACTCGACCGCCGCAGCCATACGACTGTGCTGGAGGTGGACCTCGACGCCATGAGGCACAACCTCAATCACTACCGTGCGCTGGTGGGCGACGGGGTGAAGATGATGGCCATGGTGAAAGCGTCGTGTTACGGCAACGGAAATTTCGAAGTGGCGGACATGCTCGACAAACAGGGGGTGAACTACCTTGCGGTGGCTTTCGCCGACGAAGGAGTGACGCTGCGTGAGAAGGGTATCGCCATGCCGATAGTGGTGCTGAATGCCGATTCGGACAGTTTTGCGCTGATGGTAGCCAACCGTCTCGAACCGGAGATATACAATTTCCGGTCGCTGGAGCGTTTCATCGCGGCCGTGCGGGATGCCGGGGAGACCTCCTGGCCCGTACACATCAAGATAGACACCGGGATGCACCGCCTCGGATTCCGGATGGAGGATATGCCAGAGCTGGCCGCCTTTCTGCGGCGCGAAGCGGGTGCCGTAGCCGCAAGGTCGGTATTTTCCCATCTGGCGGCGGCCGACATGCCCGAAGAGGACGGCTTCACCCGTTCGCAGATAGACTATTTCCGGCGGACGGTGCAGGCGCTTGCCGACGGTCTGGGTTACCGTCCCCTGATGCACATCCTGAATACGGCCGGCATGGAGCGTTTCCCGGAGGCGCGGTTCGACATGTGCCGTCTCGGTATCGGACTCTATGGCGTCAGTTGTACGGAGGGGGAGGCGCTGCGTCCGGTGAGCCGGCTGCTGACGCGCATCGTGCAGGTGAAGGAACTGGCGCAGTCGGAGACGGTGGGGTATGGCCGCAGCGGAAAGCTCGCGCGCGATTCGCGGCTGGCAACCATTCCGATAGGGTATGCGGACGGACTTGACCGCCGGCTCGGATGCGGAAACTGGAGCGTGCTCGTGAACGGCAGGCCGGCTCCGATTGTGGGGCGCATCTGCATGGACAGCTGCATGGTGGACGTGACGGGAATGAACGTTTCGGAGGGTGATGAGGTGACCGTATTCGGCAGCACGCCAGGCAATACCGTTTCGGATATGGCTGTTCTGCTGGGTACCATTCCCTATGAAATCATGACCTCCGTGTCGGAACGGGTAAAGCGTATCTATCTGAAAGAGTAAAATGGAACCTGCCGGCCTCTCCGCACGGCGTGCCGCGGCGGGGAATAGGGAGACCGGGCGCCGGTGTTCGAATGGAGCGGAGAGATGGCCTCTTACGGAAAACTTTATATGATACCGTGCCCGATAGGGACGGATTACGGCGTCCTTCCGGAGGCGAACCGGCCGGTAGTGGAGGCGCTCGACTATTTCATCGTGGAGAATGTACGTTCGGCCCGCCGTTTCCTCGGGCGCGGAGGGATGGGGCGCACGGTAGAGGAGCTGACCTTCGTGGAGTGCAACGAACACACCCGTCCCGAGGAACTTCCGTCCATGCTGGAACCGCTATTCGGCGGCAGGGATGCCGGATTCATATCCGAAGCCGGAGTTCCCGGCGTAGCCGACCCAGGTGCGGAGATAGCAGCGCTGTGCCACCGGGCGGGTATCCGGGTGGTGCCGTTGGTCGGTCCCTCTTCCATCCTGTTGGCGCTGATGGCCTCCGGGCAGAACGGGCAGTCGTTTGCTTTCAACGGCTATCTTCCCGTCAAGCCGCCGGAGCGGGCAAAAGCCCTGCGGATGTATGAAAAAAGGGCATTGGGTGAGGGACAGTCGCAGCTCTTCATCGAAGCGCCCTACCGCAATGCGAAACTGCTGGAGGAGATGCTCGCAGTGCTTTCGCCCCATACGCGCCTGACGGTGGCAGCCGACATCACTGCATCCTCCGAATTCATTCTTACCCTGCCGGTAGCCGTATGGCATTCCAGGCCGAGGCCCGACCTCAACAAGCGGCCTGCCATCTTCATCATCGGTCGGTAATCATCCTTGCACCGTTTTCGGGAGGCGGCGGGACTTTTTGCTTTTCCCCTTTCCGAAGGTATGTTTTTTGCTTATGAGTATATAAGAAATAACAATCGTGGATTGTGCTCTTGTTTGTTATTCTTATAGTAAGAGTCTGTATCTTTGTATCGGATAAACCGGAATCATTCATTAAAACATAAGGAGATATGAAATCTTTGATAGGAAAAAAGGCGCCTGCCATCCGTGCGACGGCGGTAGTGAACGGAAACGAGATTGTACAGGACTTCACCCTCGGCCAGTACGAGGGGAAAAAGTATGTGGTATTGTTTTTCTACCCGATGGATTTTACGTTCGTGTGCCCGACGGAGCTGCATGCGTTCCAGGAGAAACTGGGCGAATTCGAGGCCCGCGGCGTACAGGTAGTAGGCTGTTCGGTTGATTCGGAGTATTCCCACCTGGCCTGGCTCGGCCAGCCCAGAAACAGAGGCGGTATCGAAGGGGTGAAGTATCCGATAATCGCCGATACGACGAAAACCATCTCCGAGAATTACGGCGTCCTCGGTGGAGAGTATCTGTCGGGTGAAGAGGATGAACTCCTGTTCGAGGGCGGTGCTCCCGTAGCCTACCGCGGGCTTTTCCTTATCGACAAGGGCGGTATCGTAAGGCATATGGTCATCAACGACCTGCCGCTGGGGCGCAGTGTCGATGAAGTCATCCGCATGGTCGATGCACTCCAGCACTTCGAAGAGTACGGCGAAGTCTGTCCCGCCAACTGGGCCAAAGGCAAGGATGCGATGAGTGCGACGGGGGCCGGTGTGTCGGATTACCTGAGCAGGCATTAATCGGCAGCGGCGGGAGCCGCGGCGTACCGTTTATGCGAGAGGCTGTACCTGAAGGTACAGCCTCTCTGTCGTATCGTGTCCGCTTTCGGTTTCGGACCTTTATTTTTTGGATTTCGCCATGATGTCCCTGACCTGTTCCAGCGTGAGCGTTGCCGGGTCGGTATCTTTCGGGATGCGGTAGTTTTTGCCGCCGGATGCGATGTAGGGACCGTAACGGCCGTTCAGTACCTTTATCTCCGGTTCGGCATCGAAGACCTTGATGGGCTCTTTCGATGCCTTGGCGGCACTCTCTTTTTCATGGATAAGCTCTACGGCACGTTCCAGCGTGACGGAGTAGGGGTCGTCCTTTCTGGGCAGCGAGGTGAATTTGCCGTCGTAGCGGATGTAGGGGCCGTACCTCCCGATTGATACGACCACCTCTTTGCCGTCCAGCTCGCCCAGCGTGCGCGGAAGCTCGAAGAGGGCCAACGCTTCGTCGAGGGTGATGGTGGCAATCAGTTGGTCTTTCTTCATGCTGGCATAGCGCGGTTTCTCCTCGTCGTCCGCGCTCCCTATCTGTACGATGGGACCGTAACGGCCGATGCGTGCCGAAACCTGTTTGCCGCTTTTGGGGTCCGTTCCCAGAATGCGTTCCCGGCCGCTGCGGTCGGGAAGCTCTTCGAGCGCCTTTTCCACGGTGGGATGGAAGGCGGTGTAGAACTCCCGAATCATGTTGGTCCATTCCTTGCCTCCTTCCGCTATCTCGTCGAACTCCTTCTCCACGTTGGCCGTGAAGTTGTAGTCGAGTATCTCCTCGAAATGTTTGTCGAGATAATCATTGACAATCATGCCGATGTCGGTAGGCGTCAGCTTGGCCTTCTCCCGGCCGGTGGTTTCCGAAAGCTCTTTCGAGCTGATTTTGCCCTTTTCGAGCCGGATGAGCCGGTAGCTGCGTTTGGTTCCCTGCTTGTTCTGCTTGATGACGTATCCCCGGTTGATGATGGTGGAGATGGTCGGCGCATAGGTGGACGGCCGGCCGATGCCGAGCTCTTCGAGCCGTCGCACCAGCGATGCCTCGCTGTAACGGAACGGAGGCTGGGTGAAGCGTTCCGTGGCTGATATATCCTGATAGCTCAGTCCGTCGCCCGCTTTCAGTTCGGGCAGCGTATTCTCCTGTCCCTCCTCCGTTTCATCTTCTACGGTTTCGGAGTAGAGCCTGAGGAAACCGTCGAACAGGATGACCTCGCCCGTAGCGGTGAACTTGTGGGGCGATTCTCCGGCTGCGATGGATACCACCGTCTTCTCTATCCGTGCCGGCGACATCTGCGAAGCCACCGTACGTTTCCATATCAGGTCGTAGAGACGTTTCTCTTCCGGCGAGCCCTCTATCTGCTGGCGGTTGAGATAGGAGGGGCGAATGGCTTCGTGGGCCTCCTGCGCTCCCTTGCTTTTGGTCTTGTATTTCCGGGCGCTGCTGTACTCCTCTCCGAACATCTTGATTATCTCCTCCCGGGCGGCTGCGATGGCCTGCGAGGAGAGGTTCTGGGAATCGGTACGCATGTAGGTGATGTAACCGTTTTCGTAAAGCCGCTGGGCGACGGCCATCGTCTGCGATACCGACATGCCGAGCTTGCGTCCCGCCTCCTGCTGGAGTGTGGATGTGGTGAACGGCCCGGCCGGGTGGCGTTCGGCAGGTTTGCTTTCGCTGCTGAGTACCCGGAAGTCGGCCTCCCTGCACGTCCCGAGGAATCCTTCAGCCTCTTCGGCCGAATCGAACCGCCGGTCGAGCTCCGCCTTGAAAAGGGTTTTGGCAGGGTCGTCCGTGCGGTAGAACCGGGCAGTGACCCGATAGTAGGGGGTGCTTCGAAAATTCATTATCTCGCGCTCGCGCTCGACGATGAGGCGCACTGCGACGCTTTGGACTCTTCCGGCCGAGAGCGACGGTTTGACCTTCTTCCAGAGTACCGGCGAGAGTTCGAATCCGACCAGCCGGTCGAGTACACGCCGTGCCTGCTGCGCATTGACGAGGTTCATGTCGATGGTGCGCGGATTCTCGATGGCGGCCATGATGGCGCTCTTGGTAATTTCGTGGAAAACGATGCGCCGCGTCTGGTCTACCGGCAGGCCGAGCACCTGTGTCAGGTGCCAGGCGATGGCTTCCCCTTCGCGGTCTTCATCGGATGCGAGCCAAACCCGTTCGGCCTCCTTCGCACTCTTGGCGAGCGATTCGACGAGTTTCTTCTTGTCGGGCGATATCTCGTAATCGGGTTTGAAGTTGTCGTCTATGGCGATGCCGAGCTCCTTTTTCGAGAGGTCGCGGATGTGACCGTAGCTCGACATGACGGTGTAGTCCTTGCCGAGGAATTTTTCGATGGTTTTCGCCTTTGCCGGAGACTCGACGATGACGAGGTTTTCGTGTGTCTTCTTCGTGTCAGTATTGCGTTGTTTCTCCTGCGCCATAACTTTCTGCGCTTGTGTGAATTTGATTAAAACAAGAACCTAAAGGCATCCTTTAGGTTCGTTACTCTGTCGTTCATTCGCCGTCCGGCTCGATGAGGGTGTATGTTATCTTGACTCTGACCGGTTTGTCGCTGTCTGCCGCCAGAAGGACCGACGTATTGTCGGCGAAGGGCTCGTAGGGCGTGTAGGTAGGGGCCAGCGTCAACTGCCTGCTCTCTTCGTCGTCGTGCTGCAAGGCGTGCTGCAGGAACGAGGTGATGTCCATTCGGTAGTATCCCTTGCCGGGGTTGCGGTTCAGCGTACCGTCGTAGGGTATCGTGAGGCTCCCCGTGGAGGCGTCCGATATATAGTAATCCGGGATAACGGTCATGCTGCCGTAATCGGAGTAACTGCCGAGTTTTTGGAACGCCTTGTCGTATGCTTCCGTTGTCTCTCCTTCCAGCCATACGAACATGTGTGCCTGGTTGATGTACAGTCCGTAATCCTCCGATGGCTTGAGGGCGTTCATGGCGTCGAAGAAACCGTCCGGGAATTTCAGCGTCGCTGTCACGCCGCCGAGTCCCTGCACGTAGACCGTTTCGTCGGCGGCTACCTCCCCTCCGTTCTGCACCCCTTCGAGCGGCGTACCCGTGTAGTCGTGGCGGATGCTTGCCACCGACATCGTTTTGAGTCCGTCGGCGTCGGAGAAGTACCACTGCATGTAGGCCGTGACCTCTTTTTCTTTGTTGTCGTCGTCGAGGTCTATCTCCCACTGGTCCCTCTCCCGCTGGAAGTAAAAGTTCATGTTGCAGTTCGGAAGGTAGTTGGCATATATCGCTGCATTGGCAGGAGTTCCGGGAGCCTGAGCGATGACGAACCCCTTGTATTTCCGCAGGAATTCGTAAGCCTTGTCGGAGTAGAAGAGGGTGGTGTCTGCGGCCGCCAGTTCGTCGAGCAGCAACTGTCCCTGCGGAAGGATATCGAGCTTTATCTCTTCGATTTCATCCGGTTCGCCCGAATATTCGAAGCTGAACAGCGGTTCACTGTCGATATGGTCTTCGTAGCGGAACGAATGGTAGTATATCGTGTCCGTCGTATAGGCGAGCGAATCGCGGAGCCGGTAGATGTTGAAAGTCTGCCGTACGGAAGGGTCGCCGCATACGTACTTCATGTTGACGATGAGCTTGACCGAGTCGAACGGCGACTTGCGGTTCTTGAAGAAGTTCGGGGTAAGCGCCTGAGCGGGCAGCCCCGAAAATACGGAAGCCGCCACGGTCTTGCCGAAGAAACTCTCCTCCGCCGAACCGATATAACCTACGTTGACGTTCATGGCACCGCGCATGTGTTTGGTCGAGGCCCGCAGCCCGATGGAATCCGTATAGGTCTGGAACGCCCTTATCCGTTCGCCTTCGCCAAGTCCGAGTGTGTCGATGTGGATGGAAAGCTTCTCCCCTCCGCCGGGAATGAGACCGGCTCCCAGCGTATCGTCCACCGAGGTGCAGGCTACCGACAGCACGAAGGCCGACAGGAGGGCCGTCGCTGCGGAGAGGTATCTCTTATTGTAAAAGCTCTTCATAGAATTTCTGGTAATTGTCGAGATAGTCGGCGGCATCCGAAGGCTGCCAGGGAAGAAGCACTTTTCCCGTTCCTTCCAGTGCTGCCGTTATCAGCGGAGAGGGATGCTCGGTACGCATGACCACGCCGTCCGCATAGTCTATAACGAGTTTCATCAGGTTTTCGTATGAAGGGGAGTCGAGCAGTGCCAGTTTCGGGTCTTTTATTCCTTCGTTCTCTATCTTTTTCCTGAATCCGGCATCGAGCGTTCCCGGAAAGGCATCGTCGTAAATCGAGACGGCTATCTTCAGGTTCTGGAACATGGGGTCGTCGGCGAAGGTGTTGCGCAGGTAGATGGGCATGACCGCCGAGAACCATCCGTGGCAGTGTACGACGGTGGGCTCCCACCGCAGTTTGCGTACCGTTTCGAGTACGCCCCGGGCGAAGAATATGGCTCGTTCGTCGTTGTCCGGAAACATTCCGTCCGTTGCAGGGTCGCGGAGTACGGCCTTGCGTGCGAAATAGTCGTCGTTGTCGATGAAATAAATCTGTACCCTTGCCGAGGGTATCGAAGCTACCTTGATGATGAGCTGATGGTCGTTGTCGTCTATGATGAGGTTCATGCCCGAAAGGCGGATGACTTCATGGAGCTGGTTGCGTCTTTCGTTTATGACCCCGTAACGCGGCATGAACGTCCTCGTTTCATTGCCCCGTTCCTGCATGGCCTGAACCAACAGCCTGCATTCGGACGAGATTTCGGTCGGCGGTAGATAAGGGGTTATCTCCTGACAAACGTACAATATTTTGGAACCTGCCATTACCGGAAACTTAAAATACTCACAAAGATACGAATTAATTTCCAATGAAACCGGACGTGTCGGATAAAAAAGATTCCCCTCGGGAAGTCTTTTCCCGTGCAATCGTTTGTTTCTGAATGCGATGCGTGCGGGGTTGCAACCCCGCACGCATCGCATTCGCTCCGGCCGGTGCCGTGGGGAAGTCGTTCCCGTCAGAGCAGCAGCATGGCGTCGCCGTAGGTGCCGAAACGGTAGCCTTCCTCTATCGCCACCTTGTAGGCGTGCATGACAGTTTCGTAGCCGCCGAATGCTGCGACGAGCATCAACTGCGTCGAACAGGGGAGGTGGAAGTTGGAGACCATCGAGTCGGCCACGCTGAAATCGTAGGGACAGAAGATGAATTTGTTCGTCCATCCGTCGCACGGTTTCAGCATGCCGTTGGTCGATACGCTGCTTTCGATGGCCCGCTGGACGGTCGTCCCTATCGCACAGACGCGGTGCCCTCCCTCCTTGGCGCGGTTCACTTTGGCAGCCGCCTCTTCGGGGATATGCACCTGCTCCGAATCCATCTTGTGTTTCGTGAGGTCTTCCACATCCACGGTGCGGAAGTTGCCGAGCCCGACGTGCAGTGTTATCATGGCCGATTCGATGCCTTTGATTTCGAGGCGTTTCATGAGGTGTTTGCTGAAGTGCAGACCCGCCGTAGGGGCGGCTACCGCCCCCTCTTCGGTGGCGAATATCGTCTGATAGCGCTCTTCGTCAATCGGCTCCACCTTGTCGCGTATCCATTTGGGGAGGGGTGTTTCGCCGAGTTTGTAGAGTGCGGCCCGGAACTCCTCATAGGTGCCGTCGAACAGGAAGCGGAGCGTGCGTCCGCGCGAGGTGGTGTTGTCTATCACTTCGGCCACCAGCAGGTCGTCGTCGCCGAAGTAGAGTTTGTTGCCTATGCGTATCTTCCTTGCCGGGTCCACGAGTACGTCCCACAGGCGCAGGTCGCGGTTCAGTTCTCTCAGCAGGAAGATTTCTATTTCCGCGCCTGTCTTCTCCTTGTTCCCGTAGAGCCTTGCGGGGAAAACCTTCGTGTTGTTGAAGATGAAGACGTCCTTTTCGTTGAAGTAGTCGATGATCTCCTTGAAGATGCGGTGCTCTATCTTGCCTGTTTTGCGTTCTACCACCATAAGCCGCGATTCGTCGCGGTTGTCGGCAGGATATTTCGCCAGCAGTTCCGGCGAAAAGTTGTAATTGTACTGTGAAAGTTTCATCCTTTATTCCCGGGAATTTATATAGCGATGTTTTGTCGTAAGCAACGTTGCGGCTTCTGTACAAACAGGGACCGAATAATTATTATACGAAAAAAAAACGGGTTTGTTTCACCCGTGCCGTTTTTTCCGTCAGTACCCGTGCTTCCCGCCCGGACAGGCTCCGGCGGTTGCCGCTGCATCCGGTGCTGTACATGGCTGGCCGTGCATCTCCTGCAGTTTCGGAAGTCTCCGATTCGATAACGGTTATTTCAGGATGTTTATTATTTCGTCCATGGAGTATCCCTCCTCGGCAGTGAACCGGCCGCTGCGTGTCCGGCGGAGCGAGGTGAGGTAGGCCCCGCTGCCGAGTGCTTCGCCTATTTCGCGGGCGAGCGAACGGATGTAGGTACCCTTGCTGCACACCACCCGTATCCTGATGCGGGGCAGGTCGTATTCGAGCAGCTCCATGGCGTAGATGTTGATTGGGGCAGCCCGGAGTTTCACCTCTTCGCCTTCGCGGGCGTATTCGTAGGCACGCTGCCCGTCGATTTTCTTGGCGGAGTAAAGCGGCGGCATCTGCAGCCGTTCGCCGGTCAGGGCGGCGAGGGCCTGTTCCACCTCTTCACGCGTGATGTGTTCCCAGGGATAGGCGGCATCCTCCGGATGTTCCATGTCGAAACTCGGAGTGGTCGCGCCGAGTTTCATTTCCGCCACATACTCCTTCTCCTCGGCCTGCAACGCTTCCACTGATTTGGTGGCTTTGCCGAGGCATACGACGAGTACGCCCGTGGCGAGCGGGTCGAGCGTGCCCGCATGGCCGACCTTCAGGTTCCGCAGTCCATTGTGGCGGAGCATGAACTTGACTTTGCGTACCACGTCGGTGGATGTCCAGCCCAGCGGTTTGTCCACGACGAGCACGTATCCCTCCCTGAAATTTGTCTCTTTGGAAAATGGTTCTTTCAATTCCGCTTGTTTTGTGTTTGGGTCAATGTCGTCCGCAGCCTAATGGAAAATGCCGAATCCGATGGAAAGAAGGCCGACGGCGACGCAGTAGACGGCGAACCAGGTGAGTTTGCCCCGGTTCACGATGCGAATCATCCAGCGGCAGGCGAGCGTACCGGTGAGGTAGGCCGCGGCGAAACCGCCCACGAGCTGCCACGTCCCGATGCCTTCTCCTCCCGTCGGCGCACCAATCAGCTCCAGCAGGTTCATGCCGATGATGGGAACGAGCACCATGAGGAAAGAGAATTTGGAGACTTCGCTCCGCTGTACTCCCAGCAGCAGACCGGTGGAGATGGTCGTGCCCGAGCGCGACAGACCGGGCAGGACGGCCAGTGCCTGTGCGAGGCCGATGATGAATGCGTTTTTGGGCGTTATCGTTCCGGTGCGCGGTTTGGCAAGTCCTGCAAAGGTCAGCAGGCACGCCGTGACGAGCAGCATGATGCCCACCAGCACCAGATTGGAGGTGAAGAGTCCCTCGATGGCGTCCTTGAAGAAGAAGCCGACGACGGCAATGGGTATCATGGAGATGAGCAGGTTGATGACATATCGGGTCTCTTCGTTCATCCGGAATCGGAACAGCCCTTTGAACAGCTCCACTATCTGACGGAAAAAGACGGTGATGGTGCTCAGCACGGTAGCCGCATGCACCGCCATGGTGAACTGCAGGTTGCTTTCGGCCTCTATGCCGAACAGGTAGTTGGCGATTTCGAGGTGGCCGCTGCTGCTGACCGGCAGGAACTCCGTGAGCCCCTGCAGGATGCCCATGATGATGGCTTCAAGTACCGACATGACTCTCTACTCCTTGAATTTTTTCATGATGGCGAACAGCTCGAATCCGAATCCGGCGAGTACCACCACCGGAGCGAGCGTGATGCGCCGAAAGCTGAACATCGAGTAGTCGAATACGTTCGGGTCGTCGCTGCCGCCTCCGCTCATCAGGATGAAACCGAGAATGATGATTCCCAGTCCGATGAGCATGAAAAGGTAGTTTTTGCGTCCGAGCGGCATGCGGGCCTCCGCCTCTTTCCGCTGTTCGGCTCCGTTTTTCGATGCGGCCGGTGCGCCGCCTTTTCCCTTTGTCGTCTGTGCCATATCTTACATATATTGACTCTGATTTTTCCGTCGTTTTCCCGTGCCGGAATGCCGCATCGGCCCCGGTGAATCAGTAGAGATTGATTTTCGTGGTGTTCATCCGGACGAATTTGTTCACCGCGAAGAGGGTGAACAGCGCCGATATCAGAATCCCCAGCAGCAGCATACCGCAGAGGACGTAATAGACCGGTCGGCTCTCCGCCAGAAAGGTCACTTCGGGGAGCCCTTCGCCGAGTCCCGCCACGAGCGCGAGGAACATCGCCGCGGCGATGAGCCATGCGTAGACGCCGTGGAGGATGCTGCGCAGAAGGAACGGTTTCATGATGAACCATTTGGAAGCCCCGACGAGCTTCATCGTATTTATCAGGTAGCGTTTGGAATAGATGGTCAGGCGGATGGTGTTGTTGAGCAGGATGAGTGCAATGACCAGCAGGGCGCCTCCGAAGAGCAGCAGGACGAGATTGAACTTGTTGATGTTGGAGCCTATCTGTTCCACCACGGCCCGCTGATAGACCACCTCTTCGATGCCGTTCCAGGAAGCGGCCTCCTTTTCGAACTTGCGGACATAATCCTTGTCGGAATACTGTGCGTGCAGTTTCACTTCGTAGGCATCGGGCAGGGGATTGAAGGCGAGAAACTCCACGAAGTCGCTTCCTATCTGTTCCTTGAAATTCTCCGCAGCCACTGCCTTGGGGACGAATGTCACCTCCTTGACGGCCTCGTGGGCACCTAGCTCCCGGCCTATTTCGGCAATCCGTTCGTCGGACGTGCCCTGCTTTATCATCAGATGGATGGCCACGTTCTCCTTCATCAGGTCGGTGGCCCGGACGGCGTTGAATATGAGGTAGCCGACGCTTCCGAGCAGGAACAGTACGAGTGCGATGCTTATCGTGGAAATGATGTACGAGTTGCGTACTTTACGCCTGAGGCTTTTCGTGTTTTCGGCTTTAGCCATGGTTTGATACGGTGTTTGTTGTCCCTTCCCGTCTTCTTACGCTTCCGGGAGGATATTATTGTTCTCGTTCCGGTCTTTTTTACGCCGGTCGTCCCATACCGCATAGATTGCCGTTGCGGCGAATCCGATGAGGATGATGAGCGAGCCTGCGAGTGTCACGGCCGATGCCTCGCGGAACTTCGGCGCACGGAAGACGAACTCCACGGTGTGGTGTCCGGCCGGCAGCGCCATGGCCCGCAGTACGTAGTCGGCCCGGAAGTAGGGCGCCTCCGTGCCGTCCACATAGGCTTTCCAGCCCTTGTCGTAATATATTTCGGAAAATACGGCGATGCCTTCCGTTGCCGAATCGTATTCGTAGGTGAGCCGGTTCACCCGGTAGTCGGTCAGCCGGATGGAGGCGGCGGTGTCTGCCGTGCCGGTGACCGGCAGCCGGTCGGTGAAACGCCGGTCGGCCACGGCCTGCCGTTTGGTGTCGATGCGGTTCAGCGCATCAATCTCTTCGTTCGGGGTATCCGACGGTATCACCTCCGCAACGAACCATGCGGCCCCGTTGGCGTCGGGATTGAACTGCGCTTCCAGCCGTCCGGACATCTCCGGAACGATGAAATAGCGCGTGTTGAGCATGTTGTAGACCTCCATGTTCATCGGTACGAGATGCCGGTCGATGAGGTCCTGATAGCGCTGCAGTTTGGCACCGTGGTATCCTCCGACGGAGCGGTGGAAGTAGGAGGTCGTGGCGTCGCTGAAGGTGTTCACCGCAAAGTTGGCCACCCGATATCCCGGTGTGGTATCTTTCAGTATCTCCTTGTCCGCCTCCGTGGGATAGAGTTGCGTGCGCCGTGCCGGAACGAAGTCGTCCCACGAGAGGTAGCGCAGGTCTACGGGAATGAGGTCGAGGCAGACCAGCCCTGCGAAGCATGCGGTCAGGATACCCCGTTTCATCCGCCCTTTGGCATAGAGCAGCACGAGGCCGGCCGAGACGAGGACGAAGAGCAGCGAGCGCCAGGCGTCGGCGCGGAGCATCTTCGCCCGTTCGGCGCTCATGGCGTCCGATACGTAATCGGCGAACTGACGCGCCCCGGCTTCGTTGAAGCCGGAGTGGGCGGCGATATTGTAGAGCAGCGGGTAGTCTCCCGGAGCGGAGAAACCGAACATCTTCGGTCCGAAAAGGGCGAAGAGCAGGGCGATGCCACCCGTGATGCCGGTCGCCCATGCGAGCCCGCGGCGTATTTTCCGTGCAGGGATTTCGCCTTTCCAGAGTTCCGAGAGCAGCAGGCAGGCCAGCAGGGGAAAGGTCCACTGGACGATGACGAGGGCCGTCGAGACCGCGCGGAACTTGTTGTAGCCGGGCAGTATTTTGAAGCAGAGTTCCGTGAACCACATCATGTTGCTGCCCCACGAGAGGAAGAGGGCGAGGAGGCTCACTGCCAGCAGCCACCATTTCCGGCTGCCGCGCAGAACGAACAGGCCGAGCACGGCGAGGAACACCACCGCGGCGCCGAGGTAGGTGGGGCCGGCCGTACCGGGCTGGTCGCCCCAGTAGGTGCCGATGGGCAGGTCGGCGGGACGGGCACCGAAATTGGCGAGAACTTCGGCCACCGGGCCGTCCGGCGAGAAGGGTTGTGCCGACGAACCTCCCATGAGGTTCGGGATGAACAGGTTGAAACTCTCCGTGCGGCCGTAGCTCCAGGCCGTGGCGTATTCGAGATCCAGCCCCCGCTGTGCCGCTTTGCCGCCGGCATCCCCCTCGGCGAGTTCCGAGCCGCCCCGCGTGGTGTCGGCGGCGTGCTGTGCGGTGAAGTAGAGCGGTGCGAAGTTGGACCCTACCGCCAGTACGGCGGCCAGCAGGAGCGCCCCCGACGCCTTCCAGAAACGCGGAAGCACCCGATGTCTGTACGACCGGACGAATTCGTTTATCAGCAGCGCGACGATGACCAGCAGGAAGTAGTAGGTGATTTGCGGGTGGTTGGCCGATATTTCGAGCGAAGCGGCCAGCGCCGCCAGCGCGACCCCGAACCACAGGTGCCGTCCGCGGTAGGTGTAGACGATGGCTCCTATCAGCAGGGGGATGTAGGCCATGGCCCACACCTTGGAGATGTGGCCGGCTCCGATGATGAGTATCGTGTAGGTCGAAAAACCGTAGGCGAGTGCCGGAACGATGCCTACCCACGGGTTCACTTTCCACAGCAGCGTCATGAGCCAGAAGCAGAGCATGGCCGTGAAGATGAGCACGGCCGGTTCGCCCATCGCCCGCACGGGCAGCTTCGAGGCGTGGCGGATGAGCCATGCCGGTACCTTGAAGTCAATCATGTAGGAGGGCATACCGCTGAAGGAACTGCCCGTCCACTGGGGGTCTTCGCCGTATTGCTCTACGTGCCGTTCGATGTCGGCACTCGCTCCGACGTACTGGGTGACGTCGTGCATGTCGAGTTTCTCCCCGCTGAACTGGGGGGCGAAGTAGAGCATCGATACCAACAGGAATATGACGGGGGCCGCGACGTATGGCAGCCAGCGGAAGGATTTCCCTTTTTTGTCCATAACGGGCTTGTGTTTTCGTATCCCGCAAAGTAACGAAAAATAGTTGAGATTATGAACTGCGGTATCCCGGCTATTGTGTCCTGTTGGCGTATTTCCCGGTGCCGGAGCGGGGTTTTTCGACGGAAATGTGCGTAAAATATCTCCGAAGGGGAGGACGCAGGCGGATTCTCTCGGAATTTTGCACTACCTTTGTGCGTTCGGTCGGAACGGCATGGATAGGTTGAGTGAAATAAGGGAACCGCTCGAAAAGGTGTTCGGGGAGTATGAGGAGTTCATGAAACGGGCCCTGTACAGCGACAACAGGTTCGTCGCGGGCATCATGGATTATATCGTCTCTTCGCGCGGCAAGGGTATCCGGCCCTTGCTGGTCTTTCTCTGTGCCGGTATCCATTCCCGGTTCGGAATCGGCAAGCGGGCCTATCTGGCCGCCCTGATGGTGGAGATGATACACAACGCCTCGCTCGTTCACGACGACGTGGTGGACGGTTCCGATACGCGCCACGGCAAGCCTACGGTGCATCACCGATGGGACGCGCGCGTTTCGGTGCTTTCCGGCGATTATATCCTCGCACGGAGCTATTCGCTCGGCATGCAGAGTGCCCAGTTCGACATCGTATCCTATATTACGGCCGGCATTTCCGAACTTGTTGAGGGCGAGCTCATTCAGAGCGAGCTCAACGGTAGCCGCCGCGTCTCGCGCGAGGCATACCTCGACATCATCTTCAAGAAAACGGCTATCTTGATGGGGGTCAGCAGCGGCGCGGGAGCCATGGCTGCGGGGGCTGCTGCCACGGAGGTGGGGATGGCCCGTCAGATAGGACTTGATTTGGGGATGGCCTTTCAGATTAAGGACGATATCCTCGATTATGCACCCTCCGAACAGACCGGCAAGTCCTCCTGCGCCGACCTGCGCGAAGGGAAGGTCACGCTTCCGCTGATAGCCATTTTCGAACGGTGCGGCGACGAAGAACGAGCACGCATCATGGAGAAAGTGAAAGCTGCGGGCGAAAATCCCGGGCTTATCGAAGAAATCTCGTCGTTCGTCCGCCGCGAAGGGGGTATCGAGGCCGCCGAGAGTGTCATGGAGGAGTACCTCGGGCGGGCTCGCAGCATCATTGTCACCTATCCCGATTCCGTTTACCGCCGTTCGCTCGAACTGCTCTGCGACTACATCGGCGACCGGGAGCGGTAACCGGCGGATTCCTTTTTTCGGCGGAGCCGTATTCGTCCTGAATCCTTGAATTTTCCGTTTTTGTTTCTTCTTCTGTGACGGGGTGCCCTGTGCAGGTTCGTTGCTTTTTGTGGTGATGTCCGGCGTTTTCCGGTCATTGTCATACGCCGTGGGGCGTTTGTCGTCCTGCAATGTGTCGCTGCGCGGAGTGACTTTGCGGTCGGGTGGAGGATTCCGCTGACAGATGCCGGAGTATGTCCGTCGGTTACGGTCGGCCGGTCGTAATGATACGCGCGGCGGGAGGCGTGTCTGTCGGGAGCAGTCCCGTATCGGATGGGGTATATGGGGCGTGTGGCAGGCTGCGGTATGCTTGGGGATGGCGTTTCCGGGGGTGCCGGTCGGCGCAGTGAGACGGACTTACGGGGAATGGTCAGGAGGTTGCGGCGGCATGCGGTCGATACCGATATGGCAAGATGTGTTGCCGCGTTCGAATCGCTGTGCGGGATGGTTAGAGAGAAAGACAATGCCGCTTGCCGGGGGCGGGTGCTGCCGGACCGGATGTGCGGGGATGCTCTCCGTCGCGGAGGGGCGGCCCGTCAGGGCAGCCAGCCGATGAGGCTGTCGCCGCGGTGCGCCTCGCGCCAGGCCGTGAGGCCGGCATAATCCCTCACTCCGCCGGAGAGTACTGCCGCGTAATATTCCGCTCCGATGACGGACTCCGTGTCGGGGGTTTCGTATTTGAGCCGCAGAATGGCGTCGCGCGTCTCTTCGGTCAGGACGGCGCCGATGCGTGAGGCCATGCGTTCGGCGAAGCCATCGTAGGCCGAACCGCGCCGGATGTGTATCATGTCCATTTTCCACATGCGTCCGTCCCGGTCGCGGTAGGCGGCGTGCCATTCGATGCACTCCTCTTCGGTGTCGATGAGATTGGTGTATTCCATCCGGACGATGCCCGGATGCGAGGCGATTCGGGCCGCCGCCCGGAAACTCTCCTTTATCGACAGCGTATCGGTGTAGACGTGCATGTCGATGTCCAGCTTCTTCATCATCAGCCCCGTGGAGAGGCTGCCGATGAGGTTCGCCTGTGCTCCGATTGCCTCCCAGCTTTCGACCAGCTGCGTTTCGGCGATTATCTCCCGGCCCCGTCGCTGATTGGCTTCGGCCATCTTTCTGTAATCTTCCATTGTCGTTGCTTTTTGCGGGGCGCAAAGATATGGAAAATCGGGGAAAAAGGTCCGTTCGGTAGTTGCCCGATGTAAAAATCGGAGCGTATTTTGGGGACGGATAGCAGGAAATTCGATGACTACGGTCGGACGACAGCGTTCATTCCGCTCTCCGACCGTAACGACCAGGCCGTATCGTGTGCTGATATCGGTGGATGTGCAGGAGCGTTTAGCTGGAAGTCGTTTCGATGGCGAGCAATTTATATTTCCGCAGCCTGCTGTGTAATTGAGAAGGTTACTGCGGAGGTGCCGCATGTGAAGGTAATCTCGGCTGCCCGTTGTACTGGGGCTGCGTTTTCAGCGACGGTTATGGTGAGGGAGTGTTCTCCGGCTTCGCCCGCGGCCTGTGAGAGGACAATCCATTCGACCCCATCGGTTATTTCTGCCTGCCATGGGCCGGAAGCGGAGAATGTGAGGTCGATTTCGCCGCCTGCTGCGGGGAGGGTCAGGGTCTGCGGGGTACCGTCCGGAAATGTGATGGTTTCCGTTGCCTGCTGTGTAATTAAGATGGTTACTGCGGAGGTGCCGCATGTGAAGGTAATCTCGGCTGCCCGTTGTACCGGGGCTGCGTTTTCAGCGACGGTTACGGTGAGGGAGTGTTCTCCGGCTTCGCCCGCGGCCTGTGAGAGGACAATCCATTCGACCCCATCGGTTATTTCTGCCTGCCATGGGCCGGAAGCGGAGAATGTGAGGTCGATTTCGCCGCCTGCTGCGGGGAGGGTCAGGGTCTGCGGGGTACCGTCGGCAAATATGAGCGAATCTTCGTCTTCGTCTTCATCTTCGTCCCCGGTGCCGTTTCCGCTGTCGTCCGTCGCTTTTTGCGTGATTCTTGCTTGGACCTCGTCCTTTCCGCAGGTAATCGTTATGAGTGCGGTGCGGTCCGAGTTGTTTTCGTTTGGAAGCAGTGCGATGTGCATGGAGTAGGTTCCGCCTTCGTCCCCGCTTTCGGGCGATACGGAGAGCCATTCGGGAATGCGTTCCTCGCCCGGTTGGGATATTGCAGCCTGCCAGGCATCCTGGGTGATGAAGTCGATGGTGGTTTCCCCTTCGGTGCTTTCGGCAGAGACGGTTTGTATGAGCTGCGAGGTGTCCGGTACGCTGATTTGTCGGTCGAGCAGCGATTGCAGTTGTTCGCATCCGGTCAGTAGCAGGAGTGCCGATACGCTTGTCAGGTACAATCTTTTCATAAGGTTTAATCAGTTACTGTACGAGAGCCGGTCGGGTTCTCGGAAATCGTGTTCAAGGCGCGAAATTAGCGTTTCGGATGATAAAAGTCAATATTATAAATAATTGTAAATTCCATTGTTCGGCCGTTAGTGTCGGAAAGATGCGGGATGTAGGGGAGGAATGCAACCGTCCGCCGGTACGTTGTCCCGGCAGGCATGGGTCGAATCGACATGCAAAAAACAGGGGCCCCGTTCATTACGGGGCCCCTGACATAGGAACGTGTCGCAACCGTCAGAGCGTCCGGAGGATTTCGATAAGGAATTTCCAGAATTTGTCTACGGTCGCTATTTCGAGGCGTTCGTCGGGCGAGTGTACGCCGCGCAGCGTCGGGCCGACCGATATCATTTCGAGCTTCGGATATTTTTCGAGGAAGAGTCCACACTCCAGCCCCGCGTGGATGGCGCGTACTTTGGGCTGTGTGCCGAACAGGTGTTCGTAAGCCGCCTCCGCAATTTGGAGCAGGCGGCTCGACGGGTCGGGGTTCCAGCCGGGATAACCTTCGCCGTGCTCGACTTCGGCACCGGCCAGCCGGAAGGCCGCTCCGACGGTGGCTGCGGCATCGGCCTTGGCGCTCTCCACCGAGGAACGCTGCGAGGAGGTCACGACGATGCGCCCTCCGTCGGCGAACTTGACCGATGCGAGGTTGGTGGAGGTTTCCACGAGGCCAGGCATTGAACGGCTCATGGCGAGCACGCCGTTGGCCACGCCCTGCAGGGCGAGCAGCAGAGAGCGCTGGGTGCCGGCATCGATGACCGTCGCCGGTTTGCCGGCCTCCCTGACCTCCAGCCGGACGCCCGCGTCCGTATATTTATACTCTTCGGCGAAGGTCGCGGCGAACTGTCCGGCCAGTCGGCGCATCTCGTCCGCTTGCCCGGCCGGGACGCCGAATACCGCATGCGCTTCGCGCGGAATGGCGTTGCGCAGATTACCCCCGTCGAACGAGGCCAGACGCAGGTCCATACGTTCCGTTCCGGCCAGCAGCAGGCGCGTGAGCAGCTTGTTGGAGTTGCCGAGTCCGTCGTTGATGTTGTCGCCCGAATGGCCGCCTTTGAGACCGGAGATGTCGGCCTGCATCCAGGTCATCCCTTCCGGGGCGGGTTCTTCGCGGTAGCGGAAAGTCGCTACCGTATCGACGCCGCCGGCGCAGCCGATGAAAATCTCGCCGTCGTCTTCCGAGTCGAGGTTGATGAGGTAGCGGCCCGAGAGCATGTCGCTGCCGAGGTTGAACGCACCGGTAAGGCCCGTCTCCTCGTCCACCGTGAATAACGCTTCGAGGTCGGGATGCTCTACACCCTCGGCCGTGATGAGTGCCAGGGCGGTGGCCATGCCGATGCCGTCGTCGGCACCGAGCGTCGTGCCGCGCGCCTTCACCCATTCGCCGTCGATGTAGGGCTGTATCGGGTCGGTCATGAAGTCGAAGGCGACGTCGGCGTTCTTCTCGCACACCATGTCCATGTGGCTCTGGAGCACGACGGTGGGTTTGCCGGCCATCGAAGGCGTGGCTTTCTTGTACATCACGATGTTGCCGGCCGTGTCTTTCCTGTAGTCGAGACTGTGTTTTCTGGCGAACCCTTCCAGGTAGGCGATGATTTTCTCCTCTTTTTTGGAGGGTCGGGGAACCTGAGTGATTTCGTCGAAGATTTCCCATACGGCCCTCGGTTCGAGCCTGCTGATTTCTGACATAGCTTTTGCGTTTTTGCGGCCCTGCGGCATGCGGTGCCGGCCTCTTGCGGCGGGGTGTTCCGGCCGGAGAGCAGCACGCTCCTGTGCAGCGCCTTGATTATCATTTAATATGTTGTTTCGGGATTTTAGCCTTTTCCCGCCGTCGGCAAGGAAATGTAAAAATAGTGAAAATATGCGTAACTTGCAATCCTCAAACTGACTGTTATGGATAGGACTTTTGCCGATTGCCTCCGGGTGGGGCACGGTTATGACGTGCATGCCCTCGCGCCGGGGCTGCGCCTGAGGCTTTGCGGAGTCGACCTGGAGCACGACAGGGGATGCGTGGCCCATTCGGACGGCGACGTGGCCGTGCATGCGCTGTGCGATGCCCTGCTCGGTGCCGCCGCTCTGGGCGATATCGGGCTCCATTTTCCGGATACGGCGGCGGAGTATGCCGGGATAGACAGCATGGTGCTGCTGGAACGGTGTATGGAACTGCTGGCCGGTGAAGGATTCGGTGTGGTGAATGCCGATGTGACCATCGCCATGCAGCGTCCTCGGCTGCGTCCCCACATCGATGCCATGCGCCGGAGGCTGGCCGGCGTGCTGGGCGTGGATGTTTCTCGTGTGTCGGTCAAGGCGACCACGACCGAACGGCTCGGCTTCGTCGGCCGCGAGGAGGGGGTGGAGGCCAATGCCGTGGTGCTGATAGCCCGGCAGAAATGACGGCTGCATAGCCGGAAAGCTCCGGCCGCAGGGCTGTATCTTCCGTGTGTTTGCCCTCTTTTCGTATTGCGGCATATCTCTTTCGGTTGCCTGTCGCGGGCGGTTGTCTGCGGGCCGGGCGGAATGCGGGCGTGTGTTGTCTCCGGAAAGCCCGTTTGCGTCGGGCCTGTCCGTTGCCGCCGTGTACGTCGGCTGTTATTTTATCCGTCGTCCTTCCCGGTCGATGAAGTATGCGGTATGGCCGGTGCGGACGAGTGCCCGGCCGTCGCTGAAGGAGAAAGCCTCCTCGTAACGCAGCTCCGTGACGGGTTGGCCGGTCAGGTCGATGAACCCGAACCGCTCCCTGCGCCGGACAAGGAGCGTCCCCTCCGCCGGCGGAGCCATCCAGTCGTATCCGGAGGCCGTCAGCCGCTTTCCGCACCGGTCGTAGAGATTCCATTCGCCGTCAAGGCAGGCCGCCGCCACGTTCCATTCGCCGTACCATTCGAGCGCTTCGAAGCGCGGTTCCATGACAAATCCGCCGCTGCGGTCTATCAGACCGACCCCGCCGGTATTTCCCGCGGCGGCCCGGCCTTCGTAAAATTCGTCCGCCCGGGTGAACACCGGAGCTGTCAGTGGCCGCAGTTCCGCGTCGGCGTATCCCCACAGGCCGTTTTTACAGTAGCGCACGACCGTGTCGGCCGGACGTCCGATGTGCTCGCATGTCTCGGTATCGAGGAGTATCGTCTGCGGGCCGGCTGTTTCCGTTGCCGTGTAGGGTACGGTGATATCGTGTGCCGTGGCGTGAGCGGAGGTATTCGCTGCCGTTTCCAGCAGCGCTTCCAACAACGGCATGGGGGCGAAGGGCAGTGCGGCCAGCGTATCGAGCAGTGCGGCGGTCTCTTCGGGGCCGGGTGACCGGAGCAGTTCCGGCGGAAGCGCGTGTAGGGGAGGGGTACTGTCTGCTGCGGCGGCTGCCGCGATGCGTATCAGGGGCGTATTCCGGTCGAATTCGGCCTGTGTAAAGAGTGCCGGCAGCCACGCCTCTGCTGTCGGGGAGGTCCACAGCATATGGAAGAGCGGCGGCATACAGGCCGAAACATAGACGGCGAGGGAGAGCCGCAGCAATGCCGAACGGTCGTTTCGGGCGTCGCGGCTGTGGCTGTGGAGACAGCGGATGGCCGTGGGCCGGCCGTCGGCAGTGACGAGGATGTTGGCCGTTTTGAGGTGTCCGTGTACGATACCTTCGGCATCGAATGTCCGGTACATTTCGGCCACGCTCTCCAGCAGACGGCGGAGGATGGAGGCTCCGTTACGGTCGAGGTGGGTGCGGACGAAATCGGGGAGCCGGAGGGCGCCGGGCGGGAGCCGTTCGAGCAGAAGGTCGGTACGTTGCGGGGTTCCCGTACCGTCGAAGAAGAGCATCTCTTCGTACAGGTATTCGTAGGGGGCGATGAAGAACCTTTCACCGCCTTTGGGAAAGGGATGTTCCTGTGCGTTACGGCGCAGGCGCGTATTCTCGCCGAGGGAGAACCTGAGCAGACAGGGCGTACCGTCGGCTTCCGCCTCGAAATCCGCCGTTTCCGCCGTGACGGTGAAGCGGGGTACGCCGTTTGTGTCCGTGACGGGGGTTACCCCGGAGAGCCTGCGGAACCTTCCCTGCGGATGGAGCAGGCTTTCGGCGATGGCGGCTATGGTCGGACCCGGTCGCGTCATATCACGAAGGAGGAGCTGGCCGTACCGATGGCCAGCATGGCGAAGAGCTCTTCCACGGGACAGTTGTAGCCGACCGCCCGGAACGGCGGGCAGGCTCCGGGGCGCGAGGCGAGTATCAGGTCGTCGTAACAGGCGGGTAGCTCGCTCGACATGTCGTAGAGCAGGTCGGCATACCGGATGTAGGGGAGTTCCTCCCTGTTCGAGGGGAAGCACTGTGCGGAGGTCTGCGTGCCGCTTCCGGCCAGGTGGATGTTGAAAAGAAGGACATTCCCGTCGCGTGTGGCGACGGATTTGATGCTGCCGGCTTCGGCGAGCAGGGTTTGCGGCGTGGCATCGGAAGCTTCGCCGTCGGTGATGTTGAGGACGATGGGCGGAAAGCTGTCGCGGTTGCGGGGGACGGCACACCACGCTCCTGCCAGTACGGCGGCTGCCGACAGTGCTCTGCACATGGGGGTGTCGCCGTTCGCTTCGGGGGTTATCCACTGCCGCTGTCCGATTTCCACCGCCGTCTGTCTTCCGCCGGGCAGCGTGCGCAGCATACGGCGCTGCTGCACCGGCGCAGGCAGACGGACGAGGTCGCCGATGCCGATGAACCGTTCCCGGTCGCCGGCGGGGAGCAAGGGCTGCACTCCGCTGCCGGAGTATCCGAGAACGGCGATGTCGAAGTAATCCCTTATTCCGTCGTCGCGCCGGGAGCGGTGGATGAGTTCGCCGAGCAGCATGTTGATGATGCAGGCGACCGCTTCGGCCTTTCGCATGACCTGCCCGCCGAACCGTGTCTCTTCGGCCATGGAGCCGGAGCGGTCGCAGAGGATGATGAATGCCGTCCGGTGTTCTCGGGTTATCTTTGCCTTGTACATCGTATGTTGTTGGTTTGTCGCGTGTCTTCCTTGCCGGACCGGCCGGGTTCTGTCCGTTTCCTGTCGCACGGTATCCGGCATGTTGCTCTTTTTCCGCCGTCTCCTGCTGCCCGTTCCTCTTGCCACGCCGGATACGGCTTTTACCGGTTTTCTTCTCCGCCGGCTTCCGGGATACCCTTCCGGCCGTTGTCGGAGGGTGACTCTACCGGATTGCCCCGGCGGTCGATACAGCTCCACCGGCCTGCCCGTCTGACGGCCGCCACACCGCTGCGGAAGGGCTTCAGATGGTCGTATCCGCTGCCCACGATGGCCGTGTGTCCCGTGGGGTCGATGAAGTGACGGAAGCCGCCCGTTTCCACTACGGCGAGCCCTTCGGTAAAGCGGAGAGCCGTGTCGAACAGCGGAGGGACGGTTTCGTGTCCGGCCGTTTCGTATCCCCATGCACCGTCGCGCAGGAAGGGTTCCGGTGCGGTATTTCCGGCCGGGAGCGCGTCGTTTCCGTTCGTCGCGAACCGGATGATTCCGCCGAGGGACGGAAGTGCCGGTGTCGGTGAGAGCAGGAGGGCGAGCAGACGGTAGGTGACGGCATCGCCCCGCCGTGCCGCCTCCGTGAGGGCTTTGGCATATCGCTCAGACCGGCGTGCGAAGAGCTCCGGCGGAGTGAAAAGCAGCGAGTCCGTCAGGTCGGCCCCGTCGGCGAATGAAAGGTCGGCGGCGAGTGTGCGCAGTGCTGCCGAGATGAGTGCCGCGGGATAGTCGTCGATGCTTTTCGAGAAGAAGGAGGCGTTGCGGGAGGGGTGGTTGAACTGCGGGGTACCCGTTTCGGGTGCTCCGGGCGCGTCGATGCCGGGAATGTACATGGCGTCGTAGTCGAGCAGCCGCATCGTGCCGTCAGTCCCGACCGTGATGTTCCCCGGTTTCAGGTCGCCGTGTGCCCACGGCATGGAGAGCAGTGCGGCGACCATCGCGTCGAAACCACGGGACAGGGCGGCCATTCTCTCCGTATCGCGGTGATGGAGCGCTCTCCTTACGGCGTATCCAAGCGAATCCCCGTCGGCCCACTCGGTCAGCACGGTATCGTACCACGCCCCTTCTCCGTCCGGGCCATAGATGTAGAGTTCTTCGGGTAGGTACCGGACTTCGCAGAGCAGCGGCGTCCGGCGTCCGGCGAGGTATGCGTAGAGCATGCCGTTGCGTTTTCCCGGTCGGGTGTAGCATTTCAGCGCATAGGGTCTGCCTGCGAGCCATACTTTGAACACCGCCGCATTGCCTCCTGCATAGAGCAGGGGTTCCCCGTAGGCATCGCGTTCGACGGCCGGTTCTCCGAGGGTGCGGAAACGGCCGTAAGGGTGGCATACGCTTTCGGCATATTGGGATATGGTGGGTGTGTTCATGCAGGTGGATTACCCTGTAAAGATATGAAAAATATTATAATGAAGTCTAATTATGGTATTATACTTCTTCGCTTGTCCGGGAGATTGCCGCTGTGGAAGGGGTTTTCGGTAGGTATTCCGGCGCATACCGTCACGGAACGGGGCGGTATGAAGGGAAAAAACTGCCCGGCGGTTGGTGCGGCTCGGCGGTAATGATTATTTTTGCAGCATATTGGCATAAAAGAATCGGTATGAAAAAGGAATACATTCCCTTCGTGGAGGAGCTCATCGAGCTTGCCATCCGGGAAGACATCGGCGACGGCGACCACACGTCGCTCGCCACCATTCCCGCGGATGCCCGCGGGAAGATGCAGTTGCTCGTCAAACAGGACGGTATCATCGCCGGAATCGAAGTGGCGCGGATGGTCTTCGACCGGCTCGACGGCAGCGTGGCCTTCGACCAGCGGATAGAGGACGGTGCGTGCGTGCGCCGGGGTGACATCGCTTTCTACGTGGAGGGGCGCATCCTGTCGCTCCTGCAGGCGGAGCGTATCGTGCTCAATATCATGCAGCGCATGAGCGGCGTGGCGACTCAGACGGCCGCATACGTGAAGCTGCTGGAGGGCACGCACTGCCGGGTGCTCGATACGCGCAAGACCACGCCCGGTATGCGGGTGCTCGACAAGATGGCCGTCAAGCTCGGCGGCGGCGAGAATCACCGCATGGGACTTTTCGATATGATACTGCTCAAGGACAACCACATCGACTTTGCCGGCGGCATCGCCAATGCGCTGGGAGCCGTGCGCGGCTACCTGGCCGATACCGGACGGCAGTTGCCTATCGAAGTGGAGGTGCGTTCGCTGGAGGATATCGACGAGGTGTTCGCCGCAGGGGGGGCCGACCGCATCATGTTCGACAACTTCACGGTGGAGATGACGCGCGAAGGGGTGCGTCGTATCGCCGGTCGCTGCGAAACGGAGTCTTCGGGGGGTATCCGGGAGGAGACGATGCGGGCGTATGCCGAATGCGGTGTGGATTACGTCTCGGTGGGTGCGCTGACGCACCAGATACGGAGCCTCGACATGAGCCTGAAAGCGTGCGTATAGTGCGCGGAGTCGCGGAGTATGCGGTTGTATCGGGGCGTTCCGGTGCCGCACGGCGGGCGGAGAGAGCCGTGTCGGCCGACGGGATATTGGAATTTAAGTTAATAAACAGGTTATCATGAGGAAACTCGGATTGTTGCTGGGGTTGGCCGCCGTCGCATGTACGGCATACGGCGCCTCCCCGCAGTTTACTTATGCGGATATCGCTGCCGGCAAGTTCGCGCAGCGCACCGTCGCGGGACTGAGGTCGATGGCGGACGGAGAACATTATACGGTGCTCGACAGCGGCCGGGTGGTCGTCTTTTCCTATGCGTCGGGCGACCGGGAGGGGGTGCTGGCTTCGCCGGAAGATATCGGTGCGGCATGGCAGCGCATCGCCGATTACCGGCTTAGTCCCGCGGAGGACAAAGTGCTGTTCCGTCTCGACGGAAAACCGTTGTATCGCCGTTCGGCCTACTCTTCTTATGTGGTGTACGATACAGAATCGGGTGAGGCCGCTCCGCTGCACGAGAGCGACAGCCTGCGGTATGCGGTCTTCTCTCCCGACGGGGAGCGGGTGGCCTTCGTACTGCGCAACAACATCTATGTAAAGGAACTGGCTACGGGGCGCGAGACGGCGGTCACGACCGACGGTGTACCCAACCACATTATCAACGGTATGCCCGACTGGGTGTATGAGGAGGAGTGGGGCTTGGAGGATGCGCTCCGCTGGTCGCCCGACGGGAAGAAACTCGCCTTCCTGCGGTTCGACGAGAGCGGTGTGCGCGACTATTCACTCGACCTTTACGGCCCGGACGGAAGCACTCCGGAAGACGACGTGACGGCACCCCGCTATCCGCGGCGCTTCACCTACAAATATCCGATGGCGGGCGAGGCCAATTCGGCGGTTTCGCTCCATGTGTACGACCTGGCGAGCGGACGGACGACGCATGTGGATGTCGGCCCGGAGCGCGACCAGTATCTCCCCTTCTTCGGCTGGACGCCTGCCGGCGCTCTCTGTTTCTACCGTATCAACCGGCTTCAGAACCATCTGGAAGTTTTCGTGGACGACCTGAAGGGAACTCGGAAGATGATATACGAGGAGCGTTCGGACAAATACATCGACAACATCGGCATGGGAACGGTGACTTTCCTCTCCGACGGTGACCGTTTCATCGTGAAGAACGAGACCCGTACCGGTTTTTCGCACCTTTATATGTACAGCATGGAGAGGGGTTTCCTCTATCCGCTGACCGAGGGCGAATGGGAGGTGCGCAGCCTCGTATGTGCGACGGACGAGCGGGTGTGGTTCCTCTCCAACGAGACCTCCCCGCTGCGCAACAACCTCTATGTGGTGGGGACGAACGGCAAGGGAAAACGTCGGCTCACCAAAGGTGAGGGCACCTATGCCATCGCGCCGAGCGAGGGGTGCAAATACTATATCAGCTACTTCTCCAACTCCTCGATGCCCAATACGGTGACGCTTCACGACAGCCGGGGCCGACTGCTGCGTACGCTGGAGGATAATGCGGAACTGAAGGAGTACATCGCCTCGGTAGGGTATCCGGTCAGGGAGTTCTTTACCTTTCCCGTTACCCACGAGGGGCGTCGGATAGAACTCAACTGCTATATCGTCAAACCGGCGGATTTCGACCCAGGCGGGAGTTATCCCGTACTCTTCACACAGTACAGCGGGCCGGCCTCGCAGCAGGTGCTCGACCGTTGGTTCGTGGACTGGGAGGATGCCCTCGTGCAGCAGGGCTACCTTGTGGTCTGCATGGACCCGCGCGGTACGGGCGGTCGGGGCGAATGGTTCAAGAAACTTACCTACGGGCAGATGGGGCTGCTCGAAACGGAAGACCAGATAGCCCTTGCACGGTACGTGGCCGGGCTGCCTTACGTGGATGCCTCCCGGATAGGCATATACGGCTGGAGCTATGGCGGTTTCATGTCGCTCAACTGCATTCTGAAAGGGGCCGACGTATTCAGTATGGCCATTTCGGTTGCCCCGGTAACCTCGTGGCGCTACTACGATTCGGTCTATACCGAGCGGGTGAACGGTCTGCCGCAGGAGAATCCCGACGGTTACGACATCCCTTCGCCCGTTTATTATGCCGACCGGCTGAAGGGGCGGTTGCTGCTGATGCACGGTTCTGCGGACGACAACGTCCATCCGCAGAACAGCTACAAGATGGCCTATGAACTGGTGCGGGCCGGAAAGAAGTTCGACATGATGATATATCCGGACGACAACCATTCGATGGTACCCAACGGGCGTTTCCATGTCCGGCAGAAAATGGTCGATTACTGCCTTGAGAATCTTTGACGGGCAATAGGTTGATTATGATGAAATTGAACCCTTCCAGCCGTGAGGCGGAAGGGTTTTTGCCTTTGTCGGCGGCCCGAAAAGGGAGGTGTGGCACGCATTTGGTTTAATATTTGCAAAACTCGTAAGAAAGAGAAACCATTTAGTTTCGTTAAACCAATTAAATTATCTGAATTATGAAAAGACTTTTTATCTCGCTTGCAGCCATTCTGTGTGTAGCGGCTACGGCATCGGCCCAGACCCTTATCGTGGTCGAAGAGAAACCGGTTCTTACCAACAAGAAGGGTGCCCCCATCCTTCCCCAGGCCGGCGACATGTCGATAGGTATCAGTACGACTCCGTTCTTTACCTATCTGGGCAACATGTTCACCCGTGACGGTTCCAATTCGGCTCCCACGTTCAGCAGCCTCGGAGCTGGCCTCAACATGAAGTTCTTCACGGCCGACAACCAGGCTATCCGTGCCGGCCTGACCGTTAATTTCGGGACGGACTATTATTATGGCAACCCCACGAGCAATACGGCGGCAGGCGCTACCGTCACCGACCGCATGGAGAAGAGCAACCAGGGCTTCGGCATTAACGTCGGCTACGAGTGGAGGCGCGGTTACGGCCGTCTGCAAGGCTTCTACGGGGCTCAGCTCACCGCATCCTACAACAACGTGACCACCCACTACAAGTACGGTAACGAGATGAGCGCGACCTATCCCGACCCGTGGACCTGGAACTTCAATACCGACAGCCAGGCTCAGGTCAGCGAACGTACGATAGATGTCAAGGGGTCGCCGGTCATCAGCGTGGGCGTATTCGGTTTCGTGGGCGTGGAGTATTTCTTCGCACCCAAGATGTCCGTGGGCGGAGAACTCGGACTCGGCATCGCCTATGTCAATCAGGGCGAGAGCGAGTACAAGACGCAGTATTTCGATACGGCCAGCAACAGCGTGAAGGAGAACACTGTGAAGCGTCACGACTCCACGACGCCTACCAACGGTTTCAACGTACGTACTGCGGCGACGGGCAACATCTTCCTGTCGTTCTACTTCTGACGGCGCGTTCCGAAAGTTTGATTTACCCGGTTTGCGTTTCCGTGTGAGCGGAACCGGAACCGCGGATTATACGGAGAGTGGTCCGGGCGGCATTGGCCGCCCGGATTTTTTGTGTCTTCCCGCCCGGTGGGTTTCGGTAAGACTGCCGGATGTGTTGCATATCAGTGTGTTGTGTGTTGTCCGGCATTTTGCGGCTCCTGCTTCCGGCCGGACCGCTGTTCCTATACTTTTAACGTGTGTGTGAAAAATTACATAGAGTATAAAAGATGAAAATCTTTTAACATGCTATATTATGTATTTTATATTATTTATAAGTTTGTATTGCTACAAAAAGTCATGTGTCCGGCCGGCGTGACGATTGGTGGCGTCAACTCTAAATCATTAACTCTAAAAAGAACGAAAGTATGAAGAGAGGATTGCTTTTTGTCCTGCCGGTACTTGCAGCGGCTTTTGCGGCCTGTACCACGGAAGTGAAAGAGGAGCGTCAGTTCGTGAATCTCAGCCAGGTGGTGTGTTCCTTCCATGGCGCAGGAAACGAACCGCTGGCCATCGAAGTGAAGACATCGCCGACCGAGTGGACGGTGGAGTCGGAGGCTTCGTGGGTGACGGCGGAACGTACCGACGGCCGGACGCTGACCATCACCGTGGCCGACAACGATGCGTCGGCGGAGCGGAGTACGACGGTGACCGTTGAGGCCGGGCAGGCCGTGCAGCACATCAAGGTGGTGCAGTTGGCTCCCGACAGCGAGATTGCTACCTACCGCAGGCTGGACGCCCTAGCCAACGGGGGAGTGATGTCTCCCGGCGGGAAGTACGTGGCCGGTTATACGGCTTTCATCGACGAGAGCGATGCGGCCGGGTTCCGCTATACGGTCTCTTTCATCGACCTCGATACCGGCGAAGTGACCGAAGTGGGTCCCTTCTTTAAATCCCAGTACGACTTTTTCAGTACGCAGGCCGTGACCGACCAGGGGGTGTTGTTCATCAATCTCGGTATGACCGGGGAGTGCCTGATGATAGACCTCGACGGCAATGCTTCGTTCGTAGAGCGCATCGACGGATGCGAATCGTGGCCCCACGTTTCGCGGACTTCCGAGGACGGCAGGTACTGGGTGGGGTATGTTACAGAGAGAAAAGGTTTCTACCGGCCGGTACTTTGGACCGACGGGGTGCCCGAACTGCTCCCCATGCCCGAAAAAAACTACAGGGACGAGGATTTTACGACAGGGATTCTGGGACGCGGCATCTCCAACGACGGCAGCGTCATCTACGGCAGTACGTGGGAGAACTCCGATTTCGGCATGGTCTATTGGAAACGGGTGAACGGCGAGTGGCAGGTGGCTTATGCCGGTAAGGACGTGCGCAAGGTGACTCCGGTCAAGATGATTGATGTAGAGGGAAACGAATACGACCTCAATATGGTCAATGGCCTGACCTGTACGGCGGAGCATACGAAGGTAAGCCCCAACGGCAAGTGGCTGGCCAGCATGTACCGTACCGAAACGCCTACCGAGAATAGGACGGACTGGATATTGGAGAAACGCGCCGCATTCTACAATACCGAGACGGAGCAGACCGTCATCATCGACGACCTGGGCGAATGCGTGGGGGTTGCCGTGACGGACGACGGCATCGCTTTTATCTCCGAGGGGTACGCGTTCTTCACGGGCGGCCATGTCTATGACCTGAATGCCGGCACTTATCTCGGTACCTTGCCCGAATGGGTTTACCAGCATTACGGAATCCATGTCCCTGCCTCTGCGTGGGTGCGCTATATGGCTCCGAACGGCCGTCTGCACGGGTACTATACGGTAGAGATGGCCGGGATAGGGCTGCAGCATCTGGGGTGGTATGTGACGCCTGTAGGCGAGTGATGTGAGCATGGCTTTTCATGTTGAAGCAGTTTTTTTCATAGAGGTTATTTTTGGTGTAAGGGAGGCCCGCAGACGGCGTCCGTGCGGCAGAAACGCCGGGCGCCGGAGGGGCCGGATAGCCTCCGGTCTGCTGCCGGCAGCGGGATTTCGATGACTAACCTTTTAATTCGTAACCTTTTAACGCAAAATCGAGATGAAAAAGATAGGAAGTATTTTGGCGGCGGCATTGGTTGCCGTGGCATGTTCGCCCGAGAATGAGGGCGTACAGGAGGCGTCGCTGGAGGTATCTCCCTCGCAGTTGACCTTCGGCGCGGAGGATACGGCTCCGCAGGAGATTACCGTGACCGCTGTGGGTGTGGAGTGGGAATATGTACTGCCCTCCACGGCCGACTGGATTACGGTGGAGGACGGAACGACCGGAAAACTGCTGGTTACGGTCGCCGCGAACCCGGCGGCCGAAGCGCGTACCGCCTCCGTCACCGTCCGGCCGACGGATAACGACGACGTAAAGGCCAAGAACGTGACCGTGAAACAGGAGGGCAATCCCGCTCCGGTCGTTTATTCGCTGACCGTCGAGCCGGCCTCGCTGACCTTCGGTGCGGAGGGTGCGGCCCCGCAGGAGGTGACCGTCACGACCGAGGGCGAAGGCCTTACGTGGAGTACGTCGACGGAGGCCGACTGGCTTACCGTGACGGAGAAGGCAGGCGGCTTTACGGTCTCGGCGGCCGACAATCCGGATACGTCGGAGCGTACCGCCGACATCACGGTGACGCCGAGCGAGCGTTCCGCTTCGCCGAAGGCGGTCCGCGTGGTACAGGAGGGGAAGGTGCTTCCTCCCTCGCTGACGCTCTCCTACGATGGCGGTACACTGCCCGAGGAGGGATTCACTTTGTCCTATAACGATAACAATCCGATTTACATAGATATCGAGGCCGTAAACGTGGAGTGGAACATCTCCGTCGAGTACGAGGGCGATTCTGCCGGATGGCTGAATGCAGTGAAAACGGATGAACGGGCAGTCATTCAGGTGCTTGACGGGAATGAAAACACCTCGTCCGAGGCGCGCCGCTGCACCGTGCGCATTACGGCCGATGCCGAGGGAATCGGCCCGTTTGAGATACCGGTGACGCAGGAGGGAAAACCCGAGTTCGACAGCACGCTGGCCGAGGATGTCGATTTCGGGACGCTGACGCACTCCAAGATACTGCTGTATACGGCACGTGAGGGTCAGGATTATTCGTTGTGGGATTTGGTCTTTTGGAATGAAGGATTGGAGTTCGATCTCAATTACGGCCGGTTCAACGGAACGGGCGACCGGATACAGGTGTATCTCGCTTCAGAGGCCATCGCCAAGAACGAGGAAGGGGTCTATTATCTGCCGGAGGGTACCTATGAGGTGGTCGATAACTTCTATTCCGATAGTGCCTTGTATGTGCCTTTCAACATCAGCGGCGGATACAGAACACCGTATGCGCAGTCGCATACGTGGTTTATACGGCAGGTCGACGACACCGTCACGGGCGACGCCTGCATCACGACCGGCACCATGACGGTGAAACGTACCGGCGAAACGTACAACATCTCGTTCGATTTCGGCAGCGATGCGCTGTACAGCGTGAAAGGTTCGTTCGAGGGGACTTTCGATATCGTAGGAGTTTACTGATTGTTCGGATGTGCGACAACCGGCCGGCCGCGGGCGGCACGCGGCGCAGGCCGTTTCATAATGACCGGAATTGACAAATAGAGGTTTTTACCAGGCCGCACACGCCTGTCCGGAGGGTCTCGCACCTTTCGGGCAGGTTTTTTCATGTCCGGGGTGATGTTTCGTGTTTGGGGCGATGGGGTTCGGAGGCCGGTCGTCTTTTCCTGTTCGGGCCGGGTGTACGGTGTGCGGGCCGGTGTTCGGGCTCGGAGCGCTGCGGCCGGGAAGAGCCGGTTTGTACGGGCAGCGGTGGCAGGAACGGTTTGTGCCCCGTCGGGCAGAGCTGGAGAAGAGCTGAAAGACACGGGGCGGGGCGTCGGGTATGACAGGGCAGGGCCGTATCGGAGTGGATGAGGACAGACCGCATAGGATGCGGTGGAAACGAATGGCTCGGAAGGCATGGCACGAATGACTTTTCGTCGGGGCAGGATTGCTTTTCGGCGTGTCGCTATATGCTCCGTCGTGTCGTTACGGTGGCATAGGGGCGATTCAAAAGGTTTGTCGCAAAGGATTTTGCATCGGTGAGGATTCATGTGCTCGGTCGGAGCATGTTCCGGCAGACGTTGCGCGGGCACGGAAAACGATAAAAAAAGAGACAGGCCGCAATGACCTGTCCCTTTTCGTCTAATCGTTTCTATGGTTACGGAGTCCCTCTACCGTCCGCAGACGGCCGGGCGTATCGTCCGTCTTATTTGACCTCTTCGAATTCCACATCGGTCACGCCGCCGTCGTTCTGGCTGCCACCCGCATTGTTCGGTGTACCGTGCTGCGTTCCGGCATCCTGTGCACCCTGTTGTGCACCGCCGGCCTGCTGCTGGGCTGAATACATATCCTGGGAAGCCGCCTGCCATGCGTCGTTCAGCCGCGTGGTAGCCGAGTCGATGTTGGCCACGTTGCCTGCGGCGTGTGCGGCTTTCAGTTCGGCCAGCGCACTTTCGATGTTGGCCTTCTTGTCGGCCGGTATCTTGTCGCCGTACTCCTTGAGCTGCTTCTCGGTCGAGAAGATGAGGGTGTCGGCCGCATTCACCTTGTCCACCTTCTCGCGCTCCTCGCGGTCGCGGGCCTCGTTGGCTTTCGCCTCGTCGCGCATCCGCTGTATCTCCTGTTCGGTAAGCCCCGAGGAGGCCTCGATGCGGATGTTCTGCTCCTTGCCCGTACCCTTGTCCTTGGCCGATACGTTGAGGATGCCGTTGGCGTCGATGTCGAAGGTCACCTCAATCTGCGGCACACCGCGCGGTGCGGCGGGGATGCCGTCCAGATGGAACCGGCCGATGGTCTTGTTGTCGCGTGCCATGGGACGTTCGCCCTGCAGGATGTGAATCTCCACGGAGGGCTGGTTGTCGGCCGCAGTCGAGAAGACCTCGCTCTTGCGGGTAGGTATCGTCGTGTTGGCGTCGATAAGCTTGGTGAAGACGCCGCCCAGGGTTTCGATACCCAGCGACAGCGGGGTGACGTCCAGCAGGAGCACGTCCTTCACTTCGCCCGTCAGTACACCGCCCTGTATAGCCGCGCCGATGGCTACCACCTCGTCCGGATTCACGTTCTTGGAAGGCGTCTTGCCGAAGAAGTCCTGTACGACCTTCTGGATGGCCGGAATACGGGTGGAACCGCCCACGAGGATAACCTCGTCGATATCCTTCGCCTGCATACCCGCATCCTTGAGCGCCTTGCGGCACGGCTCGATGGTGGCCTGTATCAATCGGTCGCTGAGCTGTTCGAATTTGGCCCGTGTCAGCGTCGTGACCAGGTGCTGCGGAATACCGTCTACCGGCATGATGTACGGCAGGTTGATTTCCGTCTGCGTGGAGCTCGAAAGCTCGATTTTCGCCTTTTCGGCAGCTTCTTTCAAGCGCTGCATCGCCATCGGGTCCTTGCGCAGGTCGATGTTGTGATTCTTCATGAACTCCTCTGCCAGCCAGTCGATGATGACGTGGTCGAAGTCATCGCCGCCCAGATGCGTGTCGCCGTTGGTCGATTTTACTTCGAAGACGCCGTCGCCCAGCTCCAGAATGGAAATATCGAACGTACCGCCTCCCAGGTCGTACACGGCTATCTTCATGTCCTTGTTGGCCTTGTCCAGACCGTAAGCCAGCGCGGCGGCCGTAGGCTCGTTGATGATACGGCGTACCTTCAGACCGGCGATTTCGCCCGCCTCCTTGGTGGCCTGACGCTGCGAGTCGGAGAAGTAGGCCGGTACGGTGATGACCGCCTCGTCCACCGTGGTACCGAGGTAATCTTCCGCCGTCTTCTTCATCTTCTGGAGAATGATGGCCGAAATCTCCTGCGGAGTATATTTACGCCCGTTCACCTCCACGCGCGGCATGTTGTTCTCGCATACCACCGTGTAGGGGACGCGCTCGATGTCGCCTTTCACCTGCCCGCAGTTCTCACCCATGAATCTCTTGATGGAGAAGATGGTGTTCTTCGGGTTGGTGATAGCCTGCCTTTTGGCCGGGTCGCCCACTTTGCGCTCGCCGCTGTCGGTGAACGCCACGATGGACGGGGTGGTGCGGTGCCCCTCGCTGTTGGGTATCACAACGGGTTCGTTGCCTTCCATTACTGCTACGCAGGAGTTGGTTGTTCCTAAGTCGATTCCGATAATCTTTGCCATAATTGATATATTGTTTTAGTTATTTCTTTAATTTCCGTTCGTCTTACCGTTTCGGTTTGTCCTGAGAACTTCAATCTTTATGCCAACCGCGCAAAGTCCCGTGAAACTGACAAAAAGGAGGTGGCATGTCAGTCCCGCTGCCAGAAAAGGTGACATGCGGACTGTCACCGGCAGACTAAACCGTCCGCTCCGGCGTTCTTATGGATGAAGACCCGGAATACTCCTCGGAAGGGCGTGTTGCACGGCTGTTAATTATGAATGACAAAAAAGATACGTTTCATTTTTTTAGTCCGGAATTTTTTGTTATCTTTAAATCGTTGGATGTATATTTCACATAAAACCATATAGCTATGACAATAACCTTTAATGAGTTGCGCCGTATCAAGGACCAGCTTCCGAGCGGCAGCACCCAGCGTATTGCGGATGAACTGGGAGTGGATGTAGAGATAGTGAGGAATTACTTCGGCGGACGCCATTTCGAGAGCGGCAATACCGTGGGTGTACACTTTGAACCGGGGCCCGACGGCGGCGTCGTCACACTGGACGATACGGCCATACTCGACTGCGCAAAGCGCATCCTCGACGAGCGGCAGGCGAACTGACGCGGCCGGGTTTTGAAGAAAATACTGTCCGTTCCAGACGGACATCGGTTGGCGGGGCTGTCCGGAAGGGCGGCCCCGTTCCGTTTTTCTCTCCCGCCGGGCTCCCTTTTTCCCCTTCCGGATGCGAATAGTGGCTGATACCCTGTTGTATTTTACGAAAAAATATCTATTTTTGCGCACTATTGGGAAGAGTGTCTGCAGCCTCCTCGTGCGGCTGCGGCTTATGCGACGCAATTAACTGAAAAAATAATAACTCTTACTTACAATGCAAAACAGAGGCGCTATCAAAGCAATTGCGATTATTTTGGCTATCGCTTGTGCTTACCAGCTTTCGTTCACATTCGTGGCACGGAACATCGAGAAGAAGGCCGCCCGCTATGCCGAAGGGTTCCCCGTCGAACTCCAGCAGGAGAGGCAGCAGTCTTACCTCGACTCTATCAAATCCCAGAAAGTATTCCTGGGCTTCACCTACAAACAGGTCAAAGAGAGGGAAATAAACCTCGGCCTCGACCTGAAGGGCGGTATGAACGTCATGCTCGAAATCTCCGTCGAAGATGTGGTGAGAGCCCTGTCCAACGACAGTCAGGACCCCATCTTCAATGCGGCGCTTTCGCAGGCACGGAGCGAGCAGAAGAACAGTGCGGAAGATTTTATTACACTCTTCTCGCGTGCATACGCCGACCTTTCGGGCAATGCTCCGTTGGCGCTCATCTTCAATACCCAGGAGCTGCGCGAAAAGATTACTCCCACCAGCACGAACGAACAGGTCATCCGTGTATTGAGGGAAGAGGCCGAAAGTGCGATAGACAACTCGTTCAACGTGCTGCGCAGCCGTATCGACCGCTTCGGCGTCACGCAGCCCAATATCCAGAAGATAGGGGCCTCGGGCCGTATCCTCGTGGAACTTCCCGGTGTCAAGGAGCCCGAACGCGTACGCAAGCTTCTTCAGGGAACGGCGTCACTCGAATTCTGGCTTACCTATAATAATACGGAGATATTCCCGATGCTTGAACAGGCCAATGCGGTGGTGAAAGAGCTGCAGAAGGCTTCCGATGCCGCAGCGGCCGGAGAGGAACAGCAGGCGCTGCAGGATACCGAGGTGGTGGACGTGACCGAGATAACCGACGGACAGGTTACCGAAGTGGCAGTCAGTGAGGAGAGTGCCGAGCAGGACCTGCTGGCCGAGTTGGAGAACCGGCCCGATGCCGCTGCCATGACGGGGGCCGATGAGGCGGTTATGGATGAATTCCCGCTCTTCGCGAAACTCTCCCCTGCATTGAGCGAAACGGGCCAGATAATGAACGGCCCGGTGATAGGGTATGCGAAATCGTATGATACCGCCGCCGTCAATTCGATGCTCAACACCCCGCAGGTACGTATGCTGCTGCCGCGCGACGTGAAACTCATGTGGGGCGTGAAACCGATAGACCCGGCCGAAACCACCTATGAACTTTATGCCATCAAAGCCAATACGCGCGACGGCAAGGCTCCGCTGGACGGTTCCGCAGTAGCCGATGCGAAGGGCGATTTCGCCGAGCAAGGCTCTGCTGCCGAGGTTTCCATGACCATGACGCCTACCGGTGCCAAAACCTGGGCCCGTATGACGGCCGATAACATCGGCGAATTCATTGCCATCGTGCTCGACGGCTATGTCTATTCCGCACCGAGGGTGAACAGCGAGATACCCAACGGACGTTCCTCCATTTCGGGACAGTTCACCATTCAGGAGGCCAAGGACCTTGCCAACGTGCTGAAGTCCGGTAAGCTGCCGGCGCCGGCCCGCATCACCCAGGAGGCGGTGGTCGGTCCGTCGCTCGGACAGGAGTCCATCAATTCGAGCATGATTTCGTTCGTGATAGCTTTCTGCTGCGTCCTCATTTACATGATGTTGTTCTACAACAAAGCGGGTATGGTGGCGAGCATCGCACTGGTTGCGAACCTCTTCTTCCTGTTCGGAGTGCTCGCTTCGTTCGGAGCCGTGCTGACACTGCCCGGTATCGCGGGTATCGTGCTGACGATGGGTATGGCGGTGGATGCCAACGTCCTCATCTACGAACGTGTCAAAGAGGAGCTGCGGGGCGGCAAGGGATTGAGTCTCGCCGTGAACGAAGGATACAAGAACGCCATGTCGGCCATCATCGACTCCAACGTGACGACTATCATCACGGGTATCGTCCTCTTCGTATTCGGTAACGGCCCCGTACAGGGATTCGCTACCACGCTTATCATCGGTATCCTGACCTCTCTCTTTACTTCGCTCTTTATCACCAGGTTGATATTTACGGGCATGCTCAGCCGCGGGAAGAACATCCGCTTCTCGAACAAGTGGTCGGAGAATTTCCTCCAGAACGTGCATGTCAATTTCCTCGGTATCCGCAAGTGGGCATACGGCGTATCGCTGCTGCTCATCGTGATAGCCGCCGTGTCGTTGATGACCCGCGGCCTCAACTACGGCGTGGAGTTCTCCGGAGGCCGTACCTTCGTGATACGGTTCGACCAGGTCATCTCCGACAACGACGTCCGCTATGCGCTCGACCAGACTTTCATGTCGGACGACGTGGAGGGCGATGCTGCCTACAAGAGCTTTGAGGTGAAACAGTTCGGCTCGGAAGCGCAGATGCAGAAGCGCATTACTACGCAGTACAAATACGATGATGACAGTCAGGATGCGAATACCACGGTAGAGCGGCTGATGTACGAGGCGCTTGCACCGCTTTTTGCTACGCCGCTGACGTTCGAAGAGTTCCATTCGACGGCGACCAATCCCTACGGTATCATCTCCGCCGACATGGTGGGCCCGAGCGTGGCGAGCGACATTACCCGTAACTCGTTCATCGCGGTATTCATCGGCCTCTTCGCCATCGGTATCTATATCATCATCCGCTTCCGCAGATGGCAGTGGGGTGCCGGCAGCGTCATCGCCCTCGCCCACGATGCATTCCTGACCATCGGTGTCTTCTCCCTGTTTTACGGCATCCTGCCCTTCAGCATGGAGGTGAACCAGTCGTTCATTGCGGCTATCCTGACCATCATCGGTTACTCCATCAACGACAAGGTGGTGGTGTTCGACCGTATCAGGGAGTATATGGGACTGTATCCCAAACGTTCGATGTTCGACAATATCAACAATGCGATAAACCATACGCTGTCCCGTACGATAAACACTTCGGCTACGACGTTCGTGGTGCTGCTCGCCATCTTCCTTTTCGGCGGTGAGGTTATCCGCGGGTTTGTATTCGCCCTCATGTTCGGTATCGTTATCGGTACGCTCTCTTCCATCTTCCTTGCGACGCCGGTCTCCTATGACCTGATGTCGCGCAAGGCCAAGGCGCCGGCAGCCCCCGTAAAGACGGCGAAGTAATATCATCCGGATATTCCGGACCTGTTGCAGCCGGAGCCGCCCCGAAAGGGCAGCTCCGGCTTTCTGTTCCGGTTCATTCGGCAGGCGTTTTTTTGAAAACGGCCGGACTGCCGGCCGGCTCTTTTTCCCGCTGCGGTTATTGACATGTCCCGTTTTTTTATTTAGTTTTGTGTTTCAAATAGAGGCTGGTATGGATTTCATCCGGATAACATTCGTCGATATCCTTGACATCGTGTTGGTGGCGATGCTGATGTATTACCTGTACAAGGTGTTGCGCGGTACGCATGCGATGAGCATCCTTTCCGGTATCCTGTTGCTCTTCGTCGTCTATATCGTCGTCCGTGCCCTCAACATGGAGCTGCTGACGTCGCTTATCGGCAGTCTGACCAGTGTCGGTCTTATCGCTTTGGTCATCATTTTCCAGCCGGAGATAAGGCGTTTCCTGCAGGTGTGGGGCAATCAGTTCCGTGACCGGCAGCGCTCTTTTCTCGGACGCATATTCGATTTTAAGGGGAGCGGCAAAGTGGCGGACCTCGAATACATCAACCCGATAGTCAGTGCATGCGGCGATATGTCTGCGACGAAAACGGGAGCTCTGATAGTGATAAAGACGGAGGGTAACTTGCAGGAGATAATCGATTCGGGGGTCCGTGTGGATGCCATCATCTCCACGCCGCTGGTCAAGAACCTTTTTTTCAAGAACTCTCCGTTGCATGACGGGGCGGTAGTCATAGCTGATAACCGGATAGTGGCGGCCAAGTGCGTGCTGCCTTCCACCCGTTCGGAGGTACCTATTTCGTTCGGCATGAGACACCGGGCTGCTCTCGGCGCCAGCGAAACGACGGATGCCATCATCGTGGTGGTGTCGGAGGAGACGGGCAATATCTCCGTGGCCCATAACGGCAAGATAAACGTGGGCCTCTCTTCCACCGAACTCAAGGCCGAACTGATGCGGCTCTCCGCTCCCGAAGAACCGCACGCCAAGACTGCAAAAGCCTCCTGAGAGGCGTAACGGCAGGTGGACGGCGGTGCCGTTGGCCGGTAGAGACAGGGTGTCGGGGGTGTTTTTTTCGGGGAACGGGGAGAGCGGAATCTTTTTCCCGAATGTCGGTCGGGATTTACGGAAACATGGAAAGGATAAACGGGACGGTTCTTTCGTCCCGCTGTTTTTTGGTATTTCTCGTCTCTGTGTGCGGGTAGGGGGGACGGGGGATATGCCTATGCCGGGAACGATAGAAGACAGGCGGCGTTCGTGGGAAGGTTTTCTTCTCCGGTGCGGTGGAGTGATTCGGCCCTGTTTGTCGGGATGTCGTTTTTAAGTCGGGAGCGATGGAATACAGGAGGGGCCGTAAGGAGGTTTTCGTGATGTATGGAGCGGTTCGGTGCGGGGACGGCTTTTCTTTATTCCGGGATGGAGGGGTACTGCAGCGGAAGACCGGGCCGTACGGAGGCTGCGCATGGCGGGTTTCCGTTCGGTCACTCCTCGACGGGCAGGTCGTCGGACTCTTCCAACATGGACTGGGGCAGGGATTTGGAAACTTTGATGTTCAGGGCGCTGAGCCGCTGGGCTCGGCTGACGAGGTTGCCGGTGCCGGTGCGGAGCTGTTTCATCGCCTTGTCGTAGTTGCCCTGCATGGTGTCGATATTCTTGCCGATTGTTTCGAGCGTAGTGACGAATCCGACGAATTTGTCGTACATCATGGCCCCCTCGCGGGCGATGCGGTTGGCGTTGCGTCCGAGGTCGTCGCGTTTCCAGAGGTCGTCCACAATCTTGAGCATGCCGAAGAGGTTCGTGGGTGAACTGATGATGACCTTTTTGCGGTAGGCCTCGTCCCACAGGCCGTTGTCGTACTGTACGGCAGCCAGGAAGGCCGGTTCCGTCGGAATGAACATGATGACGAAATCGGGCGAACCGAGCACGTTCTCCTGGTAGCTTTTGCGGCCCAGCTCGTTGACGTGGTTGCGGACGGAGCGCAGGTGTTCGGCCATGGCCCGGCGGCGCGACTCTTCCTCCTCGCATGCACAATAGTTCACGTAGGCCGTGAGCGATACCTTGGAGTCGATGACCACCCGTTTGCCGTCCGGCAGGTTCAGGATGACGTCCGGCCGGAGGTTGTTCCCTTCGGCGTCCTTCACGTTGGTCTGTGTCGTATAGTGGATGCCTTTCTGCAAATTGGAACTTTCGAGAATGGTGTCGAGTATCATTTCGCCCCAGTCGCCCTGTACCTTGCTGTTGCCCCGCAGGGCGGAGGTAAGGTTGTTGGTCTCCTCGGTGATGCGGCGGTTGAGCTCCATCAGACTGTTGAGTTCCGCCTTGAGGGCGCCGCGGTTCTCGTTCTCTTTGGAGTAGATTTCCTCCACCCGCTGCTTGAAGTCGGAGATGTTGTCCTTCAGCGGCTTCAGAATAATGTCGAGCGACTCTTTGTTGACATCCTTGAACTGGCGCGTCTTGCGTTCGAAGATGTCGTTGGCGGTCTTCTCGAACTGGAGCATCAGCATCTCGTTCTTCTCCTTCAGCTTCTCTCCCTCTTCGTCGAGCCGGGCCGTGAGCGCTTCGATGTCCTTGCGGGCTGCCACGAGGTCGAGCTCCCGTGCGCGCAGCTCGCCGGCCAGCTCCGTACTCCGTGCCGTTTCTGCAGCCGTGCGGGCCTCCTCCTCCCCGATGCGCAGGGACTGCGCGTGCAGCCGGCGGCGCTGGGACAGGCAGAGAACGGAGAGGATGCCGCATGCGGCGGCGAAAATGACAGCGGTGATTATCAGAAAGATTTGCATATCGTCTTATTTCGTCGGAGAGCTCTCCAAAGTTACCCGTTTTTTTCGGAAATTGCCTTACCTTTGTGCAAATGTTTTAAAATGCCATGGAACGCATTATCTCCCCTTCTATGCTTTCGGCCGATTTCGGCCACCTCGACCGCGACACGAGGATGATTGACGAAAGTGCCGCGCAGTGGATACACATTGACGTCATGGACGGCGTCTTCGTGCCCAACATATCGTTCGGCTTTCCGGTGATGAAACCCATCCGTCGGGCGAGCGCGAAGTTTCTCGATGTACATCTGATGATAGTGGAGCCGGAGAAGTACCTCAGGCGTTTTGCCGAGGCGGGAGCCGACCTCGTGACTTTCCATTACGAGGCGACGCAGGACCCGCTGGGCGCCATCCGGATGATTAAAGAGTGCGGTGTGAAGGCGGGAATTTCCGTCAAGCCGGCTACTCCGGTGGAGGTGCTCGGAGAGTTGCTGCCCGAGCTCGACCTTGTACTCATCATGAGCGTGGAACCCGGTTTCGGCGGCCAGAGTTTCATGGAGGGCAGTTGGGAAAAGGTGCGTCGGCTGCGCCGCATGATAGACGACCGCGGTCTGCCGGTGCTGATAGAGATAGACGGCGGCGTATCCGCGTCCAATGCAGGCGACCTCTTTGCAGCGGGTTGCGATGCGCTCGTGGCCGGAAGCGCGGTGTTCGGTGCCGCCGACCCGAAGGCGGAAATCGTGAAGATGCTGGAGGCACAGTCCTCCCGGTAACGGCAGCCGGTGCCGGGAGCTGCAGGATGTGCGGGAGAGAACCGTGGCGGATGCGGTATCCGAAGGGTGCGCCGTTGCGTTGTGCTTTCGGCCATGGGATGGCGCATACCGTTTTTGCCGCTGGAGAGGCGTGTTTGAAAAGGATTAGGTTGACAGATGATTTCAGTAGATAACCTGACCGTCAGTTTCGGCGGCTGGGATTTGTTTAAGGACATATCGTTGCTCGTGAATCCCAAAGACCGCATCGGTCTGGTGGGTAAGAACGGTGCGGGCAAGAGTACTCTGCTCAAGGTGATTGCCGGCGAGCAGCCCGCCACGAGCGGTACGGTGACCCGCAGCGGCGACGTGACGGTGGGGTACCTGCCGCAGCAGATGAAGGTGGCCGATACCACGAGTCTCGTGGAGGAGACGGCGGGAGCCTTTACCGAGGTCATCGCGTTGGAACGGGAGATAGCCGAACTCACCGATGAGATTGCCGTGCGCACCGATTATGAAAGTGCCGATTACGAGAAACTGCTCCACCGGCTGAACGATGCCACGGACCGTTACCATATTCTCGGCGGAGACAACCGCGAGGCGGAGATAGAGAAGACGCTGCTCGGACTGGGCTTCCGTCGCAGCGATTTCGATCGTCCCACGAGCGAGTTCAGCGGTGGGTGGCGCATGCGCATCGAGTTGGCCAAACTGTTGCTTCGCCGTCCTTCGGTCTTTCTGCTCGACGAGCCTACCAACCACCTCGACATCGAGAGTATCCAGTGGCTGGAGGGGTATCTGAAGGAGTACAACGGGGCCGTCGTACTCATTTCGCACGACCGGGCATTTCTCGACAACGTGACCAACCGTACGGTGGAAATCATGCTCGGCAAGCTGTATGACTACAAAGTTCCGTACAGCAGGTATGTGGAGCTGCGGCGCGAACGGCGCCAGCAGCAGATGGCCGCCTACGAGAACCAGCAGCGCATGATAGAGAAGACGGAGGAGTTCATCGAAAAGTTCCGTTACAAACCCACCAAGAGCAATCAGGTGCAGTCGCGCATCAAGCAGCTGGAGAAGCTCGACCGTATCGAAGTGGACGAAGAGGACCTGAGCGCCCTGAGCATCAAGTTTCCTCCGGCGCCCCGTTCGGGACAAATCGTGGCCGAGGTCAAGGGGGCGGGCATGAGTTTCGGGGAGAAACATGTCTTCAGCGGTGCCGAATTCACCATCGAGAAGGGTGACCGCATTGCGCTCGTGGGGCGCAACGGCGAGGGCAAGACTACGTTCGCGCGGATGCTCGTCGGCGAGCTCCGGCCTACGGAGGGGAGTATCCGGGTCGGCGTGAATGTCAATACGGGTTACTACGCCCAGAACCAGGACGACCTGATGAACGGTGATTTCACCGTGTACGATACCCTCGACCGGGTGGCGGTGGGCGACATACGCACGCGGCTGAGGGATATTCTCGGCGCGTTCCTCTTCCGGGGCGAGGATATCGACAAGAAGGTGAAGGTGCTTTCGGGCGGCGAACGCAGCCGTCTGGCCATGGCCCGTATGATGCTCGAACCCCACAACCTGCTCGTGCTCGACGAGCCGACGAACCACATGGACATGCGTTCGAAGGATATTCTGAAAAATGCCCTGCTGAAATACGACGGGACGCTGGTGGTGGTATCACACGACCGCGAGTTCCTCGACGGACTGGTGGACAAGGTGTACGAGTTTCGCGACGGAGGGGTGAAAGAGTATCTGGGCGGTATCTGGTATTTTCTGGAGAAACGCCGGGTGGAGTCGATGCGCGAGATAGAGGCGCGGCAGCCTGCGGCATCGGCCCCGGCTGCGGCGAAGCCGGAGAAAAAGAAGGTGGATTACCAGCAGAAGAAGGAGCTCGAACGCACCATCCGCAAGACGCAGGGGGCCGTGGCCGCTGTGGAGCAGCGGATAACCGGTCTGGAGGCGGAAGTCGCCGAATGGGACAAACGGCTGGCAGACCCCGCCGCGCACGGGATAGACCTCTCCGACGGAAGTGTGTTCGGGGAGTACAACGCCCTGAAAGAGCGGCTGGCATACGAGGTGCATGAGTGGGAGAAGCTCGGATATGAGCTGGAATTGCTCGAAGACCGGTTGAAGGAGATGCTCTGAACGGGCATGCGGCCGTGGAAAGGCATGGGCAGTCCGCAAGAGAACGAGAAGGGTCGGCCGCAAACGGCGGTCGGGAATAGATAGGGAACGATATCCGGAGAACGGAGAAGAGGGTACGGTATGGAAAATATCATTTTCGGCATACGTCCGGTCGCAGAGGCGATACAGTCAGGCCGGCAGATAGAGCGGTTGTACATAAAAAAGGATGCCGGGGGGCAGCTCATGACCGAGTTCAAGGACCTCTGTTGGCGGTACAGGGTGCGCTGGCAGGAGGTGCCGGTGGAGAAACTCAACCGGATGACGCGCGGCAACCACCAGGGGGTGGTGGCGCAGATAGCCGCCATCGGTTATGTAGCGTTGCAGGATATCCTCGACCGGGTGCCCGACGACGAAACGCCGCTGATTGTGGTGTTCGACGGCGTGACCGACGTACGTAACTTCGGCGCCATCGCCCGCAGTGCCGAGTGTGCCGGGGCCCACGGGCTTATCGTTCCCATGAAAAACGCCGCTCCGGTGAATGCCGAAGCGGTGAAGGCTTCGGCCGGGGCGCTGAACAGGATTCCCGTCCATCGGGCGGGCAGCATCCGCAATACGCTGAAATATCTCTCCGAAACGGGCATGCAGATAGTTGCCGCGACCGAGAAGTCGCGTACGCTGATTTACGATGCCGACCTCGGCAAGCCGACGGTCATCGTCATGGGAAGCGAGGACAAGGGGATTTCAAAGGAGGTTCTTAAACTGTGCGACGTGCAGTTGGCCGTACCCATCATCGGGTCCATCGAGTCGCTGAACGTTTCGGCTGCCGCGGCCGTGCTGCTGTTTGAAGCGGTGCGCCAGCGGATTCACTGACCTTGGCGGTGGAACCGTCCGGAACAGTGCCGCGTGCGGAGAGTCGCAGCAGCCCTGTCGGAGTGCGGGGGCGGTCAGCGGAGTTTGTGGTCGTGGGGAACCGCATGGGCAGGCGGACGGAACAAAAAAGACGGGGGCGGAACGAGGGGGCGGAGGTGCCTGCCGTTCCGCTTCCGAACGGATATAAAAGGTGTGAAGAAGAGGGTAGTGCATCCTGTTTTCGGGGAGGTGACGGTGTTCGGTACCCGTCGGGCACGGCGTATCTCGGTGTCGGTCCGACCGTCGGGCGAGGTGCGTCTGACCTTGCCGGCGGGATGTTCCGTGCGGGAGGGACTCGCTTTCCTCGCTGCAAAAGAGTCGTGGGTGGCCGCGGCGCTCGAAAGAATGGAACGAAGCCACCCTGTCCGCCTGCTGGAACCCCCTTATGCCACCCGTACCCACGTTCTGCGTTGGTATCCGGAGCCGGGCAGGGAACGGGTGGTGTGCCATGTCACGGCGGACGAAATAGCGGTTTCGTTTCCGGTTTCGATGCCGTCCTCCTCCCCGGAGGTGCAGGCGGCGGCGAGGGAGGGAGCCCTCCGTGCCCTGCGTGCCGAGGCGAAGGCGCTGCTGCCGGGCATGGTGGAGGAGCTCGCCGCCCGGTACGGTTTCCGGTACGGAAAGGTGACCGTCCGTGCCACGCGCAGCCGGTGGGGCAGCTGTTCCTCGCGCAACGATATTTCACTCAGCATCTTCCTCGTGCGTCTGCCGCTGCCGCTCATCGAATATGTGATTGTCCACGAACTTTGCCATACGTGCCATAAGGACCATTCGGCCCGTTTCCATGCGCTGGCCGATACGCTGCTCGGCGGTCGGGAGAAGGAACTTGCGCGGGAGATACGCCGCTATGTACCGGATGTGGTGTGAGCCTGCCGGCGGCAGCGGATTTGGATAAAAGAGGGGAATTGCTTAATTTTACACGTTTTTAACGCGGTACCGGCAACAGCCTCGTTTCGGTGCCGTATCCGGAAAGATTAAACCGAAGGGGCGGCCGCCGGGCCGGATTGTCTGCCGCCGCTCCGCCAAACGATATCGAACAGTTATGACTATTTTGATGCATGAACCCACCGAGGAGCTGTTTCTCGGTGTGATACATCCCGATGCGGCTCTGTTCGCGGATTATTTCAATGTGGACCAGGCCTCCAGGGAGCACAGGAATTACCGGAAGGCACTGACGGAGGCCGGTGCCCGTGTACTGACCGTTAGGGAGGTGCTTCTCGACGGTACGCTCGACGGGGAGGGTAATGCGGTGGAGGGGCCGGCGCTCGACGCCCTGCGTACCTTTGCCGGAGAGTTTCTCGTGTACAATACGGATGCTATCCCTGCCCAGCGCGATGCCCAGCGGGCATACAAGGAGGAGGTGCTCCGCAAGGCCAATCCCAAGGACCTGCTGCGCATCATCCTGCTTCAGCCGGAAGTGGTGCTGTCGCATACGGAGGGGAATACCGGTTTCGCGGCCACTTACAGGCAGCGGCCGATGATGAATCTCTTCTACATGCGCGACCAGATGATAGCGACTTTCAAAGGGTTGGTCATCGCCCGCATGCACTCGCCCCAGCGGGAAGTGGAGAGCCGCGTAGCCGAATTTTGCCTCAATAAGATAGGAATGCCGCCGATAGGCCGTATCAGCGGCGAGGGGGCTTATCTCGAGGGGGGAGACTTTCTGCCTTTCGGCAGCAGCGCCTTTATCGGATGCGGGCTGCGCACGACGCAGAAGGCCATCGACCAGCTCATGGAGAACGACTGGCTCGGTACGGACAGGCTCATGGTTGTTCGGGACAACTGGCTCGAACAGGAACAGATGCACCTCGATACCTATTTCAACTGCATCGACCGCGACCTGGTGACGCTGTCGGCAAACCGCTACAAGGCCGGGCCCGATTCGTCGCAGTACTTGACGGTAGATGTGTACGAGCGGAAGAATGGCCGGTACAGCAGGACGGTCGAAGGCGCATGTTTCGTAGATTTCCTCGAAAAGACGCTCGGCGTGAAAGTCATTCCCATATCGCGGCCGGACGAGCTGAATTACGCCAACAACTACCTGACCATCGGCCCGCGCCGCATCATGGCCGTCGCCGGACAGTCGCAGGAGCTGCAGCAGGCGTTGGCGGCGCACGGCGTCGATGTGACGTGGATACCGCTCCCCAACCTGACCAGAGGATACGGTGCGGCGCACTGCATGACGCAGATTCTCGGTACGGAAGAGGTTTTCTGAGGAAGGAAAGCGGATTTGGCCGGGAGAGTTTGGCAAGCCGGTGTCCGTAAGCGGATAGGGGCACGGTATCCTTTCCGGCAGCAAGGAAAAGGGATTGCAAGATGCAATCCCTTTTTTATTTGTGTGCAGCGTACCCGGTCGTAAGGTGCGGTATGGTCGTCTCGACCGCATCACATTTGCGGGCCGGGCTTATACCCGCCGTCCGTTTTCGGTTTTTCACCGGATATATTCGTTATATTTGCGCGGAAAAATTAAGACTCTTCATGAATACGAAGCTGAAAGGTTATGTGCTGGGGGCCGTTGCGGCGGCATCGTACGGAATGAATCCGTTGTTCGCGCTTCCGCTCTACAAGGAGGGGATGGACCCCGATTCGGTGCTCTTCTTCAGGTATCTGCTCGCCATTCCTCTGCTGGGTATCATGATTAAGGCCCGGGGACGCGATTTCAGGCTCAAGCGGAAAGAGATAGTACCTCTGATAGTCATGGGCCTTCTCGTGGCCCTGTCGTCGCTCACGCTCTTCCTCAGTTACAACTATATGGATGCCGGAATAGCCTCCACGCTCCTGTTCGTCTATCCGGTGCTGGTGGCTTTGATTATGGCCCTCGTATTCAAGGAGAAACTGACGATGCAGACCGGATTGTGCATCGTCCTCGCGCTGGTCGGCATCGCGCTGCTCTACCGGAGCGGTGACGGAACCACCCTGAGCCTGACGGGAACCGTACTCGTGCTGGTTTCGGCATTGGCTTATGCCATCTATATCGTGGGTGTCAATCAGACGGCGCTGAAGAGTGTGGCGACACTCAAGGTCACCTTCTATGTGCTGCTGTTCGGCCTGTCGCTGTTCCTCGTCCGGCTGGATTTCGGCCGGGACGTGTGTCTCCCCGACCGGTGGTATTCGTGGGGCAATCTGCTTGCGCTGGCGGTCTTTCCCACGGCCATATCGTTTCTTTGTACGACCAGCGCCATACAGTACATAGGTTCCACGCCTACCGCGATACTCGGCGCACTGGAACCCGTGACCGCCGTTTTCTTCGGGGTGACGGTATTTGGAGAGGCGCTGACGCCGAGGATAGTGTGCGGGATAGTGATGATAATTCTGGCCGTGACCTTCATCGTAGCCGGAGGCAGCATCACCGCTTATCTGGTGCGTTTCCGCAAACTCTTCCCGAAGCTGTCCCGGCGGAGGCGTGCCGCCTGATAACGGGGCCGCTGCCGTAGTAAGAGGCGGGCGACGGAGGAGGCTTTTTCGGAACGCCTCCCTTGTACGGGGCCGGTGCGGGAAACGGCCGCTTTCCGGGGGTAGGGGAGCGTTTCGTTCGTTTCCTACAGGCGGAACGAACGTCTGGTCTTCTTACCGTTTGTCTGCCGGCGTTTGCGGGTGTTCCTTCTCTTCCTTCGGTTTGCGGGTGTAGAGGTAGCGTTTGATTTTATGGGAAGGCGTCTTTTCGAAGTCGTGTTCCTGCTCCTCGATGGTGGCTATTTTGGAGGATTTGTTGACCTTCGAATTGACGTATTTTATCACGTCGGCCTTGATATCCTCCATGGTCGTGGCAAGGTCGTCTCGGAATTCGTGGTAGCGTTTCTCCAGTTCGGCCCGGTCGAAACGGACGAGCGCCACGAGTTTGCCCTGCTCCTGCGTCACGATGGAGTCGCTTATCAGAAAATGGCTGTTCAGAACGCTTTCGATATCCTCCGGGTAGATGTTCTCGCCGTTCGGCCCGACTATCATGCTGCCGAGCCTCCCCTTGATGTAGAGGAATCCGTCCGGGTCGAAGGCGCAGAGGTCGCGCGTGCGGAACCAACCGTCGGGAGTGAAAACCTCCGCGGTGAGTTCCGGATTCTTGTAGTATCCCAGCATTGTGCAGGGACTTTTGACCACGAGTTCCCCCTCGCCGAATTCGTTCGTATCTTCGAGCCGTGCCTCGATACCCGGCAGTACCGGTCCCGTAGAGCCGAGCCGCACGTTAGACGGTACCGCTCCGGCAATCAGCGGGGCCGTTTCGGTCAGGCCGTAGCCGATGGCGTAGGGGAACTTTCCTTCCGACAGGAACCGTTCCGCCTCCGTGTCGAGCTTCGCTCCGCCGATGCCGAAGAAGCGCAGCCGTCCTCCGAAGAGTTTGTAAAGCTGCCGCCCCGCTATGCGGTGTATCATCTTTCTGAAGAACGGTTTCCCGTAGAGTTTCCGCAGGAGGCCCGACGAATTGAACCGCCCGGCCACCTGGCTTTTGTATATCTTTTCTATGACCAGCGGGACGCTGAGCATCACCGTCGGGCGTACCTCCCTGAGCGCGGGCAGCAGGTTGGATGCCGTCGGCGGTCTGTCTACGTACACCACCGAAGCGCCGCACATGAACGGCAGCAGCATGCCGAGCGAACATTCGTAGGTGTGGGAGAGGGGGAGTATCGAAAGGAAGATGTCGTCCGGCTTCACGAAAAACAGGTCGCGGTCCATCTGTATTTGTGCCGCGAGATTGTAGTGCGTGAGCATGACGCCCTTGGGCGAAGAGGTCGTTCCCGATGTGTAGATTATCACCGCCAGGTCTTCCGGTTTCGGTTCGGTCATGGCCCCGAGTTCGAACGAAGTGCGGGCGATGATACCGAGGTTCTTGGTGCGTACCACGATGTTCATCCGTTCCACCACCTCCTTGGAGATGCGCGTGTAGAGCTTGTCGGATACGAAAAGCGCTTTGGCTTCGGAATGGGTGATTATCATGTCCAGCTCGCTGCCGGAGAAATCGGGCAGTATCGGAACGGCGACCATGCCGGAGGTGACGATGGCGAAATAACAGACGCTCCAGTTGGGCATGTTGCTGCTCAGCAGCGCCACTTTGTCGCCGCTGCCGATGCCGGCTCCGAGCAGGATACCGCGCACGTACTCCACCCGGTCGTCGAAATCGTTGTACGTCATGGATTCGCGTTCGAGCATCGAGAACGAAGGCCGGTTGCCGTAGGCCTTGATGCTGTGGGCATATAGTTCTTTGAGAGTCTGGAATTCCATTGGGAAATGATATGTTGTGAACCCTTGCCGCGGGCTCTTGCGTTCCGTAGGAGGCGCGGCCGCCTGCCTGTGTCCGGACGAGTCCGCTGCACTTCCGGCCGCCTCGTCGCACCGTTCGACCGCACGCTGCGTAACGCGCTGACCGGCCCGCCGTTCCTTTTCCTACACAACGCAAAGTTAATTATATTTATTTCCTACTCCTTTTATTAATCGTTATTTTTGCCGCAAATGGTCAATATGTTGCAAGCCCGTGAAATAAAGCAGGCCGCCGCTGCCGCCGGTTTCGACCTGTGCGGTATCTGTCGTGTGCGCAATTTCAGTGCCGAACAGACCTTTTTCGAGGGGTGGCTGGAGCGGGGGTTCGACGGAGGACTGGGGTATCTGCGCAGGAATGTGGAGAAGCGTTTCTCTCCGGCGGAACTGATGCCCGGAGCGCACTCGGTGGTGGTCTGCGGTGTCTCCTACAAGAATGATACGAGCCTCGGTTACGGCGATACGGCGGTACCCAAGGTGGCGTCGTATGCCTGTTCGGGGGATTATCATGTCGCGGTGAAGGAGATGCTGTACGAGACCGCTGCGCGGTTGGGACTGAAGGAGGACGGAACGGGTTTCAGAGCCTTTACGGATACGGCTCCGCTGCTGGAGAAACGGCTCGCCTGCGAAGCGGGCCTCGGTTTCATAGGACGCAATACGCTGCTCGTCTCGCCCCGTTACGGCTCTTTCCTGCTGCTCGGCGAACTGGTGGTGGATGTGCCGGTCGATACTTATGACCGGCCCTATGAGGGTATCGGCTGCGGCGCGTGCCGGAGGTGCGTGGAACATTGTCCGGCAGGCGCTTTGACAGGCGAGGGGCTGGATGCCCGCCGGTGTATCTCCCGGTTGACCGTCGAACCGCATCCGGAACGGGTCCCGGCGCTTGCGCAGCGCATCGGAGCTTCTACGGCGGGATGGATATTCGGGTGTGACGACTGTCAGAACGTGTGTCCCTATAACCTCCGGGCTCCTTTCTTTGCGAATCCTCGCTTCCGGCCGCTTTTCAGTCCGGCTGATATGCCCGCCTGCCGGTGGCTGGAGATGACACAGGCAGAGTTCGACGCGCGGTTCGGGGCGACACCGATGGCACGTTCGGGACTGGCACGTATCAAAGAGCTTCTGAGGCGCTGAGGCTTCCGGGAACTTCCGGGGCTTCTTCCGGTACGGCGGACTGCGGCGCCGGTTTCTGGGGTGCCTTCGCCGCGTCGAGGAAGATGTCTTCGAGGCTGTCGGTATTCACCATCTCCACCGAACATTCGCCGATGGCACGCGGAAAGACGAGGTAGATGCCGTTGCCTTCCCGTTTCTTGTCGGCACGGATGGCAATAAGCAGCTGTTTCATCTCTACCGGGTACTCCGTGGGCAGGCCCATGCTGCTGATGACGTTCCGGATACGGTCCGCCGTGGCTTCGTCGAGCTTGCCTGCGCGTACCGCCGCGTCGCAGACGATGGCCATGCCGGCCGCTACGGCTTCGCCGTGGGAGAGGTTGGTGAAACTTTTCTCTATCGCATGGGCGAATGTGTGGCCGAGGTTGAGTTTGCGCCGTTCGCCCCGTTCGCGCTGGTCGTGCTCCACTATCGCCGTCTTCACCCGGATGGAGCGGATGATGAGTTCGCGCAGCAGGGGAGCGTCGGAACGTATCTCCTCGAAGGAGTGCCTCTCCACCATGGAGAAGAGCTCCGCGTCGCCGATGATGCCCGCCTTTATTACCTCGGCCAGACCCGCCCGGAACTCCCGGTCGGGGAGGCTGGAGAGCAGCTCGGGGTCGCAGAGGACGAATTCCGGCTGGTTGAAGACTCCGATGATGTTCTTGTATCCGTCGAGGTTCACGCCGTTTTTGCCGCCGATGCTCGCATCGACCTGTGCGAGGAGGGTGGTGGGCAGGAATCCGAAACGGACGCCCCGCATGTAGGTGGAGGCGACAAAACCGGTGACGTCGGTCACGATGCCGCCGCCCATACCGACGATGAAGGTGCTCCGGTCGGCCCCCATGTGGAGGAGCTGGCGGTAGACCTCTTCGAGCTTGACGAAAGTCTTGCTGCTTTCGCCCTGACCGATGACGATATGTTCGTGCGCATTGACGAAAGCCAGGTTGTTGGCATGTACCTTGGCGTCGGTCACGATGATGATGCGGGGCGTTCCGCCGGGCAGCAGGCTCTCGAAGTTCTCCTCTACGGAACCTATCACGACCCGGGACGTGGCCCCTTCGTCGCATACGATATTGATGATATCCTTCATATGTGATTCCTCGCTGAAGTTGCAAAGATAATCCCGATTGGATTAGAATCGGCATAAATGGGGACGATAATTTTCAGTGCGGAGTGCCGTCCTGTCGTGGCGGCGTTGCCCGTCGGTCGGAGAGACGGAAATTTTTGTATGAAATCGGCGATTTATTCGTACCTTTGCGCCCTAATCGGAAGACGTGTAGGCACGCTTCCGGCCAATGTGTTGATAACTGCCTGCCGGCGTCGTTCCTGCGCTTCTGCGGCGGGCTGTATAACGGAAAGGATATCAGATGCGGAAACTTCGCAACATCGCCATCATCGCCCATGTAGACCACGGCAAAACCACGCTGGTGGATAAGATGATACTCCAGGGACATCTGTTCCGGAACGCCGCTTCGGCGGGCGAACTCATACTCGACAACAACGATATCGAACGGGAGCGGGGAATCACGATTCTCTCCAAGAATGTTTCGGTCATCTATAAGGACTACAAGATAAACATCATCGACACGCCCGGTCACTCCGATTTCGGGGGCGAGGTGGAGCGCGTGCTGAACATGGCCGACGGAGTGTTGCTGCTTGTGGACGCTTTCGAGGGGACCATGCCCCAGACGCGGTTCGTACTTCAGAAGGCGCTGGCGCTGGGCAAGAAACCCATTGTGGTGATAAACAAGGTGGACAAGCCCAACTGCCGTCCGGAGTTTGTGAACGAGCAGGTGTTCGACCTGATGTTCACCCTCAATGCCAACGAAGAGCAGCTCGACTACCGTACCGTGTACGGCAGCGCCAAGCAGGGGTGGATGTCCAACAAACTGGGCGAACGTACCGACAATATCACACCGCTGCTCGACGCGATAATCGACGATATTCCCGAACCGGCCCGTGTGGAGGGGACTCCGCAGATGCTCATCACCTCGCTCGAATACTCTCCTTACGTGGGGCGTATCGCCGTGGGCAAGGTGACGCGCGGCACACTTCGGCCGGGCATGAACGTGACGCTCGCCAAACGCGACGGCGTGACGATGGTGAAGACCAGAATCAAGGACCTGATGACCTTCGAGGGGCTCGGAAAGAGCAAGGCCGAAGAGGTGCCGTGCGGCGAGATATGCGCCATTGTGGGTATCGAGGGTTTCGAGATAGGTGACACGATATGCGATTACGACAACCCCGAACCGCTCGAACCGATAGCCATCGACGAGCCCACGATGAGCATGCTCTTTACCATCAACGATTCCCCCTTCTTCGGCCGTGACGGCAAGTACGTGACTTCCCGCCATATCAAGGAGCGGCTCGACCGGGAACTGGAGAAGAATCTCGCCCTGCGCGTGGAGCCCGGTGCGACGGCGGACAGCTTCGTGGTGTACGGGCGCGGCGTGCTGCACCTTTCCGTGCTCATCGAAACGATGCGCAGGGAGGGGTACGAGCTGCAGGTGGGACAGCCCAAGGTCATCATCAAGGAAATCGACGGCCGAAAGTGCGAACCGGTGGAGGAGCTGACCATCGACCTGCCCGACGAATACTCCGGCAAGGCCATCGAGATGACCACCAAACGCAAGGGGACGCTCGTGAACATGGTGTCGGAGAACGGCCGCACGAGGCTGGAGTTCGACATCCCTTCGCGGGGCATCATCGGGCTAAGGAGCAACCTGCTGACCGCTACGGCCGGCGAGGCGGTGATGGCGCACCGGTTCAAGGATTTCGAGCCCTACAAGGGAGAAATAGAGATGCGCAGCAACGGTTCGCTGATAGCCATGGAGACGGGGCAGGCGTATGCCTATGCCATCAACAAGCTTCAGGATAGGGGCCGTTTCTTCGTATCGCCCGGCGACGAGATATATTGCGGCCAGGTGGTGGGCGAGAGCACCCGCGAGGGGGACATCACCATCAACCTGACCAAGTCGAAGAAGCTGACCAACATGCGGGCGAGCGGTTCCGACGAGAAGATGAACATCGCTCCGGCGGTCATCTTTTCGCTCGAAGAGGCGCTGGAGTATATCAAGGAGGATGAGTATGTGGAGGTGACGCCCAAGGCGATGCGGCTGCGGAAAATCCTGCTTGACGAGACGGAGCGCAAGCGCGCCGCGAAATAGTCCGCCGGGGGGCGGATGCAACGGAGGGGCCGCATCGACCGATGCGGCCCCTCCGTTGTGTCTGTCGCTCTTCGGCATCCGGAACGTTTCGGTTCGACGGGTTGTCCGTGGATGTTCCTCCGTTGTGCCTGACGGGCTTTGCGATTCGGCGGCCCGGCCGGTTCCCGTGTGTTTTGAGCGAGCCTTTCCGCTGCATGCCTGTTTCCTGGAGCGGCTTCGTTCCGTACTGCCCGTCGGAACGGCAATGTTCGGCGTGTCGGGCGGTTTTGTGCGGCAGTCCGGATGCTGCCGATTTCGCCGGAGCGGAAAACTGCAGGTACCGGGAGGAGACTCCCCCGTTTTACTCTTTGCAGGCCTTCTCTTTGCAGGGCTGTTGTTCCGTTTGTTTCGGGGCCGGAGGTTACTGCCGGGAGAGGGCCGCGGCGTAGTCGCGCTTTCGGTAGAGCTGGTCGCGCAGCTGTGGAGTGAAACCCGCTTCACGGATGGCCCGCTGGATGCCTTCGGCATCGAAAGCGTTGCGGGCGCCTGCCGAGGAGACCACGTTCTCCTCTATCATTATCGAGCCGAAATCGTTGGCTCCGCAGTGCAGGGCTATCTGTGCCGTGGCCTTGCCGACGGTGAGCCACGAAGCCTGTATGTTGCGTATGTTGTGGAGTACGATGCGGCTGACGGCGATGAGACGCAGGTATTCGAGCGGGGAGAAGCGGGAACGTACCCCCTCCTTTTCGAGCCGGGTACCCTCGCTGCAGAATATCCACGGGATGAAAGCGATGAAACCGTAGTGGCCCTCCGGGCATTCGGCCTGCAGGTCGCGCAGCAGCAGCAGGTGTTCGATGCGCTGGGCGGGTGTCTCCACATGGCCGTACATCATGGTAGCCGAGGTGGGCAGGTTTATCCGGTGGGCTTCGCGCATCACTTCGCACCATTGCGCGACGGAGGGTTTGCCGGGTGAGATGCGGCGGCGCACTTCGTCGCAGAGAATCTCCGCGCCCGCGCCGGGCAGCGAATCGAGCCCTGCCTCGTGCAGCCGTCGCAGCGTCTCGCCTATCGAGAGGCAGCTGATACGGGCGATGTGGGCGACCTCCGGGGCACCGAGGGCATGGAGCCGGATTTCCGGATGGCGGGCCTTGAGGCCGCGGAAGAGCTCTTCATAAAAGGCGATGTCGAGGCGGGGGTGCAGGCCGCCCTGCAGCAGCAGTTGGTCGCCGCCCAACCGCAGGGTCTCCTCTATCTTGGCGTCATAGGCTTCGGGGGTCGTGATGTAGGCGGTGCGCTCGCCGGGCCGGCAGTGGAAATTGCAGAACGTACAGCCCGAGATGCAGACGTTGGTGATGTTGACGTTGCGGTCTATCTGCCAGGTCACGGTACCGGGCTCTTCCACTGCCCTGCGGCGCAGTGCGTCGGCCAGGCGGAAAAGCCGTGCGGGCGGGACCGTTTCGTAGAGCCACAGCGCTTCGTCGAAAGTGAGCGGCACCCGGTCGAGCGCTTTGCCGCGGATGGTTTCGAAATTCATCGTGTTTTCCCTTTTTGCATGCGAAGTTACGAAAAATAGCGGTCTGCCGGGCGGAAAGCGGGGAGGACGTTCCGGCAGGGGAAACGAAAAGGGGCACGGCCGCTGCCATACCCCTCTTTCGTATTCTGGAAATATCCGGTTTACTCCTCCGAAATAGCCTCCGTCGGGCAAACACTTGCGCAGGTGCCGCAGGAGATGCATTTGTCGGCGTCGATAACATAGGAGTTATCACCGGCCGAAATCGCTTCGGTGGGACATTCTCCGGCGCATGAGCCGCAGGAGATGCAGACATTCTCATCAATTTTGTAAGCCATTTCTTTAGTGTTTAAGTGTCGTTAAAAACTTCGCAAAGATAGTATTTTATCTTGTATAAAATAAACGGCCTCCGGATTATTTTATTTTGCCAGACGAAAGGGCGGCTACCGGCCGTGGGAGAGGATGGAGTATCCCTGTCGGTGGCGCTTCCGGCGGTCTCCCGGCGAGGCGTGCGCCGTACCTCCTGGCGCCGCAGCGGTGCTTTTCCGGATAATTTATATCGTTTATATATAATGTTTTAAATGCGGAAATGTATCTTTATCTTTGGCTAAACATTAACCTTAAATTCAGGACTATGAAACAGATTGGACGGAATGTGATGTGCGGCCTTTGCACGGCGGTGACCGCTGCGGCGGTGCTGCTCTCTTCGTGTACGCAGGGGCCGGAGCCGGTAGGGCCGCAAAGCGGGATGACCATCCGTGCGACGACGGAGGTGACACGTACCGCACTGGGTGCCGACTATTCGGTCGTGTGGAACGAGGGTGACTCGTTTCTTCTGATGAACGACAGCGGCGGCAGCTCCGTGTTCGGATTGACGGAGGGGGCCGGGGAGCGTTCGGCGACTTTCACCGGCGATTGGCTCGATGCCGGTTCCGACGGTATGTATTATGCGGCGTACCCGGCTGCAGGTGCGGTTTATGATTCGGGGTCGGTGGCTATGGAGATACCTGCCGAACAGCCTTATGCAGCAGGGACGTTCGCTTCGGGCTGCAATCCCATGGTCGCTTCGGGCAGCGACCCGGAATCCGGTCTCGCTTTCCGGAACGTATTCGGATTGCTGGAACTGCGCATTACGGGCAGTACGGTGCTTTCCAAACTCATGTTGACGAGCAATACCGATTTGAGCGAGCAGGCGCTGAATCTTTCGGGCAGGATGTATTTTGGTGCCGACGGTTCTTTCGTCGGTTATGCGAAGACGGAGCAGACTGCCCGTTCGGTGACCGTAACGGGTATCGATACGCAGCTTTCCGATACGCCTCTGTCGGTGTATGTCGCCGTTCCGCCTGCGGAATACGATGCGCTTACCGTCCGTTTGTTCGATAAGGAGGGAGGATATGTCGAGCGCACGCTGGCATCGCCGATAACCGTCGCCCGCAATACGGTGCTGCCTGTCGAGGGACTCGTGTTCGACGGGGCGGAGAAGACCGGCGCCGTCATCATGACCATCGACCAGAAGAACTATTCGCCCTATCGGATGTTGGTGAACTTCGTGATGGCGGAAGGATGCGCGTCCTTCATACCGGGCTATGTGGAGAAGGCGGTGTTGGAACAGTGGTTCGCAGACAATGCCGGTCATACGATGGAGGAGTTCATTCTGGCCAACCAAGCGTATCAGGAGCAGTTCGGGGACATTCCCGGCGAATTTTCCGTGGAGCCGGAGACGGAGTATGTCGTTTATGCCCAGCCTTACGATGCCGACCATCGGCCGTTGGAGCCGGTGACGGAGACCTACCGTACCAAAGCGTTGGTACGGAGCGGGGAACGGATGACCGGCTCTTATGCGTGGCTTGCGGCCGACTTGCTGGAACTTCGTTTCGAATTTTCCTCTCCTGCCGTCGAACGCTATTGGCTGGCCGTATATGCCGGAGCCGATTACGAGAACGTCTTTAAGGAGGAATATGAAGATGAATTGCGGGGAGTGCTGAGCGTGGGAAGCGTGTTCCCGGCGACCGAGGCGGTTCAGACTCTTGCGGTTCCGTCGGGAAAGGCCGACCGTTATGTCGTGCTGGCGGTACCGGAGTCGGCGGACGGCATCGGCGAACTCTGTACTTTCACGGTGGAGGTACAGCGCAGTGCGGCGGCGTTGAGCAGTCTGGACGTCGATGCGTCCGACCGGTCGTTCGTCGTACGTTTCGTCAATGACGGCAGTGCATATGTCCGCTTCGGAGCGTTCCAGGGCGGTGTGAGCGACGAGGACCTGAAGGCAACGCTTGCAGGCGGAGGCAATTTGCTGGAGTTCGAGAGCGAATCGGCATCGGTAGAGCGTGAATTCGTCAATTTCAAGCCGCTCACCGATTATACGGTCGCAGCCCTTGCGTTCGATGCCGACGGAGTGGCCGGCGGATTCTATCGCGCCGATTTCACTACGCTCGACCTGATACCGGGCGAGGACAGCGAGGCATACCGGAAATACATAGGTACCTGGGCCCTGACGTTCTATACCGATGCGGCGAAGGCGAACGGCCCCTATTGGCAACCCGTTACGGTGCGCGAGGAAGTGGTCGGCAAGTCCTATCTGGTTTCCGGCCTGATGAACAGTGTGTCCGGTACCGTGGTGACCGACGATGCCGTCCGGGCCTACTTTACGGACGGCCGCATCGAATTCGCCGGAGGCACTCCGGTAGCGGCTGCCGGAGCGAACGTTACTTTCGAGCCTTTTACTTCGGGAATGTACATCGGAAATGGTTACAGTCTGTACGGTACCTGGAGTGCGGACGGGGTTTCCTTCGATGAGTCGTGGGATAGCTATGACGTCATCGGATACGCTTTCTGGAACAACGATGCGGGGGCTCAGGTCGACATACTGTTCTTCTATCCTTCGCTTCTGCCGCAGACGTCGGGAGGGATGGCTTCGACCGAGAGTTTCGTACCGCAGCCTCCGGTTTCACCGGGATGGAAGTGAGAACAGGCGATTCGGTAACAGGAATGGACGCGGCGGAAAATCTCCGCCGCGTCCGCTGTTTGCGGGGACGTTCCCGTATTTCTCGGGTACCGGTGCGTTTTCCCGATGGCTTTTGTCCGTTTTCCCGGCGGCAGAGGAAGCAGAGAACGATGTAGGGATTAGGAAGAGGACAGAGCGGGAACGAAAGGTACCGCCGGGCGATTCTCGCCAGTGGTCCTTTCGGAGCAAGGGTGGCCGGCCGCAGCGGGAGAAAAAAGAGAGCGGCCTGCCGGGTATCCGGCAGGCCGCTGGCATGTGCGGGGCAATCCGTTATTTTATCCGGTCGAACCCGGTGAAGGGGACGAGCGCCGCGGGAATGCGGATGCCGTCGGGCGTCTGGTTGTTTTCCAGCAGCGCGGCCACGATGCGCGGCAGGGCGAGCGAACTGCCGTTGAGGGTGTGGGCCAACTGGATTTTCCGGTCGGCGTCGCGGTAGCGGAGTTTCAGCCTGTTGGCCTGAAAAGTCTCGAAATTCGACACGGAGGAGACCTCCAGCCATCGCTTCTGGGCGGCAGACCATACCTCGAAATCGTACGTGAGGGCCGACGTGAAGCTGATGTCTCCGCCGCACAGCCTCAGGATGCGGTAGGGAAGTTCCAGTTCCTTTACGATGCTTTCCACGTGGGCCACCATTTCGTCGAGTGCGGCATAGGAATTTTCGGGCCTTTCGATGCGCACGATTTCCACCTTGTCGAATTGGTGCAGGCGGTTGAGGCCGCGCACGTCCTTGCCGTAGGAGCCGGCCTCGCGGCGGAAACAGGGCGTGTAGGCGGTCATGCGCACGGGAAGTTCCGCTCCGTCGAGGATGACGTCGCGGTAGATGTTCGTCACGGGAACTTCGGCCGTAGGAATGAGGTAGAAATTGTCCTGCGTTACGTGGTACATCTGCCCCTCCTTGTCGGGAAGCTGGCCCGTGCCGAAGCCCGACGCTTCGTTCACCATCAACGGGGGCATCACCTCCGTGTAGCCCGCTTTCGTGTTGCGGTCGAGGAAGAAGGAGATGAGGGCTCGCTGCAGAGCTGCTCCCTGTCCCTTATAGACGGGGAATCCGGCTCCCGTGAGCTTCACGCCCAGCTCGAAATCGATAATGCCATATTTGCGCGCCAGTTCCCAGTGTGGAAGCGCCCCTTCGGGCAGTGCCTCGGGCAGCGGCGTGATTTTGACCACTTCGTTCTCCTCGGCGCTCCTGCCTGCCGGTACGATTTCGGTCGGTACGTTGGGCAGGGTAACGATGAGCGCGTTCATGCGGTCGGCGGCCTCGCGGAGCTGCTCTTCGAGTTTTTTCGACTCCTCCTTCAAGAGCGTTACCCGTCCCTTGGCCGCGTCGGCCTCTTCGCGTCGTCCCGCGGCAAAGAGCTTTCCTATCTCCTTGGAGAGGGCGTTCTGTTCGGCAAGGCAGCCGTCCAGCCGCTGCTGGAGCGAACGGCGCAGGTCGTCCTCCGCTATGATTTTTTCAATCACCGGGGCCGCATCGACTCCCTTGACGGCGAGGCGCTCCACGGTGCGCTGCCTCTCTTCCCGGATTTGTTTCAAAGTAAGCATACCCAGTCGGTTTTAATTGGGCAAAATTAATAAAATTATGGCAATCGCCGGAGGGTTTCGCCGCTATTTGGCGGGACGGTATATGCGTTTCGGCATATTTTGCGTAACTTTGTACATTCCGGTAAATTTCAAAATGATGAAAAGGATAGTCGTACTTTATGTTATACTCGCGCTGGCCGTATCCTGCGGCGGGCGCGGGACGGCGAAGCGGGCTGCGGCCGCACCTGCTGCGCCTCAGGCCCCGGTCTCCTTCCGCGAACCGGCGGAATACACCTACCGCGTGAAGGCCGTTTATCCCCACGATACCGGAGCCTATACGCAGGGACTGTTCTGGCTCGACGGGTATCTGTACGAGGGAACGGGCCAGAACGGGCGTTCGGAGCTTCGGCGGGTGGAACCGGCGACCGGGCGCGTGCTGCAGCGCGTGGGACTGGAGAGAAAGTATTTCGGCGAGGGTATCGCATACCTCGGCGGCAAGATATACCAGTTGACTTGGGTGGCGGGCCGTGCGTTCGTCTATGATGCGGAGGATTTCCGGCCGCTCCGTTCGTTCGTGTACGACGGCGAAGGGTGGGGGCTGACCACCGACGGGGAGTATCTCTACATGAGCGACGGTTCCGACAAAATTTATGTGCGCGATGCGGAGAATTTCGGCGTGGTGCGGACGCTGCAGGTTACGGCCAAGGGGCGGCCGGTGGACATGCTCAACGAACTGGAGTGGATAGAGGGGCGCATCTGGGCCAATCTTTATCTGTACGACCAGGTGGTCGTCATCGACCCGCAGACGGGCGAGGTGACCGGGGTGGTGGACTTCGAAGGCCTGCAGGAGCCTTCGGACCGGACGCCGGAAACGGATGTTTTCAACGGTATCGCCTACGATGCCGCATCGGGAGACATCTATGTGACCGGAAAGAACTGGAACAAACTTTATAAAGTAGAGATATTCGAGAAAGAAAAAGGAGAGGAGTGAGAGCTCCGTAAGGGAGAATGGGAAAAGAGTTATACGATATTATCGGGGAGCGGATTGTCATCCTCGACGGCGGTATGGGTACCATGATACAGCGGTACGGCCTGCGGGAAGAGGAGTACCGGGGCGAGGAGTTCGCATCGTGGCATCTCCCGCTGAAAGGGTGCAACGATTTGCTGGCCCTTACCCGGCCGGAGGTCATCGGGGAGATACACCGCGCCTATCTGGAGGCGGGTGCCGACATCATTACGACCGATTCGTTCAATGCGAACCGCATTTCGCTCGCCGATTACGGCCTGCAGGAACATGCGTATGCGATTAGCCGCGCTGCGGCACAGGTGGCCCGACGGACGGCGGACGACTACATGCGGGAGCATCCGCAGGCGGGGCCACGGTTCGTGAGCGGTTCGGTGGGGCCGACGAGCAAATCCTCCTCCATCGCCACGGACATGAACGACACCGCGCGCCGCGAGGTCGATTTCGAAGGGCTCGTTGCCGCTTATACTCCTCAGATAGAGGGGCTGGTGGACGGCGGCGCGGACATCATCCAGTTCGAGACCTTTTTCGACACGCTCAACTGCAAGGCGGCGATATTCGCCGCCGGGGAGGTCTTCGCCTCGCGCGGAAGGAAACTTCCCCTTATCGTGTCGGGAACGCTCACCAACAGCGGACGGACGCTCTCCGGACAGACCGTCGAGGCATTCTACGCATCGGTCGCGCATGCCCGGCCGCTGGCCGTCGGTTTTAACTGTTCATTCGGGGCGCGGCAATTGCTGCCCTACCTCAAACGGATGGCCGACATCGCGGAGTGTCCGGTATCGGTCTATCCCAATGCCGGCTTGCCGAACCTCGCAGGCGAATACGAAGAATCGCCGGAGACCATGGCGGTGCAGATGGAGGAGTATTTCCGGCAGGGGCTGGTCAATATCGCGGGCGGATGCTGCGGTACGACGCCCGACCATATACGCGCCGTTGCGGAGGCCGCACGGCGCTATCCGCCGCGTCCGCTGCCGGTTCCGCGGCACCGGACGATGCTTGCCGGGCTCGAACCCCTCGTAGTGGATGAGACGACAGGTTTCGTGAGTGTCGGCGAACGCACGAACGTGGCCGGTTCGGCCAAGTTCGCCCGTCTGATACGCGAAGGGCGTTTCGAGGAGGCGCTCGCCGTGGCCCGCAATCAGATAGAGGGGGGCGCACAGGTCATCGACATCTGTTTCGACGACGGAATGATAGACGGCCCGGCAGCGATGCGCAGGTTTCTCAACATGGCCGCTGCCGAGCCGGAGATAGCGCGTGTCCCCGTGATGATAGACTCTTCGTCGTGGGAGGTGCTGGAGGCGGGACTTCAGTGCGTGCAGGGCAAGAGCATCGTGAACTCCATTTCGCTCAAGGAGGGCGAAGAGACCTTCCTGCACCGTGCGTCGCTCATCCGGCGGTACGGTGCGGCGGCAGTGGTCATGCTCTTCGACGAGCGCGGGCAGGCCGACGTTTACGAGCGCAAGATAGAGGTGGCCGCACGGGCTTACAGGTTGCTGACCGCAGCGGGTTTTCCGCCCGAGGATATCGTCTTCGACCCGAACGTGCTGGCCGTGGCGACGGGTATTCCGGAGCACGACGTGTATGCCCGTGACTTCATCCGGGCGACCGAATGGATACGGGCCAACCTGCCGGGAGTGAATGTCAGCGGCGGAATCAGCAACCTGTCGTTCGCTTTCCGGGGCATCGACCGTGTACGCCGGGCCATGCACTCGGTGTTCCTGTACCACGGCCGGAAGGCGGGCCTCAATTTCGGCATCGTCAATCCGGCCATGACGGACCTTTACGAAGAGATAGAACCGGAACTGCTCGCGCTGGCCGAGGATGTGGTGCTGGCGCGGCGGACGGAGGCCGCGGAGAACCTCGCCGCATACGCCGAACGTGTCCGGGGCGAGAAGGAGGCCGGAGGCAGAGCCGCCGCAGGCGAGGAGTGGCGTTCGCTGCCCGTAGGGGAGCGGATATACCATGCGATGGTGAAGGGTATCGCCGACCGTATTGCCGATGATGCGCTGGAGGCCGTCGGAGAGGGAATGACGCCCCTTGAGGTCATCGACCGCTGTTTCATGCCCGCCATGGAGCATGTGGGCGAACTCTTCGGGCAGGGGAAGATGTTCCTGCCTCAGGTGGTGAAGACGGCACGGGTGATGAAGAAGGGGGTCGGTGCCCTGACGCCGCTGATAGAGGGCGGCAGTACGGAGAACTCCGGCAAAGAGAAGGCGCTGCTCGCCACCGTGAAGGGCGACGTGCACGACATCGGGAAGAATATCGTGTCGGTGGTGATGGCCTGCAACGGTTATCGTATCCGGGACCTGGGCGTGATGGTCGAGTGTGAGGATATCGTGGATACCGCCCTCGAATGGGGGGCTGACGTGATAGGGCTGAGTGCGCTGATAACGCCTTCGCTGGGCGAGATGATAAAGGTGGTGCGGGAGCTGGAGCGGCGCGGGGTGAGGATTCCGGTCGTGGTCGGCGGAGCCACCACGTCGGGGGTGCATACGGCCGTCAAGATAGCCCCGGAGTATTCCGGCCCGGTGATACACTGCCGCGACGCGTCGGAGAATGTGGTCGTGCTCGGCAAACTGTTCGGCCCGGAGCGGGAGGAGTTCCTCGCCGACCTGCGGAGAAGACAGGAGGAGCTGCGGCGCAGTTATGCCGCTTCGCACGGCGAGGGAAATTTGCTCCCTCTTGCGCTGGCGCGGACGAACCGGCACGTAAAGCGGGCCGAAGATGTGGAGCTGCCGCGCAGCTCCGGTATCCGGCAGTTGCTCGACTATCCGATATGCGACGTGATACCCTATATCGACTGGAGCTATTTTATCTCCTCGTGGGGGCTGAAGGGACGGTGGCCGGAGATTCTCTTTTCGTCCGACAAGGGGGAGGAGGCGCGGAAACTCGTGGACGACGCGCAGACCATGCTCTATCGGATAGGCCGTGAAAAACTGCTGACCCTGAATGCGGTCGTGGGCATATTCCCCGCTTTCTCGCGCGGGGACGATATCGTGGTGGAACGGGAGGGGCGGAAGGTAGTTCTTCCGCAGCTCCGCTGTCAGTCGGCTTCGACCGCGGAGAACCTGTCGCTCGCCGATTACGTGCTGCCGGAGGGGGAAGGGAACGATTATGTCTGCCTTTTTGCTGCCAGTGCGGGTTTCGGACTGCACGAACTGGTGACTGGACTGCGCGAGAGCGGCGACGAATACGGGGCCATCCTGGCGAAGCTGCTTGCCGACCGGTTGGCCGAGGCTTTCGCCGAGGCGCTGCATGTGGCCGTGCGCCGCGATCTCTGGGGGTTCGAGGCCGGAGAGACCATGCCGGTGCAGGAGGTTCTGGCCGGGAATTATCAGGGAGCGCGGATGGCCTTCGGGTATCCGGCCGTTCCCGACCATTCGCTCAAAAAGGAGGTCTTCCGGCTGCTCGATGCGGAGCGGATTACGGGAATGAAGCTGACGGACAGTTATATGATAGACCCCGGCGAATCGCTTTGCGGAATGATACTCGCCGACCGGCACCTGAAATATTTCGATGTCGGCAAGATAGATGCCGAACAGCTTGCCGATTATGCCCGTCGTCGGAGAATCACTCCGGAGGAGGCGAAAAGGCTGCTGCCGAAAAATATCGTTTAGAAGAGGCATGTTCCTTGCAGCCCTTTGTCGGCGGGAGAATGCGGGGCGTTTGTTGCTCCGTATGGCGGTACGGGCTGTCCGTATCCCGGGGAGCGGATGTTCCGGATGCGGCAGATTTTGGCGATTCAGTATGCGGGCCGGGAAGGCCTATTGGAGATATGGATAACAGGGAGAAACAGACAGTCATCAACGAGGCGCTCGGGGAGTTCCTCCATGTCATGATGTGGCGCAGGAGCCTGCACCAGCACCCGGAGCTCTCGTTCGAGGAGCACCGAACAGCGAAGGTCGTGGCCGAGGCGCTCCAGCACGAGGGTATCGAATACCGCAGTGTGGCGGGGACGGGTGTCCTCGCCCGTATCGAGGGGACGAAGGCGTGCGTCGGCCGCGAGCGGGATGCGCTCGTGCTGCGGGCCGATATGGATGCGCTTCCTATTGCGGAGGCGACCGGGCTCGAATTCGCTTCTGTCCATAAGGGGGTGATGCACGCCTGCGGCCATGACATGCATACGGCCATCCTGCTCGGGGCGTTGAAAATCCTCAACCGTCACCGCGACCTCTTCTGCGGAACGGTGTTCGGACTTTTCCAGCCGGGCGAGGAGCTGAACCCCGGCGGGGCTTCGCTGGTGATGCGGGAACGTCCGTTCGACGGATACCGCGTCGCGGCGTTCGTCGGACAGCACGTGGAACCCATGCTCAAGACGGGAACGTTCGGTTTCCGGCGGGGAAAATACATGGCCTCGAGCGACGAACTCCGTTTTCGCGTGAATGGTGTCGGTGGACATGCCGCTCTCCGGGAGCGGATAAAGGACCCGGTGCGGGCGGCGGCCGAACTCATCCGGCTGCTCTACGATATACCTGCCGCGAATCCTTCGCCGGAGCTTCCCACCATCGTTTCCATCGGTCGGGTGACGGCCGACGGGGCGACAAACGTCGTGCCCGACCGCACCTTTATGGAGGGAACGATGCGGACATTCGACGAGACGTGGCGCCGCCGTGTCAAAGAGATGGTACACGAGGCCGCTGCAGAGGTGGATGCCCGGTTCGGCGTCTCCACCGAGGTGGATATCAACCACGGCTATCCGTGCGTTTACAACGATGAGGAGCTGACGCGGCGGGTGGAGAGCGCCACGGCGGGACTTTTCGGGGAGGATGCGGTGATATCCCTCGGTCTGCGCCCCACGGCGGAGGACTTCGGATACTACACGCTCGAGTACCCTTCGGTCTACTACCGGCTCGGCGTGGGGGGCGACGGAGCGTATTTCGACAGCCGTTCGGCGGGTCGGATACACACGGGCACCTTCCGTCCCGACGAGAAGGCGCTCGGCTACGGTGTGGTGCAGTTCATCAATATCGTCTTTACCGTTCTTGGCTGACCATGCTCACCAAAGCACGCATAAGACAGGTCAGGTCGCTTTCGGACAAGGCGGCCCGCAGCGAGAACGGCCTCTTCGTGGCGGAGGGGCGCAAGATGGTCGGCGAGGCCCTGGCGGCCGGAGCCGACATAGAGCGTATTTACCTGACCGGCGAAGAGGGTGCCGGGGGGGTGGACGAGGCCGTGCGCCGCGGCATCGTCGAACGGGTGTCTGACAGCGAGATGGAGCGCATGAGCCATCTGAAAACCCCTGCGGACATGCTCGCCGTGATACGCATGCCCGCCGACGGCGGGGAGGCAGCCTTCCCGGCCGGAGAACTCTCCCTCTGCCTGGACGGGGTACAGGACCCCGGTAATCTGGGGACAATCATCCGGATAGCGGACTGGTTCGGGATTGGCAGGGTGTTTTGTTCGCCCGATTCGGCGGACTGCTACAATCCCAAGGCGGTGCAGGCCACGATGGGAGCCCTTTTCCGGGTATCGGTAGGGTACGGTCCTCTCGATTCGGCGCTGGCGGAGGCGGCCGTGCGCGGGGAGGCTGTTTACGGTACTTTTCTCGGAGGAGACGACCTTTACCGGGCGGAGCTCTCTGCCGGGGGCATCATCGTCATGGGAAGCGAAGGACGGGGTATCTCCCCGCAGGCCGCCGCGCTGGTGAACCGGAAACTCTTCATTCCGCCATTTCCGCCCGGGCGGCATGGCTCCGAATCGCTGAACGTAGCCGCCGCGACGGCTATCGTATGCGCCGAGTTCCGTAGGCGTGTACGTGCGGCACGATGATACCTTCCGGTTCGATGTGCCGGGGAGGGAATGGAAACGGCTGCCGGGGATGTGCCTGAAAACGTACGCGGCTTGCTGTGTACGGTCGCTCCCGTATGTATTTCCCACCTGTTTGTCTTTCTTGTCGCATTTTCCCGTTTTTGCCGAACGTGCAAGACCATGCCGCTGTCGGACTTTTGTATGCGGGCGATGCGTCGGTTGCTTTCTTTCGTTCCGGAGTTCAGATTGCCCGTGTACCGTATTGCGTCATCGTATTTTATTCGTATCTTTGTTATTTCAAACGATGCTCCGCCGACAGGCGGAGGATTTTCGACAGGAAGATTCTTATGGCAGAAAACAGGATGATAAGGGTCGGCATCACGCAGGGAGACGTCAACGGCATCGGACCGGAGGTCATTATCAAAACCCTTGCGGACCCGCGGATGAGCGAACTGTTCGTCCCGGTGGTGTACGGCTCTTCCAAGGTGTTCTCATATTACCGGAAGGGATTGCCCGAAGGAGAGACCTTTTCGTTTCAGATAACGGGAAGCGCGCGTGAGGCGCGTCCCAAGCGGGTGAACCTGGTGGAGACCGGTACCGGCGAGGTGCGCATCGAACCGGGTACGGCCACGCGGGAGGGCGGTGCCGAAGCGGTGAACGCCTTGCGCCGGGCGGCCGACGACCTCGCTGCGGGCGACATCGACGTGGTGGTGACGGCTCCTATCAACAAGGAGAACGTGCAGGAGGCCGGTTTCGGATTTACCGGACACACGGAGTTTTTCGCGGACCGGTTCGGCGGCGAGCCCCTCATGGTCATGTGCAGCGAACGCATGAAAGTAGGTCTCGTGACGATACACGTTCCGCTCGCACAGGTGAGCGGAATGCTCTCGACGGAATTGATTGTGCGCCGGCTGGAGCAGTTGCGGCGTATGCTCGTGACCGATTTCAGGGTCGTGGAGCCGCGTATCGCTGTACTCGGGCTGAACCCCCATGCGGGCGACGGCGGAGTGATAGGCAGCGAGGAGGAGGAGATGGTGCGGCCGGCCGTTGCCGAAGCCGTGCGGCGCGGGATATTGGCTTTCGGACCCTTCGCGGCGGACGGTTTCTTTGCCTCGGGTAGTTATACTAAATACGATGCCGTGTTGGCGATGTATCATGACCAGGGGTTGATACCTTTCAAGTCGCTCAGCCGGAGCGGTGTCAATTTCACCGCGTCGCTGCCGGTGGTGCGTACGAGTCCCGACCACGGCGTGGCCTACGACATAGCGGGGAAAGGGGGGGCCGACGAGGGGTCCATGCGGGATGCCGTCTATGCGGCGATGGATATTTTCCGCAGCCGCCGCTGGTACGGAGAGATAAGTGCCAATCCGCTGAGGCATTACGAACGCGAGCGCGGTGCCGACGTCTCGGTGAAAGACCTCAAGCTGCCCGAGCAGCAGGACGACTGATGCGGTCGATACGATTTTAACAAGATATTGGAAATGGCGGCCGGGTTTGTAGCCGGTCGCATTATTGAAGAGAGAAATGAGCCAGAACAATGTCAAAATCACGTTCCCGGACGGAAGCGTCAGGGAATATCCGCAGGGGGTGACGCCGTTCCAGATTGCGGAATCAATCAGCCAGAGGCTGGCGCAGGAGGTGCTGTCGGCGACGGTGAACGGCAAGGTGGTGGACCTCGCCATGCCCGTCAATCAGGATGCCTCCGTGAAGCTCAACAAATGGGAAGACCCCGAAGGTAAGGCCACTTTCTGGCACACTTCGTCGCACCTGTTGGCCGAAGCGCTCGAAAGCCTCTATCCGGGCATCAAGTTCGGCATCGGGCCGAGCATCGAGAACGGTTTCTACTACGACGTGGATTCGCCCGTACCCATTACGGAGGCCGACCTGCCGAAAATCGAAAAGAAGATGGAGGAGCTTGCCCGTACCAAGGAGCCGCTCGTGCGCCGGGAGGTGAGCAAGGCGGAGGCCATGCGGATATTCACCGAGAAGGGAGACCAATACAAGACGGAACTCATCAGCGACCTGCAGGACGGTACCATCACGTTCTATACGAACGGCTGTTTCACCGACCTCTGCCGCGGCCCGCACCTTCCCAATACGGGGCTGATAAAGGCGATAAAGCTCACTTCCGTGGCCGGAGCCTATTGGCGCGGCAACGAAAAGAACAAGATGCTGACCCGTATCTACGGCATTACTTTCCCGAAGAAGTCGATGCTCGACGAGTACCTTGCCATGCTGGAGGAGGCCAAGAAACGCGACCACCGCAAATTAGGCAAGGAGTTGGAGCTCTTCATGTTCTCGCCGAGGGTGGGGCAGGGGCTTCCGATGTGGCTGCCCAAGGGGGCGGCACTGCGGGAGAGACTTCAGAATTTCCTGCAGAGCGTACAGAAGAGATACGGTTACGAGCAGGTTATCACGCCGCATATCGGCATGAAGGACCTCTACGTGACATCGGGACACTACGCCAAATACGGCAAGGATTCGTTCCAGCCCATCCGGACACCGGACGAGAACGAAGAGTTCCTGCTCAAGCCGATGAACTGCCCGCACCACTGCGAGATATACCGCCACAAGCCGCGTTCGTACCGCGACCTGCCGTTGCGTTTTGCGGAGTTCGGTACGGTGTACCGTTACGAACAGAGCGGCGAGCTGCACGGGCTGACGCGCGTGCGGGGCTTTACGCAGGACGACGCGCACCTCTTCGTGCGTCCCGACCAGTTGCTGGAGGAGTTCGAGAAGGTTATCGACATCGTGCTCTATATCTTCAAGACGCTCAAGTTCGAGGATTTCATCGCCCAGGTATCGCTGCGTGACCCGGAGAACAAGGAGAAATATATCGGCAGCGACGAGAATTGGGAGAAGGCCGAGCGGGCCATCATCGAAGCGGCCGAACACAAGGGGCTGAAGACCGTCGTGGAGCTCGGCGAAGCTGCATTCTACGGCCCGAAGCTCGACTTCATGGTGAAGGATGCCCTCGGCCGGAAGTGGCAGCTCGGTACGATACAGGTGGACTACAACCTGCCCGAACGTTTCGACCTGACCTACACCGGAGCCGACGACCTGCCCCACCGTCCCATCATGATACACCGGGCGCCGTTCGGTTCGATGGAGCGCTTCGTGGCCGTGCTGCTCGAACACACCGGCGGCAAGTTCCCGTTGTGGCTCACGCCCCAGCAGGTGGTGGTGCTGCCCATCAGCGAAAAATTCAACGATTACGCGCAGAGTGTTTTAAAATTCCTGAATAATTCCGATATTCGTGCCGAGGTAGACTGCCGCAACGAAAAGATTGGCAGAAAAATACGCGACAACGAGCTGAAGCGGATTCCTTTCCTGCTCATCGTGGGCGAAAAGGAGGAGGCCGACGGTACGGTTTCCGTCCGCATGCAGGGCGAAGGCGACAAGGGGACGATGAAGCTGGAAGAGTTCGCCGCCTATCTTGCCGACCTTGTCAAGAAAGAGGTGGAAGCGTAGATTGGAATGTGTTTTGCATGAATATTCCGATAGATAATTAGATGTTTTATTAATCGAGGAGGACAAAACTATAAACACCGTAAAGAAAACTTACCGTCCCAAACCGGCCCCGTCGGGAGCCGGCCAACAGCGCAGACCGTACCCCGGAAGGGTGGAGAAGGAGGCGCCCAATAGGATTAACGAGCGGATTACCGTCCCGCAGGTGCGGGTGGTGGGCGACGGCATCGAAGGCGGTTCGGCAGTGATGCCGACCAGCCAGGCGCTCCGGCTCGCCCGCGAACAGGAGCTCGACCTTATCGAAATCTCGCCCAAGGCGGAGCCGCCCGTGGTGCGTATCGCCGATTACCAGAAGTTCCTCTACCAGCAGAAGAGGAAGGCCAAGGAGCTGAAGGCGAAGACCGTGAAGGTGACGATAAAGGAGATACGTTTCGGTCCTCAGACCGACGACCACGACTATAACTTCAAGCTCCGCCACGCGCAGAACTTCATCGGCGAGGGGGCGAAAGTGAAGGCATACGTCTTTTTCAAGGGGCGTTCGATAGTCTTCAAGGAGCAGGGGGAGATACTGCTGCTCCGTTTCGCTACCGACCTCGAAGAGATAGCGAAAGTGGAAATGATGCCCAAACTGGAGGGAAAACGTATGACGATGATGCTCGCGCCGAAGCCCAAAAAATAGGCACGAAGCAGTACGGTTCCTCTTGCAGGAGGAAGATTAGATGAATTTGCCGGGCGGAACGCATTATGCGTTCCGCCCGGCGTCGTTTTCGGGAGGAGAGGCAGCGACCGGCCGTTTCGGTACGCTGCCTCTCCTGCGTGTTTTTTGTCGTTTTCGGGGAAGCGATAGACGGGTTGCGGCGGTATTCATTCGCAGTACACTGAATCGCGGTATCTGCAGGGCATGCGTCGGGGCGGATTTTCTGTTCTGTAGGAGACGAATCCCTATGTGGGTAGGGACGACGTATTGTTGGCATGTGTCCGGTTGCGGGGAAAGGGTCGGTATTCTGTTTTTTTTGCTTGGAAGGGCCCTGAAACGCTTTTGTAGGGCCGATTATTGATTCTTCCTAATAGACGGATGATTTTTATAGGAAAAAAAGATGAGTTTCTCTTTTATTATTGTTGTATGAATATTATTATTGTATAACTAAAAATATAAATAGTTTTCTGTGACAAAATACTAAAAATGCGATAATGGATACGATGTATTGCTTTTTAATGCATGACGTCTAAACAAGGAATAGTATGTTCCTTTTATGAATCTAACTTTTTATTATTAACCCTTTAATGATTCCAAGCATGGAGTGGAAAAAACTATTGTATGGGTGCGTCGGTCTGTTTGCCGCATGTGCCCTGGCCGGATGCGGCAAAGAGGAGGAAGAGAATCTGCAGTACCTGAACCTGAGCGACATCGCATGTACCTTTACCGGAGAGGATAATCTTCCCTTCAAGGTAACGGTCTATGCGTATGCCGACTGGACGGCGGAGTCGGACGCTTCGTGGGCGAAGGTCGGCGACAAAACGGCGGAATCTTTCACGATAACTGTCGATGACAACCCCGACAGTGCGGAACGGAGTGCCCGGATTTCGCTGACCGCGGGCGCTTTGTCCCGGGAGATAACGGTTTTCCAAATGGCTTCCGGCAAGGGATGCGTGCGTTTCCGTCGGCTGGACGATTTTCAGAACCTCGGTGCGATGTCGCCCAACGGACGTTACGTCGGAGGATACACTGCCGAAATACCTTCCGGCAACACCTGGTATTATACACCCGTGATAATCGACACGGAGACGGGGGAGCGGCAGGCGCTCGGCGGCCCGTATAAAGAGGCCGAGATTTGTTGGTTTCACGGTACTTTTGCAGTCTCCGACAACGGAGAGGTCTTTTATCAGGACTCGAATACTTCCGGGACGATGATATTCGATTTGACCGGCGGTCATTATGCTCCGGAGGCTCCGGGAGGGGTGTCGCGGGTTCCCTCCGTTCAGGCTACTTCGCTCGGCGGGAAATATTGGGTCGGCTATGTGCGTAATGACAGCGACAGGCTCTACCACCCCATTAAGTGGACCGACGGGGTTCCCGAGTGGCTGCCCATGCCGGAGAAGGATTTCCGGGGATACGATTTTACGACGGGGGTGATGGCCCGCGGAGTCTCGGCCGACGGCGAGGTGATTTACGGCACTACCTGGGAGCGGGACGACTCCGGGATGGTCTATTGGAAAGACGGCGAGGTCAAGTATGTCGGGCATGATGTCCATACGATAACGCCCTGCCAGTTGTACGATGCCAATTGGGAGCTGTTCGATTGGAATCTGGCCAACGGCGTGACCTGTACGGCGGAGCGGACGAACATCAGCCCCAGCGGAAAATGGATTGCGGGAGCGTATAAAACGGAGGAGGAGCGGAACCACCAGATTGTAGAGACGGGCGATTATCCGGCGTTCTACAATACCGAAACGGAGAAGACGACCATTTTCGAGGATTATAACGGATATTATGCGGCGACGGTGACGGACGACGGTCTGGGAGTCATCCAGTCGCGGTACGGTACGGAAGGATATGTGGTCGATGTGGAGGCGAAGTGTGCCGTCGGTTCCGTGTCCCAGTGGGTTTATGACACCTACGGCATCGTGATTCCGGATGACTGCGGCATTATCGCTTTCTCGCCGGACCTTACGCATATTTGGGGAGTGGGCCAGCGTGGTTACGCTTTGGGCGGGGTCATTCCTTATGTATGGTATATCGCTCCTCCCCTCGGGGAGTAGTCCGGACGGAGGAACGGACGGAATTGCCGCCGGTCTCGTTCCCGGTGCCGGGAGGCAGCAGGAGTCCTGCGCGTTTCTCGGGCAGTTCGGCACGTATCCGATGGGGAATGCAGACCTGCGGTCTTTATGGACAGATAAAAAACAGACACGGATATGAAAAAGTATATTTATTCTTTGTTGATTGCGGCTGCTGCATGGGCAGGGAGCGCCTGCGAGCGGTCGGGAAACGAAACAACCGGTCAGGCGAAATCCCTCGATGTGGAGACGACCGAATTGACCTTTGATGCGAAAGGGGCGGCCCCGTGCGAGATAGCGGTGACGGCGGAGAACCTGACCTGGGAATTCTGGGTTGCGGAGAGTGCGGCGGAGTGGCTGCATGCCGAAAGGGACGGAGAGAAGCTCATCGTCCGGGTAGATGACAACTCTTCACCGACGGAACGTCGCGGAAGCGTGACGATTGCGCCTTCGGAGGCAGGCCCTGTCAAGAGCAGGACCGTTACGGTCGTTCAACTGGCTTCCGACGAGAAGTACAGCCTTTCGGTGAATCCGGAGAGACTCGATTTTGCGGGTACGGATGCCGAACCGCAGGTCGTGAAGGTCGTGACGGAAGGAACCGGACTGACCTGGCATAGCGAGGTGGAGGGCGATGCGAAAGAGTGGATTTCGGTGGAGGAAGGCGACGGGACGGTGACCGTCTCGGTGAAGGATACTTCGCTGGAGGGGCCGCGCAGCGGCAATATCCTCATTGTGCCCAGTTTGGATAATGTAGCGGAAAAGGTGATACGGGTGGAACAGGCCGGCTTGCCTCCGATGTTTGCCGTCGATACGGAGAGCATCGAATTCGATTACAGGGCGAAGAATTACAAGAACATCCGGGTGACGGCTGTCAATACGGAGTGGACTTTCCATGAGGCGAACGAGGCGGGCGATGCGACGGAAATCTCCTGGCTGAAGACCCATGAAGCGAGCGATGCGGTGCGTGTAGAGGCCGAAGTCAACGCTACGGAGGAGGAGCGCGTGGCCTATGTGGTGCTGACGCCTGCGGCCGAGGGGCTGGAACCGGTAAAGGTAGCCGTTCGGCAGACGGCGGCCGATGAGATTCTGAGTACCCTCACCGGTGACCTCGACCTGGGCGAGCTGGCGGGCGCGCGGGCCACGCTGATGCCCAAGCAGACATGGGACAAGGTATCTACCTTCAGCGAATGGAATCTCTATCTGTGGGAAGAAGGTGTGAGCTACAAGGCGAGTACCGGGGCTTTCGTGGGCACCGGAGCCCGGCTGGCCATCACGTTGGTTTCGGAGAGGATTAACTTCAACGACGATAACGCATATTATATACCCGACGGGACCTATACCGTGACCGCTCTCGCCGAAGGGGAGACGAGCGCGCCGGGACAGCTTCGCTATCCGGCGGTGAGCAATACGGGCCATCCGAAATTGCCTATCGGAGCATGGTACACGAAGCTGGAGAACGATGCCTATACGAAGGAGCAGGCTCCGCTAGTAACCGGTACCCTGACGGTGACGCGCAGCGGAGAGGAGTATACGTTCGTATTGGATTTCGAGGACGATTTGGGGTACGCCGTGGCCGGAAGTTATACCGGTGCTATGGAACTCAGTGTAGTCGGTACGGCCCGTCCGGAACCTACCGTCGAATGACGTTCCGTTCGTTATGTCCGGTATCGGCTCGAAAGGACAGCCGAAATGGAGAGGTGCCGGGCTGCAGGGAAAACGCATGACGATGATGCTCGCGCCGAAGCCCGAAAAGTAACGGAGTGACATGACGGAGTGCCTGTATGCCGTGCGGCCGGGCAGCAGCAAAGGGAAGGGGAGGCAAATTTTGCCTCCCCTTCCCTTTGCTGCTATCAGGCGATTGTTTTTTTGGTATTACTGTCTGATTGCTAAATGATTACTGCATGAAATATTGCGCCCGTTCAATGTGTCTTATTAATAGTAATGATGGTATAAGAAAATAAAATGGCTAAAATATTTGTTAGTTTGGATTTGTATGCCTAATATTGTAAACAACAAAATGTGCGTTTGCGGACATTAATCATATGTATTATGGTGTTGAAGTTTTATTTCGGCTTGTCTGTTATATTTGATTTAACGGCAGGAGAAGCCTGTCCGGAACAGCACGGCGGCAGCGGGAGACCGGCCGCATCGGCAGGAACAGCGTAAGCGGCGGTGCATCGGTCGGGCGTGTCGGGTATCCGTCCGGGGATTCCGGAATACGGACGGGAAAACGGAAGAAATCCACCTGCGGCCGGCTGTATCGTCCATATGTATATTTCTTAACTTATTATCACTATTAATCGAAGGTCATTATGAATCTAAAGAGACGTTTCAGCATGTTGCCGGCCGCGTGCCTGGCCGGTCTGCTTTTCGTGGGGTGTACGACAGAGACCACGGAGACGCATTATGTCAAACTCAGCGAGGTGGCATGCACCTTCCTCGGCGAAGGGGGGCCGAAGGTCATCACGGTCGAGGCCAATCCGGGGTACGAGGTCTCCTCGTCGGCTTCGTGGCTGAAGGTCGGCGACGAGGGCGCAAGTTCGTTTTCCCTGACAGCGGATGCCAACGACAGCGGTTCCGAGCGCGTGGCGGAGGTGACCGTTACGGCCGGGGAGGCTTCCGTCGTCATCAGCGTGAACCAGCTCCCGAGCGACAGCGAGATGGCGCACTACCGCCTGCTCAACAAGTTCAACTACGGTGCGGTCGTATCGCCCAACGGCCGGTATGCCGGCGGGTCGTACCAGACGCGTAACAACGACGATACGTATAATTACCACGTCGTCATCATCGACCTCGAAACGGAGGAGTGGCATGAAGTGGGCGAGTTCCACAGCAACCAGTACAAGCCGACCATTCCTTCCTGCATTACGGACGACGGTACGCTCTTTTTCGCCGAATACAATACATACGGGAATTTGGTTTCCACCCTGTCGGGGGACAATTACCTGCTGGAGAAGGCTTATCCCGACTGGATAGGAGAGTCGAACGTGGAGGCGACCACTGCCGACGGAACGGTATGGGTAGGTTACCAGCAGTGGATGAATACAGATGATGCGGTGGCGGCCGGAGACGATGGCGGGCACTACATGCCCATCAAGTGGACGAACGGCGAGCCGGAAATCCTGTCCATTCCGGAGAAGAATTACCGCAACGAACCGTGGCCGACCGGGCGGAGCGTGATGGCCCGCGGCGTATCCTACGACGGAAGCGTCATCTACGGCAGTGCATGGGACAATACGAATCAGGGGATGGTCTACTGGAAAGACGGCGAGGTGCATTGGGCCGGCGAGGATATACGGGAGTTCGAGGAGGTGACGCTCATCCGCCAGGAGGACGGCAAGGAGATACCCTTCACGTTGACCAAGGGCCTGATGGTATATGCCGAGCGTACCAATATCAGCCCCAACGGCAGGTGGCTGTGCGCGGCGTATGCGGTCGATACGGCTACTGAAGGGATGCATGATGTGATTACCTCCAAATGTCCCGCCTTCTTCAATACCGAGACGGGGAAGACCTACATTTTCGACGAATACAGCGGAAGTGCCCGTTCGGCGACCGACGACGGTATCGGCTTCATCGTGAACAGCGGCGGTGCTTCGGGCTATGTGGTGGATATCGAGAGCGGAACGCAGCTCGGAACCACGGAGCAGTGGATACACGACAACTACGGCATTACGGTTCCTGCCGGATTCATACAGCGTCTGTGCCCCAACGGGGTGGCCCTCGGGTACTCCGTGATGGATGTAGGGGCCGGATTGCTCTCCGTCGCATGGTACGTCCGGCCGACGGAGATGTGATGCCGGGTGTCGGCGAGTGACGGCAGGGGCGGCCGGACTGCCGAAGTCCGGAGCCTGCCCGGCCGTCGGGGAGGCGAAACGGCAGTGCCGTACGCCGGCCGGCGATATGTTGAACGGAAGAGACCGGAGTGTCCGAAGTTGATGAGGCTGCAGTTTTTTCATAGGTTATACAGGTTAAGTGTAGTAGGGCATGTTGGGTCGGCGGACACTCCCTTTTTCCGTTCGGTAGCGGTGAATGGGGCAGCCGCGGCGGCCGAGGCCGCGGAGTGCCGGAAAGTCAATCGGCAAAATGAAAATCGGTTAATCGAACAGAATATTATGAGAACACATGTATTGATAGGAGCTTTGGCTGCCTTTCTGATGGTCTCCTGCGAGGGAAAGAGCGGAACGGAGCAGCCGTCGTTGGAGGTCTCTCCCGAGGCCATGACTTTTGAGGCGGGAAGTGGGACGCAGCAGGCGGCCGTAACCGCGCAGGGGGTGGAGTGGACGCACGAAGTGGCCGCGGAGGCTGCGGAGTGGCTCTCTGCCGAACGGAGCGACGACAAGACATTGACGGTGACGGTGGCGGAGAATCCCGCACCGGAGCAGCGCAGCGGCCGGATAACGGTGTCGGCCGAGGGAAGCGGCGTTGCGCCGTGCGTGATAACCGTCACGCAGCAGGCGGCGGATGTCGCATACGGACTGACGCTCGAACCGGCGATTCTCGAGTTCGCGGGCGAGGGTGCTCCGGCCCAGACGGTGACGGTCGTCACGCAGGGCGGACTGACCTGGACGGCGGAACCCGAGGAGGCGATTGCCGGATGGGTGACGCTCGCCGTGGAGGGCGACAAGATTACGGTTACCGCTGCGGATAATCCCGAAACCGCGCCGCGGTCGGGGAATATCGTGGTGACGCCGAGCGTCGAATCGGTCGGCCAGAAGGCGATTCGGGTAGTGCAGACGGGCAAGGAGGTCATTCCGGAGCTGAGCGCAACCCCGACGGAGCTGACCTTCCCCTGCGGCGACGTGACCAGCGAATATACCGAACCGCAGACCATTCAAGTGACGGCCGTCGGTACCACGTGGCATCTCATGTGGAGTATTGACAATGCCGGTGAGTGGACGGATGTGATGCCGAACGATACGCGCGATGAGATTATGTTGAGGTTGAAGCGTAACGGGACTGCCGAGCCGCGGACCGCTTCCCTGTTCATTGTGCCGGACAATGACGAGCTCGGACTGCAGACGGTCGAGGTCAAGGTGACGCAGGAGGCCGCTCCCGAATACCGGAGCAACCTGACGGAGAACGTCGAGCTGAAGGTGACGCAATTGGTCAGTCTCATCCGTCCCGGACAGGGAAGCGGTATAGAGGGGGAAGGCAGTTATTGGACGCTGACGATACTGGGTCCGGATGCGGAGTATAATGGCGGCATGGGAGGCGGAACCGGAGACCGGCTGTATATTCATATGGCTTCGACGCTGATAGAACCGAACGACGACGGTGTTTATGAATTGCCGGAAGGGACGTACACCGTTGCTACCGCCGAGAAGGAAGATAAGGTGGCTCCGGGAGAGTTGATTTATCCGTTCAATTTGAATGCATCGGCTATGTTCCCGACCGGTACGACCTATACCCGGCTTGAGAACGGTACCTATACCGTCAATGCGCCGCTGGTATCCGGAACGATGACCGTGTCGCGCTCGGGCGATACCTATACGTTGCAGTTCGACTTTAAGGACGACCAGGGATATACCGTGACGGGCACCTACGAAGGGCCGTTGAATGCACAGAGGGCATAATGCAGGGAGGCGAAGCAGCCTCTTGGAATATTTACGTGAAGCAGCCTCCGCCGTTTACGGCGGAGGCTGCTTCACGTTTATGCCCGCGTTTTTGCGGGGCTCTTGCGGGCGCGGCAGTGAAGGAGCGGATATGCGGGGAGGTCGAAACGGGCGGATTCCGGATGTCCGGAATCCGTTGGAAGGATGCAGGCGGTGGAATCCTCGCAGAGCCTTTGTGGAAGGGTAGCGGCTTTCGGGCGGGCTGAAAGAGCGGGCCGGAGGGGCGACGAAAGGCCGGGGGACCGAAAGGCATGACGGAAAGCCGGGGGAGGGCTGCTGTTGCGGGATTCTATGATTATATGTTATCTTTGTCCTGCCGGCGAGGAAAGCGGTGGGCGACGGTTTTTGTGTCCGCTGCCGGACGGCCGGAACGAAAGAGAAACGATATGAAGATTAGCGGATTTACGTTTATCAAGAATGCGGTGGCCTACGACTTTCCGGTGGTGGAGAGCGTGCGGTCGGTATTGCCCGTGGTGGACGAATTCATCATCGTCGCGGGAGACAGCAGCGACGGGACGGACGAACTGTTGAAAGCCTTCGACGGGGAACCCAAAGTGCGAATCATCCGTACCGTGTGGGATACGAAAACCTACGACCGCGGCGGAATGATATACGCCCAGCAGACCGACGTGGGGCTGCGGGCCTGTACGGGCGATTGGTGCCTCTATATCCAGTCGGACGAAATCATGCACCACGATGCGCTGCCCGTCATACGGGAGGCGTGCGCGAAATATCTGGACGATGCGCGCGTGGAGGGGTTTCTGCTCAAATACGTACATCTCTACGGCGATTATCGTCATTATATCGACTCGCTGCACTTCGCCTATCCGCGCGAAATACGCATCGTGCGCAACCGGCCCGATATCCATTCGTGGCGCGACGCGCAGTCGTTCCGCGTGATACCCGATTTTAACGGCGTGGATTACGACGTGGAGGAGGGAACGCGCAAGCTGCGGTGCATCCTGCTCGACGCACTCATCTTTCACTACGGGTGGTCGCGCGACCCGCGGTGCATGGTGCGCAAGGCCAATCACCACAATGCGCTCTACTCGAAAGATTACAAGCCGGTCGAAGGCGTTGATTATTACGACTACGGCAACCTCGGCATGATGCCGCTCTACGAGGGGACGTTCCCGGAGGCGGCCGCGGAGCGGATGGCCGCATACGACTGGGCGGATTTCGTTCGGTACGACGGCCCGCGCCCCAATATCGGGAAGCGATATGGGGTCAAGTACCGGGTGGTGGATTTCATCGAAAAACATATCCTGCGGGACGGCAGGCGCATCGGCGGGTTCAAGAACTACAAGCTGCTGAAGCCCTGAGCCGATATCGGCGGAAAGTGATGGTGGGCTGCGCAGGAGCGGCCGGAATGAAGAAGGGGGCAGTGCTGTTTTTCCACAGTGCCGCCCCCTTCTGTTGTTTCAGTGCCGTCACTGTTCCTGTGCGGCCACTTCGCCCGAATATTGGAATGCCCGCAGGTTGAACAAGGGCATTACGGCATAGACATGGTCGAACAGGTCGGACTGCACGTTCTCGTAATCTATCCAGCGCTGTTTGGCGGAGAAGCAGTAGATTTCCAGCGGCAGGCCGGTGGGACCCGGCTGGAGCTGCCGTACCATGTGCGTCATGTCCTGGTTGATGTCGGGATTGCTCTCTATCCACTGTTCCATGTACTCGCGGAAGGTGCCTATGTTGGTCAGGCGCCTTTCGTCGAGGTCGCTCGCACGGTTGGCATTGTATTCCGCCAGTTCGGCCAGTTTCTTCTCCATATAGCGGCGGAGCAACTGCGACGAACCGAGCGTGGCGAGTTCGGCATCGGACAGATAGTGTATCGAGGAGACGTCGATATTGACCGACCGTTTGATGCGCCGGCCGCCGGATTCCTCCATGCCGCGCCAGTTGGTGAAGGATTCGGATACGAGTTTGTGGGTGGGAACGGTGGTGATGGTCTTGTCCCAGTTCTGTACCTTGACGGTGGTGAGACCTATCTCCGTCACCTCGCCGTCCACTCCGCGGCTCGGCATCACTATCCAGTCGCCGAGCCTTACCATGTTGTTCGAACTGAGCTGGATGCCCGCCACGAAACCGAGGATGGTGTCCTGAAAGACGAGCATCAGGACGGCGGCGAAAGCCGTGAGACCGCCGAGCAGGACGGCCAGGCTTTCACGCGTAAAGATGCTGATGATGATGAGCGCCACGGCGCACCAGATGACGACCGTGATGACCTGCGTGATTATCTTGACGGGTTTGTCCCGGACGCTGGCCATCTTCTCGTACACCCGGTTGATGCCGCTCATGAAAGCCGATACGAGCAGGGCGATGGCGACGACTATCCAGATGTCGAGTATCCGGTTGATGGTCGCCATGTGTTCCCACTTTATCGGCGAGAGGCCGGTGCGGAGTACGATGGGCATAATCAGCAGGGCCAGGCGGTTGAAGAAGCGCTGGTCGAGCAGCCATTCGCTCCAGTGCTGCCGGGTGGCACCCGCTATCTTTTTGATGAGTTTCGGGAGAAACTTCTTCGCTACCACGTATGCCAGCCAGCCGATAAGGCTCACCACCAGCATGGTGAACAGTACGTTGATGACCTCTATGAGCCTTTCGTTCTGTATGCCGAAACGTTCGAGTATGCCGCTTATGTTCATGAGCTTGTCCGTTAAACGTCGATGTTGTCCTACAAATATACTTCTTCCGTCCGTTCTTTCCAAAAGCACATTCGTTATCTTTGTGTCTCGAAACGTGACGTATGGAAAAGATAGAGAACGTGGTTTTCGACCTCGGCGGAGTCGTGATAGGACGCGACTACGACCGTTACGGCGCCGAAATAGCCGAATTTTCGTTTCTGCAGGGCGACCGGCCTTTTCCCGAGTGGTGGAAGCGCTACGACCTCGGTACCGCATCCCGGAGCGAAGTCGTGGAGGCGGTCTCTGCCGAGTGCGGACTCGGCCCGGAGCAGGCTGCCGCCAAACTGGACAGGCTCATGTACCTGTTCAACGAATTCGGCGACACGGCAGAGCTGATAAAGGAGCTGTCGGCAAAGGGATACGGACTCTATGTGCTCTCCAATATGCCGGCCGAGTTCTACGACCATGTCAGCCGATTCGAGGTCTTCCGCTACTTCGACGGACAGATTGTTTCGAGCCGGGAGGGGCTGGCCAAGCCCGACCCGCGCATGTTCGGCCTGCTTACCGAGCGGTACGGTCTCCGGCCCGAACGGACGCTTTTCGTGGATGACAAGCCGTCCAATACTTCGGTAGCCGCCCGGCTCGGATTTGCTGTCCATACTTTCGTGCCGGGACGCGAAAGCTGTCTGCGCATCCGGGAACTCGTCGAGGAGGGATACGAACGATGACGGCGGCGGAAGAACTTCTTGCGTGGCTCGAAGAGAACCGAAACGAGAAGAATATCGAGGGGATGGCGCGTTTCGGTATCCGTACCGACCGGGCCGTCGGGGTGCCGCTGCCGCTTCTGCGTGCCGCGGCGAAACCCTATCGGCGCAGGCACGAGACGGCCATGGCGCTTTGGGAGTCGGGAGTGCACGAAGCCCGGATATTGGCCGGCCTGATTGCCGACCCGGCGCGTTTCGGGCCGGAGGATATGGATGCCTGGAGTGCGGAGTTCGACTCGTGGGACCTGTGCGACCAGTGTTGCTCCAATCTGTTCCGGCACCTGCCTTATGTGCAGGGCAAGGTGACCGAATATGTGGCCGACGGGAGGGAGTTCGTGCGCAGAACGGGGTTCGTATTGATGGCGGTATTTGCCGTCCATGACAAGGAGGCTTCGGACGAACGTTTTCTGGAGTGGCTGAAGGTGGTGGAGGCCTACGCATGGGACGGGCGCAACTTCGTGAAAAAGGCGGTGAATTGGGCCCTGAGACAGATAGGGAAACGCAACGAAAGGCTCCGCCTCGCAGCGGTGGAGGTGGCCGGACGGCTTGCCGCGGCAGACGATGCGGCGGCGCGGTGGGTGGGGCGCGACGCCCTGCGGGAACTCACCGCACGGCGGACATTGGATTTCATGGCTGCCCATCGGCGATAAATACCGGGCGGGCCGTCGGGAAGCGGTTTTGCAGAGGCGGCACTGCAGCCGATTCCGTTCCGGAGGCGGACATTCAGACCGTCAGAACCAGTAGGTGTAGGTGAGGCTGTAAGCGCGGGAAGTCTGTCTGGTAACCGTATCGCCCGTGAAGTTTTCCCATGTATGGAGCATGCCCCGGTTCCATGTATCCGTAAAATTCTGGATGAACTGGAATGTGAAGTGACCGTATCCGATGCCGAGTATGAGCCCGAACGAAACCCGGTTGAACGAATCGCCGGCTCGGCGCGGCGTCCATTCCCCGTAATCGGCATCCGCCGTTACATTTATCCTGCCGCCTGCCAGAATGCCTGTCAGTACCCCGGCCTGCAGGAAGACGGGAATGTAGGCGTCGCTTTCGAAAAAGGTGATGAGAACCGGAATCTCCACCATGTAGCGCTCCGTTTTCATCCTTATTCCACTGTCTCTGTATCCGAAACCCCACCACGAGAAGTTGACTCCCGTATCGAAAGACCACACCTCCCCGAAAGGATACGATGCTACGAATCCGGCCGTTGCGCCGGGGTGACTCCGGATGTAGTCCCTGCCGTTGTGTTCGATGCCGTCCGTAATGACCAGCCAGTCGGCGGCCGAATGGAAATAGCCTGCGGTGATTCCGAACTGCCATCGGCTGCCTCCGTTCTCCGGAGGCGGGGGAGGGAGAGTGGCCGGTTCTGCGGAGTCGGCAGGCAGGGGAACGGAGACGGCGGCAGGAGGCTCCGCTTCCGGAAGCTCTTCGAGTATGAGCTCCGGTTCCTGTGTCTTTGCGCCCGGACAGGCCAGCAAGAGGGCCGCGATTGCGGCGAGGGTTCTTTTCATGTTCGGGTTGTCGTGCGTCCGTCGGCCCCGGACGTCGGGTTTTCTGTTGCGTATGGCTTCTAAAAGAAGAAGTTGAACGACATGGTGACGGTATGTCTGTTCAGAATGCCGTCGGTGATGTCGCCTATCGGCTTATAGGTCACCTCGCCCACCATGCCTTGCGGCAGGCGTGCGGGGCCGTTGTAGTAGTAGAGCCCGTAAGGTGCCACTTTGTATCTGCTGTACACGTAGGCGATGTCCAACGTGGTGGCCCGGCCCAGCCAAATGCCGACGCCGGCCGATATGTGGTTGGATGATGTAGTGAAGATGTTTTTGAATATCAGGTCATTCCCTGCCTCGTCCTTCTCCTTTATCGGGGAACCGTAATAGGCGTAGCCGGCCCGCAGGGCGAAACCGGGAATGGGTTTTACCTCAACACCCACACGGAAATTGTCGGCGGCCCGGTAGTCGTTGCCTATGGCAGTGCGGAAACTCTCCTGGACGTCGTAGGTCTCGCTCATGTAGCGCATCTTGTTGTACCATACCCGTTCGTAGTCGAACGACAGGGCGAAGTAGTCGCCGAGCGTGAAAGCGATACCCGTGAGAAGCCGCGAGGGGGTATTGAATGCGTAGTCGTAACCGACGGTGGACGACGTATAGTGTTTGCTGTTGGGGTCGCCGTAGCGCGAAGTTCCCATGCTCCCGTAATACTCTTTGCGTACCGAGGAGTAGGAGGGACTGTGGTAGGCGATGCCTATGCGCAGTTGAGGAATGGGGCGGACGATGGCGCCTATCTTGAAATTGAAGGCCGAACCCTGGGCCAGCAGATACTGGTTGTAGTTCATCTGCCTGAGGTACTGCTGTGCCGTGCCCGAGTAGTTGCCTTCGTAGTCTTCGGAGTAGTAGAGCGACAGCCGCTGGTAGATGTCCCGAAAGCCGAAATCGAATCCGAGATAGAGGATGTTGTTGATGTTGAAGCCGCCGGCTATGTTGTACTCGCCCACCGAACCCCGGCTGTCATAGCGCAGCGAGGGAGTGATGTTGCTGTTTTCGGGCAGGCCGTTCAGACCGTACATGTTGTCGCCGCCCAAACCGGGGAATAGGCCCGACTGATAGCCCAGTACAGCTCCCCATTCGTCGATGTAGATGTTGCCGTTGTTGAATGGGTCGCTGTTGAGGTCTTTCTCCGAAAGACCGTTCCACGTACCCGTGTTGAAGAAGTCGTAGAGACCGTTGAGCTGGAGCTGGAAGATGTTCAGCAGAGAGCCTCCCGCCGCTGCCGGCAGCCGGACGCTGCCGCGGTAGTTGAAATCTTCCATCTTGTTGTATGACAGACCGAGATTGAAGCTGACGAGGCCGTTGCTCCGCTGACTCAGTTGCAGTACCGTTCCGATGTTGTTGAAGCTGAAACGCGAGGCGTTGTTGTCGTGCGCCGTCGCGTATGCGTTCCGGTTGCCCGTGAAGGTCATGGCGGGAGAGAGTCCCCATACCGAATTGCGGTACATGCCCAGACCGGCCGGGTTGATGCCCATCGAGGCCATGTCGCCCCCGAGTGCCGTAAAAGCTCCGCCCATGGCGGCGACGCGGCCGGTGGTGAACGAATAGTTGTTTTGCGAATATTTCATCATGTCCACCGGGGTGAACTGGCTGGCCGTGACAAGCAACCCGTCCAGCTGGGCATTCTGCGCACCGGCGGAAACCGCTGTGAGGAGTGCGGCCAGTGCCGGCACCATGCGTCTGAAACTCTTCATAATTCCTTATGTTATGGTTTTGTCCGGCGGAAGGGTCTCCCTTCCGCCGGATGTCTGTTAATCTTTCGCTTATCCGTTATCTCCTTCCTGACGATGAACGTGAGGAGGATGAACTCGATGCACGCCCTGCAGAGCCTGAACTGAAACTACCGGAGGAGCGTCCTGCCGAACTCGGACTGAAACTGCTTCTGGAAGAACTGCTCGAAGAGGACCTTCCGGAACTGAAACTGCCGGACGACCGTCCCGTCGAACTGCTGCCTGTGCTGAAACTGCCTCTCGAGAAGGAGCTTCCGGATGAATAGGACGAGCGGCCGGAAGTGCTGTAACTGCTGCGGGAAGAGCCGCTCGATATACCGGTACTGCGGTTTCCGGAAGATATGCCGGGGGTTCGGTAGCTGTTACCCGTCGAACGTCTTGTGCTCGTATTGAGGTTGCCTCTGGACGAACTGCCGGACGACCCGCGCACGGAAGTGGCGGAGCTGCCGCGCGAGGAGGAGCTCGACGAGCCCCTTACGCTCGTACCTGTTGCGCTGCCTCTGGACGAACTGCTGGACGACCCGCGCACGGAGGTGGCGGAGCTGCCGCGCGAGGAGGAGCTCGACGAGCCCCTTACGCTCGTACCTGTTGCGCTGCCTCTGGACGAACTGCTGGACGACCCGCGCACGGAGGTGGCGGAGCTGCCGCGCGAGGAAGAGCTCGACGAGCCCCTTACGGAACCGGAGGAGGCACTGCCCCTCGATGCGGACGAACCGGAACGTACGCTGCTGCTCGATGACGAGCCGCGGGATGCGGATGATGAGTACCGCGATGCGTTCGGGCTGTAACCGTACCGGCTGCCGGGATTCGAATTGGGTCTGTAAGAGTAGTTGGGATTCCCGTGATGCCAATGGTCATGCCATCCCGGATGCCACCATCCCGGATGCCACCAACCCGGATACCATCCCCAGTTCGGGCCCCATCCCCAACTCCATCCCCAGTTGAAGCCCCAGCTCCATCCCCAATAGGGCGAGTAGTAACTTCCGAAATAGAAACCGGGATTCCAATAGTAGGGGCTGCTCCAGTAACTCCACGGCGTGAGATAGACGGGATTGACGATGACATTCCCTCCCACGATGGAGATGTCGTAGAACCCCGGGCCGTAGACGCCGTCCACGAAGAAAGCCGTGTCGTAGTAATAGTCGTAATAACTGGACGGACGGACATAGTACGGGTCTTCGAACATGCTCAGCCGCCGCAAGTAGGCACTTTCGTATCCGTCGCGGTAACCGTCTATGTAGCTGTCCGAATAACCGTCGTCTATTCCCTCCAATATGATGCCGTCCTCGGCGTCGGCCTGTGCCAGCATGGCTTCGATGCCCGCACGGCGGGCTTCCGCTTCGGCCCGTTCTATTTCCGCCTGCCTGCGTTCGGCCTGCGCTATGGCCTGCCTGTCATGCGTCCCGTACATGTTGTCGTAATACGGGGAGGCGGATGCGGCATAGCGGGAAGCGGTACATCCGGCGGTCAGCACGGCGGCGAGTCCGGCCAGCGCCGCTCCCAAATATTTAATCATCTTTCTCATAGCTGTAAGCGTTATGTTATGGTTCCCTCTTTCGTTATGATAACGCAGGAATCCGTTTTCTGTTTTGTAACCCGCACCGCGGAATGTATATATATAAGACGCTGCGGTTCCCTTTTTTGTTGCATCATAATTTGTGCCACCTCCGCCGGTGTCGCTTATCCAAAGCTACGAAAAATATTCCGCCGGGCGGAGCTCCGGTGGACGAGCCGGAAAAAATGGGGGGTGAAGTGCGGCCCGGACCGGTTTTTGTCCCGTACGGGCTAAAATTTATGTTGTTTAAACGGATTTAAACGGATTCTGAGTACCTTTGTCACTTACAAAGATAAATATTTCTTACAACATACGATTATGGCAAAAGAGTTAAAGGAGTTGACCAGCCGTGCCGAGAATTATTCGCAATGGTACAACGACCTCGTGGTGAAGGCGGGTCTTGCCGAAAGTTCGGCTGTTCGCGGATGCATGGTGATAAAGCCATACGGATATGCCATCTGGGAGAAGATGCACAGGGCTTTGGACGACATGTTCAAGGAGACGGGCCATGTCAATGCCTATTTCCCGCTTTTCATACCCAAGTCGTTTTTCAGCCGTGAGGCCGACCATGTGGAGGGTTTCGCCAAGGAGTGCGCCGTGGTGACGCACTACCGCCTGATGAACAATCCCGACGGGGAGGGTGTCGTCGTGGACCCGGATGCGAAACTCGAAGAGGAGCTTATCGTGCGTCCGACCTCCGAAACCATCATCTGGAATACGTACAAGAACTGGATACAGTCTTACCGTGACCTGCCTATCCTTATCAACCAGTGGGCCAATGTAGTGCGTTGGGAGATGCGTACCCGGCTCTTTCTCCGTACAGCCGAATTCCTCTGGCAGGAGGGGCATACGGCGCATGAAACCAAGGAACAGGCGCTGGAAGAGGCAGACAAAATGATAAACGTCTATGCCCGTTTCGCGCAGAACTGGATGGCGCTGCCGGTTATCATGGGGCGCAAGACGGCCAACGAACGTTTTGCCGGTGCGGAGGAGACTTTCACCATCGAGGCGCTCATGCAGGACGGTAAGGCGCTTCAGAGCGGTACGTCGCACTTCCTGGGGCAGAACTTCGCCAAGGCGTTCGACGTGCAGTTCGCCGGTCGGGACGGCAAGCTCGATTACGTATGGGCGACTTCGTGGGGAGTTTCGACGAGGCTGATGGGGGCGCTCATCATGGCGCATTCGGACGACAACGGGTTGGTGCTGCCGCCCCGGCTCGCACCCACGCAGGTGGTGATGATACCTATTTATAAAGGCGAGGAGGAGCTTCGCCGCATGGTGGGCGAGATGGAGACCGTCGCCGCGAAGCTGAAGGCCAAAGGCATTACCGTCAAGATAGACGACCGCGACAACGTCCGTTCCGGATTCAAGTTCGCCGAGTACGAACTGAAGGGATTCCCGGTGCGCATCGTGATAGGGCCGCGCGACCTGGCCGCCGGAACGGCGGAGGTGATGCGCCGCGATACGCTCGAAAAGGAGACGGTACCGATAGCGGGTATCGAGGATTACGTGAACAGGCTGTTGGCCGAGATACAGGACAATATCTACCAGAAGGCGCTTAAATTCCGTGATTCCATGATTACCAAGGTGGATACCTTCGAGGAGTTTACCCGCGTGCTGGACGAGAAGGGCGGATTCGTGCTCGCGCCGTGGGACGGTACGACCGAAACGGAAATCCGCATTAAGGAGCTCACGAAAGCGACGATACGCTGCATCCCGTTCGATTCGATGGAAGAGGGAGGCGTGGATATGCTGACGGGCAAACCTTCGCAGCGGAGGGTGCTTTTCGCAAGGAGCTATTGATATCGCCTCGGCTCGCTTTGTCGAGGCGCAAGAGCGGTTTTCGGAGGGGTCGGCTTTGCAAAGCCGACCCCTCCGCTGTCTGATGCTTCGGGGGGAGAGGCTGCCGCCGGGTACCGGTTCCGTTCGCGGCGCAAAAAAAGCCCCGGCCCGTCCTGTGGGCGGACGGTATCGGGGCAAGGAACCCGGTTGCACGGAAACGTTTCAGAGCTTCGTGCGTTTGAGGGTATAGTTGAGTTTGGAATCGGCTCGTTTGAGGTCTTTGCCGACCATCGTCAGGCTGCCGTCTTTCTCCTTCAGGAAATAGTGGACGGTACTGTCGTCGGAGGGGGTGAGCTCCAGGTATTCCGTCCCTTTATTCGGACCCTCGCCCTGGAGAGTGACGAAACGCCCCGTTTCGGTAAATATCGCATCCCGGCCGTTTTCTCCTTCGATATAGGTCGTTACGAGCGCATAGACACCCCGCGTGACACCCTCCTGCCGGACGATGGTAAGGTCGTAGTCGATGCCGGGACCGTCGGCGGCCGGCAACATGCCCGTGTAGCGTTCATTGATGACCGCACCGGCTTTCGGGTCTTTTACCAGCGAATCCGCAATTTTTATCCGCGTGGCTTCGAGGTTGTGGTCGCCCTCGACGGTGGTGAGCTCTATCGTCTCCTTATAGACGCTCTCCTTCTGCGCCTTTTTGTTCCTGTTTCCGCAGGAGCACAGCAGCGCGCCGCACAGGGCGGCGATGACAATGAGTCTGGTTTTCATAATCATGTATTTTTGGTTTGTATTAATCGGCGGACGCACCGCACGTTTCGGGTACACCCGTTTCCTGTTTCGTGTCAAATTCCGTGCCTTTCCGCCGCCGCGCTAGTTCGTTGATGAAGTCGCTCAGGACGTTCATGTAGTTGATGAATGCCTCGTAGCTCGACGGATAAGGGTTTTCGCCGGTCTGCTGGCCGTCGTCCGTGAACCATTTGGTGGCCATCCAATAAAAGTTGTCGGCCGTCTGCAAGAAATTCCAGACGTGGTTGAAATCGGGGTCGCCGAGCTGCCGGACGTTTCCGGCCTGGGCATAGAGTTTGCCGAAGGCTTCCTGCTGGAGTTCGTTGCCAAGCCAGGCAGATAGGTCGCGTTCTTCGTCGGCCCACGTCACTTCGTGGTTCGCGTAGAGTACCCCGACGGGCTGGTGACGTGCGGCGCTCTCCGATACGGTAGCGAATTCGAAACGGTCCGAGGCGGCTGCCCCTTCGGCGAAGGCGCGGAGGAAATCGAATATTCCCGTGTCGGCCCGCTGCCACGAGCCGAATGCTTCGTAATCCGTACAGAGATTGACCACCTCGCCCCGGTCACCCGCTATCCATTCGAGGAACTTGTCGGCCGTCAGCGGCCATTCCGACCACCTGCGGTCGGAGAAGCGGAACGCCAAATCGTCGCTCAGGCGGTAGTTGCGCAGCAACAGACGCAGTTTCTGGTTCGTGGCACCCGCATAGACGTAGTTGGGACTTTTCCAACCGAGCAGGTGCTTGGCGCCTTCGGCCAGCATGGTCTTGTAGCCGAGCGAAGCGACCGTCTCGCCTATCGAATCGGAGTAGAGCATCGCGGTGTTGAAGAAGGCGTCCGGCGTCTGGCCGAACTCCTCCCGTATCATCTCCGCATGGCGCTGCACTTCGGCGGTGAACTCCTCCCGGCCCGCCAGAGCGGCGAGCGAGTAGGAGTAGGTGCCGCCGACGAACTCTGCGCACCCGGTGGCGGCCAGTTTTCTGAAGCCGCGCAGTACGTCGGGAGCGTAGGAGCGCATCTGCTCCAGGGCTGTCCCCGAGATGTAGAAACTGACGCGGAGTCTTCCTCCGGTGGATTTTATCAGCTCCAGCAGCAGGTCGTTCATGGGCAGGTAACACTCCGCCGCCGCGCGCTGCATGAGGGTGCGGTTGCGGGCGTCGTCGAGGTAGTTGTGGTCGATGCCCATGTTGAAGAACCGATAGGTCTTCAGCCGCATGGGTTGATGCACCTGGAAAAATAATGAGATGGTTTTCATATATGGCAACTTTTATCGTTTCGGTTCGTATCCTTTCCGCCGGTTGTGGCGGGTCAGGCAGGCGGTACCGTCGGGTGCCGGTCCGCTCTATCGGCTGCCGGTTCCGGCGAGCTGTTCATAGACCGCCTTTACCTTTGCCGCAGCGTTGCTCCACTTGATGCCCGTGACCTCCTCGTGTCCCTTGCGGGAGAACATGCGCGCCAGGGCGGGGTAGGTGACAAGGGCGTAGATGGCGTCGGCCATGGCATCCACGTCCCAATAATCCACCTTCAGCGCGTAGTCGAGCACTTCCGCGACGCCCGACTGTTTGGAGATGATGACCGGTACGTTGGATTTCATCGCCTCCAGCGGGGATATGCCGAAAGGTTCCGAGACCGACGGCATGACATAGACGTCGCTCATGGCGAACATGCGGTTCACCTCGGCACCCTTCAGGAATCCGGTGAAGTGGAAACGGTCGGAGATACCGAGCGTCGCCACACGCCTGACTACGTGGTGCATCAGGTCGCCGCTTCCGGCCATGACGAAACGGACGTTCGGGACCCGTCGGAGCACCTTCGCCGCCGCTTCGACGAAGTAATCCGGCCCCTTCTGGTAGGTGATGCGTCCCAGAAAGGTCACGATTTTGTCGTCCAGGCCGCGTACCGCCTCGCCCTCGTCGTTCTCCGAAAAACGGACGGCATTGTGGACGGTAACCACCTTTTCGGGCGGAATGCCGTACTTCGTTATGACGATGTTGCGTGTCAGGTTGCTTACGGCTATCACCCGGTCGGCAGCCTCCATGCCCGCCCGTTCGATGTCGTAGACGGCGCGGTTGATGTGTTCGCCGCTGCGGTCGAACTCCGTGGCATGCATGTGTACCACGAGCGGTTTGCCCGACACGGCTTTGGCCGCCATGCCGGCGTAGTAGGTGAGCCAGTCGTGGGCGTGGATGACATCGAATTTGCCCGCCAGGTCGCGGGCCACCTGCGCGGCCACCGTGGCGTAGCGGGCCACCTCCTCCATCAGGTTGGCGCCGTACCGCCCTGAAAAGTTGTAGCGTTCGTGCCAGACCTCTCCCGGGAAGGTACGCTGTTCGCCTGCCTTCCTGTAGGCCTCACCCAGCGAGGCGAACTCCTCCGGCGAAGAGTAGGGGACGAGGTTGGAGTCTATCTGGATGAACGAAACCCGTTTCCATAACTCTCCGGCGTATTCGCCGCTTTCGTAGAGCGCCTCCACGTCGCTGGCATTCACGATGCGGACGAACCGCTGGTCTTCGTCGCCGTAGGCTTTCGGAACGACGAAGATGACCTCCACGCCGTTCCGGGCGAGCCCGCGCGTCAGTCCGTAGCTAGCCGTACCCAGTCCGCCCGCGATGTGGGGCGGAAACTCCCATCCGAACATCAGTACCCTCATGTTTTCCTCCTCTTTTTGTCTCTTTGCTGCCGTATGTGTTTCTGCATGGTGTATCCTTTGCGTTTTCGGAACGTGCCCCGCACTTTCCGAAGCCTTCTATTCCCTCTCTTTCCAGTAGTCAATCATGTCGCGGATGCGGAGCAGCGCCCCTACGCTCCAAGCCTGAGAGATGGCACCGCGCTGCGCATGGGGCGGGTCGCCGTCGTATATCTCCGGTACCGAGCCTATGCCGTAGCTGCTGATATCCTCCTCGAAGGCGGCGAGCAGCTCTTCCGCTTCCCGTACGAACGCTGCTCCGCGCAGGTCGAATCTCGCCTTGACATAGTGTTCGAGCGGCCATACCCATACCGTTCCCTGATGGTAGGCCGCGTCGCGCGTGGGCTGGTCGCCTTCGTAGCGCCCCTTGTAGAGCGGATTCCGGGGTGAGAGCGTGCGCAGACCCCGCGAAGTCAGCAGATGCTGCCGGACGGTGTCCAGAACGGAGAGCTGCATCGCTTCGTCGGGCATCTTGTAGGCGAGCGAACAGGCGAGGACCTGGTTGGGGCGTATGAAGGTGTTCTGCGTACCGTCGGCAGCGACGTAATCGGCCAGGTATCCGCCGTCGTCGTACCAGAACATCGTGAGAAACGAATCGCGTACGAGGGCGGGTATATCGTGCCACGCTTCGACGAATTGCCTGTCGCCGAACTGTTCGGCCAGCTCCAGCGTATAGCATACGGCATTGTACCAGAGTGCATTGATTTCCACCTGGTAGCCGTCGCGGCCCGTGACCGGACGGCCGTCCACTACCGCGTCCATCCACGTCATCGCCAACGACGGGTGCGAAGCCCGTACGAGTCCGTTGCGGTCGGTACGGACGACTTCGCCGATGCCTTTGCGGTAGGCGGCGAGTATCTCTTTCATGTAGTGGCCGTAACGCTCCCAGACCTTCCGGGCGGAGGTTCGGGCGGCGAGCTGCTGGAGTACCCAGAAGAACCACAGCGGAGCGTCCGCCGAATTGTAGGCGGTGCCCATGTTCGGGAAAAGCCCCTCCTGCAACTGTCCGGTGAGTGTGTCGAGCACCTCCGTGCAGCTTCGAATGTCTCCCTGCGAAAGCGTGACGCCCGGCAGGGCGATGAAGGTGTCGCGGCCCCAGCGTCCGAACCACGGATAGCCTGCGACGATGTCGGTACCGCCGGCATTGCGGACGATGAATTGCCGGGCCGAGTGACGGAGGCAGGAGAGGAAATCGTCCTTGCGCGACCGCCGTGCCGCTTCGGCCTCGAACATCTCGTCGAGCATCGCCGGAGAGGAGACCTCTTCGAGCGAGCAGGAGAATACGACGGGCTTTCCCTTCGTGATTTCCGTCTCGAAATAGCCCGTGGTGAGCAGGTCCTCGAGGTAGTCGTAGCCGCGCTCGCGCTCTTCGGTGTATTCGAAATTGTAGTACCAGTCGGGCGCCGGGATGAACTCCGCCCCGGCGTCGGTTTGCAGGTAGAGCCACGGAAAGCCTTCGTAGAGCCGGTTGCGGACGCCTCCGGTGACGGGGAAGGAGCGGCCGTCGGCATAAAAGTTGGCCTTGCTCAGGGTGTGTTTGTCGCGGAAGGCGAGGAACGGCCTCAGGCGCAGTATGGTCTGCGAGCGGGCTTCGAGCAGCGTGTAGCGGATGAGCAACTGTGCGTGGGCATGTATCCAGAGAATCTCCTTACGCAGCAAAACGCCCCCTACACGGTAGGTCAGCGCCGGCAGCGGCGTATAGGTGAAATCGACGAGATATTTGTGCCCTTTCGGCTCGTAGGTCTCCGGAAAACGGTGCAGGGCGAGGTTGAAGGAGTGGTCGTGCTGTACGACGGTTTCGTCCAGCGACGAGAGCATCACGTAGTCGTGCTCGTCGCCCTCCCTCACCGGGCCTACGAAGAGGCCGTGGTATTTCCTCGTGTTGCAGCACACGATGGTGGTGCTCATATAGCCGCCGGCACGGTTGGTCGAGAGCATCTCGCGGCGCAGGGCGTATTCGAGGTTTCCCAGTTGATTCTTGTCGAATTCGAGGACTGACATAAGGCTTTGTATTTTACTGTTCTGTTCTTTGTCCGTTCGCGGCGGGTCGGCCTGCTGCAGGGAATGTTTCCCCCTGAACGTTTCGGAAAGGACGGTTCCGTATCGTATCGACGGACCTGTGCCGTTTCCCTCTCTCCCGGCCGTGTTACGCCCATTTCACCAGCGCGAAATCCATGCGGTGGGGCAGCAGGTCGTTTTTCGGATAGACCCGGATGGCGACGTCGAACGAGCCGGGGAAGGTCGGTATGGAATTGACCGCATACCGGACAAGGCTTCCATTCGTTTCGGTGACGTTGAGGTCCATCCGGTCCAGTATTCGCACCTGTGAATCCGGTTCTATCTGGTCGGCGATGATGAGCTCCACGCCGATGTCCTGTGCATCGAGACCGTCTACGTCCACGACGGCTTCGATACGGTAGGGCGTGTTGACCATGATGGCCTCGCGGCCCACGTCGAACTGTTGTACGCTGACTATCCGGACTTTGTCCCACGCCGCGCTGACGCGTCGTTTCCAGGCGGCTATCCGGCGGGCCATGTCGTAGTCGTCCTTGCGCATCTCCAGGGTACGTGCCCACAGTTTACTGTAGTAGCGTTCCTGGTAATCGGTGAGCATCCGGTTGGTGGTGAAGTTGGCTGCGATGTCGGCCACGCAGCTCTTCATGGCGGCTACCCAGCCGTGGGGAATGCCGTCTTCCCCCCTGTCGTAATAGAGCGGAACGATTTCCTCCTCGATGGTCCGGTAGAGAAGCGCCGCATCGAGTTCGTCTTGGTAGCGCGGGTCTTCGTAGGTCCGTTTCATCGGAAGTGCCCAGCCGGCCCCCTTGCGGTAGCCCTCGACCCACCAGCCGTCCAGCACGCTGAACTGCATCACTCCGTTCATGGCGGCCTTCATGCCGCTCGTACCGGAAGCCTCCTGCGGCCGGGTGGGAGTGTTGAGCCATACGTCCACCCCCTGCACCATGCGCCGGGCGATGTCCATGTCGTAATTGGCGAGGAACATGATTTTTCCCGTGAACTCCGGCATGGCCGATACCTCGACGATGCGTTTGATGAGCTCCTGTCCCGGAATGTCGTTGGGGTGTGCCTTGCCGGCGAAGACGAACCGTACCGGGCGTTCCGGGTTGTTTACGATGGCGGAGAGCCGCGCAAGGTCGGTGAAGAGCAGGTTGGCCCGCTTGTAGGTGGCGAAACGGCGGGCGAACCCTATCGTCAGGGCATCCCGGTCGAACGATTCGATAATTTTCACCATCCCCTGTGGAGAGGTCATGTTGCTCTGTTCCGGTGCGAGGTAATAGTGGCGGATATTCTTTATCAGTTTGGCTTTCTGTTCCATGCGCGTTTGCCAGAACCGTTCGTCCGGAATCTCCCTGGCTTTCTGCCAGGCCTCGATGTCGTATTGTTCGCCGGAGAAGCCCTCCGGGAAATATTCCGCGTACATCCTGCGCATGCTGGAGGCCGTCCAGGTCGGAAAATGAACGCCGTTGGTAACGTAGCCTATGTGGAGTTCGTCGTGGAAATAGCCAGGCCAGATACCGCCCAGAATCTCCTTGCTTACCTGACCGTGCAGCCAGCTCACTCCGTTGATTTCCTGCGACATGTTGCTTGCCAGAACGCTCATCGAGAACTTCTCCGACGCATCGTTCGGCTTCGTTTTGCCCAGGTTGATGAACTGTTCCCAGGTGATGCCCAGCCGGTCGGGGTAGTGTGACATGTACTGCCGCAGCATGGATTCCGGAAAGGCGTCGTGTCCGGCCGGTACGGGGGTGTGGGTGGTGAAGAGCGACGAGGAGCGCACGACCTCCAGTGCTTCGCTGAACGACAGTTTGTGGCGCTCTATCAGCCTGTTGATGCGTTCGATGCCGATAAAGGCCGCATGTCCTTCGTTGCAGTGGAAGATGTCGGACTGTATGCCAAGCTTGTCCAGTGCACGGATGCCGCCTACGCCGAGCAGGATTTCCTGCCGGAAGCGGTTCTCGAGGTCGCCGCCGTAGAGGTAGTGGGTGATGGAGCGGTCTTCGACGAGGTTCAGGTCGTGGTCGGTATCGAGCAGGTAGAGTTCCGTGCGGCCTACGTCGCATTTCCAGATGCGGGCCGTGACGTAGCGGCCGGGAAACGAGATGCGGACAGAGCACCAGTTGCCCATGTCGTCGCGCACGGGTGTGATGGGGAGCTTGTTGAAATCCTGCGCTTCATAACCCGCCTCCTGGGCTCCGTTGGCCGAGAGCCGTTGGGTGAAGTAACCGTAACGGTAGAGCAAACCGACACCTACCATGGGGACGTTCTTGTCGCTCGCCTCCTTCAGGTAGTCGCCCGCCAGGATGCCGAGGCCTCCCGAATAGATTTTCAGGGAGCTGTGCAGACCGTATTCCATGCTGAAGTAGGCGATGCGCGGCGACTGACGCCGCTCTTTTCCGGACATGTAGCGCTGGAAGTCGGCATAGACTGCATCCATTCTGGCGAGAAAAGCGTCGTCCCGTTCGAGTTCCTGCAGTCTCCGGACGTTGAGCTGGTCGAGAAAGGCAATCGGATTGCGGTTACACTTCTCCCATAGCGGCGCGTCGATATATTCGAACATCTCCCGTGCGCCGGAGGCCCACGACCACCACAGGTTTTTGGAGAGTATCTCAAGCGGACGGAGCCTTTCGGGCAGGGAGACCTCCACGATGAGCCGCGTCCAGGTCGGGCGGCTGCTTACGAGCTGCTGCTTGACGAAATTGACCTGTTCGGTGTGGGCGCCGCCGTCGTAAACGGTACGCTTGCTGCGCCCTCCGGCCGCACGGAGGGCTTTGTCGTATGCCTGCCAGTAGTAGGCTACGAGATTTTGCCACAGGGCCGTCTGTGCCGTTTCGCAGGCCGAGTGCCTCGCGGCCTCGTATCGCTCCGCATCCATGGCGGCGTATCCCTCGATGGCGCGGGCGATTTCGTCGATGACTTCGGCATCGTTGTCGTCGGTGCGTCGGATGACCGTTACCCCCTGCGTCTGCGGCAGGTGGTCGGCCACCCAGAGTCCGAAACCCGCCAGCGAAGTCGTGATGGTGGGTACCGAGAAGGCGACGCTCTCCAGCGGCGTGTAACCCCACGGTTCGTAGTAGGATGCGAAAACCGTTGCGTCCATCCCCACCAGCAGTTCGTAGTAATCCACATTGAAGATACCGTCCTGTCCGTCGAGATACGACGGTACGAAGATGAGTTTTACGCGACTCTCTGCCTCCGTGAGGCTGCTGCCTTCGACGGAGCGTACGATGGGGTCCCATTCGGGGGATGTCAGATGATGCGTCACATAGGGCAGGGAAGCCGTTCCGACCGGTACCGACGGGTCGGCAAGATGGGCGGCGAGCTCCTTGCGCGGGCCGTTGTTGCCGGCCGGAACCATGATGTAGGCGAGTATTTCCCGCTCTTGCCGTTCGGACGCAAGCCGTTTCAGCGATTCCAGAAATACGTCTATGCCTTTGTTGTGGAATTCGTAACGACCGCTCGTTCCCACAATCAGCGGTTCGCGGTCGAATGTATGACCGAGGCAGGCTTCGGCTACCGAAATCAAGAGCCTGCGCGCTTCGGCCCGCTTGCGGTCGAACATGGCGCCCTGCCAGACGAAATCGTCTTCGAAACCGTTGGGAGTGACCTCGTCCGGTTCCCTGCCGAGCAGGTACCGGCATTCGCGGGCCGTGATGTCGCTGACCGTACAGAAGCAGTCGTGGTTGGCAGCGGCAATTTTCTCGAGCGAGTGTTTGGCAACTATGTTGAACTGACGGGCGAGGTCGTCCGCATTCAGGTCGGGCAGTTGTCTGTACAGTGGGATGCCGTTGCCGGCAATGCTTCTCCCTACGACCGTGGCGTGCGTCGAGAAGACCGTGGCGGTGTAAGGAGCGTGCTGCCGCAGGTAGAGACCGCCGCTGGAGGTCATCCATTCATGGAAATGCGCTACCGGCATTTCGTTGGGGGTACAGAACATGTTGCAGTAACTCTCGATGACCTTGCCTGCGGCATAGCCGAACAGCACGGGTTCGATATAATCCCACTGGCCGCTTATCGAATCGACCTTGTAACTCTCCCAGAGAGCTTTCAGAATGTCGTCCTTTTTGTTGAAGAACGAGCTGAAATCCACCAATATGGTGATGGGGCGCCCATTGACGTTCCATCGTCCTATCCTGATACGTATGCCTTCGCTGTAAACCATCTGCTTCCATTCGGCAAGCAGGCCGGTATCCTCTTCGAATTCCGTATTGTCGTTCTCGCGGTGGATATCCGGACCAATGGTTATGTAGCGGTTCCCGAGTGCTTCTACCATCGTCTGTGCCTTGGTGGCCACTACCGTATGTATCCCGCCCACCTTGTTGCATACCTCCCAGCTCACCTCGAAAAGGCGGTCGGGCCGTATCAGGGTTTCGTTGTTCTGATTTTCCATAGTTATTTTTTTGCTTCCGGGGATGTGGTGCCGCTCCCGGAATTCTCTCCGATAACGGTTAAAGGTAGGGAATATTTTGGGATTCTTCCCTCTCTTTTGGCCGATTTAATGACATTGTTTCCGCTTTTTAATGGAAATTTTCTATCTCCAAAAATGGCGCCAAGCCGGTTGTCCGGATTATAAAATGGCATATATATAAAAGGTATGATTTGGAAAGCGGAAAAGGAGGGAGAACGGTTGGAGAACGAGCCGCGTAGAGGATGGCGTGGAAGCGTCTTTTTTAGTGTTAATAGTGGTTTGATAATCAATTATATATGAGAATGAAGAAAAAAAAGCTAAAAAAAAGTTTCGGATTGATTTGGAAGTTTGAAACGTTTGCGCTTATCTTTGCACCCGCTTCCGGAAATCAAACGGAAGACAACAACGAGGTTCTTTACAAAAACAGGATATGTTAGACGTGACAAAATGACGGAATGTCAGTGCGTTATGGCGACAAAAAGAATGATGTGCGTTTAGTACGCAATAATCCGGCTTCGGCAGACGTTCTTTAAAGCATATTCGAAAAAAAAGTGGTTCGCCGCTTTGGAAATTTGAAAAAAGCCTTTACCTTTGCAACCCGTTTCGATAAGAAACGCAAATTGCGGAGAAAGCAATAAAGAAACAAGTTCTTTGAAGATATTTGAGCAGCTAAAGTTTATCCAGGTCAGCAATGACCGGATATCAAAAATACCTTTGAGATATAGCCAAGATTTATAACAATTCATTACAATGGAGAGTTTGATCCTGGCTCAGGATGAACGCTAGCGGCAGGCCTAACACATGCAAGTCGAGGGGCAGCACGTTAAAGAGTTTACTCTTTATGGTGGCGACCGGCGGACGGGTGCGTAACGCGTATGCAACCTGCCTGACACAGGGGGATAATCCGAAGAAATTTGGTCTAATACCCCATAATACCGATATAGGCATCTATGTTGGTTGAAAGCTTTGGTGGTGTCAGATGGGCATGCGTTGTATTAGCTAGTTGGTGAGGTAACGGCTCACCAAGGCGACGATACATAGGGGGACTGAGAGGTTAACCCCCCACACTGGTACTGAGACACGGACCAGACTCCTACGGGAGGCAGCAGTGAGGAATATTGGTCAATGGGCGGAAGCCTGAACCAGCCATGCCGCGTGCAGGAAGACGGCTCTATGAGTTGTAAACTGCTTTTGTACTAGGGTAATTTGCGGTACGTGTACCGTATTGAAAGTATAGTACGAATAAGGATCGGCTAACTCCGTGCCAGCAGCCGCGGTAATACGGAGGATCCAAGCGTTATCCGGATTTATTGGGTTTAAAGGGTGCGTAGGCGGCAGATTAAGTTAGAGGTGAAATTCCGAGGCTCAACCTTGGCACTGCCTCTGATACTGGTTTGCTAGCGAGTAGATGCTGTAGGCGGAATGTGTGGTGTAGCGGTGAAATGCATAGAGATCACACAGAACACCGATTGCGAAGGCAGCTTACAAATCTATATCGGACGCTGAGGCACGAAAGCGTGGGGAGCAAACAGGATTAGATACCCTGGTAGTCCACGCAGTAAACGATGATAACTCGTTGTCGGCGATATACAGTCGGTGACCAAGCGAAAGCGATAAGTTATCCACCTGGGGAGTACGTTCGCAAGAATGAAACTCAAAGGAATTGACGGGGGCCCGCACAAGCGGAGGAACATGTGGTTTAATTCGATGATACGCGAGGAACCTTACCCGGGCTTGAAAGTTAGTGACGGATGCCGAAAGGTGTCTTCCCTTCGGGGCACGAAACTAGGTGCTGCATGGTTGTCGTCAGCTCGTGCCGTGAGGTGTCGGGTTAAGTCCCATAACGAGCGCAACCCCTATCGTTAGTTACCAGCACGTGAAGGTGGGGACTCTAACGAGACTGCCGGTGTAAGCCGAGAGGAGGGTGGGGATGACGTCAAATCAGCACGGCCCTTACGTCCGGGGCGACACACGTGTTACAATGGTCGGTACAGAGGGCAGCTACCTGGTGACAGGATGCGAATCTCGAAAGCCGGTCTCAGTTCGGATTGGAGGCTGAAACTCGCCTCCATGAAGTTGGATTCGCTAGTAATCGCGCATCAGCCATGGCGCGGTGAATACGTTCCCGGGCCTTGTACACACCGCCCGTCAAGCCATGGGAGTCGGGGGTGCCTGAAGTACGTTACCGCGAGGAGCGTCCTAGGGCAAAACTGATGACTGGGGCTAAGTCGTAACAAGGTAGCCGTACCGGAAGGTGCGGCTGGAACACCTCCTTTCTGGAGGCTAATCCAAAGGTATTAGCTGCTCACACTTCAAAGACTTCTACAGCAGTATCACTATAGAGGTGTAGCGGAGCGAAACCGCGATACTGCTCGAAGTCCTCAGGGACTGAAGAGTTCATTGACATGATTAAGGGATGAGAAAGAGGGTATGTACCGAGCAAAAGGCGGTGCATACTGGAAGAAAGTAATTAAGGGCGAATGGGGGATGCCTAGGCTCTTGGAGGCGAAGAAGGACGTGGTAAGCTGCGAAAAGCTGCGGGGATTTGCAAACGAGACTTGATCCGCAGATATCCGAATGGGACAACCCGGCTGGCAGGAGGCCAGTCACACCGTAAGGTGGGCTAACCCTCTGAACTGAAACATCTAAGTAGGAGGAGGAGAAGAAAGAAACATCGATTTCCTGAGTAGCGGCGAGCGAAAGGGAAGAAGCCTAAACCGACGTTGTTACGGCAATGTCGGGGTTGTAGGACTGCGGGATTCGATACTGAGAGAACCGGAACGGTTTTGGAAAAGCCGGCCGAAGAGCATGAAAGCTGCGTACGGGTAATCGAGGTAAAGAAGGCAGTATCCTGAGTAGGGCGGGACACGAGGAATCCTGTCTGAATCTGCCGGGACCACCCGGTAAGGCTAAATACTACCAAGAGACCGATAGTGAACCAGTACTGTGAAGGAAAGGTGAAAAGTACCCCGAACAGGGGAGTGAAATAGAACCTGAAACCGTTCGCCTACAATCGGTCGGAGCCACTTCGTGTGGTGACGTCGTGCCTTTTGCATAATGAGCCTACGAGTTACTGATCACTAGCGAGGTTAAGTGGCAGGAGTCACGGAGCCGAAGCGAAAGCGAGTCTGAATAGGGCGTATAGTTAGTGGTCGTAGACGCGAAACCTTGCGATCTACCCTTGGCCAAGATGAAGTTCGGGTAACACCGAATGGAGGTCTGCACCGATAAGCGTTGAAAAGCTTCCGGATGAGCTGAGGGTAGGGGTGAAAGGCTAATCAAGCTGGGAAATAGCTCGTACTCCCCGAAATGCTTTTAGGAGCAGCGTTTTAATAGTCTACTGGAGGTAGAGCTACTGATTGGATGCGGGGGCTTCACCGCCTACCAAATCCTGACAAACTCCGAATGCCAGTAGAATGATTTAGAGCAGTGAGCGGCTGGGTGCTAATGTCCGGCCACGAGAGAGGAACAACTCAGACCAGCAGCTAAGGCCCCGAAGAGTATACTAAGTTGAACTAACGATGTGCGACTGCAGCGACAGCTAGGATGTTAGCTTGGAAGCAGCTATTCATTTAAAGAGTGCGTAACAGCTCACTAGTCGAGCGGTTGTGCGTGGATAATAAACGGGCATCAAGTATACCGCCGAAGCTCTGGGATCTACGGATCGGTAGGGGAGCATTCCATTCGCGTCGAAGTTGTAGCGTGAGCTATGGTGGAGCGTATGGAAAAGCAAATGTAGGCATAAGTAACGATAAGGCGGGCGAGAAACCCGCCCACCGCAAGACCAAGGTTTCCTGATCAACGTTAATCGGATCAGGGTTAGTCGGGACCTAAGGATAAGCCGAAAGGTGATTTCGATGGACAATCGGTTAATATTCCGATACTGATATGGACTGCGACGGAGAGACGAAGGGGCGTAAGCCACGCCAACTGACGGAATAGTTGGTTAAAGGATGTAGGTAAATCGGGAGGTTAAGAGCTTTCTGATGCTGAAATCCGACAGTACCGCAAGCCTACGGGTGAGCGGATAGTTGGCCCAAGCGGACTTCCGAGAAAAACTTCTAAGCTTCAGGTTCATATCACCCGTACCGTAAACCGACACAGGTGGTCGAGGAGAGTATCCTAAGGTGCTCGAGTGATTCACGGTTAAGGAACTAGGCAAATTAACCCCGTAACTTCGGAATAAGGGGTCCCATCGCAAGATGGGCGCAGCGAAGAGGTCCAGGCGACTGTTTAGCAAAAACACAGGGCTCTGCAAATTCGAAAGAAGACGTATAGGGCCTGACACCTGCCCGGTGCTGGAAGGTTAAGAGGGGATGTCATCGCAAGAGAAGCATTGAATCGAAGCCCCAGTAAACGGCGGCCGTAACTATAACGGTCCTAAGGTAGCGAAATTCCTTGTCGGGTAAGTTCCGACCTGCACGAATGGTGTAACGATCTGGACACTGTCTCAACCGTGAGCTCGGTGAAATTGTAGTCCCGGTGAAGATGCCGGGTACCCGCAACGGGACGAAAAGACCCCGTGAACCTTTACTGCAGCTTAACGCTGAATTTGGGTATACGATGTGTAGGATAGGCAGGAGACAATGAAGCGGGTACGCCAGTATTCGTGGAGTCAACGTTGAAATACTGCCCTTTGTGTATTTGAGTTCTAACCCTGCGAAGGGGACACCGTTTGGTGGGTAGTTTGACTGGGGTGGTCGCCTCCAAAAGCGTAACGGAGGCTTCCCAAGGTACCCTCAGCACGAATGGTAACCGTGCGTAGAGTGCAATGGCACAAGGGTGCTTGACTGTGAGACCAACAAGTCGACCAGGTGCGAAAGCAGGGCATAGTGATCCGGTGGTTCTGTGTGGACTGGCCATCGCTCAAAGGATAAAAGGTACTCCGGGGATAACAGGCTGATCGCCGCCAAGAGCTCATATCGACGCGGCGGTTTGGCACCTCGATGTCGGCTCGTCACATCCTGGGGCTGGAGAAGGTCCCAAGGGTTCGGCTGTTCGCCGATTAAAGTGGCACGCGAGCTGGGTTCAGAACGTCGTGAGACAGTTCGGTCTCTATCTGTTGTGGGCGCAGGAAATTTGAGGGGTCCTGACTTTAGTACGAGAGGACCGAGTTGGACGAACCTCTGGTGTACCGGTTATGCCGCCAGGTGTACCGCCGGGTAACCACGTTCGGACAGGATAAGCGCTGAAAGCATCTAAGCGCGAAGCCTACCCCAAGATAAGATTTCCCTAGAGGGTCGTAGGAGACTACTACGTTGATAGGCCGCAGGTGTAAAGGCAGCAATGTCAAAGCCGAGCGGTACTAATTACCCGAACGACTTTCTGCACAAGACTTTTTCTCATCCTTTAAGTCAATGGATTCCAAAGACGATGTACCGTAGTTTGTCGCAGGTTCGGTTCGGAACGACAGTAGGATGAAGGTACATACGAGATTTAGGTGGTAATAGCAGTGGGGTCCCACCTCTTCCCATTCCGAACAGAGAAGTTAAGCCCATTCACGCCGATGGTACTGCATTTAGTTGTGGGAGAGTAGGTAGCCGCCTCTTCAAGCGCCGATTCACAATCGGCGCTTTTTTTGTGTTTTGCCCTTTGGTAGCGGATAGCGGTTTCAACGGCGCTTTTTTGTGTCTATTCTTTCTCTGCCGTAGGACTTTTCTTTTCTCGGTCGGCCATTCGGAACAAACCAATCTCCGTTGGAGAAGGTGTCTCCGAAACCTGTTGTGTGCCGGCTTCATATCCCCCATCCGATACGGAAACTTTGGATTGGGCCTCCTCTTCCTTATAGGAATGCTTTGGTCTAAACAGGGTTTATTGATTCTTGTATCGTTTTATCCGACGGATGTTATTTGTGTTTTTCGTACCGTGTCTGGCGTGCTTCCGGCCTTGTCTTCGCATGCAATCGCCTCTCCCATGCTCGAAAATACTCTGAACAGGAGAGGCTGAAGGAGCCGAGAAGTTTTTGGCGAGGGGGCCTGAAAGCAGAATTGTGGCTCCGGACTGTTGCGGTCGGATACGGTTGGTTGCAACAGTGGAAAAGAAGGACTGACCGGCAGGATAACGGGAGGAGAATCTGCGTTCGGTATCAGTGCTTTGCTTTGGATATGTTTTCGTATGCAGCCGGAAGCGGGAATGACCGACAGAGAAACACGAAAGAAATAATATGAGGTTTCTGTTTTGTTTGTGCGGTGTCGGTGTTTTGCTTCCGGATGCTGTTGCATGCAGGCTGAGCAGTGGGTCAGGAGAGATTGAATCGTGAAATAGGCTGTCGTGCGTATAGCACGGACGTGCGACGAGTGGCTTGCAGGCAGAAAATGTGGGAGAATTGGCAGGGATTGTTTATCTTGCGATGCATGATATGATACCAGGGACTACTTATGCGAAAAGTGCAAGCGACAGGATGGGCATTGTGATAAGAAAGATGGAAGAAGCGGAGTATCATTTACTACGCGGATTTCTGTATGAAGCGATTTTTATTCCTGAAGGAGCGGCTGTGCCCCCGGAGGTAATTGTCGATAGTCCTGAGTTACAGGTATATTATGTCGGGTTCGGTACCTCGAAACATGACAGGGCATTGGTTGCGGAAGCGGAAGGGCGAGTCGTGGGAGCTGTCTGGTGTCGCATCATGGAGGATTACGGACATATCAACGATGCGACTCCTTCTTTGGCCATTTCCGTGCATAAGGCCTGGAGGGGAGTAGGGATTGGAACGGCCATGATGCAGGAAATGCTCGCTTTGCTGTATGCCTGCGGTTACGGGCAGGTCTCTCTGTCGGTGGATAAAGCGAACTATGCGGTACGGATGTATCTTGCCGCAGGCTTCGGGATTGTCGAAGAGAGGGAGACGGAGTATGTGATGGTCTGTCCCTTAACGCAGGGTATGCGCTGAGTGGATGTGGAACCTGTGTAGAATAGACGGGGAAATGCGGCAGGGCTGGAATTATCTTTTCGGAGTTCGCATGCAGAGAGATGAAAGGCCATGGAACGGTATCTGTTTTATTCCGTGAACGGTTTAACCGACGGGGCTGGCGAAAATAGGAAGTGGCAGGGAACAGGAGGAGTTCGTTGTCGATGCAGTCTTTGTGGATAGGGCGATACGGTGGGAGCAGAGAAGAACGACAAGCGGTTGGACAGTAGCTGGCCGAGCAGGAAAAACATACGAGGACGAAAGAGGCCGTTTCGCATTGAACTGTATGATTCAATGCGAAACGGCCTCTTTCGATGGGACGCGGAGTGATGGAATGCAGGCCCGAAAACGCAGGGAGAAAGGTGTACTGTCGTCAATTTTCAGGTTCCGAGGCCGATAATGCAACCGTCCGCCATGGTGACGCACTTTCCCGGGCTGTGTGGGTATGTACCGTTCCGGGTGGAGCCCGGGTGGGTTTTTATTTCATGGAGTTCATGCGGATGCTGGCTTTGATGAAAGCCAATGCCTTGATGCGGTCGATACTCACATCCTTGTCGGCATGGTGCGGGTTCTGGCTCACCAGCTTGATGCAGCCGTTGTGTTCGGATTTCTGGATGTATTTCACCGTTATGTACTCCTCTCCGTCGATATCTATCGAGAGCAGGTACATGTCGCCCCAAAAAATGTCGTCAATGCTGTTCATCTTTTTGTACAGTACGATGTCTCCGCTTTTGAGCAAGGGGTACATGCTGTCTCCGACGATGTAGATGGCCCCGTCACACTTGGGCAGGTTGGGAATATGGATGTAATCCACCGGGCGGACGGGGGTTTGTCCCGTGAAGAGCGGGACAAGTCCTGCCGTGCCTTCGATATTATATAAAGGTACGCTCTGCATGGGCAGCGTCCGGTCCGTACGCCGGATGAAAGGGACGAACGTTTCCAGCGGGCTGTTGAAAATCTCCCCCTCGCCGCTCTCTATCCACTGGGGATTAAGGTTCAATTCCTGAATAAGGATGTTCTTGTTGCGTTCGGAAAGGGCCGCTCTTCCCGTCTCTATCATGGAGAGTGCGCTTTTGCCGATACCGAGGATACTCGATAACTCATCCTGCTTCATTCCGAGCGCTTTACGCATCTCTTTGACGCGTGCTCCGACCTGTTCGCTTTTCATTATCCGAAATTTTTTGCTTCAAGTATTGTTTTGTTCAATATTTGATTATACCTTTGTCTTGCAAAGTTAAGAACTTTAATGGAATAATCCAAATGATTTCGTCAAATTCGGCTGGTTTGTGTTATTTTACTATTCTTTTGTGTTGTCGAGAGGTGTCGATAATGACCTGTTTTGATTGGTTATGTGATATTTGTGAACTTTGCACAGTGTCGTGGAAACGGGAAGTTTATGAACACTGTTAAAGATAGAATCGACGTGTTTTAAATGGTATGGATAGCCTTGTAAAAATGTAATCGTTATGAAAGGATTCGATTTTGTAGAAACTGTTTCGGGGGGAGCGGATATTAAATTCGCAGACGACAATCGTGTGATAGAGGTAGGGCAGGCGATGTATGCCCAGGCGGCTTCTTCTCTGCTGGAGGCGGTCGGCGACGGATATTACTATAACGGAAGCATCGATGTGGACGGCGATGGGTTTTACTCCACGCTGACGGCGACGCTTATCGTCTACCGTGAGGCGGAGACCATGCCCGAGGGGTGTACGGTGAGCCATATAAGCGATGTGGTCCCGGTGTGGTGGGAGTTCGTTACCGTCGTGCCGGGCGCCGGGGAGGTGTTGAATGATTTCTGTTTCAAGCGGCTGAAGGATACCGTACTTGTCATGCAGTAGGAAACCGTACCGGATTGCGGGCCCCGTACCGAGTGTGCCGGTACGGGGCCCTGCGGTATCATGTCCTGCCGTTTTTTTAGGGATATAGGGATGGAGAGAGCAAAGGAGAAGACGGAGGTGCCCGCTTTTACGGAGTTTGCCGATAGGGTGTTTCCGGGACTTGAGAAAGGAGGGTTTCATGCGGCGTATTACCGGGTACTGGAGGCGTTTGCGAGAGGGCGCATCAGGCGGCTGATGGTCACGATACCTCCCCAGCACGGCAAGTCCCTGGGGTCTACGACGCTGCTGCCGGCTTATATGCTGGGGCTGGACCCCGACCTGAAAATAGCCATTGCATCGTACAGCGCCGCATTGGCCAACAGGTTCAATAAGCGGGTGCAGCGGATAATGGATTCGGCCCTGTATCGAGCCCTATTTCCCGGAACGTCGATAAAACGGGCGGGAGAACGGTCGGATTATGTGCGTACGGCGGATATGGCGGAAGTGATAGGCTGCAGCGGCGAACTCCTTTCGGTCGGCCGGGAAGGTTCCCTGACGGGAAACCGGGTGGATGTATTCATTCTGGACGACCTGTATAAGGATGCCATGGAGGCCAACTCGCCGCTGATTCGTGAGAACTGTTGGGAGTGGTACACTTCGGTGGTAAGGACGAGGATGCACAACGCTTCGCGCGAACTTATCGTATTTACCCGGTGGCATGAGGAGGACCTTATAGGCCAGCTGGTCGCCAAAGAGGAGGTGACGGAGCTGAAGTCGTGGAACCAAATCGAACGGGAAAACGGGAACGGTTGGCTGCTGCTGAATTTCGAAGCCGTCAAACGTTCGCCGCCGACCGAGATAGACCCTCGGTCCGAGGGAGAACCGCTGTGGGGGGAACGTCATAGTACCGGGTTGCTCGCCGAACGGATGAAACTCGACCCACTCCGTTTCGAGTGCATGTATCAGGGACATCCCTCCGCGGCGCAGGGGTTGCTGTACGGCGACCGGTTCATGCTGTATGAACAACTGCCGGAGACCCTAGTACGTTATGCGAACTATACGGATACGGCCGATACGGGTGACGATTATCTCTGTTCGGTCTGTTATGCGGTGGATGCACAGCGGCGCATCTATGTGACGGAGGTCGTCTATTCGCGGGAGGGGATGGAGGTGACCGAAGAAGTGGTGGCCGTGATGCTGCAACAGGTCCCGGGATGCGACGTGCTGGTGGAGAGCAATAACGGTGGGCGCGGCTTTGCGCGGGCCGTGTCGCGGCTGTGCCCCAATCACCGGATAGGATGGTTCTGTCAAAGCGCCAACAAGGAGGCGCGTATTCTTTCCAATGCTTCGGCGGTACTCCGGAATATCTGCATGCCTGTGGACTGGGTGGCGCGTTGGCCGGAGTTCGCGCACGACCTGCTTTCCTATCGGCGTATTTTCCGGACCAATCGGTGGCATGACGCGCCGGATGTGCTCACGGGTATCGCTGAACGGGAGATTTGCGGTACGCTCTCCAAAAAGATAAGGGCGCTCAGCTTCAAAAGGTGATGCGGCAGAGCATGGCCCGGCATCCCGGAGAGCATAAAAATGAAGATGGGGAAGACTCACGTCTGCCCCATTTCATCAGGTTAGGTCAGTTAGGTTAATGAGGTACGGAAACCTCATTCCGTAAAACATCGTAACAAAAATAAAATTAAAATTCTAATGTCCCAAAAAAATGCTCGGAAAATTGAAGATACGGATGGATTATTTTTTTATCCGCCGCTTTGTTGTTAGTTGATTTTTATTAATTATTAAAAAACATAGCTGTATTATTAAAATAATTTAAATATTTCCGGGAAAGATATATGGATACGGCAGCAGCAGACTGGTGAGGAAGTGCTGCTGCCGTATGTGCGGATACCGTGGTTGGAAGGGTATGTATGACTGACCGGTGCATAAAGAGCCGGTTCCCGGTCGGCAGGGGTGTCAGTTATAGGCGAGTTCCTGTTCGGCTTCTTCGTGCCGTTTGGCCGTCATCCCGCGCTGGTTGTTCCTGTACACGGCAGGAGTGACGCCGTACTCCTGTTTGAAAAGCTTGATGTAGTGGGAGGTATTGGTGAACCTGCATTCCGAAGCGATGTCGGCGATGGATTTGTTGGTCGATACGAGCAGCAGGCGGGAGTGGGTCAGCCGTCGTTTGAGAAACCATTTGTGGGGCGGTTCGTGGAAATGCTTGACGAATTCCTTCTTGAAAGAGGTCAGGCTCTTATGGCATAAGGCGGCCAGCTCCTCCGTACTCAGCCCGTCGAAGATGTGCTGCTGGATGATTTGTTCGAATCCTTCGGCGGCCATGTTGGCGTCATTCAGTATCCGGCTCTTGATGCAGCACTCCGGATTGGAGAGTATCAGGTAGACGAGTTCGGTAGTTTTCAGTTTCTCCGCCGTGGGGGCCTCGCTGAACAGGTCTTCCTTGAGGTATTGATTGACGTTGCTGAAGAAATGTTTTACCATGTTCCATGCCGGGTAGGACACGTGCGACAGGTCGGTGTCGCATGCGGAACAGGAGTGGGCGGAGTCTATTTCGAGCTGATAGTTGATGCTGAGCGTGGTCAGTATCTCGTGCAGGTTTTCGGGTGAATAGAACAAGGTTATCTGCTCGTAGGGTTTGCCCTCTTCCGGGATATCTTCGATATAGTGATTGCCGATGTCGAGGTAGAACAGGTCGCCCTGTTTCACTTCGTAGCGGGTGTCGCCGTAGTAGATGTACTTCCGGCCGCGCATGACATAGCCTATCGCGTAACGGGAGATGGCATACACCTGTATGCCTATCCTTTGTGTCTGAACGGTTTTTGTTATAACCGGCTGTCGGGTCTGCTGGGTTTTGCTGTCCATCGTCGTATCGTAGAAGGTTGGAGTGTGTGGAATTGTGTGTCGGATTCCTTTCCGGTCATTGCGGCTGCGGCCATGAAGGAAAACCCGTAGTGCTTCGGGCGGGCAAGTGCCTCGGAAGTACAGGGTATATTCCCTCAATTCAATGACAGTCTGCTTATTGTGTAATTCAAAAGTAGGATATTTTTCCCAAACCTTCAGCCTCTGGGCAGGATAGTTGCCGACACATTGTCCGTAGTGGAGCCTGTCGGTATAATTTGTTGACTGTAAATACGATGTGATATTGTAAAAATACAATATCGTAATTTGGTGGTATGAAGTGTATGTTTTGTAATGTTTGTTTTCTTTTATTTGAATAGTGAATGCACTAAATATAGTATAAATTATGTCCGAATATTTTTAATATTCGTCTTTGTATGGTGTCTTCGGAATGCGGTATGGGGTCGGAATCGGCCGACGGACGGGGGAGGAAGATAATGCCGGAGGAAGAGGCAGCGATTGTGTCACACGCCCGGAAAGAGGTTGATATACAGCATGAGTGCTGTCAGAACGGTATAGATTGCGAGGGGCAGCCAACCCCGGTAGCGGATGAAGAATGCGGAGACCGTTACGCAGCAGGGGACGGCGAGCACTCCCAGCGAGGCGATGGTGCTGCCGGGCAGGAGGAGCGATATCAGGCACAGGAGCAGCAGCCATAGAAAGTGGATATGGATTTTTTTGGCCCTTGTGCGGAGCGAAGGCAGTGTGCGCAGGATGATGATGGCGGAACAGAGTGTCAGGGCGGCGAAAAGGCCGATATAGACTTTGCTCCAGACTCCCTTTTCTCCGAAAAGTGCCGGCAGCGCCGTGTCTTCGCCGAGGGTTGTACCGGCGAGAAGTTCGTGGCCCATGAGGCCGAAAGAGTCGCCGAGCCCCCACCAGACTACGGAACATATGAAGAAGGGGAGGAGCAGGCCTGCCGCTGCGACGACCGCCTCGCGCAGCGTGCGTCGGTAGAGGACGAGTGTCACTGGAACGATGAGAACAAGGGGGAGTGCCGGTGCGTAGAGCATCGGGAGCAGGCCGATGCAGAAGGCCGATTTGAAGACATGCTCGAACTGATAGGAGCGTTTGAAGGCGGCTATCATCTGCGTGCTGCCGAGTATCAACAGTAGCGGAACCAGCGTAGCGCTGACCGACCCTGCGGGAAAGCAGATGCCGTAGGCGGTCATGGCGTAGACGGCCATCGGAAGGTAGGTGCGCACCGCGCTGACCGAGTAGCGGACAATCATTCCGGCCAGGAGGGTGGCGTTCAAAATGGCTGCCACGAGACCGACGGTACAGGCGGCGGCTCCGGTCGGAAAGAGGGAGTCGATGGCCCGGCCCAATGGCATGTCGGCGGCGAGGTCTGTTTCCGCGGGGTAGGGGGCGGTTGTCACACGTATGACTACGCATGCCATCATTATCACGAATGTGGCTGCCACTACCCCCAACGGTTGCCTGATGACGTCCGGTCTGTTCATGCGGTTCGTATTCCGGTCTCGGCCGGAACTCCTGCAAAGTTAGTGATTCCCCCCTGGATTCCTTCCGCCCTGTGGACGAATAACGGAGGACTGCCGTGTTTTGTCCTTTCGGAAGGGATTCCCGTGCGGGGAATTTCGTACCTTTGCGGGGAATGCAATTGGGAGGCGGAGCATGTTGAAGGAGTGTTTTCAACGGGAGGTGCCCGAGGCCGGGTGCGATGAGGCGGGCCGCGGATGTCTGGCGGGGCCGGTGTTCGCCGCAGCCGTGATACTGCCTCCCGGTTTTGCCCATCCCCTGCTGAACGACTCCAAAAAGATGAGCGAGAAGAACCGCTACCTGATGCGCGATGTCATCCTCCGCGATGCCGTGGCGTGGGCGGTCGCCGAGGTCTCGCCGGAGGAGATAGACCGGATAAACATCCTGAACGCCTCTTTCGCCGGCATGTCGCGGGCCGTGGAGCGGCTCTCCTTCCGGCCCGGCCTGCTGCTGATAGACGGCAACAGGTTCCGGAGCACGCTCGGTATCCCGTTCGAGTGCATCGTGGGCGGCGACGGCCTCTATGCCTCCATCGCAGCCGCATCGGTATTGGCCAAGACTTTCCGCGACGACAGAATGAAGCTGCTGCATGAGGAGTACCCGCAGTACGGATGGAATGCGAACAAGGGGTATCCTACCCGGCAGCATCGGTTGGCCGTGCTTCGTTACGGCCTGACACCTCATCACCGTCTGACTTTCCATTGTGCGCCCGGTCAGCTATCGCTGTTCTGACGCTGTTGCCCGTATCGGCAGCCGAATCTTTCGTTCTCTTTGCTCCCGCTAGTCTTCGTTTTTGTGCGGTTTTCATTTGCTTCTTTTGTGCGGCTTCCCGTTTCGTTTGCTTTGTCGAAGCACTGTCTGCAGTATCCGGCTCCGGGGCGGAGAGATGTGCAGGGCGGAGTAGCGGTGTCTTGTCTGTCGGTTAATTCATATTTTGAAGTATTTGTAGGTTGCCGTCTTCTTTTGTCTTGTTTTTAAGCTTTTGTTTGTCAATGATTCTAAAATTATACCCTTGTTTTTTGAGTAAAACATGTATTCAAATATTGACAATCGTTAATTGATTATTTATCTTTGTGCCGTCGGCAGGGAGCGATGCCGTGAAAGTATCGGAAAACCTGTCGGCAGTCCGGAAAGGGACGGCGATGAAGGTATGGGGCGCCGTATTGATAACGAACAAGAGATATGGTTATGGAGAGGGAGAGTTTGACGGCTGTGCTCAGACGTGCCGCGGAAGATTTGGGATATGTGTTTTATATCGGCAGCGAATCGTTGCTGGCAGCGAAAGTGACCGTGCTTCCGGCGGTATGGCTGACGGTACCCGTGTTGAAAAGGGTGTCGGGGCGGAGGGAACGGCGCGATACGTATGCGGTACGTCTTCGGCTCATGATGGCCGGGGTGCCGGACGATGCCGGTTCGCGCGAGGTGTGGCGCATCCTGGAGGACGATGCTGCGGCACTGTATGGAGCGGTTCGGGCGTGTGAGCGGGTGCGGTCGGTACGCGGGCTGAAGGTGTCGCCCGAAACGAAACCTCTGACGCCGCGGGGCGAGACGGCCGTGGCGGCGGAGTTCGAAGCCGAGATGTTTTACTGCGATTGAAGGGAGGACGGTATGGCTGTGATGTTTTCAGGGGTTCCGGACAATTACGATTCGGTCTTCGGCCCTCTGGTCTATACCCTGACGGGTATCGCGTCGGGGGAGACCGTCGATGCGGAGGTCTTCACGGTGGGGGCGGAGACTCCCGTCGGCGTGAAACGGATAGCGGGCGGCGATGCGGCGCGGGTGAATATCGCCTGCTACATGCGCCGGTTGTTGACGCCCGTCCCGTTTCCGGCGGACAGTACCGGCCTCTTTTCGGATGCGGGACGTTTCGTCACTGCCGCGGTGGGTTGCGGCGGTGCGGTATCGCCGGTCAGAACCTTTACGGGGGCCGTGCGCCGGCTTTCGGAGTACGAGGTGCTCACTACACTTCCCATGCACCGTACCATTGCCTGGGACGAGAGCGACGAGGTTTCGCTGCTCGTACCCGGCTGCAGCATGACTTATTCGTGGAGAGTGTCCGGAGGGGCGGAGTACGTGTACGAATCGCCGGAGTATATCGCCTCGCGGGGCATCGTGACGTTGGTCGTCGGGATGCCGTCGGTTCGGACGACGCTCGCTGCGGCCGGGGTGCAAACCGACGGAGTTGCTGCTCTGCGGGTGACGGTGCGGGTGGCGGGAGAGTCTGTCGCCGAAGTACACTACCGGATAGAGCCGCGGGAGCCCGGTTCGGTGCGCCTCTGTTGGTTCAACCGTATGGGAGGGTTGGATTACCACACGTTCGGGCGTCCGGACGCCGGGTATCTCGAAGCCTCGCGCGAAGCCTTCCTGAACCACGACGGTTATGCGGCTGCCTCCGTACGGCTCGCCGACCGTACGGAACTCTCGTCGGGATATCTGCCGCGTCTGTGGATGGAAGGACTCGCCCTCATTCCGGCTTCGCCGCGGGTGTGGCGTGTGGAGGAGGAGGGCTTCGTCCCTACGGATGTCTTTCCGCTGTCGCATGCGTTCCGCAATGGTGTACCCGGAACGATAACGCTTACAGTCAGGGACAGGACTCCCCGGCTTTCCCAAAACTTTTAGCATTATGGAACTATTCATTGACGGACGTTTGGCGGATATGGACGCCGCCTGCCCGGTGTCGGTATCCGTATCGGTGGCTTCGGTGACCTCTCCGGAGTATGGCAGGACGGGATATACGAAGAGCATCTCGATTCCCATGACGGCCAGAAACAGGGAACTCATGGGCGACTGCGAACAGCTCATGGCCCGTGACAGGTTCAATGCCTCGCTCCACACGGCGCGACTGGAGCAAGAGGGCTGTGTGATAATGGAGGGGCATGTCATGCTCACGGCCTGCGAACGGGAGGAGGAGGGGGGCCGGTATCGGTTCAATATCATCGGTGCCGGAAAGCGGTGGGCCGTGCATGCCATGCAGCATACCTTCTCTTCGCTTTTCCCCGATTATGCTTTCAAACTGGACGGCGAATCCATCGCCGGGAGCTGGACGGCGCCGGTACCCGTACGGTGGCTGCCCCTGCAGCGACAGCGTTATGAACCGCAGAACGCTTCGGTCGGGCTCGTGCCTGCCCAGCGCGTACTCACGGAGACGGATTACCACCCTTTCATCCATCTCCGGTCGGTACTGCATGCCATTTTCGAGGAGGCCGGGTATCGGCTCGTCTCCGCTTTCGTGGACAGTGCCTATTTCGATTCCCTGTACATGAGCGGCAACTACCCCACACGCGACGCGACCCTGTTGCGTTCGCGGATGGATTTTTTGGCGGCGCGTTTCGGGGAGGCGGCGACGACCGCCGACAGCGGAGGCCGGGTGTATGCCGACCCGCTGGCGGCCTACAACACCGTGGGGAATATCGTCGATACGGCCGACCCGGACGAAGAGCGTGACGGTGTGTCGCTGAAGCGGGTATTCACCCGGGGCGGATGTTTTCGGCGCGACGGAGAGCGGGTGGTTTTCGTTCCCCCTTACAGCGTTGCGGTCGGGTTCGAGTACAGGCTGCGCTATGTCACCGGCTACCGTATGGCGGGCAGTGACCGTCTGGCCGGTTTCGACCGGATTTATCTCGGAGGCGGGCAGTTGCATCGGTTCCGGATAGCCAACCGGTTTCCTGACAGACGGAACGAATTCCGGACGGGCAAGGAGTTCCTGTGCATCGTTTTCGACCACGAGGAGGGGCTGTCGTACCGTCTCGTCGCCGACTGCCGTACCGGGACGGGGACGGTCGTTCAGCGTACGCTTGCCCAATTCTATTCGCGTTCCGTCAAGGTGAGTACCGGGGTGGCCGGCACTTATGGGAACTTGCGGATGCAGCGGCAGGAGGCGTCGGGGAGTTTCGTCGATTTCGTCGGGGATTGGGCCCTCTACGACGGTTACGTCGCCGAGACGGGGGAGACGGAGGTGGAAGTTACGCTCCGGAGTGCTGCCGAGACCGTGACGCCCGGTTCACCGAAATATTTCGACACCCTCTATTTCGCGGGGGCGGATGAGGGAATGCCGTTCCGGTTGGTGGAGGCGGAGGTGCGTCCGGTTTTTCTGCCTCACCCGGTGCTGGGCGATACGCTCTCGTTCGCCGAGGCGGGGGCCCACGACATGAACCGCATGCAGGTGGTGAATGCCCTGCGGGAGATGTTCGGTCTCTGTTTCTACACCGACGAGCCGGGGCGGACGGTCTATGCCGAGCCGCGGGAACTCTTCTACCGCAACGACACGGTGGTGGACTGGAGTGACCGGCTCGACCTTTCGCGGCCGTGGAAGGTGAGCGAACTCGCTGCGGATGTGCCCGGTACGCTCACATGGGAGTATCGCAGCGGCGACGGGGCATCGGCTGCCTTCAATACGGCCAACGGCGGTCGGTTGGGCCGGTGGAGCGTGCAGACGGGGAATCCGTGGCGATGGTCGCAGGAGAGGGTGTACGAGAATCCGCTTTTCACCACGTCGGTCAATCTCACCGGCTTCGTCTCGTCGGCCCCGTCGGCTTCGGTAGTTGCAGCGGGAGACATGGATGCGTCGTCGGAGGGGACGGACGACCTCAATTTTCCCGCCAAGGTGGTGCACTACTTCGGCCTTCGAGAGCTGCCCCGGGGAGAGCGGTGGGATTGGCCCGGCTTCGCAGAGTCCTATCCTTTCGCCGCATTTCATGCGCCGGAGTGTCCCTCCGGCATCATCGTGCCGGAATCGCCCTGCGGCGGGGTGTCGGATTGCGTGCTGCCGGAAGAGTCGGATGCAGGACGTACGCTTTGTTACGAAGACCGGGACGGGGCGGCGGGGCTGCACCGCTGGTGGGACGGTCTGGTGGCGGTGTACGCCGGAGGGGTGCGGCTGGAGGCCTGGGTGCGGCTTTGGTCGGACGACATCGAAGCACTTATCCGTCCGAACTACCTGATGCGGGATTTCCGGGCCCGTTTCAGACTGTATGTCGACGGTGAGTGGAGCGACTGGCGGCTGGAGGAGGTGTGCGACTACCATCCCTCCTCACCCTCGACGCGGTGCATTTTTACGAAGATAGTTTAAACGGTTGATTTTATGACAGTAAGGAAAAACAGCGCCGCTCCGGCAGGGCAGGCGCAGGGCGGGGCCTTGCCCTATGCCCGGGTAGAGGCAGCGGTATTCACGACGATGTACGGTACGCAGGAGGCCGAGTGGCCCGCGGCGGGCGGAGGCGCGGAAGAGGGAGCTGGACGCCCCGTCACGGCGGCCGAAGTGGAGGATATTGTGCGGAGGGTACTTGCGGGAACGACGCTCTATGTTCTCGAATCGGACATTACCCAGGCGCAGAACGCCGTGAAGGGCGTCGTGGAACAGACGTTTTTTTAACGGCCGGTTCTGCCTTTGTGCGGAGACGGCATACGGAACAGATTGAAAAGCGAAGTGCGATGACATTGACGGTTTACGACAAGCAGTTGATAGGTGAGGTGGAGCGGATGTTTCCCGGCCATCATGCCGGCGAAGTGGTCGAAAGGCTCATTCGCATGGGCGTAGTGGATACGGTCCGGTGTAAAGTATTGGTGGTGAGGGAGTATGTGAACGAACTCGTGGGCCGCGGAACGGGCAAGGTCGATGCCATGTACATGGCTGCCGAAAAGTTCTGCTGCTCCTACGAATACGTTCGCAAGTGCATGTATTACTACAAGGAGGTCAATCTGGCCTGACGTGCGTCGGTCGGAGCGATACGGTTTAAACGGTTTTTGTGAGATGTTGTCAGATATCAGGATTAACGGCAGCGCGTCCGAGGCTGTCATAGACATAGAGGGAGTGATAGGGGTTCCGGAACAGACGCAGTTTCTGGAGCCCGGAGGGCGGGTGGCTACCTATGCCCGTTTCGCGGAGGCGCTGGCTGCCGTGGCGGCGGTACAGGCTCCGCGGGTGGTGGTGAACATCCGTTCCGCGGGTGGCGATGTGAACGATGCCCTGTTGATATTCGACGCCCTGCAGGGGCTCGGTGCCGAGGTGGTGACGCGCTGTTACGGGTATGTGGCTTCGGCGGCTACCGTCATTGCGCAGGCTGCGTCGCCCGGCTGCCGCGAAATATCGTCGAATGCGTTCTATCTCATCCACTGTTCGGAGAGTGCGGCGGAGGGGAACTCCCGGTCGCTGTCGGCGGCCAAGGAGCTGCTCGACCGGACGGACGAACGGATAGCGGACATCTATGCGTCGCGTTCGGGGCGTCCGGTTGCCGGGTTTGCGGCGCTGATGAACGAGAACGGCGGGAAGGGTCGGTGGCTGACGCCCGGCGAAACGGTGGAGGCAGGGCTCGCCGATACGGTCATTCCGTCGCCTGTGAACTGTGCGTCGGGTGAGATGCCCGACGGCTGCGGGGATATCGGAACGCTGTGCCGGCTCTTCGGCCTGATGCCTCCGCCGGATGTAACCGGCAGAGAGCGGTGCAGCGGCCTTGCAGAACGCGTTGTCCGAAGGATGGGGGCGCTGTCGAGGCTTTTCAGGCGTTTCCTGTCGGCGCAGGGGAAGAAAGCGGCGGACCCTTCTGCGGCAGGCAAAACGGATGGGGAGACGGCTGTCGCCGCCGGTCTCTCCGATGTCCCGGCCGGACCGGAAGGACGGCTGCCTTCGGATGCCGCGTTGCCTCCCTCGTGGGGAACGGGGCAGGAGGAGGCGCTTCCTACGCTTACGAAAGCGGTGGAAGACCCTGCTACGGAGGAGTACCGTCCCACGCCGAACGAGGAGGCGTATCGCCAGGATGCCATGAACATGCGGGTACGGAGCTGACGGTCCGCAGCATCGGACGGAGCGGGGTTGTGCGTCCTCCTTCCGGCGGGCGGAGGTGCCGGCAGCGTACCGGATACGGAAGAGGCGGGAGCGGCCCTGCCTTGAAGAGGGCCGTATATTGCAAACTTTTAAATTCGATTGGACGACAATGAGTAAGATTGAGAATGCCAAGACCTATCTTGGCAAGGAGCTGGAGAATATCTTTTTCCGTCCCCTGTTTGCCGACGAGGGTGCGAGGGAGTTGGGTATCAAGGTGATGTACAACATGCCCGCTCCGACGAGGCTTCATTTCTGGCACCGTCCCGACGACGTGCTCCATAAATATACGAGCGCGGGGTGGAACGGTTCGGCTTCGGCGGAGCGTTACACGAAGACGATTGAGCTTCACCGCGTGAAGGCCGAGATGAGCTATTCGGCCGACGAGTATTTTTCGCTCGTGTACGACAGCCTTGCCCAGAGTGCCCTGACGCAGCTCGACGACCTGACCGGTACGGAACTCGAAGCGGCCGAAACGGCCCTTTTCCGCCAGGCCATCATGGAGAGCGTGCGTGCCACCATGTGGCTGGGCAAGACTGCGCGCGAAGAGGGGCTGAATACATTCGACGGCTTCCTGCACCGCATCCTTTCTGATGCGGAGGAGCAGGAGATACCGACAGAAATGTACGAATCGGTGTCGGCCGACAATGCGGACGAACGTCTCAGGTCGGTATGGGACAATGCTTCCGAGGAGCTGCGCAACATGCGGTCGGAGGGCCAGCTCGCCTTTTTCGTGACCACCGACGTGTACGGGGCCTACGAGGACAGCCTGGAGGCCGCCGACAACGAAGCGGCGTACCGTGTCCGGCAGGACGGGCCCGGCAGCCTCATGTTCAAAGGGATTCCGGTCATCGACATGAAGCTGGGCGGCTACCTGGCCAAATACTACGACCTCGGCGTGTCGTTCATCCTGCTGACCGACCGGCGCAATCTTGCGCTGGCGCTCAACACGGGCGATTTTCCCGGTTCGGAGGTGCGCATGTGGTATAATCCCGACCTGATGGAGAACCGACAGCGGGCGATATTCATGGCCGGATGCGACTACCTGCTGCCGGAACTCGTGTCGCTCGGCTATGCCCAGTAACCTTTCCGTGCAGCGATGGGAGTTTCCGGATTCACGAGGCCGCCGGAGCGGTGCGAAGGCGGCCTTTCGGATGTGTGGCTCGCGGCGGCGGATGATATAGCCGCCTGTACCTACGACGGTGCGACGGGTACATTCGGTGCGGTGAGGTTGCGCGAAGGGGCCGCTTTCGCCCGATACGAATTTGCGGAGGATACGGCACGTTACCGGCAGTATGTTTCGGGAGATGCGCCGGCCTGCGTGGTACACGAACTTTCGTTTGCGCTCCGGCGGGCCGATGCCGGGAGCACGGTGGCGCTCGCTTCGCTGCTTGGCGCCACCGGAGGCGGATTCGTGGCGCTGGTGCGCACCGCCTGCGGCGGGAAGTTTCTCGTCGGTTGGTCGCCCGGTTTCGGAGGGGAGTGTCCGTTGCGGCTCGTTTCGGCGGTGTTCGATACACAGGCCGGCTACGATGAGGACTCCGGTGCCGTGGTCGTACTGCGTTCCGAGGATACCTCTTTCTCGAAACCGTTCGCCGGTACATTGCCGGAGTAGGTACCGGGATTTCACTTAAATAATCAATTCAGATTGCAGATGGAAAAGAAGAAAGGAGAGACGGCCTATGTCCCGAAGCTCTTCACGCCGCGCAACGAGGCGCGGGATATTTTCCGGGCGGCGCCGCGTGCCGCTACCGGAGGCGGATTCTGGCGCTGGGGCAGCGACAACCTGTATCCGTATGCCCTGGCGCAGATGTTCCGCCGTTCGACCACCCATCGCCGGATAGTGAACGACAAGGCCGATTATATCGCCGGCAAGGGTTTCAGCCACGAGGAGGGGCTGCCGAGGCTCGCCGCTTTCATTCGCCGCGTAAACCGCGACGGGGAGACGCTCCGGCAGGTGCTGCGCAAACTCGCACTGGACAAGGTACTCTTCGGGAACGCTTTCGTGGAGGTGGTGACCGATGGCGGAGCATCGTTTCTGTCGCTGTTTCATCAGGACGCTTCGCGCTGCCGGCTCGCCGCCGACGGACGGCATGTGCTGCTGCATCACGATTGGTCGCAGTATGCGGCGGAGGAGGCGAAATCGCTTCCGCTGTGGCCGCTCACGGAGGAGGGAGCCGACGGGAAACTGCATGCGGTTATTCATTACAAGGAGTACGAGCCCATGTTCGGCCATTACGGCGTTCCGTCCTACATAGCGGGCATGAACGTTTCGGCCATAGCGTACAAGACCGACTGCTGGAACATCAGCCGGCTCGACAACTCTTTCCAGCTCTCCGGGGTGATGCTTCTCGACGGGGGCGTGGATAACGAACAGCAGGCGGAAGAGCTGATGCGCCGGGCCGAACGGCGGTTCGCCGGTAAACCCGGGCAGGTGATGTTCATGATAAAGGATTGCGGGGAGGGCGACGGTTCGCGTTACATTCCCATCGCCTCCTCCAACGAGGGCGACTGGAAGGAGCTGCACGAACAGGCCACCTCCGACATCGTGGTGGCCCATTCGTGGTTTCGTTCGCTGAGCGGACTCGACTATGCGTCGGGTTTCAATGCGGAGCGTATTCTGCACGAGTACGAGGTGGCACTCAATACGGTGATACTCTCGGCACAGGAGGAGCTGCTCGACCCGCTGAAGGCGATTATGGAGGAGGTGCTGCGCGAGGAGTGCGATTCGCTGGCGGTAGTGAACCGTCCGCCGACCCGGAGCAAGCCGCTCTATATGAAAGTGTGGGAGGCCCGCAAGGCGGACGGGCTCGACTACGACCCCGAGAATGAACTGGAACAGCTCTTCGTGGCTCAGATAACCAAATATGCGATGAGGAACATCGACTGATGCGCGGTGTCAGAGATACTTTTCGAGCTCCTTGAGGATGTAATACCGGTCGTAGAAGCAGCAGGAGCTGCGGCCTTCGAGGTATTGGTAGAGGGCTGCGGCGGCCGAGGCGGTTCGGCGGCGGGTGTCGTCGTCCGGTGCCCCGGCGGCGAGCAGAAAGAGTATCCGGGCGAATCGTTCGAGGTTGTCGTCGCCGAAACCGTAGCCGGCGGTCAGGGTGCCGGCTATGTCGTCGCTGCCGAGTACGGCATCGAAATCCATGCCGAGTCCCTCCCGCAGACCGGTACGTGCGGTATCGTAGGCCTCTTCCCCCTTCTCCCGTGTCGTTACGCCGAGTTTCAGCAGGATGGCTTCGAGCACTTTTCCTGTCTTTTCGATTTCCCTGAGGAGCATGTCTTCCATGGTGCCGTGTCTTTTGTCGTTGTAAAGTTATGTAAATTGTTCCGGCGGAACAACCGTTGCGGACGGTATGCACGGCGGAATTAAACGGAATGAATGTGATATGGAATTGTTGATGACCCCCGCGGAGGTTGTTGAGGCGGCTTTCGGCGGCGGGGATGTGATTGATGCGGCCATCGTTACCGAAAGCGCCGTATTGACGGCACAGCGCAGATACCTGCGGCCGGTGTTCGGCGTTTCGTTCTACGGTGCGCTGGAACAGGGAAGGTACGGTGCCTTCCTTGCGGAGTATGTACGGCCTGCGCTCGCCCTGTTCGTCAAGTACCTCGTGCTGCCCGATGCGGCTGTCCGGCTCGGCAGGCTCGGCATCGTGCGTTTCGGCGGCGAATATTTTGGGCCGACGGACGGTGCCGCACTGAAGCTCCTGCGGGAACGAATACGTGCCGAGGCCGAGACATCGTTGACTGCCGCCGTCGAACGGCTGGAGGCGGCTCCTGCGGAGTTTCCCGAATACGACCCGCGCGAGAATATAAAACGGCGGCTCTCCGTGGCCGGGGGCGTGGTGCTCTGACGGGGCGTTTCGGACGTGCCCGGATGACAAGGAGAGGAGTTCCCGGCGGAACTCCTCTCGTTTATTTATAGGCCGGTGCTGCGGTCCGGACTGTCGCAGGCTCTGTACAGGGAGGGCCGCGGGCGGAGGACTAATCGTCTTCCAGATAGATGCCGTCCATCAGTGCATCGATTTCACGCCGTTCCTTTTTGGTGGGGCGTCCCGTTCCGCGGTCGCGCGAGATGAAAATGGTTTCGCGCGGGATGTTCAGCTTGTCGAGTTCCGTCTGCGGAGTGATGTTTTCGGCATAGAGCGGAACGTTCTTGGCCGGCTGCCGGTTCGAGACAAGCCCCTTTACCCGGAACGAGTAGGTCACGGGAAGTTTGCGTACCTCCACGGTGTCGCCTTCGCGCAGCTCGCGCGAGGGTTTGCAGTAACTGCCGTTCACCGTCACGCGGTTCATGCGGCAGGCTTCGGCGGCATCGCTGCGCGATTTGAAGATTCTGACCGCCCACAGCCACTTGTCTATCCTTATCTCCTCTTCCATGATGTCTTGTACGGAATGAAAACGGAACGGGCGGCGGGCGAGACGTCCGGTAAGGCGCTTTGTCGCGGCCCGTCCGGATACAAAGGTAGAAAGAATTTTTTTAGGCGGGCCCGTATCTTCGGCTGCGGGCGGCGGACAGGACTGCCCTTTGCGGCGGGAGGGATGCCGGCCGCTCCGTCTGTTGCCGATACTGCCGGGAGGAGAGCGCATGGGGCTTGGAGCCCCTTTTGCCCCGTTATTTATCAAATAAACGGGATTAAATGTGGGAAAAGGGATAATTTTTTATATTTTCGCAGGCAACCCATGGCGGGTTTAACTCGTTTAATTGATATGTGAATGTAATAAAAACGGACTACAACTCTTTTTGAGAATGAAATTCAATGCTTATCTGGCCATTATCGCTATGGCCGCACTTTGCGCTTCGTGCGTGAAAGAACCTGTTGCCGGGGATGGCGTCGGCCAGACCTCCGGGGAAGACCGGGATTATGCCCATTACAGCGACGACGTTGCCGTAAGGGGTTGGGTGAGGATTAAGTTGGACGAACAGTCGCAGCCGCTGAAGGTAGGCGCCTTTACGCGCGGCGAAGTCGAGTCGGGCGACCCGCGGCTCGACGAGATAGCGGCCCAGCTCGGAGCGACCGAAATACGCCGGGTATATGCCGACGGCGGCCGGTTCGCCGAAAGGCGCCGCCGGTTCGGCCTGCACCGCTGGTACGATATTAAAATCGACGAGAATATACCCGTTACCCGTGCCGAAGCCTCCATCGCGGAGCTTCCTGGAGTGGCTTACGTACAGCCTATTTATAAGGTGAAACTGTTGGGCGGCCCCATTGTTCCGGCCGAGTATGTTTATGTGCCCGCGGCTGCGCAGGCACGCCGGTCGGTGGCGGCGGGCGAACTGCCGTTCGATGACCCCGACCTGTCCAAGCAGTGGCATTACCACAACGACGGCTCGATAGAGGGTATGGTGGCCGGTGCCGACATCAACCTGTTCGAGGGCTGGGAGGTACTCGGTACCAAGGGAGACCCGGAGGTCATCGTGGCGGTGATAGACTCCGGCGTACAGTGGGACCATCCCGACCTGGCGGATAACATGTGGATTAACGAAGCGGAGCTGAACGGTGTCAAGGGCGAGGATGACGACAACAACGGTTACTACGACGACATATACGGCGGTTGCTTCATGCCCAACTACTATCCGCACGACAAACCGGGCGGTATCCTGAAGGCGGGGACGCACGGCACCCACGTGGCCGGTACCATCGCGGCCGTGAACGGAAACGGCATCGGCGTATGCGGCGTGGCGGGCGGTACGGGCAACCACGACGGCGTAAAGCTCATGACGCTGCAGGTGATGCGGGATGATGCTGCCGACGACATACCGTTCAACGACGTATTCCCCTATGCTGCCGACAACGGGGCGGTGATTGCCTCCTGTAGCTGGACCATCAGTCAGACCGGTATGGACCAGGCGACCAAAGACGGTATCGACTATTTCCAGGCCAATGCCGGATGGGACGATACGGACGGAGACGGTATCAACGACGTGCAGACGGGGCCCATGCAGGGCGGTTTGGTGATAGCCGGAGCAGGAAACTCCGGGACGGATAAGGTTTTCTATCCGGCCAAATACAAGGATGTGATAGGCGTAGGGGCCATCGACGGCGATATGACGGTCGCATGGTACAGCGAGTACGGAGAAGGTATTGATGTCCTGGCTCCCGGAGGGAACCAGGAAGGCAGCGGGGAGTATAACAGACCGGAGATATGGGGCGTCTACAGCACCTATCCCAACGGCGGGTATGCCTACAGCGCCGGCACTTCGATGGCCTGCCCGCACGTTTCCGGCGTCGCCGCGCTGATACTCTCCAAATTCAAGGGGCAAGGCTTTACGGCCGAAGAACTCCGCAACAAGGTCGAACGCAGTTGCCGTCCGCTGAGCGAACCGATGGACCCGAAGTACCACGGCGGTATCGGGAACGGCCTCATCGACGTAACTCTTGCACTGACCGAGGTGCCGGAGGAGGGACCCGAGAAGCCGCAGTTCGAGGCGATACCCGCTCCGGCTTCCGTCAGGATAACGGGACCCGTGCCCGTGGACGGCAACGGCATGCCCGTAGTCAAGTATAATTTCGAGTATGCCGAGGTGGTGAACGGCACGGCCGGCGAGATGACCAGGAACGTACTCTCCAACACCTACAATGCCGGCGAAGAGTTCGTCTATATGTTCCCCGGCAAGAGTGAGGCCGAATACAAATTCAGGATGAATGCCGTAGACCGTTACGGAAATGAATCCGAATACATCGAGCTGCAGTCCGAAACGCTGGAGTTCGAGAACCATGCGCCCACGCTGCTCCGGGAGTTCTCCGATGTGGAGATACGCCAGGCGGGCGAGGATTATGCGAGGCTCTATACGCTCGTGACCTATTTCGAGGATGAGGATGCCCAGTATGGAGACGAGATGACATTCACGGTGGAAAACAGCAACGATGCGGTGGTGAGAACCGAACTGAGAAACGGGCGGACACTGGCCGTCATTCCGTTGACCAAGGGCTCCTGTGTGGTGACCGTGACGGCTACCGATACGCGCGGTGCTTCCACGACGGCTGCCATCAATGTGACGGTGTTGGCCGGCGCCGGTTCCGCACCGACTTTCAAAAGGCAGTTGGGCAGCCTGACGCTTCCGGCCGCCGGCAGTTTCGTAAGGCAGTACGACTTGAACGATTATGTTTACGATGCCGACATGCCCGACGATGAACTGACTTTCTCGGCCGTCAGCAGTGACGCGTCCGTCGTGACGGCCGCCGTGACGGGGACGACCCTCGAAGTGACCGGACTGAAAAAGGGCGACGCTACGGTGCAGGTAACCGTGACCGACCGGGGCGGCAACTCGGCCGAGAACGAACTCTTCGTTTCGGTGGCCCAGGAGCCCGGTTCGCAGTCGGGCGGAGCGACTCTTCGGCTCTATCCCAATCCGGCGACTGATTACGTGAACATAACGCTTAGCGGTGCCGGCAGTGGCAGTGCGGATGTCGTTTTCTACGATTCGGCAGCCCGTCAGGTGATGAAGACCACGGCCGAGCTCGATGCCAGTGGAACGGCCCGGATTGACGGTATTTCCGGTCTGACTCCCGGTGCCTATACGGTGTCGGTAAAGCAGGGAGGCAACACCTATAAGGGTACTGTGCTGAAACGATAGTTCCGGCTGTCGGACACAGGTTACGGCTTTACGGGATTTTCCAGCCGGGAGGAAGCACTGCGCTGCAAGGCCGTTCTTCCGCGGAGGGAGGAGACTGTAAAGCCGTAACCGTATTCGGGAGTGCCGGATGCCGGGTGAGGCAGGGCTACTACGGAAAAACATACTATGAACCTGAAATTGAATGACTGATGAGAACCAGATTGGTGTTGGCCGCTTTGGCGGCCGTTTCGGTTTCCGCCTGTACGCGGGAGCCGTTGGCAGCCCCGGTGCCGGAAGGGGCGGGGCAGGGACCGGAATACGTTTCCGGTGAAGAGAAGAATTATGTGGACGGATGGGTGAGGATAAGGCTCGCCGACGATGCCGGGGCGCTGCGTGTGGGGTGTTTCACGCGGGGTGCGGCGGAGTCGGGCAACCGGGCAATCGACGAGGCGGCTGCCCGGTTGGGTGCCACGGAGATAAGGCGCGTATTTGCCGAGGGAGGCCGGTTCGCTGAACGGCGGAGGCGGTTCGGCCTGCATCTGTGGTACGATATCCGGATAGGCGACGATGTCCCTGTCACGAGGGCTGCCGGTGACCTCGCCTCCGTTCCCGGTGTGAGCCATGTGCAGCCTGTTTACAGAATACGGTGGGCCGATAATCCCCGCGTATTGCCGGCAGAATACCTCTATACGCCCGTGCGCGCCAAGTTCGCCGACGGTGCCGCTCCGGTCAATGACCCGGAGATAGGCAAGCAGTGGCACTACCATAACGACGGTTCGGCCTGGGCATGGAAGACGGGAGCCGATATCAACCTATTCGAGGCGTGGGAGAAGTTCAATGCCGGCCGTCCGGAGGTCATCGTGGCCGTGGTGGACATGGGCGTGCAGTACGACCATCCCGACCTGGCGGCTAACATGTGGGTGAACGAGGCGGAGTTGAACGGTGCGCCCGGCGTGGATGACGACGGCAACGGTTACGTGGACGATGTGTACGGTTACAATTTCGACAAGGATACCGGTGCGATAGAGCCCGGCGGCCACGGTACGCACTGTGCGGGTACCATAGCCGCGGTCAATAACAACGGTATCGGCGTATGCGGTGTGGCAGGCGGTACGGGCAATGGCGACGGGGCACGTATCATGTCCATTCAGATGGACCCCGGTGCTGCTGACGCGCGTTATGCCGATGCATTCGCCTATGCCGCCGACAACGGAGCCGTGATAACCTCCAACAGTTGGGTGCTTGATATGGATGCCATGCCGGCCGATGTGGGTGCGGCGATAGATTACTTCAATGCCAATGCCGGTACCGATGAGAACGGTGTGCAGACCGGCCCGATGAAAGGGGGCTTGTGCATGTTCGCCGCCGGGAACTACAACACCTCCGGCCCGCAGTATGAAGGGCGGATATGGTACCCCGCCGCCGACGACCGGGTGATAGCCGTGACCTCCATGGGGCCCGATTACAAGAAGGCCGATTATTCGCAGTACGGACAGGGGGCCGACATCATGGCTCCCGGCGGTGAGGATACCGACGGCGCCGGCTGCGGCGTTTACAGTACCGTGACCGAGGGCGGATACGGTTATATGTCGGGAACTTCGATGGCGACTCCCCATACGGCCGGTGTGGCCGCACTGATGGTGTCGCAGTACGGAGGCGAGGGATTTACCGCGGACGAGCTGCGCAGGGTGCTGCTCGGCAGCTATCGAAATGTCGGAGAGTACCAGGAGGAAGCGTGCCGCAACCTCATCGGCGTCGGATTGCTCGATGCGTCGCTGATGGATAACTACTACAAGAATCCCGGCGCGGCTCCCGAGACACCTGCCGAACCCTCCGTGGAGGGCATCGCGGACGGATTGCACTTCTCCTGCCGGATACCGGCCGATGCGAACGGCGACCCGGCTGCGTGGCTGCTGCTCTCCTATGCTCCTGCCGCCAGTTCGGAGCAGACACCCGTTCGGCTCAGGATGTCGTGCAATGCAGGCGTGGGCGATGCATTCGGCTATTCCGTGACCGTGGCGGGCGACACCGAGTTCAACGCGGAGCTGAGGGCGGAAGACCGTTACGGCAATGTCTCGGAACCGTATGCCGTGACCGTGAAATCCCTGCCCCATATCAACCGTCCGCCGACGATGATAGCTTCGGTGAACGATTTTACCATACAGCAGGTGGGGACCGAGTATGCCCGCCGTTTCGACCTGTCGATGTATTACAGCGACCCGGACGTGGGGGAATTCGGCGATGAACTGACGTACGGCGTATCGTCCGACCCGGAGGGTATCGTGCGTATCTCCGTGGAGGGGAGCGTGGCGGTGTTCGAACCGGTGGGGATAGGGGCCGCTGCGGTCGTGGTGAAGGCTTCCGACCGGGCCGGTGCCTATGCGGAAGACCGTTTTACCGTCTCCGTTATCCATAAGGGGATACCCGATACGACGATAGAGGGGGTAGGACAGGAACATGCGCTCGTCCTTCCGCTTGCGGAGTATTTCTATGCCGTTGAGGGGATGGAGTACAAATATGCGGCGGAGAGTTCCGACCCGTCGAAGGTGCGGGTAAGTATCGGTCAGGGCAGCTTGCATATCGTTCCGGTGGCTGCCGGCAGTGCTGCGGTGACAATCTCCTGCAAACCGGGAACGGGGGCTTCGGTGGAGTCGCAGTTCCTCGTGACCGTGACGGGCGGCGAGACGCCCCTGCCCGAGGGAGGTTTCGCGCTTTGGCCCAATCCTGCCTCCGAATACGTCGATATCCGTGTCCCCGGAGCGGCGGGGACCGTTGCGGTGAGGATTTACGATGCGTCGGCGCGTCAGGTTTTCGACGGTACGGTAACGCCGGATGCCGACGGGGTGGGGCGGCTGGAGGTTGCCGCACTGAGCCCCGGGGCCTACTCCCTGGTGGCCGAGCAGGATGGACATAAATTTACGGCAGGTTTCGTGAAACGGTGATGCCGCTCTTCGTTTTGGCCGCCCTTTCCGGCCGGCCAAAACGTGGCGGAAGATGAAACGGGGGAGGTCGGAATCGGTCTGGCCTCCCCCGGCCGTTCCGGTATCGGAGAGAGAAAGGAGGGGAAAAGAGGGCTGAATAGGGTTTCCGGGGCGTCCGCAGGATATGATATTTGCCCCCGGAAGCGTTTTATGTGCTTTTTTGTTGGGTAAATGTTGGAACTTTTATTAATTTCGCAAAGATGTACGCCATGTAACAATAAGCGCAGGTCAATATCGGTTATACTATGAAGGATAATCTAATCCATTTAATGATGAAACGATACTTTTTATCTTTGTTCGCTGTGGCAGGCATTCTGGCCTCCTGTGCGAAAGACCCTGCTGTGTCCGGAACGGCTCCGGGCGGCGGGAACGAACGGAATGAAGAGGAGTACGTCGGCGACGTAGTCAAGGGGAAGATAAGGATTCGCCTGGCGGATAATGCCACGGCTCTCCGGACAGGAGCGTTTACCCGCGGCGAGGCTGATTCCGGCGACCCCGAACTCGACAAACTCGCGGCACAGTTGGGCGCAACCAAAATAGAGCGGGTTTTCGGGACCGACCCCCGGTTTACGGAGCGTCACAAGAAATACGGCCTGCACTTGTGGTACGACGTGACGTTCGACGAGGATGTACCCGTTTCACGGGCACAGTCCGGATTCGAGTCGCTTCCCGGCGTAGCCTATGTGCGTCCCATCTACCGGATATATCCTGCCGACGGTTACGATACCCTTTATCCGGCAGCGGTAACGGATAAGTCCGGATGGGAGGGCAGTACCGCTGAAATGCCTTTCGATGACCCCGGACTGCCGATGCAGTGGCATTACTACAACGACGGTACGCTTTTCAATACCGAAGGTACGGTGGTGGCCGTCGAGGGGGCGGATGTCAATCTGTTCAAGGCATGGGAGATGTACGGTGCCGGTGACCCGAGCGTGGTGGTGGCCGTCATGGACATGGGTATTCAGTACGACCATCCCGACCTTGTTGCCAACATGTGGGTGAACGAGGGGGAACTCAACGGCGAACCCAATAAGGATAACGACGGCAACGGCATCAAGAACGATATATACGGCTATAACGGTTTGACGCGGGACGGTAACATCGAGCCCGGCAGCCATGGTACGCACGTAGCCGGTACGGTGGCCGCTACCAACAACAACGGTATCGGCGTTTCGGGTGTGGCCGGCGGTACGGGTGTGGGTGACGGTGCAAGGCTCATGTCCTGCCAGATATTCGCTCCGAACGACGCTTCGGAGAGCGACTACCCGGACGTGTACCGTTATGCCGCCGACAACGGTGCGGTGATAAGCCAGAACAGTTGGGGCTATTCCCAGATGTACAGTGCCATCCCGGAGGATATGGCCGTGGCGATGGATTATTTCATAGACAATGCGGGTATCGGACCCGACGGCGAGCAGACCGGCCCGATGAAGGGAGGTATCATCATCTTCTCGGCAGGCAACGACTATTCGTCGCGTCCCTCTTTCCCGGGAGCCGACGACCGGGTGGTGTGCGTTACCTCCATGATGCCGAACTACATGAAGGCAGGTTACTCCAATTTCGGCGATGCCGCCGACATCTTCGCTCCCGGCGGAGCCGGTTCGACCGATACGGAGTTCAGCATGGAAGGGCAGGTGTACAGTACGGATATCACCGATGCGTACGGTTACAAGGCGGGTACGTCGATGGCGTGTCCGCATGTATCGGGTATCGCGGCCCTTATCGTGTCGCGTTACGGCGTGGGGCAGCCCGGTTTTACGCCCGACAAGCTGAGGGAGATACTGCTGCGCAGCTATCGCAGCGTAGGTCAGTATCAGAAGACGCCGGCCATTGCCGACGGCCTCGGCGTGGGCTTGGTGGATGCTACCATGATAGAGCTGGAGAATCCCGGAACGGCACCGGAGGCTCCCCAGGCCGTGAGTGCGGAGGGAACGGACGAGCGAAAACTCACGCTCCGTATCACCGCTTCGGCTGACGGCAACGGAATGTCCGTAGCGCAGTACCGTGTCTCCTATGCCCCGGAAGGAACGACCGACGGAGCGGACGGTTGGCAGTCGGTGGAGCTTTATAACCGGGCCGATATCGGCGAGGTGAGCGAATATACGGTAGGCAATCTCGAGCATGAAACCACTTATGTGTTCCGTGTGAAGAGTGTGGACCGTTTCGGCAACGAATCGGCCGGCTATACGGAAGGGCGGGGTACGACCGTCGAACACACGAACCTGAGCCCGGAGATAACCAAGCCGCTCGGCAGGGTGGTACTCCCCTCCGGCAACAGTTTCACGGCGACCGTGGATTTGAACGAGAACTTCAGCGACCCCGACCTGCCCAACGATGAACTGACGTTTACGGCCGAAAGCAACGATGCTTCGGTAGCTACGGCGCAGGTATTGGAGGGCGGCATACTGGAGGTGACCGGCCTCAAGAAGGGCGATACGTTCATCTCCGTGACCGTGAAGGACCGTGAAGGACTGTCCATTTCGAAAAATATGGGCGTATCCGTTACGGCAGACCCTGCCGGCAGCGGAGAGGGGACGACCGTGACTTTGCCCGACAGTGCGAACGCTTTCTCCGGAAACATCGCGCTTGATGAACTGTTCGGCGTTACGGGCGGTCTGACCTATACGGCCGTAAGTTCCGCACCGGATGTGGTATCCGTGGCAGTGAACGGCAATGTCCTGACGGTTACCGGACTGAAGATGGGCAACGCTTCGGTGACGGTGACGGGAACCGATACCGCCGGAGCATCCGATACGCGGACGGTCGAGGTGACGGTGACGGCGAATCCCGGAGGCGGTACCGCCCCGCAGACACCCGCCGGAAGCATCAGCCTCTATCCCAATCCGGCCGATGATGTCCTCAATATCGGTGTGGGCGGAGCGACCGGAGGGGCGGCCGGCATTCGGATATACGATGCCGGCACCCGTCAGGTAGGCAATCTCTCCGTGACGCTCGACGGTAACGGCGTGGCAGCCGGCAATGATGTGTCCGGCCTCGCTCCCGGAGCCTATTCGGTCGTGGTCGAGCACGACGGTCACCGCTATACGGGCAGCTTCATGAAACGGTAGAACCGCCGGACGAATGGAACGGCGGAGCCGGGCCCGGTCGGGTCCGGCTCCGTTGTCTTTCTGTGACCGGTATCTCCGGGACGGTTATTTGCGGCGGAAGGTCATTTTGTTTTCAGGGGTAACGATATTGTGGCATATTTTTTATATTTTCGCAAACGGCCGTCGGTGCGGGTATCCTGCCTGCGGCGGACATTTATCAACCAACCCTACTATCGAATGAAACGGTATTTGAATCTGTTGTTCCTCGCGGCGGCTGCTCTTTGTGCATCGTGTGCGAGAGATGCCGTCGTTTCCGATGTCCCGCCGAAAGGGGAGGATGTCGGCGGTTACGACAACAACGTTATTGTGCCCGGATGGGTGAGGATAAGGCTCGACGACGAGGCTGCCCCGCTTCGGACGGGCGTCTTTACCCGGGGCGAGGCCGATTCGGGCAATCCGCTACTCGACGAACTTGCGGCCGGCCTCGGGGCGACCGAGATACGGGAAGTGTTCCCGACCGACCCCCGGTTCGAGGAACGTCATCGGAAATACGGGCTCCATCTCTGGTTTGATATCAGGCTCGGCGATGAGGTGCCCGTATCCCGTGCGGAGCAGGAGTTTGCTGCACTGCCCGGCGTGCGGCATGCACAGCCGATTTATCGGATAGTCGCACTGGACGGTGCCGATTATCCGCTGCCTTCGGAGGTGAGCGAACCTTCCTCCTGGGAGGGCAGTTCCCGCGAGATGCCTTTCAATGACCCCGGTCTGAAGATGCAGTGGCATTACGACAACGACGGTACGATGACCAATGCCGAAGGCGAAACGGTCGCTGTCGAGGGGGCCGATATCGGGCTGTTCGAGGCATGGGAGATGTACGGTGCCGGCGACCCGTCGGTAATCGTCGCCGTCATGGATACGGGAGTTTTCTCCGGACACGAGGACCTGCAGGGCAACATGTGGGTGAACGAGGCCGAATTGAACGGTACGGCCGGCAAGGATGACGACGGCAACGGGTACAGGGACGATATACACGGCTATGATTTCTACAAGAAGTCGCCCGATGTGGAGCCCGGTGAGCACGGTACCCATGTGGCCGGTACCATCGCTGCCGTGAACGATAACGGCATCGGTGTCTCGGGTGTGGCCGGCGGTACGGGCAACGGCGACGGCGTGCGGATAATGACCTGTGCGATATACGACTATATGGGGTATGGTACGGCGACTCCCACGGGCTACGTTTACGCCGCCGACAACGGGGCCGTGATAAGCCAGAACAGTTGGAACTATCCCATGATTAATATTCTGCCCGAGGACATGTCGGTGGCGTTCGACTATTTTATCGACAATGCGGGTATCGGGCCCGACGGCGAACAGACCGGGCCCATGAAAGGGGGCGTCATCATCTTCGCCGCGGGGAATGAATTCAGTCCCAAGGTGGGATGTCCTTCGGACGACCCGAGAGTCATTACGGTGACCTCCATGATGGCCGACTATGTGAAGGCGAGCTATTCCAACTACGGAACCGAGGCGGATATCTTCGCTCCCGGTGGTGCCGGCGAACGCGATGCGGCATTTCCGCAGCAGGGTCAGGTTTACAGCACCGGCTTGGACAATACCTATACCTACCACAGCGGTACCTCCATGGCTTGTCCGCATGTGTCGGGCGTAGCAGCCCTCATCGTGTCGCATTACGGTGCGAATGCTTCCGGTTTCACCAACGAGGAGCTGAAGACGATTTTGCTGCGGAGTTACCGCAATGTGGATATGTGGCAGACTCGGCCGGACATTGCGGCGGGGCTCGGTGCGGGGCTTGTCGATGCTTCCCTGATGGAACTGGAAAATCCCGGAGTGCCGCCCGAAGCCCCGGCAGGGCTCGAAGTGGCCGAAGGTACGGTGGAGGAGCGGCTGACGGTATCCGTTACGGGCCTGCCCGCCGACGGGAACGGTATGGGCATCGCTTACGTGAACCTGCGTTATGCCCCCGAGGAGGCGCGTGCGGAGTCCGGAGCATGGACCTCCGTGACGATACCCTGTCGGATGTCGCCGGGCGAGGCGCTGGAATACGAGGTTTCCGGATTGACGGATGCGACGACCTATGTGTTTGAGGCCGGTGCGATAGACCGGTTCGGAAACGAGTCCGGCTATGTCGGCGGCGAGGGTCGGACGATAGACCATATCAATCGTCCGCCGGCGATACAGAAGCCGCTGCCTGGCGTGGAACTGCCCGATGCTGCGGGAGAGGAGCCTTTCGTGACTGCCGTGGAGCTGAGCGATTATTTTACGGACCCCGACCTGCCGGCGGACGAACTGTCGTATGCTGCGAGAAGCAACGACGAGAGTGTGGCTACGGTCAGCGTCAGCGGTTCCATGCTGACGGTCGAAGGCCTGAAGCTGGGGGCGACCTATGTTTCGGTGACGGTGACCGACCTGGCCGGAGAGAGTATCGTCAAGAACATGTCGGTCAAGGTACTTGAGGAGCGGTTCCCGGAGGACCCGCCGACGCCCATACCGCCTGAGGAGGGCGTGGAACTGACCGAGGGCGCACTGACGCTCTTCCCGAACCCGGCTCCGGATGCGCTGTTCATCGGCGTCGGCGGCGAAGCGGGCAAACGGGCCGATATCAGGGTGTACGATTCGGCTGCACGGGAGGTTGTCCGCCTGGACGGTGCGGCCTTCGGCAGTGAAGGCGAACTGAAGGATGTCATCCGGTACGACGTTTCCGGTCTCGTTCCGGGCAGCTATACGGTGCGGGTGAAACTGGCCGACGGACGCGAGCTTCGCAGTACGTTCGTGAAAGCATGAGAGCGTGCGGACGGCAGACTTCAGCCTGCCGTCCGCTCTCTTTGTCGTCCGGCTGCGGATACCGGCGTCTGTCCGTTTTCGGAGCCTGCAGCGCGGAACCTGAAAGGTTCCTGCGGTCGGGAGTCCGCCGCGGAATGCGGTGCTGTGCTTCGGGAGGCGTATCCGGAGACGGGCTGTGAGGAACAACCGTGAATAGGATGCTATTGCCATGAAAAAAGTTCTGATTATCTTTATGGCGGTGTTTCCGTTTCTGTGCTGTGCGGGGCGTTCCCACGGGGCGGCGGAGCCGCCTTTCGTTGCGGATACCCTTTCCGGAGCGGGAGAGGCGGCAGCGACCGACCGGATAAGGATACGGTTCGCCGATACGGTGCCGTTGCCTCGTGAAGCGCGTTTTGCGGCAGGAGCGGCCGATACGGGTATCGGGTGGTTCGACCGGGCTTTGGACACTGTGGGTGCGGTCGAGGTGCGCCGGGTTTTTTCGGATGGCGGCCGTTTTGCCGAGAGGCGCCGCCGGTACGGTCTGCACCTGTGGTACGAGGTGCGTACCGACGGCAGGATGCCTGTCGCGGAGGTCGTGCAGGTGTTCGCGGCGCTGCCGGCGGTTGCGTATGCCGGATTCGTGTACCGGGCCGAACTTGCGGATTAGCGGCAGGGGGAATGTGTTCGGATAGGGGCATCCGTACTATCGGAGGGCAGAATGGCGTTAAATATATATATGAATGGGATAAATACACCAAATAATTGTCAACTCTAATGTTATGAAAAGGATTTCTGTTTTTTTATTGGCTGCTGCGGCTATGTGGTCCTGTACGAAGGAACCGGTGTTGTCCGAAGCTCCCGAACGGGACGTTCCGGACGTATCGGTGCCGGACGATGATAACATAGTCAGCGGATGGGTCAGGATAAAGCTGGCCGACGATGCCGCTCCGCTCCGTGTCGGTGCATTCACGCGCGGGGAGGTGGAGTCGGGCGACCCGCGGCTGGATGAGATAGCGCAGGAGCTGGGTGCGACCGAGATTCGCCGCGTTTTCCGCGACGGGGGCCGTTTTGCCGAGAGGCGCCGCCGGTACGGTCTGCACCTGTGGTACGACATAAAGATAGGCGAGGATGTGCCCGTATCGAGGGCGGAGGCGGGAATCGCCGCCGTGCCCGGCGTGGCGCACGTACAGCCCATCTACAAGGCGAAACTGACGGACCACAGGGTGATTCCCGCCATGGCGTCCGACATGAAGTATAAACCGGCTGCGCTGGACGCTTCGCGGCCGGTGCTGTCGCCGGAGGAGTATCCTTTCAACGACCCCGGTCTGCCCCAACAGTGGCACTACTATAACGACGGTTCACTGGAGAAGGCGGTCGAAGGGGCCGACATCAACCTGTTCAAAGGATGGGAGATAAATACGGGCCGTCCGGATGTCATCGTGGCCGTGGTGGATATGGGCGTGCAGTACGACCACCCCGACCTGGCTGCCAACATGTGGATAAACGAGGCCGAGATGAACGGCACAGAAGGCGTGGACGATGACGACAACGGATACGTGGACGACCTGTACGGATGGAACTTCGCTCCGAATTACGACAGCGGCGAGATAGTGCCCGGATACCACGGGACGCATATCGCCGGTACGATTGCCGCCGTGAACAACAACGGCGAGGGAGTCTGCGGAATCGCGGGCGGTTCGGGTAACGGCGACGGCGTGCGGATAATGACTATCGGATGGTCGGCGGACAACCGGCAGACGATTCCCAACTGGGACATGTTCGCCTATGCGGCCGACAACGGAGCGGTCATCGCTTCCTGCAGCTGGGAGGTCTCCTCTCCGGACCTCGCTCCCGACCTGCAGGCGGGGCTCGATTACTTCATCGACAACGCCGGCATGGATGAGAACGGAGTGCAGACGGGCCCCATGAAGGGCGGACTCATCATGTTCGCTGCGGGCAACTCCGGTGAGAACAGACTGAAGTTCCCCAGTTATTACGACCGGGTTGTCAGCGTGGCTTCGATGGCGCCGGATTACAACAAGGCCAGCTATTCGAACTGGGCTCCGGAGGTGGACATCCTCGCGCCCGGCGGTGAGAAAAACTTCGGCGAGGCGTATGCCGTTTACAGTACCTATACCGACAGCGGTTACGCCTACATTGAGGGAACGTCAATGGCTACTCCGCATGTGTCCGGTGTCGCCGCACTCATCGTTTCCGAATACGGGAAGGAGGGCTTTACGTCCGACGACCTGCGCAAGCGGCTGTTGGCCAGCTTCCGTCCCATCAGTCCGGTGGTCAGCGGCGAGTATGCCAACCAGATAGGTGTCGGACTCGTGGATGCCTCTCTCATCACGCTCGAAGACCCCGGAGTGAGCCCCGGTGCCCTGGAGAACTACGGTGCCGAAGGGCTGCCCGACAGCGTGAGGATATATTGCCGCGTGCCGGCCGACGGCAACGGCATGCCCGTGGTGAAGTACCGTCTCGAATATGCGGAGAAGAGCGGCGGCAGTACGGGCGAATGGCAGACGATGGACCTCGTGAATACCGCGGATGCGGGCGAGGATTACGAATACCGCATGATGCTCGTGCAGCTTACGACCTATGCCTTCCGGATGACGCCCGTAGACCGCTTCGGCAACGAAGGCAGTACGGTGGAGTTCGAGGCGACGACCTTGCAGCATACGAACCGTCCGCCGAGGCAGAAAGCTAATTTCCTCGATGTGGAGGCGGCGAAGGCCGGAGAGAAATACTCCAAGAAGTTCAAGCTGGCCTATTACTTCATCGAACCGGACGAAGCTTTCGGCGATGCGCTTACCTTTACCGTGACTTCATCGGATGAGGATGTGGTCAGCGTCGTTATGACCAACGGTTCCGACCTGGAACTCGTTCCCCTGAAACAGGGCGAGAGTACCATCACGGTACGTGCTACGGACAAGGGCGGCCTGTATGTGGAATCTTCGTTCAAGTTCACTGTGCTGGAGAATGCCTTCGAGAATATCAAGCCGAGGGCGACCAAAGAGTTCGGTACGGTTCGTATGGCGGGAACCGGCGCCGAATACAGGCAGTCATTCGTGCTTTCGGAGTATTTCACAGATGCCAACCTGGCGGACGGAGACGTGCTCACGTTCTCGTTCACCAATATGAATGAAGCGGTTGTGGGCGTGACGGTTGAGGAGGGGAGCCTCGTCGTGGAACCGATAGCCGAGGGTACGGCCTCCGTGACCGTGACCGCCACCGACCTGGCCGGCGAATCGGCGCAGTCGGTACTGACGGTACAGGTCGGCAGTGTACCGGCCGGTGATGGCGGTCTGCTGATTGCACCCAATCCCGTAGGGGAGACGCTCTCCATGCACTTCGCTGCTGCGGCAGGCGTCGGTGCCGAAGCCGTGATATACGATGCGGCGGCCCGCAGGGTGCTCTCCGAAAATGTGGAATTCGATGGGAACGGAACGGGGACGCTCGACGTGTCGGCACTTGCTCCGGGTATCTATACGTTATCGGTGAAAACGGAGGGCGGAATTGCAGGTAACGGCACTTTCGTCAAGCGATAGCGTGCGCCTGCGGCTGGAGGATGCATCTCCGGCGGAAGAATTGAGGAAGGGTATCCGGCATCGTCCGGATACCCTTTCTGGGTATTCGGCGGCACGTATGCCGCCGGTGCCCGAAAGGTTGCCGTGTGGACGGATGCGGAAATATTTTTCCTGGTGTATGTATTGGCTGTCATTTTGTTATGTGAAAGTGCGGTGGGCCGGGAGGCGAGAAAATATGGTCTGGATATGACATATTTCCATATTTTGGTTATTTTTGCTTGATATGCTTACCGTATCTTGATGATACCTGTTCCGAAAGGATGCTTCCGGATACAGTATTTAATTCATACTTATATGGATTTCAGATTCCTGGTGGCTATGGCGGCCGTTGCCTTGTCGGTTTTCTCTTCCTGTACGAAGGACCCTCTTATGATGAATGGAGGCGGAAGCAGTGAGGGAGAGGCTGCGGATTTTGACGATTCTGCCGAAATCGTGCCCGGATGGATAAGGATAAAACTGGCGGATGATTCGGAGCCGTTGCGTACCGGGGTTTTTACCCGCGGCGGTTTCGATTCGGGAGATGTGCGGCTCGACGAACTCGCAGCCGGACTGGGGGCGACGGAAATCAGGCGTGTCTTCCGTGACGGAGGCCGTTTCGAAGAACGCCACCGCCGTTACGGGCTCCATTTATGGTACGATATCCGAATCGCCGACGAAGTGCCCGTTTCCCGGGCCCGGGCCGAAATGGTTTCGTTGCCGGGTGTCGATGTCGTCGAGCCCGTGTATCGCGTGAGGCTCGCCGAGGCACATGTGGTGCCGGATATTTCCGACCGGCTGTACCGGCCGTTTTCCGAAGGCGAGGCGAGGCCCGAACCAGCTCCCTTCAATGACCCGGAACTCTCCCGGCAGTGGCATTACAACAACGACGGGTCGATTGAAGGCTCGGTGGCGGGTGCAGACATCAACCTGTTCAAAGCCTGGAGAGAGATAGGGGCGGGGAGACCGGAGGTTGTCGTGGCTGTTATTGACGGCGGTATACAGTACGACCATCCCGATCTGGCGGCCAACATGTGGACAAACGAGGCCGAGATGAACGGTACACCCGGCGTGGACGATGACGGTAACGGTTATGTGGATGACATTTATGGATGGAATTATTATACCGATTCGGGAACGATAACCCAGCATTTCCACGGTACACATGTGGCAGGTACGGTAGCTGCGGTCAATAACAACGGTATCGGTGTCTGCGGCGTGGCCGGCGGTACGGGTGTGGGTGACGGTGTCCGGCTGATGTCGTGTCAGAATTATGATACCGATGCCAACGGTCAGGAGGTGGGCAGCGTTACGGAGGAGTCGTTCATTTATGCTGCCGATAACGGCGCCGTTATCGCTCAGTGCAGTTGGGGATACAATGGTATCGAGACGCCGCTGTCGATGCAGCGGGCCATTCAGTACTTTATCCGGGAGGCCGGTACGGATGAAAATGGGGTTCAGACCGGACCGATGAAGGGCGGTGTGGTCTGCTTTTCGGCTGGTAACAGCAGTTACTCCCATGTAGGCAATCCGGGCGATATGGAAGAGGTGGTCGGTGTGACGGCCATGGGCCCCGATTATAAGAAAGCCGGGTACTCCAATTATGGCTCGGCGGCCGACCTTTTCGCTCCCGGAGGGGCGAGTTCGGCCAATCCGGAGGACCCGAAACAGGTTTACAGCACCTATATCAACGGCGGCTATGCCTATCTGTGGGGAACGTCGATGGCATGTCCCCATGTTTCGGGCGTGGCGGCGCTGATAGTGTCCTATTACGGTGTGGATACGCCCGGTTTTACGGCCGAACGCTGCCGGGAGATTCTGCTGCGCAGTTTCCGGCCCGTGGGAGAGTATGTCGCCGGCGAACCGTATGCCGACGGATTGGGTGCCGGGTTGGTGGATGCTTCGCTGATTCTGCTCGAAAATCCAGGGATAAAACCGGGAAGCGTCGAGGAGCTGACATTGACGCCGCTGCCTGACGGGATGGCGATAGCCGCTGCGATGCCCGCCGATGGCAATGGGGATGCCGTGTCGAAAATCAGGCTCGGATATGCGCCGGTCAACGGAGATGGTACGACGGGCGAGTGGAGGGAAGAGACCTTTCCGAATATCCAGCCTGCAGGAGGAATCTTCACGACCGAACTTCAATTGGCGGCCGAAGAGACCTATCGGGTGCGGATGAGCGTGGAAGACCGGTACGGAAACGTGTCGGATGAGGTGACGGATGAAGCTACTACGCTTCCGCACGTCAATGTGGCACCTTCGTATCGCGGCATAGAGACGCAGTTGTTCACTTCGACCGGTAAGGGGTTCAGCAAGACGGTGGCGCTGGACAGCTATTTCAGCGACCCCGATATTCCGTATGGCGACGAACTGACATTCGCGTTCGATGACGGAGAGCAGGAGATACTGGAAGTCGTACTCGAGGGGGCGGAGCTTCTCTTGACACCGATATACAAGGGCCAGACGGAAATTGTGGTGACGGCTACCGATAGGGCGGGGGAAAGCGCCTCGGGCACTTTCAGGGTGCGTATCGTATCGGGTGACGAACCCCCGGCAGAGCCGGAACCTGACCCGGAACCCGACCCTGACCCGGTGCCCGGATTCGACGGGGACACGATGGTGGTCGTCCCCAATCCTGTCGGTGAAGCGTTGACCGTGTATGTCCCGCATGTCGCGTCGATGGAGGGAACGGCTACGATATACGATGCGGCGGCCCGTAAGGTATTGGAGACGACGATAACGGTGGATGCGGAAGGAAAGGGTACCCTGCAGGTAGGCGGACTTTCCCCCGGAGCGTACTCGCTTTCGGTAGAGGTCGGGGGTAAAAGTTCCAAGGTATCGTTCATGAAGCGGTAGATAGTGCAGAAGAAAACGGAAAGAACGAATAATGTATGAAATACAGGTATTGGTTGGCAGGGCTTTGTGCGGGATTGCTGATTTCCTGTGCGAAGGAGAGTTTTACAGTCGGTGTGGAGCCGGAAGACGGCGACCGGATATATGCCGACGGCGATGAGGTAATCAGGGGCTGGATACGGATAAAGCTTTCGGAAGAGGGTCCCGAAGCGCTCCGGACTGGGCAGTTTACACGCGGCGAAGCTGCGACGGGCGACGGAGATATCGATGAGGTGGCGGCTGCGCTCGGTGCTACCGAGGTGCGGCGCGTTTTCCGCGACGGAGGCCGTTTTGCCGAGAGGCGCCGCCGGTACGGTCTGCATTTGTGGTACGATATACGTTTCGACGAGGAGATTCCCGTATCGCGGGCCGGGGCTGAATTTGCTGCGCTTCCGGGAGTGGCTTATGCGGAACCGGTGTACCGGATACAGCGCCTTGACGCTGCCGCGATTCCTGCCGAAGCGCTGTACGAGCCGCCCGTGCCGGCGGCAGAGGAGGGACAGTGGCCTTTCGACGACCCGATGCTCTCCCAGCAGTGGCATTATTATAACGACGGTACCATCAGCGGGACGGAAGCCGGTGCCGACATGAATCTGTTTGAAGGGTGGAAAACCACCGCGGGCAGTCCGGCCGTGATAGTCGCCGTGACGGATTCCGGCGTGCAGTTCGACCATGAAGACCTGGCTGCCAACATGTGGGTGAACGAGGCCGAACTGAACGGAACGGAAGGTGTGGATGACGACGGAAACGGCTATGTGGATGACATATACGGATGGAATTTTGTCCGGGACAGCGGAACGATAGTTCCGGAAGACCACGGTACGCATGTAGCCGGTACGGTGGCGGCAGTCAATAACAACGGCATAGGCGTCTGCGGCGTGGCCGGCGGTACGGGCAATGGCGACGGAGCCCGCATCATGTCGATGCAGATATTCGAGGGCGACGAATCCGTAGGCGATACGAATGCGGAGTGTTTCGTGTATGCCGCCGATAACGGGGCCGTGATTTCGCAGAACAGTTGGACGTGGACCCGGCTGTCGTCGCTTCCGAGAGCCTACGACGAAGCTTTCGACTATTTCATCGAAAATGCGGGAATGGACGACAGCGACGGCGACGGGGTGAATGACCGTCAGACCGGCCCCATGAAGGGAGGTATCATCATCTGTGCGGCGGGCAATTCCGGCGGGAGAATAGAGTATCCTGCGGCCGATGCGAGGTGTGTGGCCGTCACGGCAATGGGGGCGACTTTCAAGCTGGAAGCCTATTCCAACCGGGGAGCGGAAGCCGATATCATGGCGCCGGGCGGCGTGAAGGCCGCCAATTCGAAACGCCGGGTGTGGAGTACGGTTGCCGATAACGATTATGCCGCCATGTACGGTACGTCGATGGCGTGTCCGCATGTATCGGGCGTGGCAGCCCTCATAATCGCGGAATACGGACAGGAAGGGTTTACGGCCGAGCAGTGCCGTGAGATACTGCTGCGGGCATACCGTCCTGTCGGCGGTCTTGCCGACGACGATGCGGAACTCGGCGTACTGGGCGTGGGACTGCTCGATGCGGGGGCCGCATTCGTGACGGACCCCCAGTCGCAGCCGGGTGTCGTGGAATTCGGTTCCATGCAGGTGTCGGGCAATACGGTGAGCGTGCCGTGGCGCGTGCCTGCCGACGGCAACGGGAATGCCGTCGCGCAGTTTGTCGTGGAGTATGCCCCGAAAGAAGGGGGCGGCACGCCGGGTGGCGGAACCGTTGCGAACCGTTACGACGTGGGGCAGACCATGGTGTACACCTTCGAAGGGCTGTACAATACCGATTACGAAATAAACGTTCGTTCTATAGACCGGTTCGGAAACAGTTCGGAGGCGGTGTCCGGTTCGGTATCCATAGGCAATTTCGAGAATCGTCCGCCGGAGAGGACTTCCGAAAGGATGGCGGATGTATCCATGCCCGATACGGCGGAGACGAGTATCGTGAGCATAACGCTCACTCCTTATTTTACCGACCCCGACCTTGAATACGGCGACGAGCTCTCCTATTCGGCGACGAGCGTGAACGAGGATATCGTCGCCACAGAGGTGGCAGGGGAGGTGCTGAGGCTGATTCCGCGTGCCAAAGGAACGAGCCTGGTGACAGTGACGGCATCCGACCTTGCCGGGGCGACGGTGGGTTTCTCGATATATGCTACGGTAGCCGGAGGTACGGGCCCCTCGGGCGATGACGGGGCGGTTGCAATAAGTCCCAATCCGGTGGCTGACAGGCTGAATGTCCGGTTGGGTGACACGGAGGGCGAAGCGGCCGTACGCATTTATGACGGTGCTGCCCGGCTGGTGATGGAGGCCAGGGAAGAGATAGTCGGCGGCGGTGTGGAGCTCGATGTCAGCCGTCTTAGTCCGGGAGCCTATTCGCTTGTTGCGGAAGGTGGCGGACGGACGGTGCGCGGTACTTTTGTGAAACGGTAGCGGTCGATGGAACCGAATGGTGCCCGGCGGGTTCGGACACCGGAGCGGAAGGGCGGGATGTCCGCCTGAGGAGACGGAACAAACATTTAATACATAATAACAAGGATGAAAAAAGTACAATATTTATTGATGTCCGTATGTGCCCTTGCGGCGGCTTCCTGTACCAAGGAGGCTTCCTTTACGGAAGAAACCAAACCGGAGGCCAAAACCGAGATGGGGGCAGGCGAAGTGCGCGACGGGTGGATAAGGATAAAAATCAAGGAGGATGCCGCTCCGCTGCGTGCGGGGGTGTTCACCCGCGGTGCCATGGAGTCCGGAAATGAGGATATGGACCGTATCGCGGCCGAACTGGGTGCTACCGAGGTGCGGCGCGTATTCAGCGACGGCGGCCGGTTCGCGGAGCGCCGCCGCCGGTACGGCCTGCATCTGTGGTACGACGTGCGTTTCGATGAAAGTGTACCCGTGTCGCGTGCTGCAGACAGGTTTGCGACCATCGACGGAGTGGAGTATATCGAACCCGTCTATGTCATCAAGAGTACGGATGCCGATGCGGTCTATGTGCCCGACAATGTCATCTATACTCCTTCGGTAGCGGTTACGCGCACTGAGATGCCGTTCAACGACCCGATGCTCTCCCAGCAGTGGCATTACAACAACGAGGGGGAGAACGGATTTACAGCCGGTGCCGACATCAACCTGTTCGAGGCATGGAAGGTCGAGACCGGCAAACCGAACGTCATCGTGTCTGTGCATGACCAGGGAATCGTGCTCGACCATGAAGATTTGGCGGCCCATATCTGGGTGAACGAGGCCGAGATGAACGGTGCGGAAGGTGTCGATGACGACGGCAACGGCTATAAAGACGATATTCACGGGTGGAATTATATAAACAATTCCCCGGATATCATTCCCGAAGGACACGGTACCCATGTAGCGGGTACTATCAGCGCGGTAAACAACAACGGCATCGGTGTCTGCGGCGTGGCCGGCGGAACCGGTGAGGAGGACGGCGTGCGGATAATGAGTCTTCAGATACTGTATCAGCCTGTGGCCGGCGGTTCGTCGCAGTTTTCGGAACGTGCCCCTGAAACGTATGCGTATGCCGCCGATAATGGGGCAGTGATTTCGCAGAACAGTTGGACACTCGGCGTGACGGGCAAACTTCCGTACTCCTACGAACAGGCTTTTACCTATTTCAATGAGAATGCCGGTATGGACGATACGGACGGCGACGGCGTGAACGATGTACAGACCGGCCCGATGGCGGGCGGAATCATCATCTTCGCAGCCGGCAATGCAGGCGGTCCGACGCTTCTGCCCGCTGCGAGCGACAAGGTGATAGCGGTGGCCGCATCGGGTCCGAACTATGAGAAGGGTTCCTATTCGAGCTGCGGTCCGGAGATAGACATCCTTGCCCCGGGCGGTGCCGGTTCGCAGGGCGGAAAGGGGAATGTGCTCAGTACGTACAAGGACTCCTACACCGGAGAGGTCGGCTATTCGCATCTGTGGGGAACCTCGATGGCCTGCCCGCACGTTTCGGGTGTGGCTGCACTGATAGTGTCGCACTTCGGCGGCGAGGGCTTTACGGCGGAGGAGTGCAAGAAACGTCTGCTGAACGGTTACCGACCGATGGGCGGCCTGATTCCCGACGACCAGCTCGGTGACATAGGCGTCGGACTGCTCGATGCCGCAGCCGCTCTGATGGACGACCCCGGTACGGTACCGGCCAATGTGGACGATGCGGAGGTCTCTTCGGAACTCAATAAGATAAACCTGACGTGGACGGTGCCGGCCGACGGTAACGGAGCGGCGGTGGCTACCTATTGGGTAACTTACGGTGCCGAAGGTGAGGAACCCGTCGAGCAGGAGATAAGGAACCTCTACAATGTGGGTACCGAGGTGACCTATGCGTTGGACGGAAAGTACAATACCGCTTATGATATCAGTATCCAGACCGAAGACCGCTGGGGAAACAGGACGACCGAAGCCAAAGAGCTCTCCGTGACGCTCGGTACGTTCGAAAACGTGGCTCCTACGGTCATGGAGAAAATCGGCGACAGCAATATCGCGGCTCCGGGCGAGGAGAATATCAGACAATATACGCTTTCGGATTACTTCACCGACCGCAACCTTTCCGACGGCGACGTGCTGGCCTATACGGCAAGCAGCAGCAATGAAGCCGTGGTTGCCGTGTCCGTAGCCGAGGACATCCTGACTCTGACGCCCAAGGCAAAGGGGTCGGCCAACATCACCGTGACGGCTACCGACCTGGCGGGAGCGTCCGCCGAGCTGAAGTTCCGGGTGTCGGTAACCAGCGGACCTGCACCGGGCCAGGCCGTATCCGCCCTGACCGTAACGGAGAACCCCGTGGGCGATGCACTCGGATTCTCGCTTTCGGAGGCGTCCGGAGCAACGGTGGATGTAACGGTTTATGATGCTGCGGCGAGAAAGATTTACGGCGGCGGCGTGACGTTGGATACGAACGGTGCAGGTAGTGTGGATGCTGCGGCATGGAGTCCCGGCGCCTATACGCTCGCTGTCGTACACGGGAATCAGACGCTCAAGGCATCGTTCGTGAAGAGGTGACGGCAGCCGATATGTATGAATGAGTTATGCGATACAGGTTCCTTGGCGGTGTGCCACGGAACCTGTATTGCGATGGGAATGTCCGGCCGGTATAGCGGCCGGGATTCGAAAGAGCGGATTAAAGTTTTGCATTGCGATGAATTATAAATATTTGTTTTTGGGAGTGGTTTCGTTGGCCGCATTGTCGTGTGTCAGGGAGCCTGCGACGGACTCCGGAATCTGTCCCGGCCGGGAACCGGAAGCAGTGGCCGACGACGGGTCGGTTGTCAGCGGCTGGATAAGGATAAAGCTGCAGGAGGATGCGGCACCGCTCAAGGTGGGGGTGTTTACGCGCGGTGAGGCCGATTCGGGCAATCCGGAACTGGACCGGGCCGCCGCTGCGCTTGGTGCCACCGAAATACGGCGCAGTTTCAGCGACGGCGGCCGGTTTGCCGAACGCCGCCGCAGGTATGGGTTTCATTTGTGGTACGACATCCGTTTCGATGAGGATGTGCCCGTGTCTCGTGCCCAGGACGGCATCTCGTCGCTTCCCGGCGTAGCGCATGTCCAGCCCATCTATCGGATAGTGCCGCTGGACAATGGGCGCGGTATTCCGGGGGAGATGGTGTACAGACCTGCGGCAATCGGTGCGGCACGGCCTTCGGACGAGCCGTTCGACGACCCGGGGCTGCCGCAGCAGTGGCATTACAACAACGAAGGTTCCATCAGACGTGCCGTAGAGGGTGCCGATATCGACCTGTTCGAGGCGTGGAAGACCACGGCGGGAGACCCGGCCGTAATTGTGGCTATCATGGACGGCGGCGTGCAGTGGGACCATCCCGACCTGGCGGCCAACATGTGGGTGAACGAGGCGGAACTGAACGGTATGCCGGGTGTGGATGACGACGGCAACGGGTATGTGGACGATATTTACGGATGGAATACCATGCGCGAAAGCGGAGAGATAGCCCCCAACAGCCACGGAACGCATGTGGCGGGAACGGTTGGTGCCGTCAATAACAACGGCATCGGCGTCTGCGGTGTGGCCGGCGGTACGGGCGAGGGAGACGGCGTCCGGCTCATGTCGTGCCAGGTATTCGATACCGTGGAGTCGGGCAAGGGTGCCGAAGCGTATCTTTATGCCGCGGACAACGGTGCGGTCATATCCCAGAACAGTTGGGTGTACAATAATATGGCTGTTTTGCCTCAGGATATGTCCGATGCGTTCGATTACTTTATCGAGAATGCCGGTATGGACGATACGGACGGCGACGGCGTAAACGATGTACAGACCGGTCCGATGGCGGGCGGTATCCTGATATTCGCCGGAGGGAACAACGACTCTTCGGCTATACAGCAGCCCGCTGCCGACCCGCGCACCGTGGCGGTGACGGCTATGGGACCGGATTATACCAAGGCGGGGTACTCTAACTACGGTGTCATGGCGGATATCTATGCTCCGGGCGGAGCCGACGGCAACGACACGAGCTATCCGCGGGAGTGTCAGGTATACAGTACCGATTTCGGCGGCGGCTATGTCTACATGAGCGGTACCTCGATGGCTTGTCCGCACGTTTCGGGCGTGGCTGCGCTGATAGTGTCGCATTATGGGGTAGGACACTCGGATTTTACGGCGGAGCAGCTCAAGGAGCGGCTTTTGCGCAGCTACCGTCCGGTGAGCGAGTACGTAGGGGCTAAATACGACGGTAAACTCGGCGTGGGACTGATAGATGCAGGGCTTATCTTTCTGGAGAATCCCGAAAGCGTCCCCGGCGAAATCACCTCACCCGAGGCGGAGGCCGTACTGAACGGTCTGAGGCTGTCGTGGCTGGTACCTGCCGACGGCAACGGAATGGCCGTGGCCGGATTTACGGTGACCTATACGGGAAGAGGAGTCGGCAAGTTCGCCGACCGCGAGGAGGTCTCCGAGGAGCTCTCCTTCAGCAATTACGCAGAAGCGGGCGACCGGGTGTTGTACACGGTAGAGGGGCGCTACAATACGGAATATGAGCTCCTTGTGTCGGCGGTGGACCGGTTCGGAAATGTTTCCAATGCAGTCGCCATCGCTTGTACGACAGGAGACTATGCGAATGAAAAGCCGCGGATAACGGAGCGGTTCGGAAATATCAAGATAGCCGAGGCGGGTGCGGCCTCCTCCGTGCGGTTCGTGTTGTCGGACTATTTTAGCGACCCCAACCTGGCCGACGGCGATGTGCTTGCTTATAGCATTACCAACCGTTACGAGCATATCGTGCGGACGACATTGGAGGAGGGGAACGTATTGGTCCTTGAACCGTTGGCCAGAGGTACCGCCAACGTTACCGTGCTGGCTACCGACCTCGACGGCGAGGTGGCGCAGTCGGCCATGACGGTAATTATCGAGAACGGGCCCGACCCTTCCGATAAACCCGATGAACCCTCCGTCGAGGGATTCGCGCTCTATCCCAATCCGGTGGCCGACCTGTTGCATGTCCATCTCGGCCAGGCGGCAGGCGACAGCATGGAGTTTGCCGTCTACGATGCGGCGGCCCGCAAGGTTATCGGAGGCCATCTCGATTTCGACGCGCAGGGCGTGGCGGAACTCGATGTCTCCGCTCTGGCGCCCGGCATCTATACGTTTGTGGGCGACGGCGAACCGGATACGTGGAGAGGGACGTTCCTGAAGAGATGACGCCCTGGGTCCGTGGCGGAGCGTCTGCGCATCCTGCGGCACCGGCTCCGGAAGGGAATTGCGGGGTGTCGGAGGAAGGAGAGAACAATGGTCTGCCGAACGGAATGTCTGCCGTATCGGCAGCCGTTCCCCGTACCGGAAATGAACGAAACCAGTGATGAGAACCTAAATAAACGAAAGGATGAACGGATATAAACTGTTGTTGATGCTGCTTTTGGCAGGCATCGTTTTCTCCTGCGTCAGGGAGCCGGAGGCTCCGCTTTCCGACGGACAGATACCGCAGGAGACCTATGCTCCCGATGATGAGGGGGTACTCAAAGGATGGGTGAGGATAAAGCTGCGCGATGACGCACAGGCTCTGCGTGTGGGGACTTTCACGCGCGGTGCCATGGAGTCGGGTGACCCGGAGCTGGACCGGATAGCCGCTTCGCTCGGAGCTACCGAGGTGCGCCGGGTGTTCCATGAAGGCGGACGGTTCGCCGAACGCCGTAGGAAATTCGGCCTTCATCTCTGGTACGACGTGAAGTTCGACGATACGCTGCCCGTGTCGCGTGCCCAGGCCGAGCTTGGCTCCCTGTCCGCTGTCGCGCATGTGCAGCCGGTCTATACCATCCGGATGTTCGATGCGGGGAATACGCTGCCCGAAGAGGCCGTGTATGTCCCGGCACAGCGGAGAGCGGAGCGTGCGGGGGCAGGGCCTTTCGACGACCCGGGACTTCCGAAGCAGTGGCACTATAACAACGACGGAAGCGGCACCAAGTGGGTCGAGGGTTCGGATATCAACCTTTTCGAAGCATGGGAAGTCACTGCCGGCGACCCGTCGGTGATAGTGGCCGTCACCGACCACGGGGTGGAATACGACCATCCCGACCTTGCCGGGAACATGTGGGTGAATGAAGCCGAACTGAACGGTACGCCCGGCGTGGACGATGACAATAACGGGTATGTGGACGATATTTACGGATGGAACGTCATCCTCGATTCGGGTACCATCAATCCCGGTACGCACGGTACGCATGTGGCCGGTACGGTGGCGGCTGTCAATAACAACGGCATCGGTGTCTGCGGTGTGGCCGGTGGCACGGGCAACGGCGACGGCGCTCGGATAATGTCTCTGGCGATATTCGACAGCACCAGTGCCAATGCGGGCAGTTATCCCGATGCCTACGCCTATGCGGCGGATAACGGAGCGGTGATAAGTCAGAACAGCTGGGGATACACCAGCGGGGTGGCGATGCCGCAGGATGTCTCCGATGCGCTGGATTACTTCATCGCCAATGCGGGTGTCGATGAGAACGGCAACCAGACGGGGCCCATGAAGGGCGGCCTGCTGGTCTTTGCTGCCGGCAACGAGGGGACACCCAGTGCCCGCATGCCTGCGGCCGACCCTCGGACGCTCTGCGTGACGGCGATGTGTTCCGATTATACCCGACCCAACTATGCGAATTACAGCGACGACGTGGACATCTTCGCTCCGGGAGGGGCTGACGGCAACGACCGCAACTACAGCGATGCGGACCGGGTGTACAGTACCGACCTCGACGGAGGCTACAGTTATAAATGGGGCACTTCGATGGCCTGTCCGCATGTGTCGGGTATCGCTGCGCTGGTCGTCGCTCATTACGGTGTCGGCCACCCCGGTTTTACCGTCGAAGAGTGCCGTGAAATATTGCTGCGGAGTTACAGGAGCGTCAGCGAATATGTGGAGCCGAAATACGACGGCAAACTCGGTGTCGGCCTTGCGGATGCGGGAATGATATTCCTGGAGGATGCCGGTACGGCTCCGGGTACGGTTTCGGCGCCTGCTGCGAGAGCCATGGGAAGGGAGCTCGAACTGGCATGGACGGTTCCGGCCGACGGCAACGGGTTGCCCGTAGCGGAGTTCCGGCTGACCTATACGGGCCGGGGCATCGGCAAGACCGAGGGCAAGGCTCCGGATACCTCCGGCGAAGTCGTGCTGCGGAACTATACGGCCGTAGCAGAGACGGCGACCTATATATGGACGGGACAGTACAATACGGAGTACCGTTTCGAAGTCTCCGGTATCGACCGTTTCGGTCATGAGTCGGAGAAGGTCTCCTTTTCGCACTCCACCGGAGATTACGAGAACGGCAAACCGCGGACGCAGCAGGATTTCGCCCCCGTCGAATTCGAGAATGTCGGTGAGGCCTATGCCCTGAGTTTCGACCTGTCGGAATATTTCACCGACCCGAATTTCGGGGACGGGGATATGTTGTCCTATTCACTTATCAACCGCAACGAGGATATCGTCGATGCTGCGGTGCGGGAGGGGCGGTTGGTGCTTCTCCCGGTTGGCAAGGGAACGGGCCGTGTGACGGTGACGGCTACCGACCTCGACGGCGAGGGGGTACAGTCCGTTCTGACCGTTACCGTGCTGAACGGTCCGGAACCGGCTGCGCCTGCCGAGGGTTTGCGTCTCTCTCCGAATCCGGCCGGCGACGAACTCGGTATAGCGGCCGGTGTGCGGAATGCGGAAGTGGAGGTAACGGTGTACGACGCGGCGGCCCGCCAGGTGATTGCGGGTACGGTGGCGCTGGATAGCCGGGGGTACGGTACGTTGAATGTCTCCGCTCTGGCGCCGGGTACCTATACGCTGGTGCTGGAGGCTCCGGGATTGTCGGAGAACGGCTCTTTCGTGAAAAGATAACCGGCTGCCCATCCGGGCGATGCGGTGAACGGGCGGGACGGCATGGCTGTCCCGTTCCGTTTTCAGGAGGGAGGGGAGCTGTCGGCGATAGGGAATCCTTATGGCGGTATAGGAAAAGAGATGGGGGTTTCGTATTCGGATTGTGGCGTTCAGGTATTATCTTTGTTCTGTACAAAAGGGCCGGAAACGGCAATTGCGAATCCATAAAAAATACGAGGAGATGGCAACGATACAGACCTTATACCTGGGCGACCTCCGAACGGAGATAACCCATGTACAGTCGGGCAACAAGGTGATGACCGATGCACCGACAGACAACAACGGCAAGGGCGAATATATTTCGCCGACCGATATGGTGGCTGCGGCTTTGGGCAGCTGTATGCTGACGCTCATGGCCTTGGCGGCCCGCCGGCTGGAGATAGAACTCAAGGGAACGAGGGTGGAGATACAGAAAGTCATGGCGGCCAATCCGCGCCGTATCGCCGAGATAAAGCTCGATTTCTATTTTCCCGGCAGCTATACGGACCGGTGCAGGAGGATAATCGAGGGGGCCGGGGAAACTTGTCCCGTGGGGAAATCTCTGCATCCGGACGTGAAACAGACGGTGACCTATCACTACGCCGAGGCTTCCTCGTGTGAAGTGAAATAGCCGGGTATGCCGCAGTTTCCGGTCGGCCGAATTGCCGCGGGTTATCGGAAGGGGCCGTATCGCTTTGAACAAATGCGGTTCAAAGCGATACGGCCCCTTTCAGTCTGTAAGAATCAATGCGGTGTCGTCGGTGACCGGGTGCCGATGTCGGAAAGCACGTACCGTTTCGGAATGTACGTACCGGGGTCGAAGGCGGATGCCCTCGTCCCGATATGTCATATCCTCTTCGATTGCCAGTCGGCCCTTTTCAGGTAGAGATAGGAGAGGACCAGCAGTCCGAGGGCATATACGGCGTCGCTCGTCCAGCAGAGGGCGATGTCGGAGCGGAGCCGGACAGCGATGATGCAGATGTAGATGACGTAGAGCGTCGTTGAGGCGAGCTCCATCAGGAATGCCTGGCGCGTATTGCCTGTTCCCGATACGGCGAGGAAGAGGACGTAGGCCGGCACGTTGAGGATGTAGATGAGCAGCATGACGCGCATGGAGGGTACGGCGGCGGCTATCAGGTCGGCATTGTCGGTGAAGATGCGCATGATGAGCGCCGGGAAGGCCATGGCGAGCAGGAACAGCGGCAGGATGGCCGCCGCGCACATCCGCATGATGCGGTAGCAAACGGGCATGACCTCCTGCGGTTTGCCGTTGCCCATCAGATTGCTGACGATGGCCGTTCCGGTCGAAGCGAAAGCCGATACGAACATGTAGAAGAATGCCGATACGTTCCGTACGATGTTCGATACGGCGAGCGGCCGTTCGCCGAGGTGCTCGATGGCAAGGAAGAAGAAGAGCCACGTAGCCGACGAGATGAAATACTGTACGGTCGTCCAGCCCGAAACACGGAATATCTGTCGCTGTATCAGCGGCGAGAGGCGCGTGAAACGGAACATGCCGTAGCGTTTGTAGTCCGTCCGCCGGCGGGTATAGAGTACGAAGAAGACGACGGAGATAAACTCCGCGGCAGTCGAGCCGATGGCTGCTCCTGCAATCCCCATGGCGGGCAGGCCGAGTTTCCCGAAGACGAATATGTAGTTGAGCACCACGTTGCTGAGTACCATTACGATACCGTTCAGCGTGAGGATGGAGGTGCGTGTGGTGGCCATGTAGAAGGCACGGAACATGCAGGCGATGAGCGAGAAGAAGAGCCCCCAGATGCGCAGGTTGATGTAGTCCATGGTGGCCCCGTAGATGGCCGGCGAAGAGAGGATGTTCCGCAGCAGCACGGGCGATACGGTGTAGGAGAGGAGGGTGACGGCGGCGGCTATCATCATCAGTATTGCGCTTCCCTGAAAGAAGATATTGCCTATCGAGCGGTATTGTCCCTCGCCGTTGCGGCGGCCCATAAGGATTTCGGCACCCACGCTGAAGCCGAATCCCAGCATGTATAGTACCATGTAGTAGATACCCGCTATGGCGGATGCGCCGAGTTCCACTTCGCCGACATGTCCCATGAATGCGGTGTCGGTCATGCCGATGAGGTGCTCCATGAGCAGGCTTATCAGCACCGGGTAGGTAATGCGCCATATCTTGCGGTGGGGGAATTCCGTGGTTTTCATGTGTATGGCCTTCTTCGTTTCTTTCTGTTCTGCGGCTGCAAAGATAGCGATAACCTGCCGAACCGCCATATTCAGGTATCCGTCCTTCGGACGGAAATCCCTATCTTTGCGGAAAAGCGGTGCATGTCGGGGCGGCCGCAGGGCCGCTGCCGCGGAGCTGGAGATGATTTGCCGGGATATATGGAATCGACCTTCATATATATCAAGAACATGGTGTGCGACCGGTGCATCATGGCGGTGCGCAGTCTGTTGCAGGAGATGGGGTTGGAGCCTCTCTCCGTAAGGCTCGGCGAGGCGGAGCTTTCCCGTCCGCTGTCGGCGGCGGGACGGGCATCGCTCGATGCGGCATTGCGTCGGCTCGGTTTCGAGCTCATTGACGGTCGCCGCGAACGGCTGGCCGAGCAGGTCAAGACGCTTGTCATCGAGCTCGTACACCGGGAGAACGGCTGCCTGCGGGTCAATCTTTCCGATTACCTGGCCGAACGGCTGCGTCACGATTACGACTACATCAGCGGCATCTTCTCCGATGTGGAGGGAACGACGGTGGAGAAGTTCTTCATCGCACAGAAGATAGAGCGGGTAAAGGAGCTGCTCGCCTATGACGAGTTTTCGCTGAGCGAGATAGCCGGCATGCTCAACTATTCGAGCGTTGCCCACCTCAGTGCCCAGTTCAAGCGGGTGACGGGACTCTCGCCGAGCGCCTACAAGCGGGCCGGGCGTCCCGGACGACTCCCGTTGGACAAGGTGTGAGGCATGTGGGCTCTTCGGCCGACGAATGCGGCGGTGCGCACGATGTCCGCGGCCGACAGGCTGCATGTCGATAAGAATCTTGTAAACTTTTCCGGTAATTGTGTAACGTTCGGCGGACGGTTTGTCACCATCTTTGTATCGTTACGGAACATAAAAAGTTATCGTATTATGGCCAAGGTAAAAAAGATATTTCCCGTATTGCAGATGGGGTGTGCCGCCTGTGCGGCGCGTGTGGAGAACGCAGTGAAGGAGACGCCGGGTGTCGTGTCCGCGGCGGTGAACTTCGCTTCGGCTAACCTGTCGGTGGAGTACGACTCCGCCGTCGTTTCGCCCGAGGGGCTGCGCGAGGCGGTCCGCCGGGCGGGTTACGACCTGCTGGTGGAGGATGAGGGCGTTTCGCCCGATGCCCTCGATGAAATCCAAAAAAAAAAGTAAGCGACCTTAAGCGCCGGACGATATGGGCGGTTCTCCTGTCGGCTCCGGTCGTGGTGATAGGCATGTTCTTCATGGAGATGCCCTATGCCAACGAAATCATGTGGCTCCTTTCGACGCCGGTTCTGTTCTGGTGCGGAAGGGGCTTTTTCACGAATGCGTGGCGGCAGCTCCGCCACCGTTCCGTCACGATGGATACGCTCGTGGCGCTCAGTACCGGCATCGCCTACCTTTTCAGTCTTTTCAACATGCTCTTTCCGGGATTCTGGCTTTCGCGCGGCATCCATCCCCATGTCTATTTCGAGGCGTCGAGCGTCATCATCGCCTTCATTCTACTGGGCAGGCTGTTGGAAGAGCGTGCGAAGGGGAGTACGACTTCGGCCATCCGCAAACTGATGGGGCTCCAGCCCCGGACGGTGACGCTCGTGGCGCCAGACGGCAGCCATCGGCAGACGGGTATTGCGGAGGTGCGTGCGGGCGATATCCTGCTCGTGAAGCCGGGCGAACGGATACCCGTGGACGGCAGCGTGACGGGCGGCTCCTCCTACGTGGACGAGAGCATGCTGACGGGCGAACCGGTGGCTGTCCGGAAAGGGGAGGGCGATGGGGTCTTCGCCGGCACCATCAACCAGAAAGGGAGCTTTACCTTTCGTGCCGAGAAGGTAGGCGGCAATACGCTGCTCGCCCAAATCATCCGCATGGTGCAGGATGCACAGGGCAGTAAGGCCCCCGTGCAGAAACTTGTGGACCGGATTGCCTCGGTCTTCGTACCGACCATCATGGGAATTGCCCTGCTGGCATTCATTCTTTGGATGCTCCTCGACCCCTCCGACGGTTTCACGCACGGTATTCTCGCGCTGGTGACCGTCCTGATTATCGCCTGTCCGTGTGCGCTGGGACTCGCCACGCCTACCGCCATAACGGTAGGGATAGGCAAGGCGGCCGGCCAGGGTATCCTGATAAAAGATGCCGATAGTCTGGAGACCGCCCGGAGGGTCGATACCGTCGTGCTCGACAAAACCGGTACCGTTACCGAGGGGCGGCCGGTCGTGACGGACGAGGTTTGGCTGGAGGGACGGCGGGAAGCTGCAGCGATATTGGCCGGACTGGAAGCGCTGTCGGAGCATCCGCTCGCTGAGGCGGTGACGGCTCATTACGGTCGGCCGGAAAATGTGGAAATCGTGGATTTTCGGAGCCTGACCGGTCGGGGTGTCAGCGGTATCGTGGAGGGACAGACCTGGTATGCGGGCAGCGAGAGACTGCTTCGCGAACAGCATATCGTCTTGACGGAGGAACTGGCGGCGACGGCGGACGCATGGACGGCGGAGGCCAAAACGGTGATATGGCTGGCCGACAGCAGTCGGGCGCTCGGGGTCGTGGCCGTCGCCGATACCGTGAAGGCGAGCTCCGTGGAGGCAGTCCGGCAACTGCGAGGCGCCGGACTGGAAGTCTGTATGCTGACCGGCGACAACGAGGCGACGGCCCGTGAAATAGCCGCGCAGGCGGGTATTGTCCGTTACCGGGCCGGCGTGTTGCCCGACGGTAAGGCGGATTTCGTGCGGGAGCTTCAGGAGCAGGGGCGTGTCGTGGCTATGGTGGGCGACGGTATCAACGACAGCGCTGCATTGGCGCAGGCCGACCTCGGTATCGCCATGGGGCGCGGCAGCGACATCGCCATGGATGTGGCCAAGATGACCATCGTCTCCTCCGACCTGACGAAGATACCGGTGGCTATCCGGATTTCGGCGCAGACGGTGCGTACCATCCGGCAAAATCTCTTCTGGGCCTTCGTCTATAACGTGATAGGTGTACCTGTCGCCGCCGGTATCCTCTATCCGGTGAACGGTTTCCTGCTCAACCCCATGATAGCCGGAGCCGCCATGGCCTTGAGCAGCGTCAGCGTGGTGACCAACAGCCTCCGCCTGAAGTGGAAGAAATAGCTGTCGGCCGGCGATTGGCACTTCCTGCGATGCTCGCAGACAGGCGCGGGAGCACAGCCGACCCCGTAGCTTGTGCGTGATGTTTGCTTTGCTGCGTGCCGGCGGGGCCGTTCGGGCCGTTCCGGGCGTTGGCTGATGGGAAACGAGCGGGCAAAGAAGATAATTCATTGCCCGACGTAGCGGGAAGAAGTGCGGGAGACCATTGCCTTGCGGTGCCGGCGGCAGAGGTGTTGGCGGAGGAGAGATGGACTGGCTGCCGGCTGGCTAATGGAATCGGACTGTTCGTCATCTTTTGCGGTCGTGATACGGCATAAACGCGGAGCGCGCCGCAACATCATGTTGCGGCGCGCTCCGGCTTTGTTTGACGGACGGAGTTCCTATTCGGTGAGCGCCCGTTTGATTTGGCGTTTGGCCAGCGTCAGCGGTGCAAGCGAGCAGGGGCCGTTCACACAGCCTCCCTCGCAGGCCATCACCTCCACGAACTGGGCTATCGGCTTTTTGACCATCGCCTTCAGCAGGGCGGCGTTTTTCTTGTCGAGTCCTTCGATATTGGTCGTGGTGTAGCCGTCGCCCACGGCATGTACGATGGCGTTGCGTACGCCGCCTGCCATGGCATAGCCGCGGCCGAACTTCGTGACCTCCGGGTTGAGCGGTGCCGTCTCCTCGTCCTTCTGTACCTCGACGCCGTAGGCTACCATGAAGGCTCCCAGCTCCTCGAAGCTCATCACGTAGTCTACCTCCGGAACGAAATCGGCCTCGTGCCTTTTGGCCAGACACGGCCCGATGAATACTACCTCCATCTCCGGGTCGGCGGCCTTTACCCGACGGGCCGCATAGACCATCGGGCTGCGCGTCTCCGAAACGAACGGTTTCAGGACCGGGGCATGTTTCTCTACCCATCCCGTGTAGGCCGGGCAGCAGGAGGTCGTCATGAAAGGTTGCCCTGCGGCGATGCGCTCCTGAAGCTCTTCGGCTTCATTACGGGAAGTATCCTCCGCGCCGAGCGCAACTTCCACCACGTCGTCGAATCCGATGCGCTTGATGGCGGCGAGTATTTGTGCCGGCGAGGCGTCGAACTGGCCGTTGATGGCCGGTGCGACGATGGCTGTTATCTTCTTGTTCGGGTCGGCAAGACATTTGTGGACGTCGATGATTTTGGAACGTTCCGTGATGGCTCCGTAGGGACATGCCTGCATACACTTGCCGCAGTAGATGCACTTCTCCTTGTCGATATGTTCCGTACCGTCCGGCTGTTTGGAGATGGCCTTGACGGGGCACGCCTCTTCGCACGGGACGGGCGTATAGATGATGGCGTGGTAGGGACATACCTGCTGACAGAGTCCGCAGCTCACGCAGTCCTCCTGTGAAATGGTCGCCTTGCCGCCCTTGAACGAGATGGCGCTTTTGGGACAGTTCATCATGCACGGACGGGCTTCGCAGCCGCGGCACATGTTGGTGATGAAGTACTGCGACTGCATGCAGGCGTTGCACGCTTCGTGCACCACGGAGAGGATATCCTCCTTCATGTTCTTGTTGTCCAGTGATTTCTGGGCATAATGGGAGAGCGGCACGAGGTCGATATCCTCCTCGTTGCGGATGTCGAAACCGAGGATGGATATGATTTTGTGGCGGATGATGTACCGGTCCTTGTGGACGCAGCAACTGTTCTTCTTGTCGCGCGGACGCATCTCCACCGGGATGTACCGGACACCGTCTACGAGGTTGTTCTCCTTGAGTAAGGTTACGAGTCGGATTAGCAGCTCACGTTTGGTGAGCATTGCATAATTGTCATAAAGCATTGTGCAATTCTTCCTTTAATATTTGTATGAGTCCCGCCGTGCTTACGCGGGCTATCGTGCGGCCGTTGACCTGTACGTAGGGCGGTTCCCCGCCGTCGTTGCACATCCCCAGGCACGGAGAGTAACTGATTTGGATTTGTTCCCTTTCTTCGTGCGGCAGGGAGTCTATCGCGGCTTTCAGTTCGGCGCCGCCCATGACGTAGCACATCGTGCCCATACAGATTTTTAATTCGATTTTACCCATAGTTCTCAGCCATTTCTTTAAAGTACCTTCGGATGTCTTTATGTCATAAGTATGTAATGTCGACGTCTTTCAGCCATTTGGTTTCGAGCAGGTATTTTATCTTCTTCACGACGTTGCGCCGTATTTCCAGCTCCACCGGCAGGGTGGGGTCCTGATGGGCGATGTTGATGCGCGTGCCGACCAGAAACGTTATCTTGTCGCTGTCGGCGAGCATCTGCAATATTTGGTCGGCCGGTCCGCCGCGCCGCTGTCCATCTCCTCCGTCGCCGGAGAGCAGGCTCTCCACCCGGCTGAGCGTGAGGATGCCTTCCGTGATGAGGTCGATGCCCTCCATACGTGAGGCCGGCGGCAGGTCTGGTTCCATCATCTCCATATCGAGCGTAATCTCCCGGCCCGTTTCGCGGGAGAGGATGTTGGCCGTCGTTCCCCCGCAGATGATTTTCCGTCCCGGAAACTCCGTGACGAGCTTGCTCAGGTAGGCGTCGTTTTTCTCGTCGAAGGGAGGCCCCGTACAGATGAGCAGGTTTCTCGGCTTGCGCATGTAGATGACGCAGCAGCTCGTGTCGTCCTTGAGTGTGTAGCCGTCGTTCTTCTCGGACTCGATGACCACCTTCCGTGCCAGTTCCTTGGCCGATATCGACGGGTTCCGGGCGACGCACTCCCGGATGAATGCCTTTGCACCCTCTTCCCAGCCGAAGGGCATGTTGCGGTTGCCCATGCCCGACTGGCTGACGCCGTCGCTGAAGAAGATTATCCGGTCCTCCTTCTCCATGGCGAACTCCGAGAGCCACATGGCCGTCTGTCCCATGTCGTCGCGCTCGACCGGTATCCGTTTCTTCTCCACATCCACGAACTGGCCGCCCCGGAAAAGGTAGTAGGCCGGATTTTCGTACTCCGCTATCCGGGTGTTGCCGAAGCAGTCTATGTCGCAGAGACAGAAGGTCGAGTAGCTTATCTTGCGCACCTCGTCGCGCGGTAGCGTCTTGATGATGGAGGCCGCGGCCGCAGTGATGTCCTCGTTCATCATCGAAAAGTTGAGCAGCATCGAAGATGTCATAGTGGAGAGTACGCTCGCCTTGATGCCGCTTCCCAGTCCGTCGGAGAGTACGCTGATGACGCGCCCCTCCTCCTTGAACTTGTGCGACACGAACGAGTCCCCGCATACGATGTTGTCTCCCTTGTTCTTCTGGAAACAATCGACCTCTATGAAATCTCCGTTTACCCTCACTGCAGACTCTTCAGTTCGTTTTGTTTCCGCCGTCGTCCTTGCCCGGCTTGTCGTATGCTTCCATGATGGAACGCAGCGTCGCGTCCGTATAGGCGGCGTTTTCCCCCAGCAGGCCGGCCACCTTCTGGACGGTCAGCATGTGGTTCCGTATCACTTCGCGCGTCTTTTCGAGCATCCATTCTTTCCGCACCGCAGGTTCGTGCAGGTTTTGCAGCAGGCCGAAGACCTGTTTCTGCGGCTGTATGTTGTAGATGGAGAGCAGCCATGTTCGCTCGCCCTCGTTGATGCGCCGTTCGCGGAGCTCCTCGCCCGTGGCGAGCACGGTGCGGAACATGGACTCGAACGGGCAGAGCCCTTTCAGCGAGGCCCCCTCCATGCCGGGGAACATGTCGTAGACGCCCAGCGTATCCTCTCCCATGCAGGCTGCGAAGGTGCGGTTCATGTCCACTATCTTGAGCTCTTCGTTCACTATCACCACTCCGGCGGGTATCTTCTGCAGCAGGGCCGTTGCCTTGTCGTGAGCCACCTTCCGCATGTATGAGGCACACATGTTGTCCTCGGCCCGTCCTTCGAGCATCGCTACCGCAAAGTCGCGGCAGGTGTCGTAGCCGCACGAACTGCAGTTGAGCTCGTCCGCCGCAGTCGTCTTGCCGACGGCCGCGAGCGCCTCCTTTATCCGGTATTCGGGGTAGGTGGTCTTCGTCTCCTGCGGGTCGGCCGGAAAGTCGGCATGCAGGTCTAGATGGCTGAAATCCTTTGAGGGATTTCCCGTCTCGCACTTGTCCATGATGTCGTAACGTTTGATGGCCAGGGAGGTAGCCTTGAGCTTGGCCGGGCCGTTGATGCATCCGCCCTTGCAGGCGAGCAGTTCCATGAATATCGTATCGCGGCGGTTCACGGTGTCGAGTTGTTCGAGCACGCCCTTGACGGTGGGCAGGTCCGAAAAAGCCATATGCGTAGCTCGCCTGCCCGGCGAACGGAATCCGGCGAGCATGCCTCCCTCTACCGGATACATCGCCCCGGCTCCGGAGTGGTAGGGGACGAAGGTCTCTTCGCCGTCGGCCTCGGTCTCCGCCGGTTCGATACCCTCCCGTTCGAACCACGTCCGCAGGTCCTTGAAGGTGATGGCCACCTCCACAAGGCCGCCGTAGGTATCGGCTTCCGATTTCTTGCCGATGCAGGGGCCCGCGAAGATGATTTTGATGTCGTCGCCGTAGAGCTCCTTCAGAATTTTGGCATGGGCTATCATGGGCGATACGATGGGCGTGATGTTGGCTGTCAGTTCGGGTGCGTATTTGCGGATGTAGTCCACCACGACCGGACATGCCGAAGAGAGGTAAACCCCTTCGGGTGCTGCCGCGAGGAAACGTTCCGTTTCGGCGGTTACCAGTTCCGCACCGAGCGCCGTTTCGGATACGCCTGCGAAACCGAGACGCTTTATTGCGCTTATCAGCCTGCCGACCGGTATGTCTCCGAATTCGCTCACATAGGAGGGCGCGAGGGACATGTACATCTTGCCGGGATGTTTCGATACGACGAGCTTGGCCCGCGTCAGGCCGTCGCGTATCTTTTTCGCTCCTGTCGGGCACACCTGCGTGCAGTGGCCGCAATATACGCAGCGTTCGGCTATGATGGAGGCCTTGTTGTTCTCAATCCTGATAGCCTTCACTGGGCACTCCCGGATGCATTTGTAGCAATCCTGGCAGTTTTCCGGTTCTGTATATACGGGCCTTAGCATTTGAATTCCTCTTCGAGTATCTTATGGAGCAATGACAGGTTCACCTCTTCATAGACCTGGTCGTCGATGCAGATGATGGGTCCCCTGTTGCACATGTTTTCGCACAACTGCCCCGTGAAGGTCACCTCCGCTTCCAGGCCTCTGTCGGCAAGGAACTGTTTGACGACCGCTATATTGGCATTGTTCCCGCGTGCGAAACAGGAGCTGCCGAGGCAAATACTGATGCGCCTTTTTCCCATGGTTTCCGGTTGGCTTTATGTGTTTTCCGAGCTATAAAAATAGTAATAGTTATCTACATAACGTCGAAAAATCACTAATAATTGCGGGGGCGGAAAATCGGCCTACCCCCGTTGTTCGCCGAAAAGGGCCGTTGCAGGGCCCCCGGCGTTCATGGGCCATACCGGCTAAGAAATACCGCTATGGTCGCGCATAAATATGCTGTGTTTTTATTTGTGTGTTATATCTTCGTTTTTCCTGCCGCAAAAATACGCACTTTCCTTCCGTATATGCAAAAAAACTATCGGATTTAATCCTGTTAATGACACGGTTCTGTCGAATCCTATCGTTCGGAACAGGTAAGTAGTTGGTGTATAGCGCGATGTCGAATGGGAATAGAGCAACGTAAGAAAGCATTTTCCCGCTGGCGGCCGGTCGGGGAGAAAACGGAGGCGACGGAAGGGAGGTGGGCCGGGGAAGTTCGCCCGATTGGCTGCATACAGGTCGACGGATTTGTATTCGGTGCAACTACCGGTTGCAGCGCAGCCGCGACCGCGCAAGGTCGCTTCCTCATGAGAAAAAAGTAAACAGGCCCGCTGGAATTCAGCGGGCCTGTCGTTGGTGCCCAGGACAGGACTCGAACCTGCACACTATCACTAGCACTAGTACCTGAAACTAGCGTGTCTACCAATTCCACCACCTGGGCATGGCTGGTAGGCTGTCCGGGTTTTCGTTCGCCCGAACGGAGTGCAAATATAAGGAAAAATCGGAATCGAGCGAATTTTTCGGAAATATTTTTATTCCAATCTTTCGCTCGGATGGTTTTCGCGGGTGCTACGGTGGTCTGCTGCGCTGCGGCAGACGGGAAGGAGACGGATTCCGGGTGTGGACGAGGCTGGCGGAAAGGGTGGCGGGGAGCGGTCGGTGTATTGCCTGTCGCTGCCGGGCCGTTCGCTGTCCTGCTGCGGGTTGGGCATGAGGAACCGCAGAAGGAGCAGGCGGAGCATTTGGGAGGAACTGGAAAGAGCAAGGTGTCGGGTGGCGGTGGAAGAGGCCGGTAGCGGTCGGGGTGACCGGAACGGTTTGCGGCTGTTCCGTTTCAGACAGGTACATGACGGATACGAACAGGGAGAGCTTGGTTGGTGCTTCGCACGCTACGGCCCTATATGGGAGGGTATACGGAAGGTATAAAAAAAAGGAAACCCGGTCGGGGCAGAGCCCTCGGACCGTATTTCCTTCACTAACCTAAAACTACTAACCTAAAATGAACCTTAAAACTTCACTGCAAAGATAAGCCCGTATTTCTGATTTTCCAAATTATTTTAATAATTTTTTAAATTATTTTAGGAACATTTTTGTTACAAAGCAGTTGCGCTGGAACGTATCGGTTCTCTGTGGCGCTGCTCAGGCTATTTTCCTGTATTCGTCCATATAGTCGTGGCAGGCTTCGGCACATTCGCTGCAGCTTTTCGCGCACTCCATGCAGTGGAGGTGGTTGTGTTTGCGGCATTCGGCGGCACACTCTTCGCAGGCCTTGATACAGATGCTGAGTACCTCGTGCGTGAAGTCACCCGTATAGGCGAGCGACGATGCCGTATGTTCGCATATCTCTGCGCATTCTACCGTCCGTTTGATACAGCGCCTCATCATGTCGATTCGCGCCTCTTCGAGGCAAGCGTTGAAACAATACTTGCATGCGGACTGACATTCGTAGATGCTATTTAGGAGTGATAAAATATTGTCTTCCATAATCATAGTGTTTAAAAAAATCGCTTTGTCCTTAAAGGAACAAAAGGCGTGCCAAACTTATTGGCGGAGTGCCTGAAGCTTGGATTGACTTTTCATTCGCGGAGCGGGCGATGTCCCGGAACGGACACAGGAAAGATAAATGCAGGAAACGTGCCGTTTGCGTGCGGGTACGGCGGAGCAGTGGTCGCAGGCATTTCTTCGGGAACGTATCGCGCAGTATTCCGCCGCCCGCGGGAAGGGGGAGTAAGTTATGGCAAATAACATGATAGGCCCCTTCCCGTGTTTGCGGTCGGAATATCGTCCTCTTCTGCCGTCGGCAAGACTGGGCGGCGGAAAACGTGTCCCGGTTTCAAGATGTTTCGATACGGCTCCCCGTTATTTAAGCAGGTTGTAGTCGCTGATGCCGAATACTTCCGTGGAGTTCTCGCCGAGCCATCCAGCCTTGGCCTGTACACCCGTCTGAATCTTCACGAAGTCGATGTACTTCAGGTCGGCGGGACGGCCGTCGTATGTCACGGCATTGCTTATCTTGAAGTAGTTGCAGTTTACGGAGGCATTGTGGTTGTCGTCGGCCAGACGGTCGATAGGGCTGAAGTTGTCCGAGTAGCCCCACTCGTATTCGTGGTTCACCCAGTAATTCTCGGTTATCATCTCCGTCCGGGGTTTCAGTTTGCGGCCTATCAGGGTATAGGTGTCCCCCGTAATCCATGCCGGATAGTAGTAGTCCTGCGTATGGAATGCCGGCAGGTAATCCACCTGTCCGCTGCCGCCTTCGTTGTCGGTCCAGGCCACGGGTTGGCCGGGGGAGTCGGGACGGTAATAGGTCACCGCATAGTCGAGTCGTGTTTCGGCACCGCCGTATTCGCTGCCTTTCAGTTCGTACCATGTATCGTCCGGCAGTCCGTTGCCGTTCTCGTCCTGCATCACCCACACGATACCCGGCTCGGAGGAGCCTTCAAACGAATTGCCGTCCACCCGGATGTTGTAGCCGCCGTCGTTCTCGATGCTGTGGTCGAATCCTACGACCAGGCAGCCTCCGAAAGCGCCGAGCGATACATAGGCGGCTTCCCTCATGCGGCTGTCCGCATATGCGCAGGCCGCTTCCGGGTCGGCGGCCGTATAGTGTTCGTTGACGAACTGCCCCGGAGCGGCCGTGAACTCATACACTTTGTTCCATTGGGCCGCACTGGCCGCCGAAGGCGTTCTGCGATAGGTGCCTTCCGCAGGACAGCAATGGACGGTGAAGAGCTGCGTGCGTTCCACATAGCTGTTCGTCATGACGGCCTCTACCTCGTATGTCCCTTCGGACGGTGGGGTGAAGGCGAGGATACAGGCAGGAGCCGGCCCCGCATAGACCGTCTCCACGGCGGGGGCCTCGACGGGCTCTCCGTTTACCTTCCATGTGTAAACGGCGTCGAAAGCGTTCTCCGTATAGTAGGGGCGGATGAAGACCGTGCGGCCCACGGAGACATTGTAGGCGGTCTGTTCAAACCGCCAGTCGAAGGCCATCTGCTCTTCGGTGCATACCCGTACCGTGAACGTCACGGAGTCTGTACCGTCTTCGTTGGAGGCGGTGAAGGAGAGGGCGTACTCGCCGGTTTCCTCCCCGCGGAACGTATATTCCTGCGTTGCGGAGACTGTTGTGCCGTTCACTTTCCATTCGAATGCGGAGACTTCGGCGTTGTCCACTTCGGGGGAGAAGGTGAGTTCTTCGCCCCGGAGCAGCGAATAGCCGTTCGCGGGAACGATCAGCGTAATGGCGGGGAACCGGTACGGCATGACGTCTATCCGCATTTCGGCTTCGTCCTGTCCGCTGTCGTTGATGACCTCGAACAGGAGATAGACCGAGCCCGCCTCCGTGCCGACGTAGGTGAAGGTGGGTTCGTAGCCTACCACTTCGCCCTCTATCGACCAGCGATAGGCGGCATCGTCTCCGGCGTTCTCCACCGTAGGCGTGAGTTTCAGCGGTTCATTGACCTTGATTCTGTAAATGGGTTCGTCGCTTTCGAGGATAATCCGGGGCGGTTCGGGCGAATACCTTTCGGGTATCTTCGTACACGATGCGGCTGCACACAGGAGAGCGAGCGCAGCGGCGGTTGCAAGCCGTTTCATCTTTTTTTGTTTTTCTGGTTTACCTGTCGTTTCGTATCTTGTCGTTTGTGCGGTCATCTTTTCCGGTTACTCGTCGAGGGGCCGGAGCCGTTTGCGGGTGAATACGATGTGTGCCGGAATGTCGCCGGTCGTGACCGACCATTTCCGCTTTCCCTGCCGGTCGTAGCAGTGGAGCTTGCCCGGCGTCACATAGTCTTTGGCGTCGGTGACGAAAAAGTCGCCGTTGTCGGGATTGACCGCTATTCCGTAGGGTACCTCTATCTCGGCGTCGGTACCGTCGGTGATGAAGTTGCGCGTGACTATCTTTTTGGTACGGGTGTCCACTATCGCGTACGAGGTGGCGAACTGTTCCGTGTACCAGCTCCATTCGGTGCTGTAGACATAGAGCGAGTCGCCCGCGAGCGTCATGTCGGAGTTGGGCAGCAGGTGCAGGATGTCCGTCACCTCGTCCGTGCGGCTGTCTATGACGTAGGTTTTGGAGGGGGTGTCGTAGTAGTCGCCGCGCGAGGATACGTAGATGTTGCCATAGCGGTCGAGCTCCAGCCGGTGGAGGTTGATGGCCACGTCTATCTTTTTTATTTCGGTGAAGGTCGTCAGGTCGATGACCGAAACCGTCCGGTCGTAGTTGGGAACCCGGTAGCCGCCGGAGTTGGCCACGTAGAGTTTGTTGCCCGCGATGACCATCTCCTCCGGCTGGTAGCCTACCGTACAGGTGTCCACTATCTGCATTGTCGCGGTGTCTACCTTGGCCACGTATCCCAGCCGGGCGGTGGGGTCTATCTTGACCGGGCCGGCATAGGAGCTTACATAGGCATAACCGTCCTGAAAGACGATGTAACGGCAGTTGGGTATGTAGACGGTGGCTTCGTGCCGGGCGGTGGCGACATCCATCACCTCCACCAGGTTGCTGCAATTGATGACGGCATAGAGCTTGTTGCCGTATATCTGGATGTCGTTGCCGACGTCGCCGAGTTCGTACACCACGCCGGGATTGCGTTCCGCGTAAATATTGACATGGTAGATGCCCGTTTCGTAGTCGTAGTAGTCGAGCGAGGCCTTGTTGCTGCCCATATTCCCCTCGTTGAGCAGGAAAAAACCTTTGATATCGCCGCCCGAATCGCCGCCGCCCACCTCGATGGAGGTGGAGGGGAGGACGAACTCTCCCTTGCGGCACGAGGCGAAGGGCAGGACGGCGAGCATGAGCGCGACGGAGGCACGGAGTAATCGCTTGTTGTTCATAGGGTGATACTTATGATGATTCTGAAATTCGTTCCCGGCATGGGGTAGCATTGCACCACTTCGTACTGCTGGTTGAAGATGTTGTTGATTTCGGCGCAGATGCGCATGCGGACATGCCTCATGTGTATCTCGCGGGCGAGCGACATGTCGTGCGTGTACCACGGCTGTACGTAGTTGTAGAGCGTATTGGCCGCCTGTTCGTAGCGTTCGCCCGTGTAGATGAAGCTGTAGTTGAGGCTCCACTCTCCCCAGCTTATCCCGACGACGGCCGAACCGCTGTGCCACGGGATGTAGGGAATCTGGTCGCCGTAATGGTCGGAGGAGGGGTCGGTGAAATCCTGGGCCTTCTGGTAGGTATAGGAGAACCGGGCCGTTGCCGCGAACCGGCCGTGCTCCATGCTTATGCCCGCCACCGCGTCCACGCCGCGTATCTCGACGTATCCGAGGTTGAGCATCATCCAGCGGAACTGGTTGTCGGCGGGCATGGCCACTATTTTGTCCTTTACCTTATTGAAATAGCCGTCGAGCTGTATGTCGAGCCGGTAAGAGCTTTCCGGTCGGTGCCATTCCCGGCCGTAAACCACCCCGGCATTGTACTGCTCGGTGTATTCCGGTTTCAGGTTTTTGTTCCCGATTTCGGTGTAGTAGAGGTCGTTGAATGTCGGCATGCGGAAGATGCGCTTGTAGAATCCCCGCAGGGAGAGGTCGTGCCTGCGGAGGGGTTTCCAGGAGACGATGGCCGTGGGGGTGAATTCGTTCTTGGCTCCGGCTTCCGTTCCTTTCCATTTCGTGATATCGGTCACATGGGTGTAGAGCAGGCTTCCCTGTACGGAGATGCGGCTGAACTGGAGGGAAGTGGCCGCGGCCGCAAGGACGGTGTATCTTTTCGGATAGACGAAATCCACGAGGTCGGCCTCCAGTCTGTTCCATTGCGCATCGACCGAGAGGTTGGCGCTCCACCACGGAAAGATGGAGAACATGTGGGCCGACGAGACGTAGGCCTCCTGCTGGCGGTAGCGGTTGTCGATGTACATGCTGTCCTCCTCGTCCGAGAAGTAGTGCAGGTAATCGTAAGCGTATTTTCCCTTTATAAAAAAGGTATAGAAGGGAAGCGGTTTGCGCGTGAGAGAGCCCTGCAGGAAGAAATTCGTGTCCCACTGCCGGTCCTGGTTGCGGATGTGGTCCGGGATGTTGCGGTCGATGTAGCCGGGATATCCCCGTTCGGAGTCGTAGAAATAGGCCTTGGCTCTCCATTCGCCGTCGTCGAGGTCGCCGAAGAGGGCCGCTTCGGCCCGGAAAAGCCTCACGTCGCCGTTCTTCCGGACTTCCGTGGTGTCGTATCCGTCGGCTTTCGCGTAACTGAACCTGTACTCTCCGGAGGTGTACATGTATTCCGTGTTGAGCGAGCTTCGTATTCTCCTGCCGAACTTGTGCTCCCACAACAGGGAGGGGTTGACGGTCTTGAAAGAACCTCCTTTCAGCGTCGCCTTGAAATTGTCGGTGCGGATGGAATCGAAACGGGGCCGCCGTGTCTCCATGTAGAGGGCGCTGGCCGAGGCGAAATCCTTGGCCGACTGGAATATCGAACTCTTCTGTCCGTTATAGACGGAGATGGCTTCCATGTTGTCGAGCGAGAACCTGCCGAGGTCCACCGTGCCATTCTGGGCATTGCCTATCTGTATGCCGTCGAAGAACACCCCTACGTGCTGGCTTCCCATGCTGCGTATATTGACCGTCTTGAGTCCCCCGATGCCTCCGTAATCCTTTATCTGTATGCCGGAGAAGTAGCGGAGCGCATCGGCCACGCTGTGGCTGTTCAGCTCTTCGAGCGCCTTGCCTTCGAGTTTCTGGGTGGGGATGATTTCGGTTGCCCGCCTTGCCGTGACGACGATTTCCTCGATGTCGTACGAACCGTCCACCGTGAGGGTGTCTGTCGGATGCTGCGCCCCGGCGCGGCAGGGGAGGGCCAGCAGGAGCAGCAGGCTTGCACGGACTGCCGGCCCTCCTCGCCGGTGACGTATGGCGGGAGCGGGCAGCGATGAGCTGCGGAGGGGACGGAACAGACAAAAACCCATCATTCGACCGTAATAAATTTTGTCCTGCGGAGTGCTCTCGGACGGGGGCGGTGAATGCCGGAAAGTCTGTCGGCTGTGACGTGCGGAAAGTACGTTCGTGCAGAAAAACCGCCGGTATCCACCTCCATTCTCCGCAGAAGCGAATCCGTAAAAGGCACGGGCAGGTCTTCTGACTCGTTCCTGTTCCAGCGCCTTCCCGGCCTTGGGGGCCAGTGGCAAAAGATTGCCGGAACTCGTTGCGGAGGCGGTATTGCTCCCCGGGAACTTACAGCAGCGGGAACTGTTGCCGATTCTCACGGCATTCCCTTTTAATCCCCTCCCGCGCATGGACGGCGGCATGGGGAACCTGTGCAGGGACAAAGGTAATATTAATTTCCTTGCGCAGCGCAGCACGGGTTCTGAAAATTCCCGGCCCGGGGCGGCGGAGATTCCGTAAACGGGTGGTGTGGCCGGCGGGGGAGCAGGCGTCCGGTTCATGCGGTTTTCGCGGTCGGGAGCGGCGATGCGTTGCCGTGTTTTCCCTATCTTTGCGGGTAATCGAATACGGAGGATGATGACTGCTGTAAAGTATGACAATTCGCCGGTGCGCCGGCAGGACAGGCTGTTGGAGGAGGAGCATGCGGCGGAGCTGCTCCGGAGCGGGGAGTATGGTTTTCTTGCGTTGGGAGGGGGCCGCGGAGGCTACGGCGTCCCTGTCAATTATGCGGCGGAAGGGAGCCGGATATACATACACTGTGCGCCGGAAGGGGAGAAACTCCGTCGTATCGGACAGGATGCACAGGCGGTTTTCTGTGTGGTAGGACGTACCGCGCCGCAGCCGGAGCGCTTCACGACGGAGTATGAGAGCATCATGGCCTCCGGCGTCGTTTCGGTCGTGTCCGATGACGGGGAGCGTATGCGCGCCCTCTCCCTCATCGTAGAAAAGTATTCGCCGGGATACGAGGAGCAGGGGGCGGTCTATGCGCGGAAATCCTTTGCCCGCACCGTCGTGCTGCGGCTGGATATACGCAGCATGACGGGCAAGTGCAAACGGCTCGGCAGGTAGCGGCGCCGGGAGGTTCGGCCGCGATGCCGTGCGGTGACGGTCGCGGCTGTTTTTATGCGGATGTATGCGGGGCATGTGGTGCCGGTTCCTCGGCTCACATGCCCCGCATGTGTTTCGTTCGTTCGGACGGAGTGTACGGTACGGTCTGCCGAAATTACGGATTTGTTATTAATAATCAATAATATATAAGTAATTTTACTTACCTTAGCAAAAGCAGGACGGGGAGCAGGTTTTGTCGTATGATACGGCGGCCGTGCCTGGGAGAGGAGCATCCTTAATGTCTGCTAAAGTATAACTATTAATCTGGAGTGCTTATGTTGAAGAAAATTTTGTTATCGTTGGCCGCGTTGCTCGCCGTAGCGGCGGTAATGCAGGCGCAGGAACTGCCCTATGACCCGGAGCTCCGCAAGGGGGTGCTTGAGAACGGCATGACCTATTATATCCGGCACAACGGAAAGCCCGAAGGACAGGCCGAATTCTGGATAGTACACAATGTCGGGGCTGTACAGGAGGAGGATTCGCAGCAGGGACTCGCCCATTTCCTCGAACACATGGCTTTCAACGGGACGGCGAATTTTCCCGGTAAGCGGATGATGGAGTGGCTCGAAGGGATAGGCGTGAAATTCGGGTACGACCTGAATGCCTTCACGACGCGGGAATATACCTGTTACCGTGTTTCCAACGTGCCGCTGGTACGTGAAACGGTTGTGGATTCCTGCTTGCTGATACTGCATGACTGGTCGCACTGCATCACGCTCGACGGCGGGGAGATAGACAAGGAACGCGGCGTCATCATCGAAGAGCTGCGCCAGGGAGAGGGGCCGGCAAGGCGCATGTGGTGCGGGGCGGCTCCGTTGCTTTACGGAGATACCCGGTATGCCACCCGCAACCTGATTGGCCATATCGACGGGCTGAGTACCTTCCCGCATGACGAGCTGCGCGATTTCTACGGTCGCTGGTACCGTCCCGACCTGCAGGCCGTCATCGTGGTAGGCGATTTCGACGTGGACGAGATGGAGGCAAAGGTGCGGGCCGTCATGTCCGACATTCCGGCCAAGGAGAACCCCGAGCCGAAGCGGCGGATAACGCTGCCCGACAATGCGCAGCCGGTCGTGGGCCTCTTTACCGACCCCGAAGCGACCATGACCTCTTTTTCGCTCTATTACAAGCGTCCGCTGCGGCCTTTCGAGTCCCGCAATACGCGGCAGGGGAACCTGAACACCCTGTGTGACGGTATGATGATGTATGCGATGAACCTGCGTCTGGCGGAACTCGCCATGCGGCCCGGCGCCTCTTTCGTGTCGGCTTATGTGGCAGGCGACCCGGTCGCCAGTTTCGTTTCCGATGTGATGCGGCTGACGGTGAATGTCAAGGAGGGGGAGCTGTTGCAGGCGGTGACCGAACTGTATACCGAAATGGAGAGGGTCTCCCGGTACGGATTTACTGAAGCGGAGTTCGGCGTGGTGAAAGCCGATTACGAACGGATGGTGCAGCGTATTTTCGACAGCCGCGACGACCGTTTCAACCAGAATTTTACGGCCGTTTACCGTGACAATTTTCTGTATAACCGCCCTGCGATGGATGCGCGGACCGAATATGAAACGGATATGGCTGCTGTCGCAGCGTTGTCGTTCGAGGAATTCAACGATTATGTGAAACGACAGTTTTCCGATGAGAATCAGGTGCTTGTCGCCTATGCGCCGGAAGGGGCGCCGGGCCTCCCGACCGTCGGGGAGCTGGAGACGGCCCTGGCGCAGGTACGCGGCGCCGAGCTGGAAGGGACTTCGCCCGAAACCGTCGTGGCACCTTTGCTTCCGGAGGGTACGCGGCTGAAGGGCGCCCGCGTGAAGAGGACGGCGGAGGGGGCGTTCGGCTCGACGGTCTGGACACTCCGCAACGGCGTACGTGTCGTCGTGAAACCTACGGATTTCATGACCGACCAGGTGTGCCTGTATGCCCGTGTTCCCGGCGGTCGGTCGTTGCTCTCCGACGAGGAGATGCTTGCCGCACAGGTGCTGGATTACTATATCGGCCAGACGGGCGTGGCGGAGTCGGATGCCGCCCTGTTGCGCAAACAGCTCGCCGGCAAGACGGTCAGATGCTGGCCCGGGACCGGAGCCTATGAGAACGGCTTCTCCGGCACCTCCTCTCCGAAAGACGTGGAGACGCTTCTGCAGCTCGTCTATCTCTATCTTGCCCAACCCCGGTTCGACGGGGAGACGTTCGGGGTGGTTATGGAACAGTTGCGGCACTCCTATCGGAATCGGACCGCCGACCCGTCGTTCCGTTACGGACAGGAGGTCAATGAGACGATGTACGGCGGTTCGCCGCGCCGGCCCTATTTCGTGTACGACGACATCGACGGCATCACGTTGGAGCAGTTGCAGACGATTTATGGAAAACTCTACGGCAATCCGGGCGATTTCACCTTTTTCATTACGGGTAATGTGGACGAGAAGACGCTGCGTCCGCTGGTCGAAAAGTATATCGGTTCCCTGCCGCGTGCATCGCACCGGGCGGAGTGGGTGGACGACGGGGTGCGGACGCCTGTGGGAACGGTGGAGAACCGGTTCGCCGTGAAGATGGAGCAGCCGAAAGTCTCCGCCTGTACGTTGTTTACCGGCCGGATGCCCTACACACTGGAGAATACGCTCGCTATGGCGGTACTCGGACAGTTGCTCGATATACGTTATACGGCTGTGATGCGCGAAGACAAGGGAGGAACGTACGGTGTCAGCGTGAGCGGTTTAGTACAGGCCTTTCCCGTGCAGCAATACCAGTTGTCGATAGCGTATGAGACGGCGCCCGAAAAGCTGGATTCGCTCCGGCCGGACGTATCGGGCGAACTGGCCCGTATTGCCCGCGAGGGTGCCGACGAGGCCGACCTGGCCAAGGTCAAGGAGTATATCGCAAAATCCTTTCCCGAATGGTGCCGAGATAACTGGATGTGGCTGAATGTACTGCGTGGTTATTATCTTCAGGACTACGACGGCCTGACCGGATACATGGATATCGTCGAAGGTTTTACCCCCGATGATTTCAAACGGCTTGCTTCCCGGATACTGGCCGACGGGAACATGCTGGAGGTCATTATGGAACCGGAACCTGCACCGCAAGCCGAATAACGTTCGGTTCGGGTGCAGCGGCTGCATCACCGTGTGTCGAGTACCGTCGTGGCATTCGGTAGCCGGGAACTTCGCACCGTTGGTGCAGCCGGTACGGACCGGCGCGATGACAGTCGCAGGCAGGACACTGAGCCGGAAGAAGCCGTCGTTCCTGTCGAGGGGATGGTGTGAAGACTTGATACGGGCCGCTGCCGCGTTATCTTTGTCCGTTCAACGGAAGTTATTATGGCGACTTTACCTGTGCATGGGGCGGCCAAGCTCTCCGACTGCGGGATTTTCCTGCGGGAGGCAGTCCCTTCTTTGCCCTGTGAGGCGGTCGAGTATCCCCACAGGGACGATTACTACCTCTTCGGCGTGGTTTATGGCGGTTCGTGTACCGTGTGTGTCGATTTTCAGGAGTATGAGCTCACCGGGGGCGATGTGGTGTGCGTCCTGCCCGGGCAGGCGCACGCGTTCCTGCAGGCGGAAAACCTGTCTGCCTCTTTGCTCGGGATGGATGCCCTGCTGGTCGGCGGTTCCGACCGGAGTGTTATCGACGAATACGCCCTGGCGCCTGTGCCCCTGCGGGTGGATGTCTGGCAGCGGCACGAACTCGGAGCGCTCTTCTCGCTTCTGTCCGACCGGTACGCGGAGGCCGGCGATGAGAGTTCGCGGGAGGTGGTGCGCCGTCTGGCCGGTGCGGTCGCCGCCGTTGTGATGGAGGCGGTGCGGCAGGCTGCCCGCCTGCGGCCGCAGCCGAGGCGCTATGTCGATATCATGCTTCGCTTCCGGAAGCTTTTGCAGGCGGGGTTGCGTGAATACCGGAGTCCGGCCCGTTATGCTGCGGCGCTCCATATTTCGGAACCGTATCTGAACGAAGCCGTCCGTGCCGTGACCGGAATGAGTGCCGGGAAATATATTCGCAGCGAAATCGTTCTGGAGGCCAAGCGTCTGCTTTGCCATACGGACGGCAGCGTGAAGGAAATTGCCGGGGAACTGGGATTCGGGGACTGCACCTATTTTTCCAGACTTTTTGCGCGGACGGCGGGCATGAGCCCTGCGCTTTTTCGGGCGAAGTACCGCGGATAGTACGGACTTTACCCCGTTCCGTCCATTGTCCGCATGTTTGTGCCGCCGTTACTTTGCGGAAAAAAGATGAGCGGGAAACGGAGTATATTTATTACGGATGCGGCATTGGTACCGCTTTTCGCAGCGGTGCTTGCGACCGGGGTGAGACTGCATGTCGCCGGAGAGACGCAGAGCCACGATGTATGGCATGTGTGGGCGGTATGGCATACGCTCGCCGGCATCGCCTTTCTCGCGCTGGTCTTTCTGCATCTCCGGCACCATTGGGGATGGTATAAGGGGTGGAGGAAAAGGTCGGTGCGCAGGAACGGCGTGACATGGTTGCTCTCGCTCTCCTTTGCCGTGACGGTACTGACGGGAGCGCTGCTGCTGGCTTGCGTCGAGGGGGCGGGGTCCCCGACGGGATGGTGTCATTATGTGGCCGGACTGGTTGCCGGTATATGCGGAATCCGGCATATGGCAGCGCGGTGGCCGGTACTGCGGAAAGGGCTCGGACGGAGACCCTGAGCGGAACTTCCGAAGCGTGTCTCTCTGCACTTCCCTCGGAAACGAAAAAGCCGCTGTTTTCAGCGGCTTTTTCATTATTGGTGCCCAGGACGAGACTCGAACTCACACGCCGTAAACCGGCACTACCCCCTCAAAGTAGCGTGTCTACCAATTCCACCACCTGGGCTTCTGCCTTCGCTGAACGCTCCGGCTCCAATCATGCTTATGAACCTGTTTCCCCGAAAGGGTGTGCAAATATAGATATTTTTCTTTGAATACAAGCCGGCGGGAGAAAAAAATAAAAAAAATCCGGGTGATGCGGCCGGCAGGCGGGATTTCCGCCGCCGTCCCGTTTCCGCCGCCCGTTTGCGTATTCGGGTAAAATCGTTATCTTTGCACCCGCAGGCGGAATGGGTGCAGCCGGTACGCCCGTCGGCGGAGGAGGCTGCATGAGTACCGCCCAAGTGTAACGTTAAACGATAACATACAAATGGAAACCATTCAGATTAAAGGCGCCAAGCGCGAGAATTTTGGGAAAAAGGGGAGCAAGGACGTGCGCCGCGAAGGCCGCGTGCCGGCGGTAATTTACGGCGGACACGAGGAGCCGATACACTTCTCGCTCGAAGAGAAGGAGATGAAGCCGCTGCTTTTCACCCCCAATTCGTATATCGTGGAGCTCGACATCGACGGCAGGAAGGAGCAGGCTGTCATGCGCGACGTACAGTTCCATCCGGTGAAGGATTATCCCATGCACGTGGATTTCTTCCGCGTACTGCCCGGTAAGCCTGTGGCGATAGACGTGCCCGTGAAGATAGTGGGTAACTCGGAAGGGGTGAAGCTCGGCGGTAAGCTGACCGTACAGAAACGCAAACTGCGCATCAGCGGTCTGGTAGAGAACCTGCCCGATTTCCTCGAAGTTGATATCACGAACCTCGGTATCGGCAAGTCGATTTTCGTGGGCGACCTGAGATACGACAACCTGACGCTGCTTACCCCGGCGACCACTTCGGTATGCGCTGTCATCATGACGCGTGCCGCACGCGGTGCCGCCGCTGCCGCCGCCGCAGGCAAGTAGGAATAGAACAGGCAGTTCATGAAGTATCTGATAGCCGGACTCGGGAACATAGGCTCCGAATATGCCGAAACCCGGCACAATATAGGTTTTAAAGTGTTGGATGCCCTCGCTGCGGCATCCAACGCTGTTTTCAGGACGGAGCGTTACGGCGATGTGGCGGAGATGCGGTTCAAGGGGCGTACTTTCCTCCTGCTCAAGCCATCCACCTATATGAATAACAGCGGCAATGCAGTGCGGTACTGGCTCCGGAAAGAAAAGGTGGAGCCGGCCGAATTGTTGGTGGTGCTCGATGACCTCGCGTTGCCGCTGGGAACCATCCGTATGCGGGCGAAGGGTAACGACGGCGGCCATAATGGTCTGAAAAGTATCGATGCCTGCATCGGGACCAACGCCTATCCGCGGCTTCGCTGCGGCATAGGGCATGATTTCCGGCAGGGACAGCAGGTGGATTATGTGCTCGGCGAGTGGCTTCCGGAGGAGAAGGAGACGCTGCGCAGCGTCATCGGGATGGCGTCGGAGGCCGTCCTGTCGTTCGGAACCCAGGGGGTGGAGCGTACCATGAACCTCTTCAACAAGAAGGGGGTGGGAGCGGAAACCGACAAAAACGGTACTGTCCCGACCGGTAGGTGACACTCGGTGATAAACGGCTTCTGCGGAAGCGGAGGGAAGGAGAACAGCCCCGCTCCGGTAAGGTTCAGCCTGCCGGAGCGGGGTTGTTCGTTACTGACGTGCGTTGCCGAAAAGGGCTTCGGACGACACCCGGGCGGCATCGGCGTTGGGCAGGCAGTCGAGTGTATAGACCGGTACGGCGGAGAGCATGTGCGACAAGGCATCGCACAGGATGTCCAGCATCCGGTCGTCCTGCTGGAGTGTGGGGAGGCAGGAGGGAAGAACCGCACCGAAGGCTTGCAGGGTGTTCAGACGGGTGATTTGATTGTAGGGGGCCCGCCGGATGCGGACCAGGGCCGCCAGGGGATAGTGTTCGGCACGGTAACACGGGGTTTTACCGCTCCACGGAGTACCGTAAGCCGTCGTGCCGTCGGCGGATATGCGTACCGCCGGAGCGTCGTCGTTGAGCAGGGTGCTCCCTTCGATGTTTTCGAGCCACATTCTCGAATGGGTGGATTTGCCTGTGCCCGATTCGCCGAGGAACATGACGGCCTTGCCGCGGTAGCGTATCGTGGAGGCATGGATGAGCAGGATGCCCTTTCCGACGGCGGCCACCGACAGCGCGAAGATGAGCAGGTGGTCAAGGATGTGTCCGGGAGGAGCGATGCCTTGCATGGTGAGGTCTGCCGGATATGCGGGGGTATCGTCGGGACTGTCGGAACGGAGCGGACAGGCTATCGAGAAGGTCTTGCTGCTCGCCTTGTGCGTGATGGAAAGGAGACAGCGGTCCGGATATATCCGGAGCCTGGCTGCATCTTCAGTCAGAGCATAGTCGAATGTCTTGAGCGGCTCCCCGGCCGGTACCGTGACGGTACGGTCGATGTCTGCGATGAAGAGTACCTTTTCGGCCGGTACGGTATCCGCCGTCATGAAAGGCCCGTAATTCTTCTCCATGCGGTGCAGCATGGCTTCCTGTTTGGCTGTTTTGATGCCGAATGTCTCTCCGGCTACAGTTACGTATATCATCGGCATATGTTCTCTATACGTTATTGTCGTCCTCGTCGTCCTCGTCGTCGTATATGTCCGGGAAGAGCCTTTGGAGTTCGTTGTCGGTGATTCCCGTTTTTTCTTTGTTGGCGTTGTTCTCTTCCTTCAGCAGGGCCGTCAGTTCCGGCAGCAGCAGTGTGTGCATTCGGTGTATCCGCAGGTAGGCTTTCGTGGCCGGGTTATCGAGGTGGACGCGCACGAGCGCCGTCGGTTTATCGTCCCTCTTTTTCTGGCGTTCGAACTGTTCGAACGTGCTGTCGCAGGCTTCCGTATGGTAGGCGGCTACGGTTTCGTAGAGGTCCGATATGGTGTTCTTCAGCGAGAAACAGGTGTTGATGGAGTAGAGCAGGTTGAGGTCGTTGAAGTCGTGCCACGTTTCCATGCTGTTGGAGAAGGCCTTTTCGGCCGATTGGTTGCTCAGCAGGAGCTGGGGCAGTATCATCGAGGAGAGCAGCAGGTCGATGGTGTCGCGGCTTATCTCCGCCAGGCGGTCGGGATGCCGTTCGTAGACGAAACGGTACAGACTGTCGGTCTCCTGCATCTCTTCGCATATCGCTTCCAGTTGCATGATGTCGTTGTCGATATGGGCTATCGCTATCAGTTCGGCCCGGCGGGCCATGCTTTTGCGGGCGTGCATGTCGATGACCGCGGTCGTCCCGAAAGTGACGACGATACCGAGAAATGCACCTGCGAAGTTGGCGGACATGTTGTTCCACCACGATTTGTCGATGAAAGGTCTCTTCATATTTCGGTTCGGTCCGTACCGGGTGCGGTACGGTCAATGACGATACTTTCCGGGTGCCGGGGCTGCGGGGAACGGGCGGAGTGCCGTCTGCCGGCCACCGGACTTTCCCGCCGGCCGTCTGCGGAAAAGACAACGTGTACCGGCGTATCCGACGGGAGCACCCGACCACCGGGTACTTCGGTGTCTATTCCTCTATCAGCTCTGCTTTGCGGAGTTGTGCTATCCATGTTTCGGCATCCGCCAGGGCGGTCGGGCGTTCCACCTCGTAGTGCTCCGTCAGCAGGTCTGCTACCCGGCCGGCATCGAATTCCGTACCGCTGAGCTGTTCCCACAGCCATACTGATGAGGTGTTCAGTGAGACGACTTTTGTCAGATTGACGTTGAGCGTGCCGATGGAGACGATGACATGCTCTCCGGCGATGTTCCTTATCTTGTATCCCTCTTTGATTTTCATTTTCGTGCGTATTGAAATGTGTTTCTGCAAAAATAGTAAAATTGCCGTTGTTCCCGGCAGGAACGGGAGCGAATCGGAAGGTCAGGCTGCGGGTGTTCCGGAGCGGCGGCCCGTTCCGCGCAAGTCGTGGTAGAGTGTTCGTGCGGACTTTACTGCGAGGCTCCAGGCCGTGAGGAGATGCCAGCGGACCGAACCGTAGTCGATGTGACGTCCGTTGCGCTCGATGGAGTCGACGTATGCCGTGATGTCGCCGGGGCGGATGCGTTCCTTTTGGCGGTAGTTGCCGTCGCCCTCGATGACCGCCTCTTCGGCATCGATGCGGCATATGCGGTGCAGAATATGCCTGCCCCGGTAGCGAAACAGCACCACCATACCCCGTTCCGGCCTGTGCAGGCCGATGGGGGAGAGGTTGACGCAGTCGGTGCCGTTGCGCAGGAAAGGGCGCATGCTGTATCCCTTGACGCGAAGGCGGATACGGCCTCCTTCGCCGATTATCTGTTCTACGTCGGCGAACAGCTCTTCGTTCTTGACGGTTTTGGTTTCCGGCATCGTTTTACCCTATGTCGATTATGCGGTCGCAGAATCCGAGCGTCTGCTCGCGGTGCGATATTATCAGGATGGTCAGTTCGCTGTGGCGTTCCGACAGCCGTTCGACGGCCTCCACGATTTCCCGTTCCGTCCGGCTGTCGAGCGATGAGGTGGCCTCGTCGAAGAGCAGCACCGATGCGTTCTTGTAGAGGGCGCGTGCGATGCCGATGCGCTGCCGCTGTCCGCCGGAGAGCCTGCACCCCGCTTCGCCCGTCACAGTGTCCGTACCCTGTGGCAGGGAGGCTACGAGCTCCGTGAGCGAAGCGGCCCGGATGGCCCGCTGCAGCCGCTCGGCATCTATCTCGTCGCTTCGTTTTCCGAAAGCAATGTTCTCGGCCAGCGTCATGTCGGGAATGAAGACGTCCTGCGACACGTAGGCGAGGTTGTCCTGCCACTGCCGGGTGTTGGCGGGTGACAGCGGCGTACCGTCTATCCGTACCTCTCCCGATTCGGGCCGGAAAAAGCCGCAGAGAATGTTGAACAGGGTGGTCTTGCCTGCCCCCGAATATCCCCGGATGCCTATCTTTTCCCCTTTCCGAATCGTCAGCGAGAAGCGGTCCAGTACCGCTTTCCCTTCGGGCTCGTAACGGAAGGTGACATCGTCCACCTTGATTTCCCGCTCGAAGGGGAGGCGTCCGGCCGGGGCCGCATCGAACCGTATCTGCGGTGCATCCGCAAAGGTCTCCGCTATCTTCTCCGCGGCGAAGGCATTGCGTTTGTACTCTACCCAACTGTTCACGATGCGGTTTACCGAGGGTACTATCTTGTATGCCGCCACGGCGAATACGCCGAGCGATACCGTCAGGGCGGACATCTCCGTGCCGCTCGCCAGACCGACGATTATCATGACCACCACCCCCAGGATGAGCGAGAATTCCGCCATGCGCCCTGCGGCGGTACGCACCAGCATGGCCCTGCGGCGGCAGTCGGTGAGGTTCCGCAGACCGTCGCGAAACCGGTCGGATACGTACCGTTCCGCGTTGTTGATTTCGATGTCCGAATAACCGCGCAGGGTTTCGTAGAGCGTCTTGTTCTGGGCCACGAAGAGCCTGTTCTCCGTGCGGCCGTTCTCGTTCATCCTGCGCCGGAAGACGAGCGCATAGACGAGCGTCAGCGGCAGGAAGACCGCCAGGGCGAGGAGAACCAGCCGCGGGTCGTACCACAGCAGGGCGGCAGCGACGAGTCCCAGCAGGATGATCTCCGTGACGATGGAGAAGAGCTGGCCGAGTACGCCGTCGGTGAAACGGAGGCAGACGCCGTTCACGTTGTTAATCAGTTGCGAAGTGTGATTGTTGCGGATGAAGAGCAGCCCCTTGGAGAGGTAGATGTCGAACATGCGCGTAGAGTAGTGCCGGTAGAGCGAGAGCAGGTATTTCGATACGGCGTTGGATACGGTGAGTGTCAGGATGCTCTTGACGATAATGACGAGCAGTACGGCGACGCATACGGCCGTGACGAACGTACCGAAAGAGGTGAAACTCCCCGCCTCGTAGAGCCACCGCATGACGGGATAGCTGAATGTGGCGTCTTCGCTGAGAATGAGCAGCAGTACCGGTACGAGTGCGGCGACGCCTACGAAGTCGAGCAGTGCCAGTGCCACCGAGGCGAAGACCACGCCGACAGCTCCCCGCCTTCGGTCGCGTGGAATAAGGGATATCGCCTTCGTAAAGGAGACTGCTGCCGGAGAGTTGCCTTTCATGCTTCGTGTCGTCGCGGGACGGGGCTTGTCTGTCCGGCCCCGGACAGACGCAAATATAGCAAAAAAGCTTGCTCCTAGGCTCGGGATGAAAACGATACCTGATGCGAATTTTTCTTTTTGCAAATAGATTTATTTTGTAAACAGACTGTTCGGTATGTTAATTCCATCCGAATAGTTTATCGTTTATGCTTGGTCTGTTATGTTGGAATTGTATCTTTGGCTCCTTGCTGATTGTCGATGTTTCAATGAATAGGCTTGCAGGGTTGTAAGATAAATCCAACCGCTCGGGGAGTGCTCGGCGGTAAAGGACGGGCCCCGTTCCGACATGCGGGAAATAGATTGTCTTATACGACAGTGGAGTATATTTCTATTGTATTTGTGGTTGTGGAAATAGCTATTGGAATATCAGCTCTTTTAGTTGCTATCTTTACATTGAAATTGCAATTTTTCTCCAGACCTAAAGAAGAATTAGAGCATTTACAAATTCAGTTTAAAGCAACTCAAGAATTATCTTTGCAAGTTTTAAGTGATTTGGATATTGTTGTGTCCTAATGTTTTAAACGCTGACTGTTTTGATGAGTATGCCATCGGCGTGCGGTATGGAAGTGGTGTAGGAATGGTAGGGTATAGGTCGTCAGGGGGATATTCAATCTTAATTTTATGCCTGAATTGTGTTTGTCGATTTGCTCAGGCTTGTAAATACTTGTGAATAACATATCCATAAAATAAAGTACCCGATAATCATTTGATTATCGGATACTTTGCCGTGATCCAGCTGGGGCTCGAACCCAGGACCCCATCCTTAAAAGGGATGTGCTCTACCTGCTGAGCTACTGAATCTCCTTGTTTGTAGTTTGGGCTTAGGTCAATGTCCTTCCGGCGGGCGGAAGAACCGGGTGTGTTTTCCTAAAGCGGTGCAAAGATAGGCAGTTTTTTTGTTTTGCCAAAATAAGATTTCATAAAATTCCGGTCACATTCTTGTGATTATTGCGCGGTTCCGCGGCGAGAGGGGTACACTCTTTGGGGATTATCGTATTTTTGTACGGGAAATGTACGGAATGTGCATATCCGGCGTTAATCAATGTGAACGAAGATTTTTTGATATGAATGGCAATCTGGTCGGTATAGCGTGTGAAAACAACGGTGCCAACATGATGGTGGAGTGGGGAACGAGGCTTTCGGATATCATCCGGATGCTTCCGGAACCCGACCTGCCCTATCTTGCGGCGTATGTGAACAATGACATAAAGGAGCTCGACTACATGATATACGAGCCCGTTTCGGTGCGGTTCATCGACATTACGCATTTCGAGGGTATCCGAGTGTATCAGCGGACACTTTTCTTCACCTTGCAGAAGGCGGTGCACGACCTGTTTCCGGGGCGGCGGTTCCGTATTCCGCACTCGGTTTCCAAAGGATTTTACTGCGAGATAGAGGGACTGGACGAAGTGTCGCAGGAGGATGTAGACCGTCTCAAAGCGCGGATGAATGACCTGATTGCGCAGGATATTCCCATCGCGCGGCAGAAGGTGCTTGCCTCGGAGGCCAAGGAGGTCTATTCGCGGCTGGGCTTTTACGACAAGATAACGCTGATGGATACCCGACCGAAACTGTATGTCACCATGTACGGCCTGGCCGACATTGTGGGGTATTTTTACGGCGCTTTGGCGCCTTCGACCTCCTATCTGACGCTGTACGACCTGAAGCCGTATTACAAGGGTATCTACATCGCCGTGCCGAAACGTACCGCCCCCGACCAGCCCGAAGTGATGATACATCAGGAGAAGATGTTCGATATCTTCACCGAATACAAGGAGTGGGTGGATGTGATGGGGGTGCCGAACATCGGCCTGCTTAATACGCGGGTTCTGGCCGGAGAGGCAAGCGACCTCATCAAGGTTGCCGAGGCTTTCCATGAGAAGAAGCTCGCCAGCATTGCGGACGCCATCTATGCGGCCAACCGCAGCCGCGGCGCACGGCTCGTGCTCATATCGGGGCCTTCGTCCAGCGGCAAGACCACGTTCGCCAAACGGCTCGGCATCCAGATGAGGATATTGGGGCTCGACCCGGTGCTGATTTCGCTCGACGACTACTTCCTCGAGAGGGAGCAGACGCCCCGCGACGAGAACGGCGATTTCGATTACGAAACCATCGATGCGCTCGACCTGAAGACCTTCAACGAGCACCTCGGACAGCTCTTCGACGGGCAGAGCGTGGATATTCCCCGCTATGATTTCATTTCGGGCAAACGGCAGTGGCACGAGTCCCCGCTGCAGCTCAGCGATCGTTCGGTGCTCGTCGTGGAGGGTATCCACGGCCTCAATCCGCGGCTGACGGAAAAGGTGCCCGATTCCTATAAATACCGGATATACATCTCGGCCTTCACTTCCATCATGATGGACGACATGAACCGTATCCCGACGACCGACAACCGGTTGATTCGCCGCATCGTGCGCGATAACGAGACGCGCGGCAGCGATGCGGTCTCCACGCTCCGCCGCTGGGCGAGCGTGCGGGCGGGGGAGGACAAGTACATCTTCCCGTATCAGGAGAATGCCGACGTCATGTTCAATTCGTCGCTTTTCTACGAGTTGCCCGTGCTCCGCAGTTACGCCGAACCGTTGCTGTACAACGTGCCGAATACGGTGCCCGAATACGGAGAGGCCAAAAGACTGCTGAAGTTCCTCGACAACTTTCTGAACATATCGTCGGCGGAGATTCCTCCTACTTCTATACTGCGCGAATTCATAGGCGGTAGCAGTTTCAGGTATTGACTTTCGGCCGCAGACGAACCGGACGGCAGGGAACGGATGTTCCGTAAGGTGTATGAGAAGGCCGCAACCATCGGGTTGCGGCCTTCTCCTCTATTTTCGACCGGTACCTGCGGTCGGAGTCCGTGGATTAATCGGGAAGCTGCCTCCCGTTTACGTTGAGGCCGATAGAGCCGGAATATGTTCCAGTGAGCCTGTTGCCGATATCGTCCAGCAGGTCGAACTCGAAGACGTAGGAGTTTTCGAACCCTTCCATTTTGGTTACGGTAACGGTGCCGGATACGACGGGCGCTGCACCGACGACTTCGTTGTCGCGGTATTCCAGGTACCAGAAGTCTACGTATTTGTTCCATGTAGTCGTACCTTCGGTACCTTTGTCTATCGTCCAGGCATCCTTGTAGTAAATTGCGTCCGGGTCTTCCGGATGCGGTTTCGGGGTGACGATTTCGTATTCCCCGTCGGGGAGGATGTACATGTCGTCGTCGTTCATCTCGATTCGTTCCGTGACGGGCATGAAGTGGAGCCGGTGACCCGAGCCCTCGATTGCACCGGTATTGCGGTTGAAGGAGAGCCCTTCGGAAAAGAGGTTGAGTTCCCACTGGATGGTCGGCTGGAGGGTGTCGTCGGGTGCATACGGCATCAGCGTGGAGTAACCGTGGTCAAGGCCCAGCGTTGTGAGGTCGAGATCACCGTCCAGCGTGGTGAGGTGGTCTGGGGCCGCGGTCTGGGTGATGGGGATGCGCAGTTCGTTCAGCCCTTCGGCCGTAGGGGTGACCACGAGGATTCCCGAACGCGGTTGTTTTTGGGTGTTGCGCGTGAAAGAGAGATTGATGTATCCTTCGCCGGTCGAGGCGGTGGCCGTCGCCCAGTCGAGTGCGTTCCCCTCCGCGTCTGTCGCTTTGGCCGACCATTCCGTATTCTCGGCGGTTACCGTCAGCAATACGTAGAGTTTGCCGTCGATGCCGTTATAGGGTATCTCTATCGGGTCGGAGGGGGATACGGTCAGCGACGGCGGGAGAATCCTGCCTTCCTGTATGATGCGAATGGCCTTGCTGTCGGCGGCATCGTCCGACGGGGTGATGACGACGCTTCCCGACCGGCGCTGCGTGTCGGGGTTGTCGGCGACCGAGACCGTAAGCTTGTCGCCTGCCGCGGCGACCGTTATCCATTCACCGGATGTTTCGTCGGGCGCCGCCGTCCATGTCAGCGTTTCGGAAGAGGAGGTTACGGTCACCTCCTGCGGGGCAGCACCTTCGCCCTCGAAGGTCAGCGAAGACGGATTCACCGAGATGGACATCTCCGGCGGGTTGGCATTGGCCTGCTGTGTGACGGTTACGCCGCGTGCGGGCAGTTTGCTGCCGTCCGTTACCTGTATCCTGATTTGTCCTGTCCGCTGTTCCCCTTTGTTGTTGTCGGCCACGGATACGGTGAGTACGTTTCCTTCCTGTGAGACGGTCATCCATGCCTGTGCGGCAGCGGATACGGAGTATTCCCATGTTACGTTTTGGGCCTGGACGGTAACGTTCTGGACCGTGCCGCCCGTAGCCTCGAATTCGAGCGAGGTGGGCGAAACTTCGAGCGATTTCGTTTCGGTCTCCGTTTTGTTGCATGATGCGGCGAGGAGAGCGACGGCCGCCGCGAGCAATATCTTTTTCGTTTTCATTGTCTTCTGTTTTTAAGGTTGGCGAGGTATCGATGAGGGATGCCTCCTGCCGACGGCCTTTCGCCGGCAGGAAACGTCCCTTGGGGCTATTTTTCCACGGGAGGAGCCATGTACCAGCTTACGACACGCGGTCCGAGTTCGCTGTATTCTATAACCGACCCTATCATGGAGGATTTGTCCGGGGTCATATAGGTGATGTAGCACATCGGGATGACCATGTGGTAATTGTCGAGTACCCATTCCTGTACGGAGCCGAGGCTCACCTGATTCTCGATGTCGTACACGATGCCCGAACTCGGCAGGAAGGTTCCGACGAGGATGATGCCCAGCCCGTCGTCCGTAACGTGTGCGGCACTGCCCTCGCCGAAGTCCTTTACGATGGTCGTTGTGCCCGTTTCGGTGTTGAAGAAGGCCGGATAGCGTGCCTGTACGTAGTTCCTCGGTGAGGGGTAGTCCTCGGTGCGGTAGGTCCCGGCAATCCAGCGGCCGTTGGGGCTGATGTTGGTCAGTTCCGCCGTGCATATCATGCCGTTGACGATATTGGAGTCTATCATCTCGCCTACGCTGTTCTCTATCTGGACGGTTCTCACTTCGCGGACGTCGCTGCCGACCCAGTCTACCTTACCGTCCTTCCAGTAGAGCATGCCGTAGTCCAGGTTGTCCCACGTGCTGCCATAAATGACCGAACCGTCTGCCGAACAGCCGCGGGCCATCACTCCGCTCACGTAAGGTTCGTTACGGAAATTGAGTTCCGGGACGGGCAGCACTTCCGGAGTGCCTCCGTCGGTCCATTTCAGCGGGCGGTACATGCCGCCGAAAGCCAGTACGTCATCCAGCCCCCAGCCGACCCAAATGCGGCCGTCGGCCGAGATGCTCTGTACCGAGGGCAGGAGTTCGTGCCCCTCGGCATTGGCGGGCAGAAAGTAGTCGCCCGCGAGGTTGAAGCCTACGCATGCGCTGGTGTTGGCATCCAGGAAGAATATCGTCCCTTCGTCGGAGATGGCGAAGGGCAGTTCGATGTTGAAGAGACTGTTGGGATAGGGACCGAGCTGTATCCATTCGTCGGTTTCGAGGTCGATGATGGTCGGGTAGTTTTCCCACGTCTCGTCGGGCAGCAGTTCCTTGATGTTGCCTCCTACGTAACGTCCGTTCTTGGACATGACCGCTCCCATATCGAAAGTCTTGAGGACGCGGTAACGGTATATTGTACTCTCCGGTGCCATCTGTATGACCTTTATTCCGGCCGTCGCACTGCCGCTGGTGATGACGATTTCGGTCACCCTTTCCATTCCGCTGTCGTTGTCCGCCGCGGCAAGGAGGAGGTAGTCGTCCTGTCGTTCCACGGTCAGCCATGAGGCGCCGGCGTCGGCCTGCCATGCGCCGGATGCCGTCACTTCGATGCTCTTTTGTGTGTTGTCGCTGGCGAGGAAGGTACAGGCGGCGTCGCTCAGCCGGACATACTCGTAGACAGTTTCCGTGCTGCTGCACGCTGCTGTCAGTGCAGCAGCGGCCGCCAGCGTGATGAAATGAAGTTTTTTCATACGATTAGGTGTGTTTTAGTGGATGAATTGAAATTGAAGGTTAACGATTGAAAAGCGCATTCGATATAATGCGTACAATTCAAAAATAAGTGTTCAAATAAAATTTAATATTACAATTTTCGGAAAACATGTTGTTGTGAACGCAGAAAGCGAAGTTTGGGACTTTTGCCGGTCGGTCGTCTGTGTGAGGTGTTGCGGGAAACAGTCCGGAAAGCGGAGATTCGGCATACCGGGCCGTTCTTGTCTCGGACAGCCTGAAAAGTGAGCGGAGCCGGACAATGGTTTTGTGACGGAAATTGTCCGGCGTGTCGGGGAGACGGCCTTCGAAGAGCGGAGATTGGGCGGGCAGGGATTGCGCTGTTCTGCGACATACAGGGCGGCAGGGGAGCGTGCGGCCGTCCGGACGGGGTTTGGGCCTATCCTAATTGTATGGCGGTGCGACCGCGGTTCGGATACCGGCCCTCTGCCGAACCGTTTCTCCGATATTTTTATTTTGCTATCTTTTTTGTCGCAGGAACCGGCAGCTTCTCTGCAGGCCGGGCCGGTATCCGTTACTCTTTATCCGTCGGATATGTCCGATTCGGATATATTCGATATATTTGTCTCGACCGAACAGCGGTGCGGCCGTGGACCGGGCTTCCGTCCGACGGGCGCTTTCGGTTTTTCATCGAATAATTTCGCTATATTTGCAAACTGTTTGAAACCTGCCAGGGAAACACAATAGAAAACTTTAAAATATAATCCGGATTATGTCTTTCGATAAATTCGCTGACCGCCATATAGGCGTGTCGGAAACCGACCTGAAGGAGATGCTCGCAGTCATCGGCGTCTCCAGTGTGGACGAGCTGATAGGACAGGTGATTCCTGCATCCATCCGCCTGCGCAAACCCATCGGACTGCCCGCAGAGGGAATGACCGAATACGAGTTCGCGGCTCATGTGCGTGAGCTGGCCGCCAAGAACAGACAGGTGCGTTCGTTCATCGGTATGGGCTGGTACCCGACGGCCACTCCCGCCGTTATCATGCGCAACGTGTTCGAGAATGCCGCATGGTACACCTCCTATACCCCCTACCAGGCCGAGATTTCCCAGGGCCGCCTCGAAGCGCTCCTGAACTTCCAGACGATGACCATTTCGCTCACCGGCATGGAGATAGGCAACTGCTCGCTGCTGGATGATGCGAGCGCCGCCGCCGAGGCGATGCTCATGATGTTCGCCCTGCGTTCGCGCGACCAGGTAAAGAACGGTTGCAACCAGCTCTTCGTGGACGACGACATCTTCCCGCAGGTGTTCGATGTACTCGTGACGCGCAGCGAGCCTTTCGGCATCGAGATAATTAGAGACAACTACGATACCTACAAGTTTACCGGCAAGGAGTTCGGCGCCATCGTGCAGTATCCTTCCGCATCGGGCCGTATCCGCGACTATGCGGCATTTGCCGCCGCCGCTCACGAGGCCGGTGCGAAGGTGACCGCCGTGTGCGACTTGATGAGCCTTGTATTGCTCGCTTCGCCGGGACAGTGGGGTGCCGACATCGCGGTGGGTTCCGCCCAGCGCTTCGGTCTGCCGATGGGCTTCGGCGGCCCGACGGCCGGTTTCATGACCACCAAGGAGGCCTACAAGCGCAACATGCCGGGCCGTATCATCGGCGTATCGGTGGACAGGCTGGGGAACAAGGCGTTGCGAATGGCACTCCAGACGCGCGAGCAGCACATCAAACGCGAGAAGGCTACGTCCAATATCTGTACCGCATCCGCCCTCGTGGCCTCCATGTCGGGATTCTATGCGGTCTATCACGGAGCCGAAGGGCTGCGTCGGATTGCGCAGCATATCCATTCGCATACCGCAGCGGTAGCGGACGCTCTGCGGGAACTCGGCTACGAAGTTGCGGCAGGGAACTATTTCGATACCCTGCAGGTGAAGGCGGAGGCCGCGGTGGTGCAGGATTCCGCGCTGGCACGGAATATCAACTTCTTCTATCCGGACGAGAGCACCGTGCGGATGAGTTTCGACGAGGTGACTACGGCCGACGAGGTGGCGCAGGTGGTTGCCGTATTCGCCGAGGCAGCCGGAAAGAAGGCTCCCAAGAGCGTCAAGGTGGACGAGGGCAAGGTGGCGATTGACGGTGCCCTGCTGCGGACGGATAAGATACTCGACGCTCCCGTATTCGACAAGTACCACAGCGAGACGGAGATGATGCGCTACATCAAACGCCTCGAAAGAAGAGATATTTCGCTTGCCGACAGCATGATACCGCTCGGCTCGTGCACCATGAAGCTGAATGCCGCGGTGGAGATGATGCCTCTGTCGCTGGCCGAATTCACCAACATACATCCCTTTGCGCCCGCTTCGCAGACGGAAGGGTATCTCGAAATGATACGGGAACTCGAACACGACCTGGCTGCCATCACCGGTTTCGCCGGCTGTTCGCTGCAGCCCGAATCGGGTGCGTCGGGCGAGTACACCGGTCTGATGACCATCCGGGCGTACCACCAGAGCCGTGGGCAGGGGTACAGGACGACCATCCTGATACCGGCTTCGGCACACGGTACCAACCCCGCATCGGCGGCGATGGCTGGAATGAAGATTGTCATCGTGAACAGCGACGAGCACGGCAACATCGACGTGGAGGACTTCAAGGCGAAGGCGGCGGCCAATGCGGCCGAACTCTGCGGTGCCATGATAACCTATCCCTCGACGCACGGCGTCTTCGAAAGCAAGATACGCGAGCTCGTGGATGCCGTACACGATGCGGGCGGTCTGGTCTTCATGGACGGCGCCAACATGAACGCACAGGTGGGCCTTACGAACCCCGGTTACATCGGTGCCGACGTATGCCACCTGAACCTGCACAAGACCTTCGCCATGCCTCACGGCGGCGGCGGTCCCGGCGTAGGCCCGATATGCGTGGCGGAACACCTCGTCAAATTCCTCCCGTCGCACTCGGTCGTCCCGACCGGTGGCGAGGAGGGCATCACGGCCGTGTTCGCATCGCCCTACGGCAATGCCCTGCTGCTGCCCATCACCTACGGATACATCAAGATGCTCGGAGCCGACGGACTGCGCCGTGTTACCGAGATGGCGATAGTGAATGCCAACTACATGGCCAAGGCGCTCGAGGGCGAATTCCGCACCTACTATACCGGCGAGAACGGCCGTGTGGGTCACGAGATGATTCTCGACCTGCAGAACTTCCGCAAGGACTACGGTGTCGAGGTAGCGGATATCGCCCGTCGTCTGATGGACTACGGCTTCCACGCCCCGACGCTCTCCTTCCCCGTGCACGATACGCTGATGGTAGAGCCTACCGAGAGCGAATCCAAGGAGGAGATGGACCGCTTCATGGAGGCGCTCGTCAGCATCAAGCGCGAATGCGAAGCCATCGAAAACCACGAGGACAACGTGGTGGTGAATGCACCGCACACCGCGCTCGAAGTGGCCGGCGAATGGAACCATCCCTATACCCGGATGCAGGCCGCCTATCCGCTCGAATGGATATCGCGGGCGAAGTTCTTCCCCTACGTCTCCAAAATCGACAACGGTTACGGCGACAGGAACCTCGTCTGCACCTGCTGCGAATTCTGATTCATGCGTCGCCCGCCGCGGCGGGCGACGTTCTCTGTACTGCGTCGGCCGTCTCGGCGGCGGGTTCGGGGCAGGCATATTTATGCGGTGCGGCGCAGCCACGGCGGAGGACGGCCGGGACATATACTTTACCGGTCGTTCCGAACGTTATGATAGGGTTGCGAACGGCTGTAAAACATAGTAATTATTGAAATGAAAATCGGAGAAAAGAAATTTGTGACGTTGAGCTATACGCTTACCGTGGACGGCAGTGTGGCCGATTCGGCTACGGCCGAGAATCCGCTCGGATTCGTGTTCGGTGCAGGATACCTGCTGCCCGAATTCGAGAAGAACATCGATGGCCTCAGTGCCGGGGAGAAGTTCGAGTTTACGCTCACCCCGGAGAACGGTTACGGTCTGCCCAATCCCGATATGGTGATTGAACTGCCCCGTTCCACGTTCGAAGTGGACGGTCAGGTGGAGGAGGGGCTGCTGACGGTCGGCAACCAGATTCCCATGATGACCAACGACGGAATGCGCCTCATCGGCGTCGTGGCTTCGGTAGACGGCGACAAGGTGAAGATGGATTTCAATCACCCCATGGCCGGCAAGACGCTCAACTTTGCAGGCGAGATAGTGGGAGTACGCGAGGCGACCGATGAGGATTATCCCCATGCCCACAACGGCGGGTGCAGCTGTGGATGCAGCGGCGACGGCTGCGACGACTGCAGCGGCGGAGCCTGCTGCTGACGGAATGCTTTCGCGTTTTCGGTTTTTCGGCCCAACGACCAGCGTTGGGCCGAATTCGTTTATGGCAACGGGTGAGGACGGTCTTCCCGAATGCGGAGCATTGTGTCTGGTGCGGATTCCGGTGGGACGATTACGGTATGCGGTACGAACGAGGGCGGATTTCGGGCGGCCGTTTCGGCCTGCCGGATGCGGCCGGTCGGGGAGATTCTGGCGGGACAGGACGGGTGTCTTCGGCGCGGTCCGGTGGCGGTGCGTTCCGGTTCCGGTCGGAGCGACTGCGGTATATACGGTACATCCGAGGACGGTTTGTCCTCTTTCGGCCGCCTGTCGGAGGGGCTCCGCTACCCCGCGGCGGCGAATCGCGGGAAATTGATTATATTTATCGCTGTTTCGGTCTCCGTAGGGATGTATCCGACGGTGAGACCATTTAATGGGAAGAGGTTATGAAGTTCACGCTTCTGTTTTATACCGACGGCTGGGAGTCCGGCCCGACGGTCGAACTATCGCACATTCCCGCTCCGGGAAGCATCGTCTGGACCGGCGGTCGCCGCAGGGACGAGGAGGACAGCATGTATTACGTGGATAACGTCATGTACCCGGAGCGAGGAATGGACCGCGAGGACACCGTATATCTGTACGTGCGTCCCTACACGGGTTATACCCGTTATGCGCCCATGACGGAGGCCGACCGCATCGTCGAGAGGCTTACGGCCGTCGGGGAGGAACTGGCGCGTGTGGGGGAGAAGCTCGATGCCCTGCTTGCGGACAGCGGGGCGCTTCGTGAAACGGCCGCCGCATTGCGGGACAGCGTTGCGGCACTGGGCGAGGAACATACCCGGAGCCTCGAAGGGCTGTTGCGTCTCGGAGAGCAGGCACTTCAGTCGGCCGATGCCATGGAGGACGGGCAGCAACTGCATATCGAAAAGCTGGACGACATCGTACTCGCCCTCGAGCAGATGAAGGAGCAGTTGTGACCCTCTCCGCAGCGGGTCATCGCGTCTCCTGGCCGGAAGCGTAACGGCTGCGGTAGCTCGCGGGCGTCGTGCCGTAATGGTGCTTGAAGCTCCTGACCAGGTGGCAGGAGTCCGTATATCCCAGCCTGTATGCGATTTCCTTGACGCTCATGCGGCTGTTGCAGAGCATCTCCGCCGCGGCCCTGATGCGGCTTTCGACGATGTATTGCCGGAGACTTTCGTGGAAATGACGTTTGAAATAACGGCCGATGTAGGCGGGCGACAGGTTGAATGCCGCACATAGTGCCGAGCCTTTCAGCCGTTCGGGCTGGTGGATATGCCGTTGGATATATTGCAGCATGGAGACGGCCCGGTCGTTCTCCTGCTGTACGGGGATTCCGCTGCCGGAGTGCTGGGCGGCACTGCGTGCAGCTAGCGTGATGATGCTGTTTATCCACTGCTGCTGGAGGTGGGCGGAGAATCCGTTCGGGGAGGCCTGCTCCGCCGTTACCATCTCCATGAGCTGTTGCAGTGTCGATGCGTCGCGCCCGGCGGGCGTGATGCGGGGGACGTCCTGCATCCGGAGTGCCTGTTCTATGTCTTTTCCTATATATTCTGTCACATAACTGCCCGTAAACCGGATGAATAGATATCGGCTGCGCGTGCCGACCTTGAAGCGGTGCAGCCTTTCGGGCGGAATGAGGAGGAGCGTGCCGGTCCCGTAGGAGATGTCGCCGCTCCACTGTCCCGGTACCCCTTCCGGCATACTGAAACTGCCGCTTCCCGATACGATGTATGCCAGTTCGTAAAAGGAGTGGGTGTGTTCTCCGATGGGAAACCTTTCGTGTTCCCGCACCAGAATCTCCGCCGGACGGTAGAGGTTTTCTATCCACATGACATTAAATGTACAATGAATTGCCGTAAAGATACAATGAATTCGCCGGATGCGGCGATAATTTTGCGCAGGATTTTAACGGAACCCTGGCGGGACATCCTGCTGCGGCGGGGCGCTGTCGGTCGGGATGTATCTGTGCGGAGAATCCGGTAGGAGACGGATATGGACAGGAGAAGTATCGGAGGACATGCGGCTATGCTGGGTGCGAATGTCATGTGGGGATTGATGTCGCCGCTGGCGAAGTTCGTGATGGGAACCGGAGGGGTGACTCCCATGACGATAACCGGTCTGCGGGTGGCCGGGGCCATGGTGCTGTTCTGGACGGCATCGCTTTTCGGCCAGCGGGAGCGGGTGGCGTCGGCGGATATGCTGAAGCTTTTCGCCGCTTCGCTGCTGGCTATCGTGTTCAATCAGGGGTGTTTTATCTTCGGGGTGGGGCTTTCATCGCCGGTGGATGCCTCGGTTATCACCACCAGTATGCCGCTGCTGGCCATGGTCTTCGCCGCGCTCTATCTGAAGGAGCCCGTCTCGGGAAAGAAAGTGGGGGGCATTACGGCGGGGGCTGCCGGTGCGTTGCTGCTGATACTCGGCGGTCATGCGGCGGAGGCGGGTCGGGGTGGCGGAAACAGTTATGTCTGGGGCGATTTGCTGGTACTGCTCGCACAGTGTAGCTATGCCTTGTATATCGTGCTCTTCAAGAATTTCGTAAACAGGTATTCGCCCGTCACCATCATGAAGTGGATGTTCACCTACGCCTTCGTCTGCGTACTGCCCTTTTCGTTCGGTGGGGTGGCGGCTACCGACTGGCCGGCGCTCGGGGGTGGTGCGATAGGGGCGATAGCGTTTATCGTTGCGGGCGGTACGTTCTTGAGCTACATGCTCGTGGTGGTCGGGCAGAAGCGGCTGCGGCCTACCGTGGCGGGGATGTATAACTATATACAGCCTCTCGTGGCGAGCATCGTGGCCGTCTGCTGGGGGATGGACCGGTTCAATGTCGTGAAGGTGCTGGCCGTAGTATTGATATTCGGCGGGGTGTACCTCGTTACGGTCAGTCCGAGCCGGGCGGGCCTTGAAGCCGCGGAACACGGCCATGAAACGGGTCGGAACGGCGGCGAAGGGGCCGGGTGCCGTGCGGAGGACGACGGAATCCGGCTATCGGATAAATATAAAAGACCGCGATAACAGTCGCGGCCTTTTTCGTTCGTGTGGATCCACCAGGGCTTGAACCTGGGACCCCCTGATTATGAGTCAGGTGCTACTAACCAACTGAGCTATGGATCCGTCCTTTTCCGTTCGTTGTTCCGATGCAGGGAAGCAGTCGTCCGAACGGGTGCACAAAAGTACATAAATAGCGTTGAAATGCAAAAAAAAGCGGAAAATTTTTTCGGCAGGCCGGCTTTGCCGGGGCCGGCCTGCCGACTCGCTATGCGGGCGGAAGGCGCACAGTATCCGTTCGGTTCCGGTAGTGCCGGGAGAGGGTACCGGTTCGGTGAAATTTAAAAAATCTTCGTGATTTTTTTTAATCCCCGTAAGGCATTATATTTGTGTAGTCGAAATCATTGAAGTAATTCCTAATACTATCTTAAATTTTAAAAAAGAAGATTATGAAAAAAATTATCCTTTTTACCGCATGCGCGCTGCTGTGTGCGGGTACAGCCCTCTCCCAGAATTACAAGCATGCCATCGGTCTCCGTGCCGGCGGCAGCAACGCCGCACTCACCTACAAGCAGCACCTGAATGCGGGCAACGCTTTCGAAGTGATGGCATGGTTCGGATTTTATGAGGCGAGCAGTTTCTCCGCAGCAGGTCTTTACGAGTGGACGCAGCCCGTCATCAACAACGACTTCAACCTCTATTACGGTGTGGGCGGCCATCTCGGCGCCGCAGCCAACAAATTCGCTATCGGTATCGATGCCATCGTAGGGCTCGAATACAAGATTCCGAATGCGCCTATCGCTTTCTCGCTGGATTACAAACCTTCGGTCAACTTTATGAATCTGAATGCGTACGGTCTTTTCGACCTGGCTCTCGGCATCAAATTCACCTTCTGATATACCGTACCGTTTAGGGCAGGTTCGGGCCGTTCCTCCTTGTGGGGGAGCGGCCCTGTTTTTTGCAGCAGGAGGCTGTGTTTCGCAAATAAATTCGGAACGGGAGGCGATATCTTAAATTTGTTTAGAATATTTTTTAAAAAGCTTAGTAATTTGTTTTAGGTATTGAAAATAATTTCTAAATTTGCGCTTAGATAGAAAAATAGGCCGGAGGAGATGCCGGTATTATTTAAAAACCAGTCTGTGCTTCTTAAGGATTTTTTCAATCAGCAGGAGGACGAACCCTTGAAGGGTATCTCCCATAAGAATATTCTGATAAAGAAGAATATCATCGCCTACATGGCGCTCAACGGCGAGAGTACACTGGCCGACCTCGCCCGCGAGCTGCACGTCAGCGTTCCGACCATCACCAAGCTCGTGGGGGAGCTCGTCGAGGAGAACATCGTAGTGGACAACGGCAAGATAGAGACTGCCGGAGGGCGCCGTCCCAATATCTTCGGGCTGGCCAATACGGCCATCTATTTCGCCGGCATCGACATCGGGCGCGACAATGTACGTTATGTGGTGACGGACCTCAAGAATAATGTCATCGTCAGCGAGGAGGAGCGGGATTTCGTCCTGTCGGACAATGAACAGTCGCTTGAGGAGATATGTCGGCGCATCAACCGCTTCATAGACGGCTGCCGGATAGAGCGCTGCAAGATACTCGGCATGGGGGTGTGCATTGCGGGGCGCGTCAATCCCAAAACGGGGCGCAGCTACATGTACTTCACTTCGAGTCCGGAGTCGCTGAAGGATATCATCGAACATGCTACGGGCATCCGGGTGTTGCTGGAGAACGATACGCGGGCCCGCTGTTATGCCGAGTACTTCACGGGTGATTCGCGGACGGAGAAGAACATGCTCTACCTGCACCTGGGCCGGGGAGTGGCCATAGGCATCATCACCGACGGCAAACTGTTTTACGGCAAGTCGGGTTTTGCCGGGGAGTTCGGGCATACGCCTTTTTTCAACAACGAGATTATCTGCGAGTGCGGCAAGAAAGGGTGCCTCGAAACGGAGGTGTCCGGTATAGCCATCGAGAAGAAGATGGTCAGCGAGATACGCCGCGGTGTCAATACCATCCTGCGCGAACGCTACGATTCGGGAGGAACAATACGCATAGACGATATCATCGAGGCTGCGAAGAACGACGACAACCTCTCGATAGAGCTTATTGAGGAAGCGGGCGAGAAGATAGGCAAAAGCATTGCCTTTCTCATCAATATCTTCAATCCGGAACTTGTCATCATCGGCGGAAACATGGCCTATGCGGGCGACTACCTGATGCTGCCGCTCAAATCGGCCACCAACAAATACTCTCTCAATCTTGTCTACAAGGATACGAAATTTCGGCTGTCGCATATGGGCGGCGATGCCGGCGCCCTCGGCGCAGCCATGCTCATAAGGAACCAGGTAATAGGATTGTAGCCATGAACAACATTCTCGAAACGGATTCCGTCAGGTTGAGGGCCCTTGAGCCGGAGGATATCGACGTGCTCTACAAGTGGGAGAACGACACGCGCATCTGGAAGATGAGCAATACCGTCGCGCCGTTCTCGAAATATGTGCTCCGCAGATTCATCGAAGACCAGAAGTACGACATTTACGAGACCAAGCAGTTGCGCATGATAATAGAGAGCCGCGGCGATGGAAGGGCCGTGGGGGCCATCGACCTTTTCGAGATAGACCCGACGAACCGCCGGGCCGGCATCGGGATACTCGTCTATGAAGACCGCGACCGCGGGCAGGGTTATGCTTCGTGCGCGCTGACTTCCATGATAAAGTATGCCTTTCAGGTGTTGGGGCTCAACCAGCTCTACTGCAATGTGCTCTCCAACAACCTGCGCAGTCTGAACCTTTTCAAAAGCAAGGGCTTCACTACGGTCGGTCTGAAGGTGGAGTGGGTGCGTTCCACGACCGGATGGCTGGACGAATACATGCTTCAACTGGTCAATCCCGTCAAGGTGTAGGCGGGGAAACGTGCGGTTCCGGTGGCGGACGGTTCACGCGGGGGCGCCGCGTACCGGAAAGGGTACGCGGCGCCCCCGTTTTGACGGCAAGGTGCGGTGAAAGAGCGAAAGGGCGGCAATGGAATAATTATTGCACCTGGGAAAGTGTGGGGATGCGGCTGCCGGAGAGGCCGGGACGCCCGTCCCGAATGGCATGTTTAACCAACAAGATTGATTATGAAATATTTTTTGACGCTTTTGCTCCTGTTGCCGGCGTTCGCCTCTTTCGCACAGGAACCCGAAGAGCACCTCTCGCTGGACGAGGTGAGGACGCAGTCCGGTGTAGACCCCACGAGGATTATCTCCAAGATAGGATTCTCTACGTGGTATTTCGACAAGGAGGCCGGTAATGCGCAGGTGAACAACCGTATCAGCGCCACATTCGGCGTGGACGACTGGGCGTTCAACGTGCGGATGGACCTCGTCTCGATAAACAACGTACCGGGCCGCCGGGGCTTTGTCACAGGGGCGGGCAACATGAAGGTGAATATCCTGAACTCTTTTTACAATAACGGCAGGCATGCGCTTGCCGCATCGGTGGATTTGGCCTTTCCGACGGCTTCGCAGGCGATAGACGCCGCGGCCGGACTGAACGGCTATTTCTACCTGACGCCTGCGCTGACCTACAGCTATACGATAAATCAGGGGCTGATGGTGGCGGCACAGCCCCAGTATTCGTTCGCCCTGGCCAAGGGAGAGGCGGACTATCCTGCCATGAGCCTCCTGACCGTGAGGATGTTCATTGCGAAGTTCTGGGATTCCGGCCTCTTCGCGGTGTTCGAGCCGCGGCCGATGTACGACTTCACACGGGACCGCTTCGACCTTATCCTTTCGCCCATCGTCGGCAAGGCGCTCGGCGGCGGATATACCCTGACGTTTCTCGCCGAGATTCCCGTAAGGAAAGAGTCGCTCCACAATGTCGGGGCACTGTTCCTGATAGGGGTAAAGCGGACTTTCTGACCCGTCGGAGGGAAAACGGGAGAAGAAAGGGGTACGGCCGAAAGCCGTACCCCTTTCTTCTCGCGGGCGGTTGTTACAGCCATGCTGCAAGGTCGGGTACGGTTCCGAGCCGTTCGTAGTCCGTTCCGTCGCCGGCGGCGAAGAAGTAGTGGCGCAGACCGTTGGTGAGCATGATGTAACGGGCCCGGACGACGCTGTTGTAGCGTACTGCCTGGTCGAGGACGCATTGGTCTATCGCGACGTCGGCGGCCTTGCACTCCACCAGCATGACTGCCTGCTGCCCGCGGCCCGTTACCACGATGTCGGCCCGCTGCCGTGTGCCTCCGAGGGAAAGCGGGTACTCCTGAATGATATTGACGGCGGGAATGCCGATACAGTCCGACAGCCATCCGATGACGTGCCGCCGCACCCACTCTTCCGGAGTGAGCAGCAGCCAACAGCCCCGCAGACCGTCCCAGACGCGTTCCTCGCCGTGCCTGTGCGCGGCCCGCAGCCTGACGGGGGGCAAATTAAGTGCGGGATACCTGTCCATTTCTCACGGAAAAAGAGTAATTTTAGCCCCGCCCGGCGTTTGCGGGGCTGCCTGCAAAGTTAAGGCATAAACACCGATAAATTGACGACCATGCCGATAAAACGCCTTGCTATCAGTTGTCTCTTCGCCTTTGCCGTTTTTCTTTCGTCCTTCGGCGGAACCCTGCGTGCCGCAGGACCCGGTTTCGCCGCCATGGCCTGTGAGCCCGGAGCAGTGGAGGCGGGATTCAGACTGCCGCCGCGCAGTGCCCTCGTGCCGTATCCTTCACGCGAAGAGGCGTTGGCGGGCGGTACATCCTCCTATGTGATTCCTCTGGAGGAGTGGCAGCGCGACAGTGTGCCGGAAGGAGTCCGCTATACGGCCCGGTTCAAGGTCCGTTATGCGTGGGACAACCGGGCCGTCCTGCTGCGTGTGGAGGATGTCCCCTCCTCTTTCGGCATCGAGGTAAACGGCGAGGCGGCCGGATACAGTCAGGCGGGTATGGGGCGCACGGAGTTCGATATCACCGATTTCATCCGGCAGGATTACAATACGGTTTCGGTCATCGTCTGCGAGGCTCCGGCGGCCCGCCGTATCGGCGAAGGGCGCGGCCGCGATGCGGAAAGCTGGAGGGGGAGGGCCTGGGTGTTGTCGCAGCCCTCGGTACGGATACACGACCTGTTTGCCGAGACTTCGGTGGACGGCGGTTACGGTTATGTGGCGCTCGATATCGTCATGCAGAGTATCCTGTTGAATCCCAAGGAGTATACCGTCTGTTACGAGTTGCTTGACCCGAAGGGCGAGGTCGTGGCCATGTCGCAGAAAGACATCGTTACCGGTATGCTGAGCCGGGATACCGTACGCTTTACGGTACGGATACCCGACCCGCTCGTGTGGAACCATGAAACTCCGAATCTCTATACACTGCTGGTACGCAGCCGGAACGAAGGCCGGTTCGTGGAGAACGCGGCTGTTCGGGTAGGATTCCGGACGCCGGGAACGTCTGACGGAGTATTCTTAATCGACGGCCTGCCTGTCGGTTTGTATGCCGTACGTTATGCGATGGGCGGCGACGAAGGGGCCGCGGCAACCGAGCTTGCACGCTTCAAGGCGGAGGGGTATAACTGCATCGTTGCAGACGGAACTCCCCAGCCGGACTGTTTCTATGCGCTTTGCGACAGTCTGGGGCTGTACGTGTGCGATGCGGCGGATATCAATACGAGTCGGGAACCGGCCCGTATCACCGTGGGCGGCAATCCGAGCAACGCTCCCGAATGGAAAGATGCCTACATCGACCGGATACACCGCATGTATTACGCTTCGCACCTTCATCCGTCGGTGGTGATGTATGCTCCTGCACACGATTCGCGCAACGGATACTGTCTGTACGAAAGTTATGTGGAGCTCAAGCGGCTGGCTCCCGGTGTCCCCGTTTTCTACGACGGGGCCGGGGGGGAGTGGAACAGCGACATGGATGCCGCGGCCCTTTTCCGGCATCCCGATGCTGTACGGCCTGCGGGCCGTCTCTCGGTAACGATGGAGAGGGACGGTTCGGACGAGGTGGTCGTGGCCAACAACATGGAGCTGACATCGGCCCGGGGAACCTACCGGGTGGTGCTGAAGTCGGGGGTTAAGAGCCTTTGGACGGCCTCCGGCGAGTTCAGGCTCATGGGAGGCGGGGCGCTTCATATTCCCGTGCCCGTTCCTGAGGGTGTGCGCAGGGGCAGCGTGCAGGTAGAGGTGCATCTCCTGAAGGATATCTCGTCGCAGGGTGCCGGCCAAGGCGGCAAAGTGTCGGATATGTACGACGTCCTGAAGATGAAATTCCCGTTGTGACGCCGCCGGCCCGTGTGCCGGTTGCGGTTGCGCTGTTTCCCGAAAACGGAGAGCCCTCTCCGTTGTGTCGTCGTCTCCTGCCGCCGCTGTCCGTATCCCTGCGGAATCGGGCGGCGGTTCGGTCATTCGTGAAAAACCTTCTTGTTCTGTATTCCGCGGCCCGGTGCCGTGCCGAACGCATTGTCGGGGATGCTGAACTCCTTGTCGGCGAAGAGTGCTGCAAGTCCCGATACCTGCTTGAGCCGCAGCAGCTCGTCGCGGTCCATTCCGATGTTCTTCATTATCCAGGCGTCCGACATGCCGGCCTGTTTCAGTTCCGCGACGATGTTGGTCATGAGCTCTATCGAGTGCGTCCCACGGGCCCTGTTGTGGCGGATGGTCGAGGCCATGCGGTTGGAGAGGTCCTTGTCTATCACAACCACCGGAAGCATCCCCTCTTCCCGTTCGTATATCCGGTCGGAGGTCTTCATCACCATGTAGCGGTGGTAGCCGTCCACGAGTTCGTAGATGTCGTGTTCGCGGTCGTAGTAACATACGCACGGCGAGGTGTAGCCGTCCTCCCAGATGGAGAGTTCGAGGAGCTTCATTTCGGGCGGTGCCACCACGTTGGGATTGTAGGCATTGGCGCGTATCTTCGATACGGGTACGGGGATGACGTCGTAAACGGGGCTTTTGTATCTGTTCATCGGTTTCAAGAGAAGATTTTGTTGTAATATTCCATTATCCGCCGCCTGTCGTCCGTCTCCTTCTTGGTCAGCGAGAAGCCCATGTATTTGCAGGCGTGGTCGTTTTTCAGGATGCATACGCACATGCGCTTGAAAGTGGGCAGGTCTTTGAATCCGGGAATGTCGATGTCGTCCAGATACTCCATCCGGACAGGTTTCTTGTCGGTGTTGTAGCTGGAACGTTCTCCCACTTCTATCTTGATGCCCATGGCCTTCAGCTTCTCGATGGTCTCGTCGGGCAGTACGCCTCCGCGCGTGCGCCAGAAGTTGATGCTGACCGAAAGTTTGCGTAGGTAGTTGTTGCGCGTCTTGGCCGGCAGGGTGGAGAGCAGGAAATACATGTAGCTCTCCCACGTATGGCCCGGCGGTAGTTTGGCTCGATAACGGGCCACGGCGCTGCTCGAACCGTAGATGCCGGTGAAGTTCACACCGTTCACACGGCATATCATCTTGCCCCAGGTGTCGGGGTCGATGGCGCGGTAGAGTGCCAGATTCTCCTGGGCAGCCGAGATGAAAGGACTCGCCACGCGCTGCTTTTCGAGCGGTACGCCCGCCTGATAGAAGAGGTCGTAGAGCCGGTTGTAGTCCCAGCCGAACCGTCCGTTTGCCGTCCAGATGTCGGTCGTGAGCCAGTCGTACAGGATGTAGGCGTTGTAGATGTCGGGGCTGTTGCGGCATGTCCAGACCAGATTCCGGTACTGCGACGTGCGTTTTCCCGCGTATATCGTGCGCCATCTGTTGTAGCTCTCCTGCGTTCGGATGCCGACCAGACAGCAGGTACGGTTTGCCCCTTTGAGCCTGTGGTACCACTGCGCGAACAGCAGTTGGAATTCGTAGTCCCACATCTCTTTCGAGTAGAAAGGGAAGTCTTGTGCCGTGTAGCACTCCGCCGGCATTTCGCGTACCCACAGTTCGCGTTTCTCCTCCTCCCACGGCCGCCAGTAGGTCTGGTACATGGAGGTGCATGTGGTCACTTTGAAGGGGACGCAGACGCGATAGATTTCCAGCAGGTCTTTGTTGGCAGCGAATACGCGGTCGATATAGCGGGTGGTCTCCTCGTACTGTACCTCATAGTCCATGTGGAATACGCCGAGTTTCCGGGCTATGTGGTGGCGGCGCATGTAGTCGATGCACAGATTGAGCATCACGGCGCTGTCCTTGCCTCCGGAGAATGAAACATATACGTTGTCGAATTCATTGAATATGGTATCGATACGCTCTAAGGTCAGTTCATAAACGTTTTTTCTGGTCATCTTCGTTGTATATCATTTTCACGTATTTTTCCCATTCGAACATTACCGAAAACCCGCAGCGCCTGAAGGCCTGGATGTGTTTGTTCTGGGTGACGGATATGATAGCGAAGTCTTTTTTGAACTCTTGTATCAGTTGTGTCAGCATCAGGCACAATACCTCTTCGTCGTCTTCGGCGGCATAGTAGTTGTTTATCGTCGCCTTCCTGTTTCTGAGCACCACGGGGATGAATCCGAGGGTGCGGCCTTCGTCGTCGCAGGCGACGAACCAGATGTGTTCCGAGGATGTCTTGAACGGATAGTTGTTGTTGCTCGCGAGGACTTCCCGGTTCATTACCAGATGCGCTACGCGCCGGTACAGTTCGGTATCTTCGCCGTTTAACTTTACGATGTTCATGAACGTCATTAATGTTTAATTATCAAATTTAACGTTTTTGAGGGTCGTTAATTTTCTTAATTCCGTTTTGGGACTATATAAGTGAATTATGGTCCTGATTTTACCGTTTTTTTTCGTATTTGGCATCTCGTTTTACGTGAAAAGAACTGTTCGTTTTGTGTTTGTGGCGTATCGTATTATGATTTTGCCGATAAATGCGTTAATAGTGTTCATGTAATTGTAGAAATGAACGGTTTTATGTGGTGTTTATCGGGCTTTTTATGTTATTGTGCTGCCGGGCTACAGACTGTCAGGCCGGGTCGGAAAGGTTCATTAATTGCCTTTTATACAGCAGAAACGGAGAAGTGCGCAGGGATGCCGGATTTCTTTTGCAGTGTGCGCGGATACGCTATGCCGACGGCTTGTTTTGTTGCGATATTTGCCTGTAAAGCGTATTTTGGTGTGATGATAAGGCCACGGTGCGTGGCTGCGTATCGCATATGGGTGTCGAGAGGATTTTATAGGATATGAGATACGGGTTGGCGAGCGTATTTGCAGAGACGGCAGGAATTCGACTGCGAAGAGGGCGGGATGCAAAAAGCGCAGGACCATGCGGTCCTGCGCTTTTCCGTATTCCGGCGGACGGTTACCGCAACTCCCGTGCGGGAATGTGCACCACTTTGCCGTCGCGGATGACGACCAACGTTCCGTCCTCTTTTTTCGTCTTCTCTATCAGACGTTTGCGGGCCAATTGGATGCCAGCCTCGATTTTTTTCTGCATTTGTTTGATTTCGACCTCACTCATAAGTTACAATCGATTTATAGGATAACGTATCTTCGACGGTCAATGTTGCCGAGAGGCCGCCCGAAGCAATCATCTTCACCTGCGTGTCTGCCGAACTGTTGTCGTAAATGGCCCAGTAGTCGCAGATGGGGGCGTAAAGGGCGGTCAGGTTTTTGAGTCCCATCCGGTAGCGGCGGCAGATGACTTCGCGGGGAATGTCGTGTCCGCCTTCCCGGACACGGGTGGCTACGCGTTCGACGGCCTGTTGGGGTGTCGGCAGCCAGAAGTAGAGTAGCGTCACGAAGTAGCCTTTGGCATGGGCCTGTTCGATGAATCGTACGTAAGAACGGGTGGCCAGCGTGGTCTCGAACGCGAAATCGGTGCCTTCCGACAGCAGGTCGTCCATGCGCTGGAGCATCAGCCTGCCTGCTTCAATCGCCACGCTGCCGGGGTTGAACGGCGAGAGTCCCCTGGCTATCTCGTCGGCATTGACGAATTCGCGACAGCCGAGCATCTCCGGCAATACGGTGTAGGACGCGGTGGTTTTTCCCGCGCCGTTGCATCCGGCTATGATGTAGAGATGAGGCATATCGTCGGAGCAAAGATAGGGATTGCCGCGGGTTTTCCAAAACGAGGCCTGTCCGAAGCTGCTGCGGAGCCGGACGCTTTTCGGCGTCCGGTCTGCCAGCGGAGGCGGATTGTTGAAAACTATGTGAAAACTTCCCCGGCGAGGCGGGGTTTTCGGAACGGCATTGGCTAATTTTGTTCCCGACACCAGGTTCCCCGTGCCGCCCGTCGGGTGCGGCCGGGGATGAAAAGGGAATCCTGTGAGAATCAGGAGCTATCCCCGTAGCTGTAAGTTCCGTGCACACCGTATGCCCGCTGGCGGGAGAGTCCCGCAGAGCCGGTATGCGGCAGGTGCGAAGGGTGAGCATCCTTTGCCACTGGCCCCGAAGGGCCGGGAAGGCGCAAAACCCGGAACGAGCCAGAAGACCTGCCCGGTGCCGTATTAACGTAGCTTTCGGGCGAAAGGCTGTCGGACAGGGGGTATGGATGCCGCCGTCTTATTCAATTTCCCGGAGTTACCATTTCTAATCTCTTAACATCTAAGAAGATGAATGGACAGACTCAGTTTACGAAAATCGTAAAGCGCAACGGCGACGTTGCAGAATTCAGGCCGGAAAAAATCGAACAGGCCATTTTCAAGGCCATGAGGGCCGCAGGCCGTCCCGACCGTGCCGCGGCACGCCGGCTGGCCGGTGAGGTCATCGCGGAGCTCGCTGCCGGAGGGGAGCGTATCCCGCATGTGGAACGGGTGCAGGATGCGGTGGAGAAAGCCATCTACCGCAGCGGCGATTTCGACCTGCTCAAGACCTATATGCTCTACCGCAAGAAGCACGAGGAAATCAGACAGAGCAAGGAGCTGTTCTCGAACCTCGACGTCATCGACGATTATCTCGGACTGGACGACTGGCGGGTGAAGGAGAGCGCCAACTCCTCCTATTCGCTCCAGGGGCTCAACCAGCACATATCGACGAGCATCACTTCGCAGTACTGGCTCGGCAAACTCTATACGGAAGAGATAGCCCAGGCCCATCGTTCCGGTGCGCTGCACATTCACGACCTCGGCTTTCTGAGTGTTTACTGCGTGGGCTGGGACCTGCGCGACCTGCTTCTGGTAGGCTTCAAGGGGGTGGAAGGTAAGGCGCAGAGCGCACCCGCCCGCCATTTGCGTACCGCCCTCGGACAAATCGTGAATTTCTTCTATACCATGCAGGGCGAAGCTGCCGGAGCGCAGGCTTTCTCGAACTTCGATACTTTCCTTGCGCCGTATGTACGTTACGACAACCTCGACTATGCGCAGGTGAAGCAGTGTCTGCAGGAGTTCCTCTTCAACCTGAACGTGCCGACGAGGGTGGGTTTCCAGACTCCGTTCACGAATATCACCATGGACCTCGTGGTACCGGATTTCCTGAAGAACGAACGGGTGGTGCATGCCGGGCGCGTGCTCGAAGATGCCGTTTACGGCGATTTCCAGCCGGAGATGATGTTGCTGAACAAGGCCTTCGCCGAGGTGATGTATGAAGGGGATGCGGCCGGAAGTCTCTTCTCTTTCCCGATACCTACCTATAACATAACGCCCGATTTCGACTGGGAGAATCCCGACTACGACGGCATTTGGAAAATGACGGCCAAGTACGGCATCCCCTATTTCTCCAATTTTGTCAATTCCGATATGAAACCCGACGACGTGCGCAGCATGTGCTGCCGCCTGCGGCTCGACAAGCGCGAGTTGATGAAACGCGGCGGCGGGCTTTTCGCGGCCAATCCGCTGACGGGTTCGGTCGGTGTGGTGACCATCAATATGCCGCGTCTCGGTTACGAGGCCCCTTCGGAAGAGCTCTTTTTCCAGCGGCTCCGTCACCTGATGGAGATAGCCCGCGACAGTCTCGAAGTGAAGCGCAAGGTGATAGAGGGATATACCGAGAAGGGACTCTATCCCTATTCGAAATTCTACCTGCGGCAGGTGCACGACCGCTACGGCTGCTTCTGGAAAAACCATTTCTCCACCATCGGCATCAACGGCATGAACGAATGCTGCCTGAATTTTCTCGGCGTGTCGATAGCCACCGAGGAGGGGAGTGCCTTCAGCCGCAAGGTGATGACCTTCATGCGCGAAGTGATGGCGGAGTTTCAGGAGGAGACAGGCAATATCTACAATCTCGAAGCTACCCCGGCCGAGAGTACGGCCTACCGGTTCGCGCGTATCGATACGCAACGTTATCCGGATATCATCACCGCCAACCAGCAGGCACGGACGGAGCGCGGGGCGAAGCCCTACTATACCAACTCCACGCACCTTCCGGTCGGGTACTCGGACGACATATATGAGGTGCTTGCAAAACAGGACCCGTTGCAGACACTTTATACGGGCGGTACGGTGCTCCATATCTTTACCGGGGAACACGAGATGTCGCCCGAATCGGCCAAACGGCTCGTGCGTAAGGTGACGGGCGGATTCCGGCTCCCTTACATCACCATCTCGCCTTCGTTCAGCGTCTGCCCGCAGGACGGCTATCTGTCGGGCGAGCATTTTACCTGTCCCAAGTGCGGACGCAGTGCCGAGGTCTACAGCCGCATCGTGGGCTACATGCGTCCGGTGAGCCAGTGGAACGAGGGCAAGCGCGAAGAGTTTCGCGACCGACGGCTTTTCGACCGGATGATTACGGGGCAGGAGAGCGTGTCGCATCCGGCTTCCTGCTGCTGGAAGGAACCTGCGGCGTCCGAAGCGGTATGAGCGGTATGGAGAAGGAGCGCATACGCATCGGGGGGCTGGTGAAACAGAGCCTCGTGGATTGGGACGGCGTGCTGTCGGCGGTGGTCTTTACCAAGGGATGCAACTTCCGCTGCGGCTATTGTCACAATCCGGCGCTGGTGGTGCCGGCGCTGATGCGGGAGCGGCCCGATGTGGCGGAGAGCGAGGTGTTCGACTATCTCGCACGCCGCCGCGGCTGGCTTGATGGGGTGGTGGTTACGGGCGGCGAGCCTACGCTGCACGCCGGACTCCCCGCTTTTCTGGAGAGGGTGAAGGCGTTGGGCTATCGTGTGAAGCTCGATACGAACGGTACCAATCCCGAAATGCTCCGGCAACTGATTGCCTCCGGAGCGGTGGATTTCGTGGCGATGGATATCAAGCATTTTCCGGACGCGGAACATTACGGAGCCGTGACGCCGCTGTCGCAGGCGATGATGGACAACGTTCTGCGCTCCATCGGGATTCTCCGGCGCGGTGGCACGGAGTACGAGCTGCGTACCACGCTTCTGCCCGGTATCCATACCCCGCCGGTACGGGAGACGCTGCGGAGAATGTTCGCCGACTGTCGGTATGTGTTCCATGAATTTCGGAATACGGGGCCGGACGGACTGGTCGCCGATTATCCGGAGGCGTAAAGATTTGTGCCGGTTTTGGAACGGGCGGATGACGAAACCGCGGCAGAAATGCCGCGGTTTTTGCGTCTTTGGAGTGCCTCTTGTTTTTCTTCTTTTGCTCCGGCGCGCGTGAGTTTGCGGATTATCCGCTGCCTTTCGGGGGCGGGCCGTCGGCTTCGGTGTTGCGTTTCCGCACATACCGGGTTCTCAGTAGCACTCCCGCAGAGAGCTGCGGAATGTCAGGCTGCATTCATGCCTCTGTTTGCAGGCGTTTCGTTGCAGGGAAACCGCTGCTGCCGAGAGCGGTAAGGCAAGATGACGGTGCCGGGTATCGCTTCGGTGGCGGAGCATTCCGCAGCTTTCGCAAAATTTCCGTTCCGTATCGTCCGTTATTATAGTGTGAGAGTGATAGCGCGGTGCGATGCCGTGATTTCCGGAACCTGGCGGCAGATAGCTTGTTCCGGCTTTTGACGGCACGATGCTGCCGTATGGAAAGCGAGAGTTTTTCATGGATTTGTTTTAGAAAAGGTACGGCAGGCATTCTGCCGTCGGGGCGGAGTATGCATGACGGCGAGGGGAAGGTATGCCGGAAGAAGCGGTATGCGGAGGAGAGAGTGTCCCTCCGGTCCTGGGCGGAAGAGTTGACCGGGCCCCGGCCGTCGCTTTCAGGTCGGGGGTGGGGAGTGTCCGGCTATCGGTGCCGGAAAACGGTATACGAATTTGTGAAAAGGAAATTTTCCAGTCGTTTTATGGTATGTAATTTTTTCCTATTTTTGTCGGTAGTGTAAGGTAAAGTCATTCACAATCTGTTAATTGGCTGTTAATAGCTGATGCCCGAATAAACGTATTGTTTGCAGTGCTTAAATCGGAAATTCTTAATCGGATAATGTCGCATTACGGCCTTAGGAACAAGACCGAACTCGCTTCGTTTCTCGGGGTGAGTCCTCAGACCGTTTCCAATTGGTACAGCCGTAATTCCATCGATTACGATTTGGTTTTCGAAAAGTGCGCCGGATTGGATTTCAACTGGCTGGTAACGGGAAATGCTTCTGTGTACGGGCATCGTATTGGAAATGTTTCTGTTGCGAGCGATGTGGAAGGGGCTTACGATGTCCCCGTCGCTTCCATGTTGCCTGTCGGCATGACAGGAGGGAGCTGTCCGGTAGGTGACGGCGCAGGGTTGCGGAGCGGCGGCATGCCTGCGGTGCTCTCCTCGGACGGCGAATGTATTGCCTGTGTGGCGGACGGTGCAATGCCCGACGAATTCCGTAGCGGCGATGTGCTGGTCGGTAAACGTATTGTTGATTTCGGTGCGGTGGATACCGACGGTCTTACACCGTATGTTTTTGCCCTTCGAAGCGGCGGACTCATGGTGCGGAGGGTAATTGCCGATAAAAATTTCCCGGAGAAGCTGCTTCTTGTCGCGGGCAGTCCCGACCGGCGGCAGTTCCCGGATATAGTCGTGAAACGCGCTGACCTGTGCGGTGTTTGGGACGTTAAGTTCACACTGGTCTCCTATGGAAGCGGCGGCGGGAATATCGGCGAACGGCTGTCGGAACTGGAGCGAAGAATGGACGAACTGACGAAACGGATAGATGATGCCGCCTCCGCCGGCGGTGCCGGTCGTTGAGGTCTGTTGTCTTTTTTCGCGTTTTCTGTTTGCTTCGTATTGTCCAGAAAGGACGGGATGTCTTTCCCGACCCTATGCATTTCTTGTAGGTAAATCCGGTGCGGAGAGGACAAATCCATCCTGTGCAGCATAAACACGACGGACAATACCTTACGGTATTGTCCGTCGTTTCGTAGCGAGTCCGAGACTTGAACTCGGGACCTCATGATTATGAATCATGCGCTCTAACCAGCTGAGCTAACTCGCCGTAAAAGCAGGACAAAAGTAGTGAATATTTTGTTTCCTGCAAATATGCCGTGCTTTTTTTCTCGTTCTTCCGTGCCTTATTTCTTCGGGTCGTGCGGCGTTTGGCAGAGATTGCGCTGCGGCAGCGGAAGTCTTGCCTTGCGGCGGAGCGTATCTCCGCTCATACGCGGCAGTGGCCGCATTGATTAGAAGGCGAGGAAGAATTCGGCGATGAACTTGTTGTGGAAAGCGGGGTTGGCCTCTATCGCGGCCGGCCGTCGGTCGATGAGATAGTGTTCGTAGTTGAGCCTCAGTTCACACTGCAACAACTTTTTTGCAAATCCTATCGTGAGGCCGCCCGTTATTCGCTGGGCGTTCAGGTGCAGGATGTCGGATTGGTCGAGCAGGGCGATGTTGCGGCCGTAGTCCCAGCGTATCATCGGAGCGATGAATTTCACGGGGCCCCATTGCCGGACGGGTTGGCGGTAGATGGCGTGAACGGCCGCCAGGTCCAGCCGGTCGGTGCCGCTGGCGGTTCCCAGCCAGCGGCTGGCGTATTCGCCCTCTATTATCCATCGCTCTTTCATGTAGCGGAGTTCCCCGCCCGCCATCGTGATGTCGTTCCCGAGCGGCGTTTTGCCCGTGTAGTAGTTTCCCGCGATACCGAAACCGTCCACTATCTGGCCCGGGTCTATCCACAGCCGTGCGACGAAGTTTACGTTCCGGTGCCATGCCATGTTGTTGATGCCGTAGCCATTGACAAGACCGGCGAGGATGCCTACCGGAAACTGCTCCGTTCCTTTGTGCGTGAACAGGATGCCGATGTCCCGCGCGCCGAGGTTACCTGCCGCAGCGGAGATTTTGTCGTTCCGTTCCGTATAGTAACTGCCTACGTAGGTGGTGAGGAAAGAGCTGCTCGCAAAGTAGTTCTTTCCGGGGCCACGGCTCAGTTCCGTACCGAAGTGGTAAAGCTGCTGACCGAGCGAGACCTCGAAGGCTCCGGAGGCGAACGCTACGTAGGTGTCGAGGATACTCAGCTTTCCTTCGGAGTTGAGGTCGGCCTGGAACTGATAGCGGAAGAGTCCTGCCGTACCGCCAGCCTCTCCTTTCACGCCGAGGCGTGCGTTGTTGATGTTGAACCGCAGGTCGCCCGTCTGCGTATCGGTTTCGAAGCGGGTTTTCAGTACCCCGAAAAGTTTCGGGGTGAACGGTTTGGCCTCCTGTGCCATGGCCTTTGCCGGAGCGCACAGCAGCAATACCGCTGCGGCCGTGCGTATCGTTGCGCGTATGTTGTAAGGTCTTTTCATAGCGGGCGCAAATATAGATACCCGTACCGGATTTAGCAAGGCAATTCCGGCCGGATTTGCGGGGCCGCCTGCGTCGTACCCGCTGTCTGCGTCCGGTCGATATTTCCGGAGGCAGGGGGAAGGGGGGGCCGTAACGAACGCAAATTCCCCGCGCTGTCACAGCGCGGGGAATGTCGGTATTACCTTGTATAATATAGAAACCGTTAGCGGTTCCGGCCCTCCTCGGCGGTCTCCTTCTTCAGCAGGTCGCGTATCTCGGTGAGCAGTTTCTCCTCTGCGGTAGGTGCGGGCGGAGCGGCAGGGGCCGGCTTGTCCGCCTGTTTGCGGCGCAGCGAATTGATACCCTTCACCATGAGGAAGATGGCGAAAGCGACGATGAGGAAGTCCACGACGGTCTGCAGGAAAGCTCCGTAACGGAGCAGGACTGCAGGGTCGTCGCCCGTGGCCCTCTTCAGCGTGATGGCGAGGTCGGTGAAGTCCACTCCGCCAATCAGCAGTCCGAGCGGCGGCATGATGACGTCGGCTACCAGCGAGCTGACTATCTTGCCGAAAGCCGCGCCGATGATGATACCCACGGCCATGTCTATCATGTTGCCGCGCATCGCGAATTCCTTGAATTCCTGTAAAAATTTTTTCATGGTAGTAAGAGTTTGGTTATCGTTTTTTTGTATCTTTATGTTACGGAAATGCTCCTGCGGATGCGTATGCAAATCGGACGCCAATCTGGCTTAAAATTTGTTAGGCATAAACAGGGAGAAACCGCGGGCGGAGCCGTCTCCTGCAAAGATAGTTTTTACGTTGTTAAATGGCTGCGGAAAGTTGTGCTTTTTTACGGAAAACATTCATAATGGTGCGGTTATTGATAACTTTTACGGAAAAATACGGGAGAGCGTGCGTGTTATTCGAAAAAATGTTTTACCTTAGCGGTGTTAAGTACCATAGCGGATTGATTGCGAAGACAAACAAATACAAAAGTCTAATATTTATTAAAATCTAAATTATGAAGAAGTTACTAGTTTCTCTGATGGCTGTTTTTGCTATTGCAAACATCTCTGTGGCTCAGGAAGCTGCAATCAAGTGGAACCCCCTCTACCTTGGTCTTGGTTCGGTAAATCTTGGTATAGAGTTTTCCGTAGCTCCGAAGTGGACTTTGGCTTTTGAAGGCAATGCGGTCATCTTCAACCCGTGGCAGAACGGTGATAACTCCATCTATGCCAACGGCTGGACGGGAACTTTCGAGGCAAGGTGGTATACCTGCGAAGCATTTAACGGACACCATCTCGGCCTTTACGGTACGGTAGGCCGTTTCGGCGAAGCTTCCTCCAATTTCGACCTGTTCAACAAAATCGCCCTCGGCGGTCACGGTGCAACGGGGGCTACCAACGTGAAGGCTGCGATGCTCGGTCTCTCCTACGGTTACTACCTGAAGCTGAACCACGGCTGGGGTCTCGACTTCTATGTAGGCGGCGGCATCCTCTACGCAATGTACAACACGCCGGGTTCGACCGAAGTACAGAAGAGCGGTATCAAACCTTCGCTCTCCCGTCTGGGCGTCGTTCTTTCCTATAAATTCTAAACGACTGCATGATTTCATGATAGAGGGCTGCCCTTCGGGGCAGCCTTCGTTTTTTGTGGAATACGGTTTGCGGAAGGCAGTTTTGTCGGGATGGGGGCAGTCGCGGCATCTTGTTTCCGGCGGCGCTTCCCTCTCGGTTTGCTGTTAAAATCCCGGGACGGAAGAAATTTATCCGTTTCCGGTACGTTATTATGAAAAATAAATTATATTTGTTATTCGGATAACAGAGAGCGCTTAGGGTACTTCTATTATTTATAAACTTAATAATCGCTTAAATATGGCAAGGAAATTAAAAATCAGGGACCTGACGCTGCGCGATGGCCAGCAGTCGGCTTTTGCAACCCGGATGACACAGTCGCAGATTGACCGTGTCCTGCCGTTCTACAAGGATGCTAACTTCTATGCGATGGAGGTGTGGGGCGGTGCCGTGCCCGATTCCGTGATGCGCTATTTGGGCGAGAACCCATGGGACAGGCTCGAAAAGATTAAGGCGGTCGTGGGCGATGCCTCGAAACTGACGGCGCTTTCGCGCGGCCGCAATCTCTTCGGCTATGCCCCCTATACGGACGAAATCATAGAGGGTTTCTGCCGGAATGCCATCGAATCGGGCCTCGATATCATGCGCATATTCGATGCGCTGAACGATGTGGACAATGTCAAATCCACGATAAAGTATGTGAAGAAATACGGCGGCATAGCCGACTGTGCTGTCTGCTATACGGTGGACCCGAAGTATCCGCCGCTCAGTTTGGTAGACCGGCTCAAGGGCAAAAAGAACCCGAAGCCGGTCTTCACCGATGAATATTTCGTCGATAAGGCCCGTCAGATGGTGGCGCTCGGCGCCGACATGATAACCATCAAGGATATGAGCGGACTGATTCCTCCGGCACGGGTGGCCTCGCTCATCCGCAAGATGAAGGAGGGCGGAGTAAATGTGCCGATAGATTTCCATACCCACTGTACGCCCGGCTACGGTCTTGCTTCGGTCGTGTCGGCGATAGCGGCCGGAGCCGACATTGTCGATACCAATATCTGGAATTTCGCGGGCGGTCCGGCCGCACCCGCCATCGAACTGGTGCATATCTTCTGCGAAAAGATGGGGATAGAGACAGGGTTGAATCTCGAAGCAATAGGCAAGATAAACAGGGAGCTGTTCGCTATCCGTGAGGAGCTTTCCGAGTACGATGCGGTGCACAAGTTCCCGAAACCGTTCGACCCGCTGCACGACCGGCTGCCGGAGGATATCGATGCGCAGTTCGACCGGGCTGTGAAAGCCGCTCTGGCAGGCGATGAGGATACGCTCATGGATGCCTGCCACAAGATAGAGGCCCATTTCGGTTTTCCGGCGCCCAACGAGCTTGTCAAACGCGCCGAAATACCGGGCGGCATGTACACCAATATGGTGGCGCAGCTCAAGCAGTTCAAGAGCGAAGACCTGTTGGAGAAGGCGATGGAGCTCATTCCGGAAGTGCGCCTTGCTGCGGGGCTTCCGCCGTTGGTGACGCCTACGAGCCAGATAGTCGGCGCACAGGCGGTGAACTGTGCATTGGACATGAAGAAGGGCAAGCCGAAATACACGACCGTATCCAACCAGTTCGTGAGCCTCGTCAAGGGTGAGTACGGTCATACACCCGTACCGGTAGACCCTGAATTCCGGCTGAAGATAGCCGGTATCCGGGAGGAGACCAATTACGACACCTCCAAATACAAGATGCAGCCCAATCCCGTGCTGGACGAGTACGGCGGCGTCCGTCTTGCCGAGAATGAGAAAGAGGTGCTCCTGCTGGAGCTCTTCCCGATGGTGGCCAAGGATTTTCTGATGAAACAGAAACGGGAGCGTTGGGAGGCTTCCCGACCTGCTGCCGGTGCCCGTGCGGAGGAACCCGCAGCGAAGAGCGGGCCCGTACAGGCGGAGATAACCGGTACGGTCGTAGCGGCTCCGCTTCCCGGCAGGGTGCTTCAGGTGAAAGTCAAGGCCGGTGACATCATCGCCAAGGGGCAGGATGTGGTCGTGCTTGAGGCGATGAAGATGGAAAACAGCATTCCCAGCGAGGTAGCCGGACGCGTGAAACGCGTCCTCGTCGGCGAAGGCGATACGGTGGCTGAAAATGCTCCGCTGGTAGAGATAGAGAGTGCGGATGCCGTACGGAGTGCTGCTGTGTCGGGAGCTTCGGCTACGGCCCGTTCCAATAAGGTGACGGCGCCGCTGCCCGGTCGGGTTATGGACATCCTCGTGAAGGTAGGCGACAAGGTGAAGACCGGTCAGGATGTGGTTGTACTCGAAGCGATGAAGATGGAGAACAGCATCGCTTCGGATTTCGAAGGAACGGTCGTGCGCATCGATGTAAACGTGGGCGATACCGTTGCGGAGAATGCCCCGCTCGTGGAGATAGGGTAGAGGATACGGCCCGTATTACGGAGGGATGCTTCTCGGAGCATCCCTTTTTCGTGTGCGGACGGAGGGAACGAAAGGGGGCGGAGCGGTGTGCTGCGGTATGGTAACTGTGCTCCTCTGTCGGGATGTGCGGCCGCCGGAAGAGCGAGGGAAGGGAAGCTGAAACTGCCGTTCGAGGCAGACGTCCGGATATATTTTCGTGTCTTTGATAGGGTCAAGAATCGGTGTGCTGATTTTAGGTAGATTAGCAGAAATCACACTTGAAACAGCAATGTACAGGTACTACGGATGTCGGAAACGACCGCCGCAAAACGATGCAGGGTACAAAAATTTATAGATAATATAGATTATTATGTAATTGTGTTGTATGGCACCGTATTTTTTACTATATTTAAAGCGTGAAAACAATAGGCGGTACGGGTTTAACCCCCTTTATTACAGTGCCCCCAACCTGCATATAAAAAATCCGTACCGCTTTCTTCTCATCTGGGCCCCGATTCGGAGCATACGGACTCTGCGCATAGCACAAATTTTGCAGGGTTCCCCATATCAATCAATAGGCATTGACCATGTGTTTTTTCACTTCACAGCATATGCAGGCGGAAGATATCGCCCGCAAATACGGCCGCCGGACCGACCGTGTGGATGCTGCGCGTCTCATGTTGGCCGACAAGGAACATGAAGCGCGTCTGTCTGCGGACACAGGCGGGAGGACGGCCATCTACGATTATCGCCTGAACGAGGGCATGTACGTAAGTCCGGCATACGCCGCACCCTACACGGTGATAGTAAACGGAAGCGACCAGCTTCAGGTCATGCGTTGGGGACTTGTTCCCCATTCCGCCACCCTTACCGAGAAAGAGCGGTATGAAAGGGAGCATATGTACAAGAATGCACAGGCGGAACACCTTTTCACCTCGTGGCCGTGGCGTAAATTGTGGCGGCAGCGGCGCTGCATCATTCCGGTAACGGGATTTTTCGAGCCTCATTACGACGAGAGCGGTCTGAGCCGCCCATACTATATACAACGTACCGACGGCGGTCTCTTCTCCATTGCAGGTCTGTACGACGAATGGCCGGACCCGGAAAGCGGAAATACGCTGCTCTCGTTCGTCATGATAACCATATCCGCCAATCCGATGCTGCGGGAGATTCACAATGGCGGGGCACATCCGTTCCGGATGCCCCTGATACTGCCCGACGAGAGGGCGGAGGGATGGCTCGACAGCAGTACGGAGCGACAGGAAGAGGTGGAGCGCTATCTCGTAACACCCGACGACAAAGACTTTGAGGCATGGCCTGTAGGGAAAAGGTTCAATTACGGCGACCCGTACGACCCGGCGAAAACCGAACGGGAGGAGATACGTACACCCAGACAGGCGTTCATCTTCTGAAAGGTTGCAAAGGACAGGGCGATTTTATTCCCTGCATCCATGCCTTCTCGGAATTATTCGCTACATTTGTTACAATGTAGGCGTGCGGTACCGTCGGACGCAATACGGTACAGCCGGTACGGACACAATACGCACCGGAGCCGGAACGGACGCCGGCAATGATTCGACAACTCAAAACAGGTACTATTTTATGGAACAGAATGTACAAAACTGGTCGCATACGACCAACAGCATCTTCAATGCAGTCCTCATCTTCTCGATAGGCACCATCGTGGTCGGCCTTCTCGGCGGCCTGACCGTCGTATTTTCCATGATGGGAGCGGGTGTCGTCTTCCGGGTACTCACATGGATAGCTGAAATAGCCGTAGCCGTGGGGTATGTGCTCTACATGATAGGTCTGGGCAATCTTCGCAGCGCAGTGGGCGAAAAAGAGGGCGTAGCCCTTGGTCAGATACGTACGGCTGCCATCCTCTCCATCGTGACAGCCATTCTGGGCATTTTCGGCATACCGGCCTGGATAAACGGCATCATCAATTTTGTCGCATTCGTCATGATGCTGGTCGGTTTCAACACGCTCAAGAAGTCGGCGGCCATGCCGGAGAAGGCACGAAACGGATTCAACCAACTTTTCATTGCCATGCTGCTCAACATCATCGCCGTTGGCATTACGGTCATTCTCGGCTGGATTCCGTTGGTGGGAAACATCATAACGGCCATCGCTGCAATCCTCGGCATCATCGGATTCGTCATGGTCATCACCGGATGGGCGGCCGTAAAACACTCCCCTGCGCCGATAGCATAAGGCACGCCACGTACAAAATAAAAGCAGTGCGGCCGATATTATTCCGGCCGCACTGCCTTTTTATCCTTTTCGGGCAGACGGAACGCCGCTCTGCATCGTCGGGAACTCGCGGTGACAGGGGCGACGACTGCCCGGACCAATCCCGACGACGGTATTTCACTCTTCCGCCAGATGCTTTAGGACCCTGCACGGATTTCCGACCGCTACGCAGTCTGCAGGAATGGAGCGCGTTACGACACTCCCGGCACCGATGACACTGTTCCTGCCGACCGTCACGCCCGGCAGCAAGATGGCACCGCCACCAATCCATACGTTATCCTCTATCCGTACAGGCCGTGCAAAAGTCCGATAGAAAGCCCCGTTTCCATTCCAGTCGTTCACCATCCGTTCGACGGCCTTCGTCGGATGGGTGGCCGTATATATCTGTACATTGGAAGCTATCAGGACACCGTTCCCTATATCTATCCGGTTATTATCCACGAACGTACAGTTCATATTGATGATGACCCGGTCTCCTATGAAAATGTTCCGTCCGTACTCGCAATGGAAATCAATATCCACATGCACGGAATCGCCCATGCTGCCGAACAGCTCGCGCAGGATAGCTTCCCGTTCGCCCGTATCGGCATAATCCGTCGCATTGAACCGCGCCAACAGGCGTTTGGTTCGCAATGTCATGGCTGCCAACTCCGCATCCGTACCGTCGAACGGTTCGCCGGCCATACACTTCTGATACTCCGTCTTCATTTTATCTATTGCCCGATTTGCATTCCACTTCCGGGAACGAACTATCCGAGCGACAGTTTGTTCTTTACCGGATTGGCATAAATGTCCACCATAATGTCGAACAGTTCGTCCGCATCGCCGTCGAGGCCGGCGACACGTCCCTTCAAATAGGCGACGAACTCCTCCCGCTGCTGCGGACCGTACTGTTCTCCCTCATACGCATTGACACCGCTGCGCATGTCGTATGCCATATAATTGGTCGGGAAGAGCCGGTAAGCCGCATATATTCTGCGGTCTATGAGCGAAGCGACGCCGCGTATCATGTCGTTCCCCGACTCGCCGGCAGCCAGCCCCTCTATCTCGTCCGGACGCAGGGGAGGACATATCTGTATATGAATCGCCCCCTTCGGTTGCTTCACACCGGTGACGATACTGCGCAGGTCTTCACCGGGAACCTTTTCGTACGTTCCGCGACGTTTGATATATAGCTCCCTGGCCTTCAAAGAGTCGCAGCTTTCATACTCGTAAGATACGGCAAACGGTACGATGTTCAGTCCGGTCAGCGCATCGGCCGGACTTCCCGCTCCGCCCATGGTCAGCATCTTGACGAGCCCCTGGTCAGTCTTGTCGTCGCCATCCTTCGTGCGTCCGTCGCGCTGGGATATCCAGATGCTTTTACCGCTGCCCACCACTTCGTGAATATGGTCGGAGAGGATGTGCGAATTCCGGACAAGGTCGCGCCCGCTTCCGCCGCGAATGATTTTGTACATCTTGTTGGAACGGCCGAAATCTTCCACGAATCCGGAACTTATCAGGTTGCTGCCGAAGGTTATCTCGGAGGTCGGCAGGCCGGCGTACAGCAATACGAGTTGCAGCAGGGCGCCGTCGAGCACGATATCCCGATGGTCGGAGACGAACAGGTGTCCTTCGCCGCGTGCGATATGTTCTTCGCCGCCGAAGGTGAATCCAGTCGAACTCTTCCGTATGATATTCTCCAGCATCGGCTGCACGAACGCCTGTTGGAATCCGTCGGCGCTCCGCACCTGCAACAGTTTCTCCCGTACCGCCTCCAGCGGGATGCCCGGAAAGGCGAAAGCCACCATCTCTCCGAGCGTAGGGTCGTTCGCCATACGCTTCATGGCGGCCGGTATTTCGGCATCGGTGTAAGGACGCAGGCTGTCGACAGCCGTTTCTTCTTGTACAGTATTCATAATCTTAGCCATTTCCCTGATACAAATATATCAAAATATATTTGACGAAGACTGAAAGCAGCCGACGAACGATAGTCCGGCCCGCGGGTGCGGCACGATTCGGACAATTCAAATCTATGAAAATGTCTCCAAGGTCTTTTTATGAGTGTGTTACTGATTTATCTTGTATTACCAAAGAGTTCGTTTGATTTCAGGGTTGGTCAATGCTTCTGTAAACGGGTATAGTATACCTTTCCCATTTATATAGTCATATCTGAAAACAAAGACTTGGTTGTTTTTTATCATGAAACAATTGGTGAGCGATGCTTCGTAAATATAAAAACATGCCTCCATATTTTCTGTGTAATAGGTATTTACAAATACGTCGTCCAATTTGTTTCCGATAAACCAACTATAGTTGTCTTTGGCGAAAATCTCAACACTTAGTTTGCATTGTTTGGTACTGTCTGTTATGTAAATCACGGCGTAATCGTCTTCAAAGTGCCTTTTGCCGGTCGATATCGGAGGACCGGTTCGGAGGTGGGCCAAGAACATGCTGTCTGTTGTGATTTGGTCGATGGGTATATCGAAATGTCCCCATTGGATGTAGAGCAAGGAGTAGTTTGCGTGCTTGTCATATACACACTCCCACTTCATGCCGTCGACTAAAAACTGCTCGAATTTTTCTATGCGTTTTCTTTCATCCGCATCTTCGCTGTTTTCGGCCAAGGAGTTTTGAAAGACTATTTGAGTCGGGGCACAGGCTGTACAGAACAGAAGAATTATGAATGATAACCATTGTTTCATATGAATAGCTTTTCAAGCGGTTTGTACTTTTCCAGCCGAGAGGGCTTTTTGGCCGAGGCAGTCGTTCCGGTTGCCAGCAACAGTGCTGCCAGCAGGATGATGCGTGTGAGTTTCATGATTATTTGTTTGTGTTTTGAATTAACCCCATCGGTTTAAGACGGGGTTAATACGCATGCCTATCTTATCAGTCGTAATCCTTAGGATAGGTGATAGGGTATTTTGTCCGCATATCACCGTACCTGAACACGTACTTCTTCAAGAACATCTCTTTTTCTCCGATTTCTTTCCATGAGTAATTTTCATACACTTCCGGACTGATAATAAATATCGCCAACAGCGCATTGTCGTCTAACACCATAAGGTGATAGGGCTGTGTATAACTTCTTTTTTGTCCGGGTAATACTTTTTGTAAGGATAAATCTTCTTGTGCCGGGAACTCGGTGGTTAGGTAAATCAGACGGTTCTCTTTTTTGCAGCCGGTTGCAACCAAGATTTCTTCAGAGCTGTCATTTTTTATGTCGATATACCACTCTCCACCAAGAGGCACGCAGGCGGAACATAAAAGCATTCCTAAACCTAAGAGCAATAAAACATGTTTTGATCTCATAATTTTAGGGTTTACTGTTAATCAATATTTGTTAAAAGGATACTTGCTGTTTGGCCACAGGGGTTCTCGCCTGTATTTCTCGTATCCTAATTTGTTAGCTTGTCTTTCGTACCAGCGGTATGAATGTTTGTTTGTCTTCTGAGCGGTATCGTTCCAACAACTGATAAGACTTCCTGGCGCAATCATTAGGAAATACAGCGGTCCCCATCTTCTGCCTTGTAGGGTGTGGCCGTACTCGTGGGTGAAAATTTCTTGCGAAATATCCATATTGGTACCGTTAATCGTATTTCCTAACGTCAGTCCCCATTGGTCGGTAGGGTTCGGGGTGTTGTGGTTGGCCAGCACCGCACCGGCAGCAAACTGTACATTACCGGAACCGTTGATAAATATACGAAAATCCTCCTGTTATACAGGAGGATTTGAGTGAAAAATATTGGACATACAGATGATTACGGTGCTAATAGGATGACGTGTATCCAAATGTCGTCGAAACCGTATCGGGCTAAGTATTCCTCATAAGTATAGGTGCCGAATATATCCCGGAAAAAGTCGATGACGTAAACGATTCCATCTTTAGCAGCAAAATAAAAACGCAAGCTTGAATCTGAATCATTTAGAGTGAAAATATAATCCCACTTGTTGGATATATAAGCACGTATTACCGCGGAATTGTGGCTACTAAATCCTGCTGCTGTGAAGGTTGATGTAGAATTGTGTCGGAAATGTAGTACTTCCAAGTCTTCGTAGATTCTCTTCTTGGGAGGTTCCATACACCCTTTTACAGCCAATGTTTTATCGTAGACGATGATATTGTGGATGTTGTTTTTCCAGAACTGTTTTTGTTCGTAGTCCGGAGGACAGATGGCTTTCAACAGCTTTTCGGACGTATCGAGAGCCTTGACCGCCTGGTATAGGCTGTCGTTCGCGAACCTTTCGGATGAAGGCGGAAGTTCCGTATATAATTTGAACACATACATGAAAGCATAGTCCGCATGTTTGCGAAAGAGAAAATGTCGGTCGATTGACCGTTGTGCGATTTTATCGTAACGGTTGAAATCGACCTTCGACAAATCGAGTCCTTGCCCCAGACAACTGCAGGTCCAGCCGATAGCGATAATGATTGATAGAATGTGTTTCATATTGCGTCAATTTACAATGTGTTTATGTATGGAGATAGCGTTGATTAGGTCGCTGTCGAGGGTTTCGTACCGGCTGCTTTGATATTGTCGTGCAGTCTGTTTGTACTTTAATAAACGTTCCTGCCGCGTATGCGGCAGGAACGTTTATTGATTATCGGTCGTACCTATTTCGTGGGCCGAAAATGGGTTCGAGTCCGAACTGTTCGATGTAATCCTCGAAAAGGTAGACTTTAAACGGCTCTTGCCCGTCCTCTACCGATACGAATACCTGATTCCCCTTAACCATAAAAAAGGTATAACCTATGAAGAAATATTCCTGTATATTATTTCTCAATAAATATTGTACTCTGCATATATTCACAGAAGCTGGTCGGTAGATAGATGCAAATGGGTACAGGAGCTCTGCACATAACATTAGACTGTCGGCATCATACAACCATAAATCCATTTGCAGGTTCGGGTTGTTAACATCTGGAAATATGCGTACCGTATGTTCCAGCAGGTCTTGCCCTGTTTGAATATGCTCGTAAGGATTTCCCTCGATTTCCTTGAAAGGGAGGTACATGAAGACATATTCATGTGCGGGATTATAAAACGGTTGCTGTTTTACAATGCGCATGATGTTTTTTTGATATCTTTCTATTGGTATCGGTTTTTTCGCCGAGGCAGTCGTTCCGGTTGCCAGCAACAGTGCTGCCAGCAGGATGATGCGTGTGAGTTTCATAAGCGAAATTCGTTTTGATAAATATACGAAAATCCTCCTGTTTACAGGAGGATTTGAGTGAAAATATTGGACATATAGATTACGGTTGTAATAGAATGGTGTCTATCCAAATGTCGTTGAAGCTATGTATAAATATTCTAGATGATTATAAATGTCGAAAACGAGAATTAGAAATAGAAGTTATATAACTTTTCTTGTCGTTTGTGTCGGATGATATAGTAAAATCCAGCCGTATATAATACGGCTGGATTTTTAGGCGTTTAGCAAGCGTTACTTTGAATTACTTCGAGTAGTTGCTTCCGAGAACTTTGCCGGTTGAATATTCAAGGGAAGATTATTTGGCCGGTCAGGATATCGGATATCGAATAGTTGACGTAGTTCGATGTATTTTTTAAGTTCTTTTTTTGGGTCGTACAGCGTATATTTTTCATTTTCCGATAGAACCGTGTAGTAGTCAGGGGCGTTGCTTACCCAGATGACATCGTTACCTTTTTCATAAGAATAGGTTTTGATGGTATTTAATAAATTGTGGATAAATTCCTTTTGTGTTTCATTTAATACTGGAATGTCTTTTAATACAATGTAATTGTTTTTGTTCTCATTGTAGAATTGAATTAAAGATTCGGCAATACAATGTTGAGACATGCTATCGTAAGCGAGTAGATAGGTCGGGTCTGTGTATCTGTTCGGTAAGTCTTTGTAACGTTCGTCTAACGAGAGTAGCGAATCGCATTGAGCAAGAGAACGATGCGCTAATCCGTAACTGCTGACGTTGTATAATATGTATTGGGCTTTTAGATTTTCAGCGTTCTGATACACGAATAAACCTTCGTTGATTGCGCCAAATTCGGAGGTATGGATACAAAAGTTGATGCGTATCGTATCCGATTCTTGAGCCATATGGTCTATCCAAAAGAAGACCGAAATAAAAATAACCAATAATTTCTTCATCATACTACTCAGATTAAAATGTCAGCCAATCCAATAGGAAAAATCTCACAAAAGGGTCCTTGTTGATAGGTATATAATTGTCCATACCGGGATAATGATATGAAGAACCTGTCCGTCCAACAACTATCGAAAAACCAGGTATCTGTAAATCTGAGGGGGAATGGTGTGCCCCTATGGATATATCCATCGTTGAGTTAGGAGGGTAAGATTGGTTAGGAGAAAATCTTATCCAATCGGTGTCAGTGCCTCCTAGATTTACCCATTCGACTCCTGGTTTAGCCCAATGTGTATGTGCGGTAGCATAATCTCCTGCTTTTTTATTTATTGACATACTGACATTTAGTTTATTTCCTCGTACCATACTGGCCCTGCCATTAGTATTTAAGATTACACCATATTCACGATGCCAGAATCTAGAGCGTTGATATGCTGTGTTAATTTTACAAAATTGTCTATACGTAATATTACTTCCTCCAACATGTTCGCCTCCGCCCCATTTCCATGATGCAAATGATAATCCATGATATAACCCGAATGACGTAAGTCCACTCAAACCAACAGAACTCCAATTGATGTTATGTAGATTACCGCCATTATACAATAATTGATGGGTGAAGTTAGCTGATGCACCTCCAGCCATAGCTCCCCAGCCTCCTCCAATTGCAGCGCCTGTTAAGCCACCAATACAACCTGCAAAGCCACCAAATATAGCTCCTTGTACAATAGCTTGATTATCCCAATTTGACGATAATCCGTTAAATCCAGCACCACTTATCATCCCTGCTGCAAGCCCAGATAATGATGCTCCACCGCCAATTGCACTGATTCCCGCAGCAGCGCTACCAGATAGGCTGCCAATTGCAGCTCCTCCTATAATATATCCGAATAATTCCCAACCAGTTGCTCCCTGATTTGAGCCTATTTTGTAACCTGTATATCCACCAACAATAGCACCTATAATTGCGGGAATAAACCAAGCTATTTTTCCGTCCGGGTCGATGTACTGTACCGGATTGTTGCCGCAGAAGATATAGGGGTTGGTGAACTGCATGGCCGGGTCCTGCGTAGTCCAGCGGCCGATGACGGGGTCGTACATGCGTGCTCCGTAGTCGAGCAGTCCGAGGTCGGCTGCGGCGAATGGAAGCTGGTACTCTTTCCCGTTGAAAAGGAACCGGTTGACGCGGGGAATCTCGTTCAGCAGGTAGTCCGTCCCCTCGTACCGCAGCCCGAAGGGATAGAAGTCGTTCCGGGCCAGTATGAACTTTTCGTCGTTATAGACGACCCGCACGCTTCCGAGGTAGTCGGTAATGTGGTAGAGGGGCATGTAGTCCCGCGTTCCGTTCTGTGTCGTGGTGACGTAGAACTGTCCGCTGCCGAAATCGATGCCGAGCAGTCTGCCCTGCATGTCGTATGTGAAAGAACCTTTGTATCTGAAGCCGTTGCCCCTGCTGTCGTGGCATTCGACCTTCGTACCGTCGGGCAGCCAGGTGTAGAGCGCTTTCGGCTGGTTGTCGCTGCCCGTGACGATTACAGGCAAATTTAAGTAATTATAATTAATAATCAAACCTTTTCGGGCGTCGTACTGCATATTCCCATTGGCATCGTAGGCATATGCGTATGTCGGGCCGCCCTGTTCCTTCAGACCGACCAGCCGGTTGCCGTCGTTGGTGTAGGTATAAGTATGGCTGTCGGAGGGCGCCGCACCCGTGCGTGCCATGGTCAGGATGTTGCCGTGCAGGTCGTACGTCGCCTCCTCATCGAAGCACATGTCGCGCTGGCCGTCGTCCGTAAGGTGGTAGGCGGCAGTCAGTTGTCCATATCCGTCGTACGTATAGCCGTAACACTGGAACGGGCTGTTCGAGTGCTTCCAGCGCGTCGCCGTGACGTAGCCGTCGTACCGGCCCGCATAGGAGAGCTCCTGTCGGAAGTAGGGAGACGCCTGTCCGGTGAGGCGGCCGTAGAAATCGTGTCCGTACGATTCCGTGATGCCGTCGGTCGTTTTCGAGGAGAGGCGGTCGAACTCGTCGTAGACGAAGGTGCTGACGGAACGTATGGCGGAGCCTTCCCGGTCGACGGTGGTTGTTTCGTTCAGCATGCGGCCCTGGGCGTCGTAGGTGTAGTCCACGCGCTTGAAGTCGGGGAGGTTGCTGTCCGGAATGCGGTGTTCCTCCACGGTGGTCAGGATGTGGCCCGCATCGTCGTATTTCACCCAGTAGCAGCTCGGATTACCCTCCCTGTCCAGCTCTTTGGTGAGGATGACGCGCCCTTTCCGGTCGTAATAGTAGGCCCGGTATATGTTATTGTCCGTCTCCTGAGGCGACACGACGGCCAGTTGCTGGAACGTCATGCGGCCGCGGTTGGTCGGAGCGAGCATATCCGCGGAGGCGATGCCGGCATAGGGCTCGAACGCGAGCTGCGACATCAGTTCCGCCGCAAGGCCGATGCCTTTGAGCGGCGTGCCGCTGCCGGGGAAGGCGGTGACGATTTCATAGGGGCCGCCCAGTGCGACCGTCCGTTCCACGAGTTCGAGACACGCTTCCGGAATGTAGTAGTAGCCCGTCTTGATTTTGTACTCGCTGCGCACGGTAGCGCAGTTCTCGAAATATTTGCCCTGCGGGTCGTAGACGGAGGGGAAGGTATCCGCCGTGGCGGCGATGCTGCCTATCTTGAAGTATTTTCCCTCCACGTACCGGGCCGACGTGACGGCCGGCCGGCCCTCCGGATAAGAGCCCAGGTCGGGATAGCCGCTGCCGGGAAATTTCGTGACCAGGTTGAACAGGCCGGGCGTATTGATTTTGATGAAGATGTTCTGTACGGTCTGTACCATGTTTTCCGGGATATAGTAGTAACCCGGTACGACGGTCGTGCCGTTCTTGACCGCGTACTCCGGCTTGACGGTTCCGCCGTCCACGAAGTAGGTCCACATGCCCGGAATGTCCCGGATACCGTAGCTCTCCATGCTGAAGGCGTGCGGCATGTAGAGATAAAGGTTCTCCCGGTACCGGGTGAAGGCTGCGGGAGCCTCGGTATGCTGCGGATAGATGTCGTAGTCGTCGTAACGGGCGCTCTCCAGATGGGCCTGGAGGACGAACAGGCTGCCGGAGAACGGAACGAGCGGAGTGTCCGTACCGCCGAGGTAGGGGTAGGTGTTGTCGAATCCGTCGGCATAGTACCGCTCCTGGATGGAGGCGCGTGTCAGACTGCCGGGCGTCTTCTCGCGCACGATGCACTTGTCGAGCACCCTGTCCTGCGTATCGTAGATGTAGTAAAACCAGGCGTTCGCAGCGCGCAGATTGCCGTCCTGGCTGAGTACCATGCGTCCCTGTTTGTCGTACACGAAATATTCGTCGGCTTTGCCCGGTTTCGAGGCGACGACCGTCCGGCCGTACCGGTCGTATTCGTAATAGTACCAGTATTTCTTGTAGCTGGCCGAGGCGGGGGTAATGGACATCTGGAGGCCCTTTATCTGTTCGTGTACGATGGGCGGGATGACGTAGCGTAGCCGTCCCAGCTCGTCGTAGGCATAGCAGGTGAAGCGGGGATTTTCGTTGCCTGTTACGGTGGATTTGGCGACGAGTCGCCCTTCGCTGTCCCGGTACTCCGTTTGGAGGGTCCGTACCCCGTCCGTCGCATAGTAGGCCGACTGCGTTTTGAGCAGGGTGCCGGCAGCATACCTGGTACTGCAGGAGAAGGAGCCGTCCAGTGCTACGGTATACTTATACACCTCCAGAGCCGTATTGCGGCCGTAGATATAGGCGGTGTAGTGGCCGGCGCTGCCGCCGTCGATGCTGTACTCCCTGCCCGGTCCGCCGGATTTGACGGGAACGCCGAGCGGCGAGGTGTCGTACTCTTTGGACGAGTAGGCAAAATTGTACTCGTTCGCCGTATAATACTCCCGGTAGAAGGCCTTCTGTTCCGCTTCGGGGTTCTCCCGGAGCGAGCCGCCGGTCTCTTCCAGCGTGTAGGGCAGGTAGGTGACCGAGTCGCCGCGGTTCATGCAGTCGTACCGGTAAAAACGGATGATGTCGTTGCCCGAAGGCGAGGCGGACAGGGCTGTCTCCTGTACGAGGCGGCCCGCCCGGTCGAAATGCGAAACCTTTTTCGTCTGCATGGTGCCGTTGTAGGTCGTTTCCTCCATTCTGAGGCCCTGAATGGCACCGGTGCTATAAACCGTCACCGGAGCCTGCGAGAAAGTTACCCGTACCAGAGCCGCCGGTCGGATGCCGCCGGTGAATGTGGTGTTGGCGATGACGTAGATATCGAGGGTATTGGAGAGGGCATCCATGCCGTTGTTCGGCTTGAAATCGAGTGTGAGAGCCGTTTTGCCTTCCGTCCAATCCGTGCCGAACTGTAACTGCTGGAGGCCTGTAAGGCGGGTTTCGACGCCGTAGCCCAACAACGGGCCGTCCGGCAGGCCGATGGCTGTGTACATCTTTTGTGCAACGGAAAGCAGGTCAAGTGAAAAAGTCTCTCCGGCCGGGGCTATCGTATGGGTGTGGTTTTCCTGATAGACGATGTCGTATTGCGACGCTTCGGCGGTCTGCCTGGCGGCAGCGGCCGGAATGCGTTCGTCTGCATGCAGCTCCGCGGTGCCGGATACGACGGCCGTACAGAGTGCGAATAGGGCGAGTCTTATCTTGTTTCTCATGGCTTCTGTTTAAAGATTGCTGGTATAATTGTCATAAATGAACCTTTTGACGACGGTACCGTCGTCGTCGCGTACCGTTTTCAGCAGACCGAATTTGTTGTAGTCGTAGTAGGTGGTCGTGCCGTTGACATCGGTTTCCGATATCTTGCCCACGCCGGGCGTGTAGGCGCAGGTGGTCATCTGTGCTCCGACCGGCAGGATACGGAGCTCGTCATATACATAGGCCGATGACGTCGGCAGGGTGAAGGGCGGGGTGTCCGGGCCGATGTCCATGCTGCTCTCCACGTACTGCCAGGCGGCCGGAGCGGCGGAGGTACGCGGCAGGCGCCAGTAGGAGACGATGTAGCGTCCGGGTTTCAGGTTCTTCAGCTCCACCGAATAGGAGCCGTTCAGTACGTATTCTCCGCTTTTGGCGTGGGCGCTCTTGAGTATGTTGGCCCCCGATTCGAAGCTGTCGTAGATGACCTGGTTGCGGCCGGATGCCTTGCTGTGGACGGCATTCGTTACGACGGCGACCGGCAGTGTCCCGTCGTAGCCGTACATGACTGACTGTACCGTGCCGTGCTCGGCGTGGGAGGAGAGCAGGGTGGGGCCGTCGTACTCGTCGTACCGGACGGTGGGTTCGTATCGGGAGTCGTACCTGAATTCGCTCGTGTACGGAGCGTTGTAGATGCTCGAATGGGTGAACGCCGTATGGACGATGGGGGCGTCGGTATAGACGGCCATCTCCGTCGCCGGAACGACTCCTGGCCTCTGTGGGTTGTCGGAGAGCGTTTTGTACAGCACGAGGTTGGCCGAAACGATTTTCCCGTTTCTGTATTTGACCGTTTCGATGGGAAGGTTGTACGCATGGTGGTCCAGCATCTGTTTTATCGCCGCCAGCATACCGTAACGGTCCGTAATGGTCGAACCGGTGATGTTGCCATAGTCCTTGGCGTATTTGATGCGGGTTTCATAGGTATTTCCGGCAGCATCTGTCGTGACGCTCTTCGTGGGAAGCATCCGGTTCGTGTCGTAGGTGAATTCGGTCTCCGAGGCGAGGCTGTATTTGCTGCCGTAAGTGGTGGTTTTGGAGACATAGACCGGTTCGCTTATCCAGTAATAGACAAAGAGCCGTTGCAGCGGAGTGTAGGGAACCAAACACTTTATCTTGGCCTTCGGTTCCCCGAACGCATACCGGGTGCTGGTGCCGGATACCAGATTGCCGTCGGAGTCGTACACCGACTGGGAGGTGAGCAGGCCGCGGCGCCAGAAATAGGAGGTGGGCGGTGCGAACGGCTCCATCCGGTTTTTCTGCGCTTCCGTAAGGGCGGGAGTAGTCGGGTAGTATTCCCATTCCGGGTCCAGATTGTCGATGCCCTCGTCGTAACAGTAGACGGTGTAGGAACCGTTGGGCATATACTCGGTTACACGGGAGTAGGACATGTGGTTGCCTCCGAAGTCGTACAAATTGTTGATGCAGCGGGAATATACCAGAATACGTTTTTCGCCTTGCGGCCCATTGGGATAGGAGTCGTAGTACCGGAATTTGTCTTGAAACGCCTTGCCGCTGGAACGTCCGTCCGGCAGGGTGTATTCGAAACGACGCACGGTCTGTTCGCCGTTGCCGATGAGTTGCGTGATGCTGGCGATGCGCAACCCGCCGAAAGGACGGTCTCCGTTCGCTGCGTCGGCTATCGAATTCAATTCGTAGTTGTAGGTGAAGCTGAAGCCGTTGCCTGTCTCTATGCCGGAGAGGATATTGCCTCGGGCGTTGGCGGTCGGGGTGCGGTCGTGGCCCGGTACGGCGATGCCGTCGATTTCTATCGCGGGCATGTAGTCATGGTATCCGTAGTCGCCGCGGTTGTTGTAATATCCCCAGTGGTCGAAGAAACTGTCGTTGTTGGCTGGGAATGCCGCCATGTCGAGGTAACGGAACTTGTAAAGGTAGAGCATGTCGTTGCCGTACCGTTCCCTGACGGCGGTCAGCTTGAGCGCTCCGTTTTGGAAAAAGGAGTAGTCGAAGTGGATGTCATTCGTCTGTCGGGTCGTGGCGTAGGTAGTGATGTTCTTTAGTACTTGATAGGTGGTGCCGAGTTTCAGGCTGGTGATGCCGTCGTACGTGAAGACGACCTTGCCTCCGCTCCATGTAATCTGCCGCAGGAATTTCGGAGCCGCGGCGGTGGCGGTCGTGTAGTCGTTCTCGAATTGGAGGAGCTCGTACCGGCCCTCTTTGAGCGCATAGAGGCCGACTTGGAACCAGTCCCGGGTGGTTATCTCGTTTGCGTGGGTTCCCGCTTCGTATGTGAACAGTACCTGTTCTCCGGAGAAGGGCGCGATTTCGTCGAGATGCCAGGTGGAGTTGTAGGTCAGGGTTTTGGTGTTGGTGTGGTTGGTATTGTCGTGGGTAGTCGCGGTCGTGACCTCCCGGCTCTCCGCCGAAGAGCCGAATTTGTAGAGGTTGCCCGCATTATCCCGTATCGTGAAACGGTTGTCCGTCGGTTCCGTGCCGCGTATGAAGGTGATGGCGAGGTCCTGATAGGGGATGGTGTGCGCTCCGCCGTCGTTGTCGAGTACGAAGATGCCGGAGTTGCCCGGTATTTCGAAATAGAAAATGTCCGGTTCGGTATCGAAATCGAAGAAAGGTATGTTTCCTTCCCGTTCTCCGTTCGGCAGGTACTCGAATACCCCCAGTTCATAGACTTCATTCAGCGTACTGTCCGTCTTGAAGAGATAATCCAGCCAGGCGGAGTTGTAGTGATAGAGTCGGGTCGAATCGTTTTTTATATAGGTGACGGCTGTTCGGCGCGACTGCTCGTCTGGATATTTTTTGACGATTCGGGTGATTTTTCCGCCTGCCGAGAGTCTCCAGCCGAGTCCTGTGGAGGTCGGGGTGTCGTTGACCTTGACGCCCGAGGTGTTGTAGCTCAGGGTTATCGGAATCGAGATTCCATTGGCCTGAACGGTGTAGAGCGGGGCCTGGACGTTCACGGTTCCCGTACGAGCGTCCGGCTGTCGGGCGAGGGGCTGAGCGAGTTGCTTTCCTGGGCGTGGAGCCGGTTCCACGGCAGGCAGGCGGCAGCGGCCAGCAGTAGCACTGTCCTGAGTCTTTTTAATGTTGCCATGTGTCCTGTTGTTTAATGGATTATTAGGAAAAGAGGGCTTCCGGCCGTGCCGGAATGCCCGCCGCCAAAATAGGACACGGCAACGGCCTGTGGATTCCACGGATTCGGAATTTGTATCGGGCTGCGGATTGGAAAAAACGGAAGAGGCGCAGTCCGGCTTGCTGCGGGACGGCCAGCCGTGCTGTATGGCCGGGTGTAGAGGCTTCGGTTTTTGCAGTGGGACAGCTTTGGCTGCGCAGCGGCGACCGGGCCTGTGCGGGTTGCTGTCCGGGGCTGAGTCTCGGGTTCGGTGCCCAGAAGACGACCGATATGAATCGGTGTCGGATGCTCGTGCAGTGCGGGAATGTGGGGGCTGCCTTCCGAATCGGTTGTGAACGCGCTTTCGGTATGCGGGTGAATGCGGGTTGCAGAGGTGAATGCGGGTTGCAGATAGGGCCTTTCAACCGGTTGAGTGCTCCCGGCGACGGTGCATTCATGCGTAATGAAGACCTCTTTGGGTATCGTCTGCCGGTTCCGACGGAACGTTGTTGGCCGTGCGCCTTTTCTGCGGAGAGGGACGGAGTCAGCCGGATATGGAAGACCGGCGCACAATGTGCGGCCGAAGAGGGCGGTTGGGGCCTGTCGGAGTCGGTCGAACCGTATCGGCCGTAGAGGAATGTAAATGAAAAAGCCTTGTAAATAGCTATTTACAAGGCTTCCGTTTTTTGCGGTATGGACGGGACTCGAACCCGCGACCCCCTGCGTGACAGGCAGGTATTCTAACCAGCTGAACTACCACACCGTGCTGAATTGCGAGTGCAAATGTACGACTTATTTTTTATTGTGCAAGGGATGTACGGGAAATTTGCGATAATTTTTCCGCTGTCGGTTCCGTACCGTATGAGTCGGGCCGAAAGAACCGTCCGTGTGCAGGAACGGTCGGGCGGTGGCCGGGCAGCAGGGAAACGGGGACGCGACCCTGTGTTCGGCCGGATTGAGGCCGTTCCTCCTGCCGACGGCCGCGCTTTCTCGCCGGGGCTGAGGGAAAATGTACGGTTTTTGAGGGATTGCTACAAAAATAGTGCATTTGAACATGAAACGGATGAGAAAGTATCTATTGATTCCGCTGTCGGCGGCGATGGTCGCCTGCGGACAGCATGTACGGTATGACCTTTCCGGTTATTCGGATACGGCGATATATTACGGCGGTGATATCGTCACGGTCGATGACGGACGGCCCGAGGTGGAGGCCGTACTGGTGGGCGACGGCAGGATAGTGGCTGTCGGCGGCAAGCGCGAACTGATGCGGAGCCGCCGGCCCGACACGAAATTGGTAGACCTGAAGGGTATGACGATGCTGCCCGGCTTTATCGACTCCCACAGCCATATCAGCTCGGTTACCAAGTTTCCCGACTTCTCTCCGGCGGAGGGGGTGACCTCCGTGGAAACGCTCGTGGAGTATGGCCGGCGGGAGTTCGATGCATGGTACGACCGTTCGGTAGCGGAAGGGACTTATGAGCCGGGCGACTGGTTCATAGGCAACGGTTACGACAATACGGTTTTCCCCGGGGCCGAGGGCCCTACCGCCGACGACCTCGACCGAATATCGGAGGAGGTGCCTGTTTGTATCATTCACATGAGCAACCATGTGGCTGTCGTGAACAACAGGGCGCTGGAGCTGATGGGGTATTCCCCGGGCAGTCCGCTGGTGCGGGAATACGCTGCGCTGCTGGGCCGTTATCCGGACGGCCGGCTGAACGGACTTTTGGAGGAGGAGGCTTATTTCCGGCTCTATTATGACCCGAATGTCTTGATGGATAATGCCGTTACGAATGCGCCGAGCGAAGAGGACGTCCTGCGGCATGCCATGCGCGTATATGCCTCGCACGGCATTACTACCGCACAGGACGGTGCAGGCAGTAATATTGCGGCGAGCGTGCGGACTATTGTGGAGCAGGGCGATTCCCTCATCATTGATATCAACAGCTACGGCGACCTCGGCAGCATGTCCGTCCCGAGCCGTGAGGCCGTTTACAGGGACGGACTGCGTCGTGCCGGTGTGAAACTCTTCCTCGACGGTTCGCCGCAGGCGAAGACCGCATGGCTGCTGGAGCCGTATTATGTCGTTCCGGCGGGCAAGGGGGCGGATTACGACGGGTTCCCGCAGATGACGGACGATGAGCTGTACGCCCAGTTGGCGGAGTGCCTCCGGAAAGGATATCAGGTGATAGCGCATACCAACGGTTCGGCGGCTATCGGGCAGTTTCTCGACCAGTATGCCCGGGCCAAACTGGTCACGGCAGCCGAGGAGGGTATGAAGCCCGTGCTGATACATGCCCAGACGATTACCGAGGAGCAGCTCGACAGGGCCGAAGAGCTTGGAGTGGACGTGTCGTTCTTCAACGACCATACCTATTATTGGGGCGATTACTATCTGACTTCGATTCTCGGTCCGGAGCTGGGACGGCGCATCAGTCCGCTGCGTACTGCCTTGGAGCGAAAGGGGCTTAATATCACCATACATCAGGACTCGCCGGTGGTGCCTCCGGACATGCTGTTCAGCATTTACAATGCCGTGAACCGCATTACCCGCAGCGGGCAGCCGATAGGGCCCGAGTATGCGGTAACTCCCATGGAGGCCTTGCGGATGGTGACCGTCAACGGTGCCAGACAGTACGGACAGGAGGACGACCGGGGTTCGATAACGCCCGGCAAGATAGCCGATTTCGTCATTCTCGACCGTAATCCGCTCAAGGTGCCCGGGACGGAGATAAAGGATATCGCCGTTGTCCGGACTGTCAAGAGGGGGAGGGTCATCTATCCGGCCGGCGGAGCCGATTAACGGTGTGTGCATGGAGGGCGGTTTCCTGCGGGGCCGCCCTCTTTTGGTATTGAACCGGAAATTCATTATCTTTATCTCCCGTTTGCAACGGGAACCGGTTCCGGCTCCCGATAAACATGCAGGTTACGATGAAAGAGAAAGTGAGAAGTTCAGCGAAAGGCGGCGTGCTTCCCGGTTTCGAGGATTTTACGGTCTATTCCGACGTCAGGTATTTACCCGTCGGCTGTCACCCCGCCTATCTTTCCGAGGGTTTCGTCGGGGTTTGTACCGGAGGCAGTGCCGTATTGGATATCTTTTCCGTCAGGCGCAGGGTGTCGAAGGACGACCTCGTGGTGGTGATACCCCACATGTTCGCGGTGCTGAGCGAGAAAAGCGACGATTTTGCCATGCTCTTTTTTAAAACCTCGTACACGCTCTTCATGGACGTTCTGAGCGGGATGTGCCGTCCGACGCTCGATTTTTTCTTCTACATGCGCCAACACTATGTTTTCACGCTGGTGGAGAGCGAGGTGGAGCGGTTTCGGAACTTCGTACACGCGCTTGCGTGCAAGGCCGGTTCGGAGACGGGACATATCCGCCGCGAGTCCGTCATCCTGCTGCTCCGGGTGTTCTATTGGGACATATTCGTACAGTTCAAAAAGGAGGCGGTCCGGGGCGGTATCAGATACGGACATAAGGAGGAGCTCGTCTATAAGTTTCTGAACCTCGTGACGGAGCACTACTCCACGAATCGTGAAGTATCCTTTTATGCCGACAAGCTCTGCATCTCGCCGAAGTATCTCACGATGGTGGTGCACGACGTCACCGGCAAGTCGGCCAAGGAGTGTATCGTGGAGCATACGCTGCTTGAGATAAAATCCCTGCTGCGGGATGCGTCGCTGGACATCAAGGATGTCGTGAGATTGGCCCGTTTCTCCAGCCAGTCCCTGCTGAGCCGTTTTTTCAGAAAGCATACGGGGATGTCGCCGTCGCAATATAGGGAGCAGGCGCATCTGTGAAAGAGACCGACCGCTGTTTCCGGGCGAAAATCCGTGTCGAGATGTGCCGAAATTCGGTTTTTGGGGACTATAACGGAAATAAGCCTTATAGTACGGTTTTCATTGTTTATCTTTAAACCGAAAAGATAGGCGGCATGGACGCCGGTACCGAAACGGATTGTTGACAGACGGCCGTTCCGCTTTCCGGGTCCGGCGATTCCCGCGGCGGCGGGAGCGACACGGAAGGCCGGTGCCTATCGGAAAGGACATGTGGCAGGATTAAGAGAGTAAGTCGTTAGTCTATTAACGTTTATTTTGGAATCTGTAATCTAATTGGGGTAAGGTTAAAAAGGTTGGATTCTGACGTATCATGCGGATGTATCTCGATTGCATCCCGAATTCGGACTTACTCTCTTTTTTCGGTCGTGCCGCAGCAGGGTTTTCGGAACAACGGCGGGAGTATTCCCGTGATGTGTATTCGTCGTACAAGAACGCGCCAAATAGAGGAAAGCTCTCACACTCACTCTCACACTAGAACTTCTCACTCTCTTTCCTCTATTTTTGGCGTTCTTTTTTCTCTTTCTGCCGGTGGTTGCCTTTCCTGCCGCTCCCGGTGAGGGGATTTGCCGGAAAATTCGTACATTTGTCATTCGGATTCGAGGCAGGAAATGATGGACGGTATCGGAATGGCATATAGTTGCAATATTAACTTCGAAAGGCCGGAAAGGAGAAATTCCGGTCTTTTTTAATCCTCTTTGTGAAATGGCTATCGACGACAATGCGGTGCGTAACAGGGTGCTGGTAAGAACCTCTTGGATAAGCACCGTAGGCAATGCCGTGCTCTCTGCGGCGAAGATAACGGTAGGTGCTTTGGCAGGCAGCCTGGCCGTGCTGGGCGACGGCATCGACTCGGCCACCGACGTGGTCATCTCCGTGGTGATGATATTTACCGCACGCATCGTGGGCAAACCGCCCACCAAGAAGTATCCTTACGGATACGAGAAGGCGGAGACCATTGCTACCAAAATTCTTTCGCTTATCATCTTCTATGCCGGCGTGCAGATGCTCGTATCGTCCGTTGAGAGCATGTTCTCTCCCGAACCCAAACTGATGCCTGCACCGGTAGCCATCTATGTTACCCTGTTCTCCATCGTGGGGAAGCTGCTTCTGGCGCTCTATCAGTACCGGCAGGGCAAGAGGGTGCAGAGCGCCCTGCTGACGGCCAATGCGGTGAATATGCGCAACGACGTCATCATTTCGCTGGGGGTGCTCGTGGGGCTCGTTTTCACCTTCGCGCTGGATATGCCGGTACTCGATACGGTAACGGGCCTTGTGATAAGCCTTTTCATTATCAAGTCGTCCGTAACGATATTCATGGATTCCAATGTGGAACTGATGGACGGCGTCAAGGACGAGACGGTCTATGCCCGGATATTCCAGGCCGTGGAGGCGGTGCCCGGTGCGCACAATCCCCACCGGGTGCGTTCGCGGCAGATAGGCAACATGTACATGATTGCGCTCGATATCGAGGTGGACGGCACGATTTCGGTGACGGAGGCCCACCGGATAGCGAACGAGGTGGAGCGCAGCATCAAGGCGCGGATTGACAATATTTACGATATCGTCGTGCATGTCGAGCCGGAAGGGGTGCATCACGATGCGGAGAAATTCGGTATCGACCGGGGAATGGTCTGACGGGTATCGTTCGGAGTAGGGAGGCGGCCGCTGTACAGCGGCCGCCCCTTTTTTATCGGTTTGGACTCCTCCGGAAGCGCTGCCTTTCCGGCCGGAGGGGGCGGGCCGTTCGCTGCGGCGCTTCGGCCGGCGACCGTACGGCACAGGAGGTGCATCGGGCGGTACGAAGCCGTATGGTTACGGCAGGGTATTTCCGGATTTGTAGAAGTCGGCCGTGTGGGGCGGATAGTATTTTTGACGCGGAAGGATGGCACATGAATGACGGGGTGCCGGCCCTTCCCGCTGCGGGCTGTGCGCGGAGACCGGCTTTTTCATTTTAACTATCGATATATGAACTGGGATATAATCAAAACCGCGGTGGCGGCCTTTTTCGGGGCCTGCATCGCTACGCTCCAGCCTGTGCACAATGCCATGCTGTTGCTGCTCATTTTCGCTGCATGCGACATTCTTTTCGGCATTCTGGCCGGCCTTATCGCCGCCAGGGAGAGGTTCAGTTTCAAGAAATTCATCCTTGCGGCGGGATACCTGCTGGTCTATCTCGGCATCGTCGTAATGGTGTATGCAGTCGGAAAATATCAGGACGATACGCAGGAGGCGCTCTATGTGGTGAAGGTAATCACCTATGTATTCATCTATTTCTACTCCTCCAACATCCTCAAGAATCTGCATCTGCTGATGCCCGATAATCCGGTGATACGCTTCCTTGACTATTTCATCGGCCTGCAGTTCACCCGGAAAGTGGCCTGGCTGGAGGAGTTCCTGAAGAAGGAGCAGCAGGGAGCCGGAGCGGACGGCACGGAGGATGACGCGGTCCCCGAAGGAGTCGGAGCGCCGTCGGACGAAGCGGACAGGCGGGAAGAAAGGGGGTGATGTGTCATGGGAAAGTATTTTACGGTCGAGGAGCTCTGTGTGTCCGCCGTGGCCCGTTCTCGCGGTATCGACAATACGCCCCCGCCGCAGGCCGTAGCGGCGTTGCACGACCTTATCGGCCATCTGCTCGACCCGCTTCGAGAAGCGTGGGGCGGGCCGGTCGCGGTGAACAGCGGCTACCGTTCTCCGGCACTGAATGCAGCGGTGGGCGGGGCGCCCCGTTCCCGGCATATGTACGGCGAGGCGGCGGATATCACCGTGGGGAGCCCGTCCGCCAATGCCGCGCTGTTCGCTCTGCTGGAGAGCGGCGGGTTCGATTTCGACCAACTGATAGACGAGCGCGGCTATGCGTGGCTGCATGTTTCGTGGTGCAGGACGAATCGCCGGCAGGTGCTGCATCTGTGAGGGTCGCCTCGTCGTACTGTTGCGGATGGCGGCGGTCGGAGAGAGGCATTGCGGCCGGAGGGGTGCTGCGGATGATGGCCTTATGATTGGAAAAGGTATGAAACGATTTTTTGCATTTGCATTGGCGGCGCTGGTGCTGCTCTCCGGATGCTGTCCGGGGCGGACAGCCCTTTCGCCGTCGGTATCCGACAGCCTTCAGGTAGAACGGGAGGTGCGGTATGTCGAGAAGCTGCGGGATACGGTCATCTATGTCGAGGTGCCCGTGGAGAGCAGGATGGTGCGGGTGGCGGCCGACAGCTCCTTCCTCGAAACCTCTCTGGCAACCTCGTCGGCCCGTGTCGCTGCCGACGGTACCCTCTCCCATACCCTTGAAAACAAGCCCCAGCGCCAACCCGTTGGGGTGACCGTTCGGGATACCTTCGAGCGGGAGAGCGAGCTTTCCGGCAGTGTCCGCACCGAGCGGGTGGAGGTACCGGTGAAGGTGCCGCTGTCGTGGTTTCAGAAGAGCCTGATGGGCTGCGGTCTCTTCGCCCTGGCGTTCGGTGTCGGGTGGGCGGTGTTCCGTATCGTGCGACGAAGGTTCGGACGGTAACGGCTGGCCCGTTCCTCCCGGTTCGGAACCGCATCCGGCCGGACGTCTCTTCTGCCGATAGCTGCGTCGCGCCCTTCGTGAAGGCTCCGCCGGTGTCCCGTGCACCGGCGGAGCTTTTGTGCGGCCTTGTCTTCGTTCTTACGGAGCTGTCGGACGGTTGCGGCTGTGTCTCAGTATGTTATTAATATATTTATGTTAATATAAAATAATTGTATTTTATATTGAAAAATAATGTATTTTTGTGGTGGTGCTGCATGGACGGAGTGATTTGCGGCGGACGATAAAACGGAGAGACGGAGATGAAGACGGATTTGTCGGAAAAACTCAGGATATTGGCCGAATCGGCGAAATACGATGTGTCGTGTTCGTCGGGCGGAGTTCGCCGGCGGGGGATGGACGGGGCGCCGGGCAGTACGGGGTCGTGGGGCGTGTGCCACAGTTTCACGGAGGATGGCCGTTGCGTGTCGCTGTTCAAGATAATGCTGACCAACTTCTGCATATACGACTGTGCCTACTGTATCAACCGGCGTCGCAACGACCGGCCGCGTACGATGCTTTCTACGGCGGAGCTGGTCGGACTGACCATGGAGTTCTACCGCCGTAACTATATCGAGGGGCTTTTCCTCAGTTCCGGTGTGGTGCGCAGTCCCGATTATACGATGGAGCGGATGCTGCGCGTGGTGAAGGAGCTCCGTACCGTACACCGTTTCGGGGGATATATCCACATGAAGAGCATACCGGGTTCGAGCCGGGAGCTGGTGATGGAGGCGGGCCGGTATGCCGACAGGCTGAGCGTGAACGTTGAGATTCCGACGGAGGCCAATCTCCGGCTGCTCGCCCCCGACAAGAGCCGCGAAAGCATCTATACCCCCATGTCTTTCATCCATCAGGGGGTGATAGCCGGTGCTGAGGAGCGCCGTCTGTTCCGCAGCGCTCCTCCGTTTGCTCCGGCCGGGCAGAGTACGCAGATGATAGTGGGGGCGACGGACGAACGCGACAGCGAGATACTCCGTCTCTCGTCGCAGCTCTACCGTGTCAAGGGGATGCGGCGGGTTTACTATTCCGGTTTCGTACCGGTGAATTCTTACGACAAGCGATTGCCCTCCGTCGGGAGTGCTCCGCTGGTGCGTGAGAACCGTCTTTATCAGGCCGATTGGCTGATGCGTTTTTACGGTTTTACGGCGGCTGAAATCGCGGACGACGCCCATCCCGACCTCGACCTGGAGATAGACCCCAAGCTGGCATGGGCGCTTCGCCATCCGGAAATTTTTCCGGTGGATGTCAACCGGGCGGAATACGGCTTGATACTGCGTGTGCCTGGCATCGGTGTGAAGTCGGCCCGGATGATAGTGACAGCCCGTCGCAGCGGGCGTATTACGGCGGATGCGATGGCACGGATGGGGGTGGTAATGAAGAAGGCGCGCTACTTCGTGACCTGCGGCGGAGTGCCGGCAGGGGCATGTATCGCCGATATGACGCCGGAACGGGTACGCAGGACACTCGTCCCCCGACAGAGGTGCCGGACGACTGCCGGGCAGTTGTCGTTCGCCTTTCCCGAATGACCGTTGCGGAGGGGCGGACGGCTGCGACGCGTGACGGATACGGAATATGGTTAAACATCTGAATATATGAGTGCGGTATTTCATGTTATTGATAGGGAGGAGTGGGAGAGAAGCGCGCATTTCGATTACTATTACAGGCAGGTCAAGGCGCGTTACAACATTTCCTCCGACGTGGATATCACGGCGCTCCTCGATTTCCGCGGGGAGCACGGATTGAAATTTTTCCCCGTGATGCTTTATGCCATCATGCGGGCCGTAAATCGCAACCGGGAGTTCCGGATGGGATTCGATGAGGAGGGACGGCTCGGCTATTGGGACGAAGTGGTTCCCTCCTATACCCTGTTTCATCCGGAGGACAATACCTTTACAGATGTATGGAGCGAATACGACAGCGGATTCGGAACGTTCTATCGGACGGTGACCGGGGATATGGAGCGTTACGGCAAGGTTCGCGGGGTGATAAAGGCCCGTCCCGGCCAGCCCCGGAATTTTTGTCCCGTGTCGTGTCTGCCGTGGCTCAGTTTTACGTCGTTTTCGCAGGATACCTATACGGACAGTCCCTTCCTGTTTCCGCTCATCCGGTTCGGCAGGTATTTCCGCCGCGATGGCCGCATGTGGCTGCCGCTGTCCGTATTCGTAAGTCATGCTGCTGCAGACGGTTATCATACATGCCGGCTTATCAACGATATACAGGAGATTGCGGCCCGGCCCGAGCTGTGGCCCGAAGGGCCGGAAACGGGAGACCCGGCCGGCGGACGGGGGAAACGATGAGGACGTTCGTTTACGACAGAAGTTTCGAGGGGCTGCTGACCGCGGTTTTTCATGCCTATGCGCGCAGGGAGTTTCCCGATTTTCTGGCGGTGGAAGGGGAACCCGGCCCTTTGTTCGTCGAGGAGAGATTCCGTGTCGTGACCGATGAGGTTCTTGCCGCGCGGGTTTGGAGGGGGCTGGAGCAGCGTGCGGGAAAGGGCGTCTGCAATATGGTGCTTTGCGTGTGGCTCTCGGAAGAGGAGGGGGCCGATATGCTCCTGTTCCGGTATCTGTGTCGGATATTCGGGAGTCCGCACGGTGTGGAGTACGACTTTACGGACAGTGCGGTACTTCGGATGAAGCAGACGGCGTGCAGGGTGGCGAAGGAGGGGCACCGGCTCATGCAGTTCGTGCGTTTCCAGAAGGCGGCCGATGGCAGCTATTTTGCACCCGTATCGCCGCGGTATAATGCACTGCCTCTGACGGTAGCTCATTTCCGCGAACGTTTTTCCGACCAGTGCTGGCTGATATGCGATATGAGGCGCGGATACGGTTACGGGTACGACCTGCATTCCCTGCGTGAGGTGGAGTTTCAGCCCGACGGCCGCCTGGCGGACGGGAGGCTGCCCGCCTCCATGGCTGCCGAAGGCGAAGAGGTCTGCGGGGCGCTTTGGCGGATTTATTACGGTGCACTGACGATAAGGGAACGGCTGAATCCGAAACAGCAGCGCCGTTGCATGCCGGTGCGTTATTGGAAGTATATGACCGAACATTGGTGATGTTCCGTATTTCGGTACCGGTGCGTCGTTCTTGCGGTCTGCTGCGGTATCGGTCATTCGCAGCAATGAGGGGAGTTTGCGGCCGCAAACTCCCCTCGATAGGAATGGCAGTTTCTTCTATGTGGTATCCCGGTTTCAAGGAGACCGGGCCTGTCGAACCGCATGCGTGCGGTTGATACCGGCCTCTCCCGTCGTTTCGGAGGTCAGTTGTCGCCGCAGAGGGCTGCGGCGAGTGCTTCCGTTCCTTCCGCCCCCGGCAGTCCGGGGTAGGCTTCGTTCAGGGCTCGAAGAAACGCTTCCCGGGAGGTGTGCTCTGCCAACAGGTGCCGGACGTTCTCCAGATAGTCGATTTTGAACCGGACGGCATCGGCGTCGGCTGCGCCTCCGTGTCCTCCGATAAAGAGGGTGGCTCCCGATGCGAGTGCTTTCCGGGCCTCGGCTATTTCCGCGTCAACTGCGGCCGGGGAGGAGATTTGCAGGGAGCTGGGGTGTGCTTTTGCCGGAGCCCAGTGGGTATAGTACACCTTTCCGCCTATCAGGATGCTTGCTCCGGGAAAGTCGGTGGAGGCACCGCGTTCGAACCGGAAGGGAATGCCGGCCCATGTATGGGTGGAGCCGAAGGCGGCTTCACTGACCGAACCGGTGGGAAGGTCGGCCAGCGCATTGCCGAAGGTTGCGGCGAATCCCTGCATCATGCCTCCGTAGATTTCTCCTTTCGTAAACTCCGGCATCCCTTCCGCCATGACGGTGGCGTGGTCGCCGGTTCCTCCCACATGGTAGTCTGTGATGCGCCGTACGACCGGTTTGCCGAGGCTGGCGAGGTAGCGGTCGAATTCGGCGACGTTGTCCCGGAACAGCGGCTGTTCCATCGTTACGAGTTCTTGCGTTCCCTCGATGATGTAGCTCGCGTCGCCGAGGGCGTCATTGGTATAATAGACGTGCAGTTTGAAATTGTCGAGGTCGTACACTTCGAAGCGTCCTTTGTCCTGTGCCATGGCTGTAATCGTTAAAAGGTTAAATAGAATGAACAATACTTTTTTCATCTCGGTACATGTTTGAAAGTTAATAATGGTATCTAAAAAATATTAAGTATCTTTTCGGATGCAAATATAATGCATCCTTGCATGTATGTCAAGTAGGTACTTGTTTTTCAGTTACTTACTTGCATGTGACCATTGTTGGAAATGAGCGGGTTGGCTGCCGTTTTTTGTGAATTTTTTTTACTTGCGGTAAAGAAGATGTATGCTTACTTTTGTAAACTGTAATTTGAAATGCGATTGTATGGACAGGATGAGTGTGGAGGATGCGTTGTTTCCGGGGTGCCCGATACGCAACGTGCTCGCCCGGATAGGCGACAAATGGTCGCTGCTGGTACTTTATACGCTTGACGGAGCGGAACCGATGCGTTTCGGGGCGCTGCGCAAAGCCATACCGGATATCTCCCAGAAGATGCTGACCGTTACGCTGCGGACGCTGGAAGAGGACGGTTATCTGACGCGGAGCATCTATCCGGAGGTTCCGCCTCGTGTGGAGTATGCGCTGACGGAGCGGGCCAAATCGCTGTTGCCGCATATCAACGGTCTGATTGCCTGGGCTATTGAAAATATGGATGCGATAAAAGGGGAACGGAAGGCTTCCCGCGAGGTGTAAGGTACGGGTCCGGACCGACAGCATCGTTTCATCCCCTTTCGGTTGGCCCTGTGACAATGAAGGCGCCCCGGCATGACTTACGCCGGGGCGCCTTTTCGATTTATTTTTTCTGTCTTTCCGTTAATCGGCTTCCGAATAGGTCAGGGCATCGGACAACATCTCCGGATTGACGAAATCTTTCAATATCACCTTTTTGTCCCTGTCGAGCAGGTAAAGGCTCGGAATCGCCCGCAGGTCGTAGAGTTCTTTTTCGTTAATCTCCTGCGCTTCGTCGCAGGCATTTATCCATGTGTCGGGAATTTCGTTCGCATGGGCCACCCATTCGGCCATGTCGGTATCGGGGTAGAGGGCGATTATCCGGAGTTTGCCGGATGCCAGCATCCCCGCCGCCGGTTCCCGGGCTGTTACCGAGACGATTCCCTGGCGCACTTCCCGGCATGCCGGGCATCCCAGATTGTGGAAAAAGAGCAGTACGTAATCGGCGTCTATGCCGTACAGGGTGCCGTGTCCGCCTTTTCCGGTCGTGAAGGAAAAGTCTGCGGCCCGGTCGCCCGGTCTGTTCTTCAGGGCCATCCGGAGCCGCTCGCGCGGGGCTACCTTATATATATCTTCGAGGTCGGGGTCGGCTATCTGCTCTTCGAGCACAGTGATGTAGAGCTCTTCGTTGCGCAGCGGAGAGTTGGGGTCGTAAAGGTATTTGTCGGCGAGCCCTGTCATCAGGTCGTAGACGTCGGGGACGGCCTCTTCGCCGAGACGCTGCATCAACCGGGCTACCGCCTGTTTCGACAGTTCCATGTCGGGATAGAGGGAGGCGACTGTGATGAAACGTGCGAAAGCCTCCTCCATGGTCTCCGCGGCTTCCGTCCACGATTCGTCCGAGAAGTCCACTCCGTCCCAGAAGTGCATCAGCACATAACCGGCTTCTTCCTCTTCTCCGTTCAGGTAGGTCGGTATCTCAGGATACGGTACGGAAAGTTTTGCTGTTGCGGCGCATTCTCCCGCAGGGAGAGAGGCGGGCGTACCGGCTTTCAGGGCCGTCCGGCGTCCGCATGCCATGCAGGCTGCGGCGGCCATCGCTATTATCGCTGTTTTTCTCCACATGGATCTCCTGTTTCGGTTCTCGGCAAAGATAACCGTTTGGCGGCGGCTCTCCAAGAAAGGAAGCGGGCAAAGAGACGCTTCCGCCCCCTTACTTTCGCTCCGAAAAGATACCTGGCCGTCGCTGTGGTTTCCTGTTCATCCAGATTTATTCCCGTTTCGACGATATATTGTTGCATGTGACCGCTGCCCGGATTACATTTGCGGTATTCGGCCGAAAATGTACGTTGAGGATGCGTACAACGAGGGTTGGCCGCGTTTATTGTCCGGCGGACGAATTATTTAAAAAAATTAAAAAAACGGAATAAAACGCGAAAACTTTTTTTGTTTTTATAGTTTTCGCCGTACATTTGTCCCTGCAAAAGGGGGATGAATATGGAGATTAAGGAGAGGGTGATAACCGAGGCCACGCGGATGTTTTCCGAGATGGGAATCAAGTCTGTGCGTATGGACGACATCGCTGTCGCCTGCGGCATATCCAAGCGGACGCTGTACGAGAATTTCGCCGACCGGGAAGACCTCGTCAGGCAGTCGATATACTACCATCTCAGGAGGCACGAGGAGGAGATGCTCGGACAGATGAAGGCCGCGTCGAACGTCATAGACGAGTTCTGGATAATGTTCGGCCACAGTTCCGAGTTCAGGGCATCGACCAAACTGGTGGTGCTCGACCTCATCAAGTACTATCCGCAGATATTCGATGAGGTGATGCGCAATCACCACGAAACGATTGTCCGCAACAACGAACAGCGGCTGCGGAAAGGCATTGAGCAGGGGCTTTTCCTGCGATGTATCGATACGGAATTGATGGCACGGAGCCTCACGCGATACCTGTATGGTCTGCACCGGGATTTTTCCGATGTCGTCATTTCCGCCCATGTGGATGATAATAAACCGGAGCCGCGTCCGTTACAACTTGCGATAATGTTCTTTCTGAGGGGGATAACTACCGAGAAGGGAAGGGAGTACATAGACGGGAATATTTTGAAAGGGATAGAATAAACAAAAGAAAATCAGGTTAGTGATGAAAAGAGTATTTTTAGCAGCCCTTGCATCGTGTGCCGCCGCCGTACTCGGCGCGCAGGAGCCGACGCAACCGCAAACTATTACGCTTACCCTCGACCAGGCGATAGAGATAGCGCTGAACGAGAATCCGACGATACGAATCGCCGACATGGAGATAGAGCGTCAGGATTATGTCCGGAAGGAGACCGTAGGCAACCTGCTCCCGTCGCTTTCGGGGTCGGGACAGTACAGTTATGCCATCATCAAGCAGAAGATGTCCAAGAGCGGGCTTTCGTTCGGAGCCGACAATACGGTGACCGTCGCCGCTAACCTGAACGTGCCCCTTTTCGTTCCGTCAGTGTATGCTTCCCTGAAACTCAACGATGCCCAGATTGCGGAGGCGGTGGAGTCGGCGCGTTCTTCACGGGTGAACATGGTCAATGAGGTGCGGAAGGCATACTACAACATGCTGCTTCTGCAGGAGTCGCTGGACGTGCTGCGCGAGAGCGAGAAAATCATGCAGGAGACGGTCGATAACACCCGGATGATGTACGAGGCCGAACTCGGTTCCGAGTACGACTACATCACCGCGCAGTCCAACCTGAGCGCCATCATGCCGAATATCATCCAGACGGAGGGGTCGATAGAGGTGGCGGACCTCTACATGCACATGTTGCTGAGTCTGCCGAACGACGTGGAGATAACATTTGTCGGTGACCTCGATTACTATTCGGAAGACATTGTCAACAGTACGGGGTATTACTCCACGGATGTCAGCAACAACAGCGACCTGAAGCTGCTCGACATACAGGAGCGGATGCTGGAGGCCCAGTTGAAGATGACCAATGCGCAGCGTATCCCGACCGTTTCCGCTTTCGGTTCGCTGAGTCTTTACGGAAACGACATGCCGGAGATTAACTTCGGCGATTTGGGAGGGGGCAGCCAGGTTGCCGGCTCATCCAAACAGTTCTGGTGGCAGTACCCGGCGAGTGTGGGCGTCTCCATCTCCATACCGATATTCTCGGGAAACAAGATAAACAACCAGGCCAAGCAGGCCAAGATTGCCATCGACCAGCTCAAGATGCAGCGGGAATATATGGAGGAATCGACCGGCATGCAGGTGCGTACCGCCATCAGCAATCTCGTTACGGCACGCAGCAAGATGAAGGCGAACGAGACGGCCATGGCCCAGGCCCGGAAGGCGTACGACATCATGAATGCACGCTATACCGGCGGTGCGGGTACCATCCTCGAACTGAACTCTTCGCAACTGCAATTGACGCAGGCGCAGCTCAACTATACGCAGGCCATCTACGACTATCTCGCGGCCGAAGCCGATTACGAGAAGATAATCGGTTTGGATTATGTGCCCGAAACGGAGAGAACCGACAGCGTGTCCGGTGCGGACTATTCTGAAAATAAATGATAAATATATATTGGTGAATTATGAGAAAAAGTCTTTTAATCGCAGCGGCGATTGTGTCGGTAGTGGCTTTTACCGGCTGCAAGGGTAAGAACAAGACTGTGACCGGCGGGGGCGACGAAGCCGTCTCGGTGAAGATAGAGCAGTCCTACAAGGAGAAGGTGGCCCAGTCCGTGGATTTCACGGCCAATCTGGAGGCGTACAAACAGACGTATATCGTTCCTTCGATAACGGCCCGTATCGAGAAGCTGAACGTGGATGTCGGCGACAAGGTCAAGAAGGGCCAGATACTCGCCGAAATGGACAAGACGCAGTACAACACCAATGCCCTCCAGCTTGCCAATGCCGAACTCGATTTTGCAAGGATGAAGCCCGTATATGAGACGGGAGGGATTTCCAAGCAGGAGATAGATGCGGCCGAGACCAATATCAATGTCTTGAAGGAGACCGTATCGAATCTGGAGGAGAACGTAACGCTCCGCAGTCCGTTCGACGGCGTGGTAACGGCGCGTTACAACGAGGAGGGCGACCTCTTCTCCTCGATGAGCGGCACGGGTATCTATCAAGTGATGCAGATGAACCCGCTCAAGGCGTACGTCTTCGTGTCGGAGCAGTATTTTCCGCAGGTTTATATCGGGATGCCGGTAGAGGTGAAAGTGGACGTCTATCCGGACCAGGTATTCTCCGGTAAGGTGAGCCGTATCGCACCGGCCATCGACCCGACTTCGCGTACGTTCGAGGTGGAGGTAACCGTAGGTAACTCCGCACTGACACTCCGTCCGGGCATGTACGCCCGCACGACCTTCAACATGGGCGAGGTGGATAACGTGACCGTACTCGACGTGGCTATCCAGCGCCAGACGGGGACCAACGACAAGTATGTCTACGTCCTGAAGGACGACGGTACCGTAGAGAGCCGCTTCGTGACCACGGGCCGTCAGGTAGGTGACCGGATAGAGGTGCTCGCCGGTCTTGCCGAAGGGGAGAAGGTCGTTATCGCCGGTTCCGCCCGTCTGCTCGACGGCATGAAGGTGCAGGTCATCGAAGGAGCGCAGCAGTAGGCTTTCATCCGTCCGGGCGGTCGGCTGCCCGGACAATTCAAACACCAAACGAAACAAGGATAAACAATGAAGATATATGAGAGTGCGGTCAGGAAGCCTATTTCTACGGTCCTGATATTCCTGATGGTGATGATACTCGGTATTTTTTCGCTGAGCAACCTCGCCATCGACATGTATCCGGAGATGGATATGCCTACCATATCGGTCATCACGACCTACGAGGGGGCCAACGCTGCGGATATAGAGACCAACGTGACCCGTGTACTGGAAGACAATCTCAACACGGTGGATAACCTGAAGGATATTACCTCCAAATCGTCGGACAACTTTTCGCTCATTTCGCTCGAATTCGAATGGGGTACCGACCTCGATGTGGCGGCCAACGACATCCGGGACGCCATCGACCGGGTAAGCACGTTCCTGCCCGACGAAGTGGACAATCCTACACTGTACAAGTTCAGCAGTTCCATGATTCCGGTCATGGTGCTTTCGGTGACGGCCGACAAGAGCTATAACGGTCTTTACAAACTGTTGGACGACCAGCTCGTCAACCGCCTCAACCGTGTGAATGGCGTGGGTTCGGTCAGCATGATGGGTGCGCCGGAGCGCGAAATACAGGTCTATGTGGACCCGCGTAAGATGGAGGCTTACAACCTGACTGTCGAACAGCTCGGACAGGTGATAGCCGCCGAAAACGTCAATGTACCGGCCGGTACGATTGATATCGGCAACAACACCATCAATGTCAAGACCGACGGCGAGTTCAACTCCAGCGATGACCTTTACGGCATCCTCGTGACGAGTTACGGAGGCCGCGATATCTTCCTGCGCGACGTGGCCCAGATACGCGATACGATTGAAGAGGAGACGCTCGATGAGCGCATCAACGGCCGCAAGGGCGTGCGTGTCGTCGTACAGAAACAGGCCGGGGCGAATACCGTCAGCATTGTGGACCAGATAATGGAGACGCTGCCGTCCATTCAGAAGAATCTGCCGAATGACATCGAGATAAGCGTCCTGATGGACGGTTCGGAGAATATCCGTGACAGTATATCCTCGCTGACGGAGACCATCATGTTCGCCTTCATCTTCGTCATCCTCGTCGTCCTCGTGTTCCTGGGTAGGTGGCGGGCGACGCTGATTATCTGCGTGACGATACCTATCTCGCTACTCGCCGGTTTCATCTACCTCTATCTGACGGGCGGTACCATCAACATTATCTCGCTCAGTTCGCTCTCCATCGCCATCGGTATGGTCGTGGACGATGCCATCGTGGTACTGGAGAATATCACCACCCACATGGAAAAGGGCTCTTCGGCCAAGGAGGCGGCCATATACGGTACCAACGAGGTGTGGCTGTCGGTCATCGTGACGACACTGACGGTCGTTGCCGTGTTCCTGCCGCTTACGCTCGTGTCGGGCATGTCGGGTATCATGTTCCGGGAGCTCGGTTGGATGGTCTCCATCATCGTGACGATATCCACCCTGACGGCTATTTCGCTGACGCCTATGCTTTCGGCGAAGCTGCTCAAGGGCAACTACATGCATACGTATAAGGGACTCGGTGTGATATTCAAGCCGATTGACCGTTTCCTTGACAACCTCGACAACTGGTATGCATCCATCATTACGTGGGCCGTACGCCACCGGGCGGTCGTGATGTGCTCCGTGTTCGTCATCTTCCTGGTGGGATTGTTCGTGGCGACCAAAGTGCCGAGCGACTTCATGCCCGTGTCCGATAACGGCTCCATCAGCATGAAGGTCGAACTCGAACAGAATACGGGGCTCGAGTACACGAAGAAGATAGCGCGCCAGATAGATACGATGATATTCGAAATGTATCCCTATGTGGAACGCGTATCGGCCAGTGCCGGTTCCGCTTCGGAGACGACCGCTTTTTCGGCCATGAACACGTCGGGTTCGTACATCATTAACTATACGCTGAAATTCCCGAAGGCGCACGAGAGAGAGAAGTCGATATTCCTCATCAGCGACGAGCTGCGTGCCGAGCTGGCCAAGATACCTGAACTGAAACGGTTCACCGTAACGCCCGGCGGCGGTTCGGGCGGTGGCGGCGGTATCGGCAACGCCGCGAATGTGGAGGTCAAGGTATTCGGTTACGATTTCGATGAGACGAACGCCATTGCGGCCGACCTCAAGAGCAAGATGGAAAAGCTCGACGGTGCCCGCGACGTGATTATCTCCCGCGAGGACATGCGTCCCGAATACAACGTGAAGCTCGACCGCAACATGCTGGCTTACTACGGACTCAACACCGCGACCGTTTCGACCGCCATCCGTAACCGTATCAACGGATATACCGCCAGCAAATACCGCGAAGACGGCGACGAGTACGACATCATCGTGCGTTACGCCAAACCCTATCGTCTCTCGGTGCAGGATATAGAGGATATCATCCTTTACAACTCGTCGGGCAAGGCCATCCGGGTGGGTGACGTAGGTACTGTCGTTGAGGAGTTCGCTCCGCCTACCATCGAGCGTGAAGACCGTCAGCGAGTCGTTAAAGTTACCATGATGCTTGGCGACGGCGTCGCACTCGGTTCTGTGGTGGACGAGGTGAACGGGGTACTGGCCGACTACGTGCTTCCCGACGACGTATTCATCGAAGTGGGCGGTACGCTCGAAGACCAGCAGGAGTCGTTCGGCGACCTCATCGTGCTCTTCGTGCTGATAGTCATTCTGGTTTACGTGGTAATGGCCACCCAGTTCGAATCCTTCGTGAACCCCTTCATCATCATGATTACCATTCTGCTCGCCGTACCGGGCGTCTTCTTCGCCCTCTATCTGACAGGTACTTCGCTGAGCCTTATGGCCCTGCTGGGTGCGATTATGCTCGTCGGTATCGTGGTGAAGAGCGGTATCGTGATGGTGGACTATACGAATCTCCTGCGCGAGCGCGGCTACGGTATCAATCAGGCCGTGATAGCTGCCGGCAAGAGCCGTCTGCGTCCTGTGCTGATGACTTCGCTGACCACCATTCTCGGTATGTTCCCGATGGCGCTGAGTCTCGGCGAAGGTTCCGAGCTGTGGCAGCCGATGGGTGTGGCCGTCATCGGCGGTCTTACTTTCTCGACTATCCTCACACTCGTGGCCGTTCCGGTCATGTACTCGCTGTTCGGAGGTGCGGGCGTCAAGCGCCGCCGCCGGATGATGCGGGAAGCGTATATCAACGGCACTACGCCTGAAGCATAAACGAGATGCGTTCCGGCGGGGAGAAGATTCCCGCCGGACGTTCATCATAAACATAGAAAACGATGAAAGCACTGTTCATTTCATACAATATGACGCTTACCGAGCGTGTGGAGGGCCTGCTCGACCACTATACTGTCCGCGGCTTTACGCTTTTTCCGCTGACGCACGGGAGGGGGTCTTTCGACGGTGAGCCTCACATGGGCACGCATACGTGGCCGGCCATGAACTCCACCATCATTGCCATGGTCGAGGATGAGAAGATGCCGCGTGTGATGGAGGCCCTGCGCAAGCTGGAAAAAGAGACACAGATGCAGGGCATGAGGGCCTTCGTGTGGGATATCACCGATACCTTATAGCCTCTGTCTTCTTGAGTCGAAGGCGGCGGAAGTATATTTCCGCCGCCTTCGACGTATCCGGCAGCCCCAGGCAGGATACGGTGGCTGTCGTTTTCGAGCAGAATGAGCGATGTCGCCGAGATAAAATGAGGTGCCCGAATATGGAGAGGCCAAAAGACTGCTGAAGTTCCTCGACAACTTTCTGAACATATCGTCGGCGGAGATTCCTCCTACTTCTATACTGCGCGAATTCATAGGCGGCAGCAGTTTCAGGTATTGACTTTCGGCCGCAGACGAAGCGGACGGCAGGGAACGGATGTTCCGTAAGGTATATGAGAAGGCCGCAACCCGATGGTTGCGGCCTTCTCCTTTATTTTCGACCGGTACCTGCGGTCGGAGTCCGTGGATTAATCGGGAAGCTGCCTCCCGTTTACGTTGAGGCCGATAGAGCCGGAATATGTTCCAGTGAGCCTGTTGCCGATATCGTCCAGCAGGTCGAACTCGAAGACGTAGGAGTTCTCGAACCCTTCCATTTTGGTTACGGTAACGGTGCCCGAGATTATCGGTGCCGAGGCCGTGACGGTGTTTTCCTTATATTCCTGATACCAGAATCCCATGTATTTCGACCATACCGTTTCTCCCTCCGAGCCCTGTTCGATAGTCCACGGAGCTTTGTAAACTCCGCCCCCATCGGAATCGAGCGGTGCAGGAACGATTTTGTATTCCCCGTCGGGGAGGATGTACATGTCGTCGTCGTTCATCTCGATTCGTTCCGTGACGGGCATGAAGTGGAGCCGGTGTCCCGAACCTTCGATACCGCCCATGGAGGGCGTCACTCCGTCGGTCAGTATATTGATGTCCCATGTGCTTACGGGAATCATGGTGTCGTCGGGTGCATACGGCATCAGCGTGGAGTAACCGTGGTCGAAGTCCAGCGTCATGAGGTCGAGGTCGCCGGTCAGGGTAGAGAGATGGTCGGGTGCTCCGCCCTGGGAGACCGGGATGCGGAGTTCGGCCACCTCCTCCCGGTCGGCCGTAATGACGATGAAGCCCGAACGCGGTGCGCTGTCCGTATTACGCTGCGGAACCGCATTGATGTAATCCTCTGCCTGGTAGACGCTCAGCCAGGGAAGCGTGCTCCCGTCGTCATCGACGGCTTTTGCGCTCCACTGGACGTTTACGGCAGCGATGTTGATGACGGTTCCCGTATCGTTGTCGTATTCCCATGCGATGGGGCCTTCGGTATCGGCGGAGAGGGAGGGCGGAAGTACCTTCGCTTCCTGAACGATTACGATGGTTTTCGGGGAGGCGGCGGTATGCTGCGGCGTTACGACGACTTTGCCTGTCCTGCGCCGGGTTTCGGGGTTGTCTGAGACGGCGACGGTCAACTGCCCCTTCTCCTGCGTCAGCGTTACCCACCCCTGTGCGTCGTCATCGGATTCGGCTCTCCATTCCATGGATTCGGGTTCGGCGGTTACGGTCACCTGCTGAGGTGCGGCCCCTTCGGCCGGAAATGTCAGCGAGGCAGGTTCGACCGAAAGAGAGACTTGCGGCGGTTCGGGATTCGCCTCCTGCCTTACCGTGACGCTGCGGGCGGGAAGTTTGCTGTTGTCGGTCGCATCTATCCGGATTTGGCCTATCCGTTCTTCGGCCAGTTGGTTGTCCGAGACGGAGACGGTGAGCGTAGTGCCCTGTTGTGTTACAGAAAGCCACTCCTGCGAAACCGCCGGAACGGTGTATTCCCAGGTCACGTTGTTGGCGGTCACTGTAACGGTTTGGGATGCTGCCCCGACCGCGGTGAACGAGAGTTCGGTCGGCGATACGTTGAGGGAGCGTTCTTCCTGTTCGGTAGGCTGGCAAGCTGCGGCGAGGAGCAGTGCAGCGGCCCCCAATACTGTTTTTTTCATGTTGCTTTCTTCGATTTCGTTCGTTTGGAAAATGTGTTGCTGTTGTGTGTATGCACGGGCGTCGGTTATTTTTCGAGGGGCGGAGCCACATACCAGCTTACGACACGTGTTCCGACCGCAGTGCTTTCCAGAACATTGCCCATCAGGCGCGAGCGGTCGGGGGTGATGTAGGTGATGTACCCCGTCGGAATGATGATGCCGTAATTGTCGGACACCCATTCCTCTACGGAGCCGAGGCTCACCTGATGCTCGATGTCGTACACGATACCCGAACTCGGCAGAAAGGTTCCGAGCAGGATGATGCCCAGGCCGTCGTCCGTCGCGTGGGATGCGTAACCTTCGCCGAAGTCCGTGACTATGGTTGTTTTTCCCGTTTCGGTATTGAAAAAGGCCGGATATTGGGTTCTCGCTATGTCGTTGCCGGCCAGTTTTTCCGTCCGGTAGGCTCCGGCAATCCATCGGCCGTTGGGACTTATTTTGGTGTATTCGGCGGTAGCGATCATGCCGTTTACCAGACGGTAGTCGATGGTTTCTCCTATACCGTTATCTATTTGTACGGTTTCCACTTCGCGGACGTCGCTGCCGACCCAGTCGACCTTGCCCTCTTTCCAGTAGAGCATTCCGAAGTCGAGGTTGTCCCACGTGCTGCCGTAGATGACCGAACCGTTGGCGGAACATCCGCGGGCCGTGACACCTGTCACATATGGGGCGTCGCGGAAATTGAGCGGCGGTACGGGCAGTATCTCCGGTTCTCCGTCAATCCATCGGATGGGTTGGTAGAGGTTGCCCGGCTGATGGCCCCAGCCGACCCAGATGCGTCCGTCGGCCGAAATGCTCTGTACCTGCGGAATGGTCGTCTGTCCGGCGGGAGCCTTCGGAGTAAAGGCATTCCCGGAGATGTCGAATCCGATGCATCCGTTCGTGTTGGAATCATAGAAAAAAACGGTGCCCTCGTCCGATACGGCGAAAGGGACTTCGATGCAGTAGAGGTCATCGGGCAGCGGTCCGAACTGTATCCATTCGTCGGTTTCGATGTCGATGACGGTCGGACGGTTTTCCCATACGTCGTCTGTCCTCACGGTCTTGACGTTTCCGGCAGCGTAGCGTCCGTTTTTCGACAGGACGGCTCCCATGTCGAAGGTTTTGAGGATACGGTAACGGTTGGTTCGGTGTTCCGGAGCCATCTGGATAACGGTGATACGTGCGGTAGCTTGTCCGCAGGCAATGGTGATTTCGGTCCGCCGTTCGGAATCCGCTTTGTTGTCTGCAGCGGCGAGGACGATGCCCTCCGCCTCTTCCGTGACGGTGAGCCACGAAGCGCCCGTTTCGGCACTCCATGGCCCGGAGGCTGCCACTTCGATGGCTTTGGGTATGTTTCCGTCGGCGAGGAATGTACAGGCGGCGTCGCTCAGGCGGACGTATTCATACTGTGTTGGTGTCTCGCAGGCTGTTGCAAGAAAGCCTGCCGCTGCCATCCATAGGATGGATTGGAGTTTTTTCATGAAGTCAGGTGTTTTTGGTTGAGTGATTAATGGAGAAAATGGAACTGACATTGTACAATAAGTTCTATGTAAAAATAAATAGGCAAATAAAATTTAATATTATGTAAGGGAAAAAATATGATGAAATGAACGCAAAAAACGAAGTTCAGTGCATTTGGCAGGAGCCTGAGAACGTGTGCGCGGACTTGAAGAGGCAGGAGGGGACCAGGGGAGTGCGGGTATTGCCGTCCGGTAGGGGGATAGCGTACGGTAACGTTGCGAACAAGAGGAGGGAGGAAGATACGGACGTGTTGCGGTCAGGAAGGAGTTCGGCTGTCGGAGGCGGTTTACGGTCCGGCCCGGTACCGGAAAGGTATCGGGCCGGGTGTGGTTCTGTGGCTGGAAGGATGTATGTTGTACCGGCGGCCGGGTGTCAGATGTCGTCGCCCTCCTCTCCGTCGCCGGCCGGCGTTTCGTAGGAGAAGGTCATGGTCAGCCGGGGGGTGGATGACGGGAAGACAATATCCGTTGCGGCGTCGGAGAGTTCGTCCCCGTTGCGGTGGTAGGAGTAGAGGTATCGGGTTGGCCACGGGGTTTGCAGTCCTTCCTGAGAATGTATCTGCGTCGTGATATCGGCGCTTTCGGGGAAGTTGCTCTGCGGGTCGCCCGTCAGTCCCAGCAGCCAGAAACCGGTGAGGGAGTAAAACGGCGTACCCTGTGCCTCCGGCAGGACGAAGATGTTCCATACGTTGGCTGTCAGGTTGTTGTCCTGATATCCCGTTTCCTGTGTCGGGTAGTTCAGCTTGTATTGGACGGTATCCTGCACCATTTTCGCCTCGTCGTTCGGATTGTAGGTGGTGATGTGGCAGATGCTGTCCACGCGGAGATTGTCGTAGAAGTAGTCGAACGTTTCGTTGATGACCTGCGCCGTATCGAGGGTCTCTCCGTTGCGCATACTCATTGTCTCGTTGCGCGTGATTTTTTGCAGGAGCTTGTCCTCGCTGTTGTCGTAGCTGAGGCTTATCGATACGGTGGACCGGTTGAGGATGATGCCCGTATTCGCGTCGGCGAAAGACCACTCCAGATTCTCATACCCGTATGCGCGTCCGTCGAGCATTTTTATCTGGAAGCTGCTTTCGCTTCCTCCGGAGGCCATCGTGACGGTACCCGAGGAGCTGCCCTTCTCCACCGAATAGGTGACGGCGCCGTCGCCGCTTCCCGTCGTGAAGGAGGTTACCTCGTCCGATTCGTCTGCGTATTCGAAAGAGAGTTCCGCCGGCCCGTCGAGCGTTCCGCCGATGAGGGTGCGTCTGATGCCGGAGAGCTGCCTGGGTCTGGCGACGGCCGGCTGCGTTACCCGGATTTGCGTTCCGACATTTCCGGGGAGCTTTATCTCCACATCGGCATGGCGGTCGCTGCCGGTGTAGTTGGCCGATTTGGCCATGATGGTTACGGAAGTGATGTTCGGACTTCCGGAGAGCGGCGTGACGTTGAGCCACCGTGTCGTGTCGCCCTGTTCGTAGAAGATGCGTGCATACCATTCGGCGCTCGCCCGGAAATTGACCGTGAAGGGATTGGTACCCGACAGTTCGATGTCGTGCATACCGGGGTCGTCGATATCGACGTATGCGTTGTCGTGTGCGCACGATGCGGAAAGTGCCGTGAGGCACAGTGCGATGGTGATATTCGCAAGGGTTCGTCCCATGTTCATGTCCGTCGGTATGGTCGATGGCGGAAGCGTTCCGGCTCCGCCGAACAAGTGTAGTCTAAGACCGGACAGGCCGGTGTGCCAAAGGAGATTTCCCGGATTACAGGCCTGCAACTGTCTGTTACAAAGATACGCAGAACCGACGAAAATCCGATAGAAATGGTGCAAATAAAGTAAATGGTTGATAATTAGTTCTTATGTGCTGTTCCTGCGGCGGAAAGGGGACAGGACGCCTCGCCGGCGGACGGCTGCGTGTTCTTTTGCCCTGTTTGTACGGGGTATCCGCCCCTCCCGGCAGCAGTCTGCGGAGAGGCGGCGGTTTCCTGCCGGTTCCGGTCGGCGGGTTCCGGAAGCTTCTGTCGTTCCGTATCGGACTGCTGCGCAGGCATCGCTCCTGCGGCAGTCTGTCTGCGGTTATTCGTAGAAAAGGATGAAATCTCCTACGTTGTTCTCTACGATGGGCGTTTGGATGCCGTCGGTTTCGTTGGCGACGGTCGTTTTGATGTAGCGTTCCAGTTCGAGCGTGGTGATGTTGCCCTGCCCGTCGCGGGCCTCTCCGGCAAGACCGTCGAGCAGGGCGCGGGTAAAGACTCCGTTCTGCCACTTTTCGGCCTCGTTGGATTGTTGGGAATCGGTGCTCGAATAGAAACCGATGACGCCGGGTTGGGCAAACTGAAGCGTTCGCGAGATGGACTTCGTGTTATAGAGCGCCCCGGCATGGCAGGCGTCCATGAAGACGACTACCCGGCAGTGCTTGTCCACCAGGATGCGCATGGCCGTGCGGATATCGTTGAAATTTACAGCCGTGGCATAGAGATTCCCTTCCACGGCGTCGGAGGTGAGGAAATAGGTCTCGTCGTTCTCCTGCGCTCCGTGTCCCGAGAAATAGAGGATTGCCACGTCGTCCTGCCGGACGCTGCGGGCGAGTTGCATCAGCGCCGTTTTCAGGCTGACGGCCGTAGCATGGGCATCGGTCAGCAGAATCGGTTCCTCGATTTTGCGGTATCCCTCCGGGTTGGCTCCGGCCACTGCCCGGGCGATATCCTTCGCATCTTTGGCCGCATGTGCGAGGTCGGCGATGTTCGGGTCGTCGTATTGTCCCACCCCCACGGCGAGCAGGTGCAGCGCGGGTTTGAGTTGCTCGCCCGTATATCGGAGCGTCAGGTAGACGGGCTCGCTGTTCAGCCCGCGCGAATCTTTGGCAATCAACTGAATGCGGCGCACTCCCTCTTTGGAAGGCAGTTTCAGCCGCAGCTCGTCGCCCACGCGCCGTACCCCCTTGGCAGTCATGTCGTAGGGTTCGTTGTCGATGGAGACCATGATTTCCGGCGCTTTGCCGTCGGCCGTTTTCGCCTCGTAACGGATGACCACCTCGTCCAGGTCGTAACCCGTACCATCCTTCGGACTCAGGATGGCCACTGTCGGAGGCGTCACGGCGGCCGGCGGGGCCGCATCTTCGGCGGGTGTCCGTACCGTCGTGTCCGCCGCGTGTTCGGCGAGGTTCCGGGCAGTCGTGGTCTGCGGATTCATGTCTGTCCCGTCGGGCACATAGTTGGCCACCTGGGAGGCCGGGACGACCGCATAGTCCGGAGAGTTCTGCCACTCCATTCCGGCCAGGTAGGAGTCGCCGTAAGAGAAGACGGGTTTGACGACGAACTCGCCCTTTTTGTTGATGCATCCCCATTTGCCGCGGTATTGCACGCTGGCGAAGTTGATGCCTTCGCCGAACGAATAGGGATGGCAGTCTTCGTAGCGGGGCAGGATGGCCCAGTTGCCGAGGTGATTGACGAATCCCCATTTTCCCGTGTCGCGGTCCTGGATGCGGTAAAGTACCCTGCCTACCGGGGTACCTGCGAGCAGGTGCTGTCCGGCCAGATAGGAATCGCCGTAGGAAAATACGGGACGGATGACGAACGCTCCTTTGCGGTCGATGCAGCCCCAGCGTCCTTTATATTTGACCGAACCGAGGCGGAATCCGCTGCTGAACGAATAGGGGTGGCACTCTTCGAATGCGGGAGCGATGGCCCATTCACCCCGAGCATCGACGAAGCCCCACAGTTCGGTATCCGGGTCCTGTGCGGCACGCAGGGAGGTTTGTGCCGGGGCGCTTGCCGGCAGCAAGAGGGACAGGAGACTAAATAACAGGAATCGTTTCATGTCGTAGCCGTATGTCGGTTAAGGATTTGTTACTTCGAGGGGCATCCGGAAGATGCCGACGCCGTCGGGCGATGCGTCTGCCGGTCGATTCATGCCGAGCGCTTCGGCCACGCGGCGCAGGTCGAACGGCCGGTCGTAGGCCGTCAGGACGAGGAGGTCGGTTCCGACCGGTTCGGAGAACTCCATCGGATACTGCCGGAAGTCGACCGTACTGTTGCCTGGGACCAGCAGGTGCAGCATGGTACCGCCTTCGTCGATGGGCAGGCAGTCATAAAGGCTTCCGTCCGAGGCGATGTCCAGAACATTGACGAACAGCGGGATATCTCCCCGGTTGGTGATGCGGAAAAAGAAACGTCGGCCCATCGGGGCGCGGCCGCTGATTTCCGCTCCGGTCTGTTCGTCCACCAGCACCATCGACAGGGGGTAGGCCGACCGGTAGTCGAGGGTGACGACGGCGGCATGGATGGCTCCGTCGGCGTTGAGGTCTTTGTAGGATACGGTCGCTTCGTGGCTGATTTTTTCCGTATCGCCGCGGGTCAGTGCCCGCAGGAAATTGGTGGCGAAACGGCCGAGGGCCGAACGGCGCTGAGCCTCGATGATTTCGGCCAGCGGGGCTTCTTCCTGCTCCTTGAGGGCGTAAAGTCTGTTGCCGTCCCGGTCGATGACCGACAGCACGGAGTGTTTCCCGATGCGTACTATATCCTCCGCGGAGAGGGTTTCTCTGGGGGTCAGTGCATCCCATTGGCCCGCACGCAGGCAGTGGGCGTCGCCGTTCACCGAAGCGACACGGTAACTTTGGGCGGAGAGGGTTCCCGTCAGAAACAGGGAGACCAGCAGGCCCAGCATTTTACGGATTGTCCGTTTCATCTGTTGCGTTTTTTTTCGTCCGTCCGGAGCGTTTGCGTGTACGGTGTTTCCCCCGAACCCATCCGGCCAGTTCGACGATGTCTGCCGCGAAGCCTGTCAGCGCCAGGGCGAACATCGTATAGACGAGGTTCAGTACCACTCCGTATTTCGAGAAGAGGCAATATCCGACCAGCATCAGCAGTACGATGAGCAGGATGCGGGCCGCACTTTCGATAAAGTTGGCCCAGCGGGGGTGAAGGCGCCGGCTTTCCCGGACGGCATAGCAGAAATATGTGAAGAGAAATGTCAGGACGAAAGCGGCGGCCGCGCCCCAGACCGGGGCGAGCTTCACCACCCACGTATCGTGCAGGATGGTGGAGAGCGTATGGGCCAGCAGCACGGTGCCCGGTACGCGGTGCGTTCCTCCTATGCGGAAGGGCATGTCGTGCGTGTCGCGCAGGTCTTTCAGGTCACCCACCAGCACGAACCGTCCCCGGATGTCGTCGGGAAAGAGCGGTTGGGAGATGCCCGTCGTGAAGAACTCCTTGTCGAAGTAGTTCACCGTCCGGTACGGGTCGGGCGTGCCTGTCGTTCCGGTTGCGAGATAGGGCAGATAAGGGATGGTATCGCCCTGTTCTGTCTCGGCAGGTCGGAAATAGGTGAGGCGGTTGACGAGCCCTTCGGATATGTTCCCGTCTGTCACGAAGAACGACCGTTCCGTCTCCCCGTCGGTCAGCCGGCAGGCCGCATAGAGGTTGCGGGCCTCGGTGACCGCATTTCGTAGCCGTCGGTCTTCGGCGGTATCCGTCGTGGCGGCTGCCGGAAAGATGACGTCGAGCAGGATGGCTGCGGGAGCACAGGCGTCTATGCGTTCGATGGCCTCGGCGATGGCTGCCCGCGATTTCTCTCCTTCCAGGTCGAAAAGCACGATGCGGTCGTCGTAAAAGCAGCTATAAGCTTCCGTGTCGGGCCCCCGGTTCTCAATCGAGTAGAAGTAGTTGATGACGTCCGCTTCGTCGTCCTGCGGCGCCAGATGGTCCAGTACATTGACGTCGAGAACGGTATAGAGCAGGAAGCAGAGTGCCAGCGAAATGCACGTTCCGGCAAGGGAGCGTAACAGGCGGGACGTATGGATATGAAAACGGACGGGAACCACGGTTGCGGAGCGTTTCGTTGGACTGGCGCGTGCAGATGACGGGAGTCCGGAACAAAGATAGGGAAATTTTGCACAATGCGGTTTGATGCCGTATCACAAACTGTCGGCAGCGTACACGGAGTTTCCCTCGGGAATGCGGTCTGAGGATGCAATCGTTGTTGTCGCATCTGCGGATACATGGGATGTCGCGGGCGGCGTAGGGAAAGCGGTTGTGACCGGAGCAGGGGAGCGTCGGCCGCGACTTTTCGGGTAGATATCGGACAGGACTTCCGTCCTACCGCTTTCGGGGCGGCAGGAGGCTCCTTTCCATGAGATAGTGTTCGCTTACGCTACCGTCGGGAGCTTGCACAGGCCCGCTGCCGGTAATCATGAAGCCGCTCTTCACGCAGACGGCGATTCCCCGTCCGTTGCGTTTGTCCACCGAAAGCCGTACGGTATGCACTTCCCGGTAACGGCCGTAATAGTCGATGAACAGGAAGGTGTCGCGGGCATATCCTTTGCCCCGTGCTCCTTCGGCGATGCGGAGGCTGTCGAGAAGCAGTGTACCGTCGGCGCAGGGTTTCAGCACTGCACACCCTACGTCGGTACCGTCGGCGCGGAGCAGGTAATATTCGTATCCTTTCTTCATGCGTGCCGCGATGGCTGCGGCGCACGGTTCGTTTTGTTCTCCCTCTACCGATGTTTCGCCGTGCAGGAGGGCTGCTGTACGGCCGATTTCGCCTGCTTTTCTGACACGGAAGAGGCGGAGGTTTTCGTCGCGGCGCATCGTGCGGAAGGAGAGGATGTGCCACGAGACCGCCGCGAATATTGCGGCCAACAGGATTTTGAGCCACAGGGATTCCGCCACGAAAAGGATGCAGATGAGAATGGTGACGAACATCAGCGAGACGGCCGTCGCCTTGCTTTGCAGCGTGATGGCCCTTTTTTCGCGGTAGTTGCGTATGTAGGAGCCGAGATAAGGGTGGCTCATGAGCCATCCGTAGAGCCTGTCCGACCCTTTGCAGTAGAACCATGCGGAGAGCAGCAGGAAAGGGGTGGTGGGAAGCAGCGGCAGAAAGATGCCCAGCATACCGAGAGCGAGCGCCGTGCTTCCGAGAATGATGTAGAACAATTTCATGGAGTACAAAGTAACGCAACTTTGCGGATATTCCTCTCCTGTCCGTCCGTTTTCCGTACAAGGAACAGGGGACGGGATTGCAATCCCGTCCCCTGTTCCGGCCGGTTAGGGAATCGTCCGCTGCCGTGTGTTCCCTGCGGCGTTTCCTTCCTTTGTGCCGGCATCAGAAATTCACCTGAAAACCGATGCCGAGCACCTCTTTTATCTGGAGGCGCGGCGAACCGGGCGTATCGGCCGTCTTGCCGAAGAGGATGTCGTCGTCGTATATCATATTGACATAGAGGTTGGCGGTGAGCCATCCGGTCAGGGCGTAATCGAGCTGTATGTCCCAATTGATGTCGATGTTCTGCGGATTGTGCAGGTAGTTGGAGTAGAGTTCCAGGCGCGAGTAGAGCGACAGTTTTTTCCAGAGCGTCGTTTTCGCCTCCGCCCGGATGTTCGCGCCGAACTCGTTGAGGACGCGGCGGCCGCTTTTTACTCCGAACGCACCCGTGTCGGAGAGCCTGTCGTTGCACACGAACGTGGCCCGGTAGGTCGCCGGGGAGACGATGACGGTCAGCCATGCCGTCGGGGTGTAGGTCAGGCCGAGGCCGACGGAGAGGTAGCCGGGGGCCATGAAGTCGGAGATGTATTCCGTGGAGGAGACCTTGTAGTCGTATCCTTTGGCGAACTGGGTGTTGAAAGTAGCCGTCGCACCGGCGTACAGTTTCCGGGCTATCAGCCGGCCGTAGTTGGAGGAGAGGTATATCTTGTCGTTGGTTTTGCGCGTTCCGTCCGTGCTCGTGCGGTTGATGCCGTAGGCGAGTTCCAGACGGTTCGTCCAAAGGTTGCTGCCGTCGTTGTAGTCGAGGCTGTAGTTGAAGGAGGCGTTCACGGCAATTGCCGGGTCGCCGCCCGCGTTCCAGTTGGAGAACGATGCCTGCGATAAACTGAGCCCGGCCGTACCGCTGCTTTTCCAAGGTGAGGCTTTTTGCAGCGAATCGGCCTCCGTCGCGGCCTGTTCCATGACGGCTTTGGTGGTTTTTTCGATGTCGTCGGTGATGGCCGGCGTCTGTGCGAACGAGGCCGCTGCCAGGAGCAGGGCGGTTGCTGTCGTGTACAATTTCTTCATAATGTCTTTGTTTTGGTTATGACTTTTAGCGGGTTGCCGTTATGAATCGGTCGTTATAAAAACCGTGCCACTTTTATCGGCGGTGGCCGTTTTTTGTCTTTCCGATTCTCCTTTCGGGCCGGAAAATATTCGAAAAACGTTACATTTGCACCGGATTTCACCCGGCGTTCCGGTATGGAACGATACGGTATGTTTTCTGATAAATTGCTTATTTATAGGATTTTAATTGTCTGGATGTGTATTTAGCCTTCCTCTTTTGATGCGAGTGGAACGATTTTTGTATTTAATGGTGTCGTAGATAGAGTACATATGGAGAAAGTAATTCACCGTTCGGGGAGCAGGGGGTTTTCCGACAACGGTTGGCTGAAGAGCTATTTCACCTTCAGTTTTGCAAATTACTACGATCCGCGCCGTATCAACTTCGGAGCGCTTCGAGTGTTGAACAACGATACGATTGAAGGCGGCGAAGGCTTTAAATCGCACCCCCACGACAATATGGAAATCGTGTTCATCCCTACCGAAGGGGCTATCGACCACGGTGACAACATCGGCAACATTACGACCGTTTCCACCGGCGAGGCGCAAATCATAAGCGCAGGGCGCGGAATGGTGCATAACTCCTATAATCATGACCGAAACACCCCCCTTTCCTACATACAGATGTGGATATTTCCGCAGGAGTATGAGCTGGAACCGGCCTACTCCAAGGTGAAACTGGAGGAGGTGGGGCGGAACCGGTGGCAGCCCGTCGCCTCTCCCGAGGGAGGCGAACATGTGCTGAAGATAAACCAGCGGGCATGGGTGGAGATGGCGGCGCTGGATGCCGGTACGTCCATTCGGTACGAGGTACGTATCGACACGAACGGCGTCTATATCTTTGTGGTGTCCGGCGATGTGCTGATAGCGGGTTCGTCGCTCCACGAGAACGATGCGATAGGTCTGACCGGTCTGGAGTATGCGGATGTGGAGGCGGAGACCGATGCGAAAATACTCGTCATAGAGGTGCCCATGCGGCAGTGGAGCAACTCTTCCGAGGGTTGACGCCGGAATGGATTTGACGGAACGGACAGGGGGCCGCAGAGCGGAGCACCTGTCCGTTCCGTGTGTTTTCGGCTGCCTCCGGAAAGGGCCGGTACGTCGGGCGGACGCTGTCGGAGACGTAATCCGGCTGTGTGTCGTTGGGAAGGTGGATGGAAGAGAATGGAGGTCCGGCTGAAAAAATAACCGGAAAATTTTGAATCGAGTATGAAATGTGCTAACTTTGTCCCAATTTAAGCGATACGAAAACGAGATGATGGAAAAGGAGAGAGATAAACGTGCGGAAAACGGTGTCAAGAGCTTTTTCGCCGGTTACGCAATCGCCGTTTCCCTCATCGTTCCCGATAATTTTTAGGCAGCTAATCAAGCTGCCTTTTTTTTGGGTAGGCGTTCCGGTCGCTCTTGCGTTTGGAGATTTCTTTTAAAAACATATCTGGATGAAAAAGCTGCTCAAAGGGGGAAAAGTGTATACCGGCGGAGCGTTTGTCCGTGCCGATGTCTTGGTGGAGGACGGCGTCGTGGCCGGAGTGGGCGACCTGTCCGTTTCGCAGGCCGAGACGGTGGATGTCTCCGGCAAGCACTTGCTGCCCGGATTGGTGGATGTGCATGTTCATTTCCGCGAGCCGGGTTTCTCATACAAGGAGACCATCGCTACGGGAAGCAGTGCGGCGGCCCGGGGCGGCTATACGACGGTCTGCACGATGCCCAACCTCAATCCGGCGCCCGATACGGCGGAGCATCTGGGGGTGCAGCTTGAAATGATACGACAGGGGGCGGTCGTGAAGGTCGTTCCTTACGGTACCATCACCATGCGGCAGAACGGCGGCGGGGAATTGTCGGATATGGCGGCCATGCGCGATGAGGTGGTCGGCTTTTCGGACGACGGACGCGGTGTGCAGGAAGATGCTGTCATGGAGGCGGCGATGCGGGAGGCAGCCCGGCTGGGCAAACCGATAGTGGCCCACTGCGAGGTGAATTCCCTGCTGCACGGAGGATATATACACGACGGTGAATATGCCCGCTTGCACGGCCATCGGGGAATATGCTCCGAAAGCGAGTGGAAGCAGGTAGAGCGCGACATCGAGCTCGTTCGCCGTACGGGGTGCCGCTACCATGTCTGCCATGTCTCTACCAGGGAGAGCGTGGAACTCGTCCGCAGGGCCAAGGCGGAAGGGCTTCCGGTGAGCTGTGAGACGGCTCCGCACTATCTCGTGCTGACCGACATGGACTTGCGGGAGGAGGGGCGCTTCAAGATGAATCCGCCCATCCGGAGCGCCGAAGACCGAGCCGCACTTGTCCGCGGAATACAGGACGGTACCATAGAGGTCGTTGCCACCGACCATGCGCCCCATTCCGAGGCCGAGAAGGCCAAGGGGCTTGCGGGCAGCGCATTCGGTATCGTAGGGCTGGAGACCGCTTTCCCGGTGCTCTACACGCGTCTCGTGCTGGAAGATGTTCTGTCGCTCGAAAGACTTGTGGAGCTGATGAGCGTCGGCCCTGGCAGGCTGTTCGGCCTGGGCGGGACAATCGCTCCGGGCGCTCCGGCCGACATTGCCGTCTTCGACCTCGGGGCGCGGTACCGGATAGAGAGCGCCGATTTCCTTTCCAAGGGACATGCGACGCCGTTCGAGGGCTGGGAAGTGCAGGGCCGGAACGTGATGACGCTCGTGGACGGGCGCGAGGTTTACCGCGACGCATCCTTGGGCGGCTGCGGCATTGTCGGCGCATGATTGGGCGGCGTAAAGAACGGATTTATTTCAGAAGGGAAAGACGATGTATAAACGTGCGACATACAGGATACGTTCAAACGAGCCGCTGACGGAGACGGTTTACCGGATGGTGGTAGAGGGCGATACGCAGTACCTGACGGCGCCGGGGCAGTTCGTGAACATCGAGCTGCCGGGCCGGTTTCTCCGCAGACCCATTTCGGTGTGCGATTACGACGGGCATACGATAACGCTTATTTATAAGGTAATCGGCGAAGGTACCGCGCAGATGGCCGGTATGGCGGCGGGCGGGGAGCTCGATATGCTGACCGGACTGGGAAACGGTTTCTCGACCGCCGTGAAAACCGAACGGCCGCTGCTGGTGGGCGGCGGCGTGGGGGTGCCTCCGCTCTACAACCTGGCCAAGAGGCTGTTGGCCGAAGGACGTCGGGTGTCGGTGGTGCTCGGTTTCAATACGGCTTCGGAAGTCTTCTATGCCGAGGAGTTCGAGGCGCTCGGCGTCGATGTGACGGTCGCTACGGCGGACGGTTCGCGCGGCATGCGAGGCTTCGTCACCGATGTGCTTGCGGACGGATGTACGGATTATGATTACGTGTATGCCTGCGGCCCCATGCCGATGCTCCGTGCGCTGTCGGGGGCCATTCGGGTGCCGGGGCAGTTCAGCTTCGAGGAGCGGATGGGATGCGGTTTCGGCGGCTGCATGGGATGCACCTGCCATACGCGTAACGGCAACAAGCGTATCTGCAAGGAGGGCCCGGTGCTGACGACGGACGAAATCATATGGGAGGAACGATGAAGATGGAAGGAATGGATACGGCGTGCCGCCCGGATATGTCGGTGGAGCTCAGCGGACTCCGGCTCGACAATCCGGTGATACCCGCGAGCGGCACGTTCGGTTTCGGTGCGGAATTCGCCGAGTTTTACGACCTGGACATACTCGGTTCGTTCTCTTTCAAGGGGACGACGCGGGAGGCGCGTTTCGGGAATCCGACGCCCCGCATCGCGGAGTGCCGCGAGGGAATGATAAATGCCGTCGGGCTTCAGAATCCCGGCGTCGAGACTGTGATAGCGGAGGAGCTGCCGCATATCGCGAAGATATTCCACAAACCGGTGGTGGCCAATATCAGCGGGTTTTCGGTGGAGGATTACGCCTACTGCTGCGAGAAAATCGATGCGCAGGAGCAGGTGGGTATCATTGAGGTGAACATCAGTTGCCCGAACGTAAAGCACGGCGGGATGAGTTTCGGCACGGTACCCGAAAGCGCCTATGAAGTGACCAGGGCCGTGAAGGCCGTCACGACAAAGCCCGTATATATGAAACTGAGTCCCAACGTGACCGATATCGTGTCCATCGCCAAGGCGTGCGAGGAGGGTGGAGCGGACGGGCTGACGCTCATCAATACGCTGCTGGGCATGCGTATCGACCTGCGTACGCGCAGGCCCGTCATCGCCAATACCATGGGCGGTTTTTCGGGGCCGGCCATCTTCCCGGTAGCGCTGCGCATGGTTTATCAGGTGGCCAAAGCGTGCCGGATTCCGGTCATGGGGTGCGGCGGGGTGGCGACGGCCCGCGACGTCATCGAGATGATGATGGCCGGAGCCACGGCGGTGCAGGTGGGAGCCGAGAATCTGCGCAATCCGTATGCCTGCAAGGAAATCATCGAGGCGCTTCCGGCCGAGATGGAGCGGTTGGGAATCGCCCGCCTGCGGGACATCATCGGGGTGGCCTGACAGCGTGTGCGGGAAACGGCTGCCGGAGGCGGGAGCCGACGGGGGAGTCCCCGGCAGTGGAACGGATGATAATTTTGAGTAAAGTACAGATAAATACAATGGCAAAAGACGTGATTATCGCGTGCGACTTTCCGGGCGCGAAAGAGACTTTCCGGTTTCTCGACCTGTTCACCCAGGAGAAACCTTTTCTGAAGATAGGCATGGAGCTCTTCTATGCGGAGGGCCCCTCGATAGTGAAGGAGATAAAGCGGCGCGGTCACAGGATATTCCTCGACCTCAAGCTGCACGATATTCCCAATACGGTGAAGAAGGCGATGTCGGTGCTCGCACGGCTGGACGTGGACATGACCAACGTGCATGCTGCCGGTACGATAGAGATGATGCGTGCCGCGCTGGAGGGACTTACCCGTCCGGACGGTACGCGGCCGCTGCTCATCGCCGTGACGCAGCTCACCTCCACCAGCGAGGAGCGCATGCAGCGCGAGCTGCTTATCCAGGCTCCGATAAACGATACCATCGTGCAGTATGCCCGCAATACGAAGGAGGCGGGGCTCGACGGCGTGGTCTGCTCGCCGCTCGAAGCCGGCATGGTGAAGGAGGCGTGCGGGACGGATTTTGTGACCGTAACGCCCGGTGTCCGTTTTGCCGACGGTGCGAAGGGGGACCAGGTACGGGTGACCACCCCGGCCCGTGCGGCGGAGATAGGCACCGACTACATCGTGGTGGGGCGTCCCATCACGGAGGCTGCCGACCCGGTGGGGGCATACCGCCGGTGCGTGAAGGAGTTCATGATGCAGTAGGCAGCCGGAAGATAACCCTGACTTTAAATAATTAAACCGACATAAAAATGGATTTGGCTTTGGAAATGGACCGGAAACCCGCTGATGCTGCCGGGTGCTGCTGCGGCATGGCCGGTGAACTGAAAGAACTCGAAAGACAGATTGCGAAGGACCTTCTTTCGATAGGGGCGGTATTCCTCAGGCCCGGGGAGCCCTTTACGTGGGCGAGCGGGATAAAGAGTCCGATTTACTGCGACAACCGCCTGACACTGACTGCACCGCGGGTGCGCGACCACATCGAGGCGGGCCTTGCCCGTGTGGTGAAGGAACTCTATCCCGAATGCGAAGTGTTGATGGGAACGAGTACCGCCGGCATTGCCCATGCGGCCATTACGGCCACCCTGCTCGACCTGCCGATGGGGTACGTGCGCAGCAGCGCCAAGGACCATGGCCGGACGAACCGCATCGAAGGCCGGCTGGAGAGAGGACAGAAAGCGGTTGTTATAGAAGACCTTATCTCTACGGGCGACAGTTGCATCGAGGTGGTGAAGGCGCTCCGCGAAGCGGGAGCCGAAGTGCTGGGCATAGCGAGCATATTCACGTACGGCATGCAGACCGGTCTCGACCATCTGCGCGAAGCGGAGGTGCGTAACCACAGCCTCTCGAACTTCGATACCCTTGTCGAGGTAGCTGCCGAGCAGGGATATATACGTCCGGAAGATATCGAACGCCTGATGGCCTTCCGTGCGAATCCGCGCGACGAGTCGTGGATTGGGACGATTCGGTAGTCCTTTCGGTGCGGCAAGGTGCCGCCGCAGGCCGCCGGCGCACAGGCGGAATGGAAAGAAGAACATCAGTTACCATAATTTATAAAACAGGTTTATTATGCATCACCTTATCGACATCACCGACCTGAGCATGCAGGAACTGCAGGAGATTATTGATCTCGCGCTCGACATCATCGCAGACCGTCCGGCTTACACTGAAAGATGCAAGAACAAGACGCTGGCCACTCTCTTCTACGAACCCAGTACGCGCACCCGCCTCAGCTTCGAGGCCGCGATGCTCGAACTCGGCGGTAATGTTCTCGGATTCTCGGATGCAAGCACCTCTTCGGTAACGAAAGGCGAGTCGCTTGCCGACACCATAATGACCATCAATAAATTCGCCGACATCATCGCCATGCGTCACCCCAAAGACGGCGCTCCGCTCGTGGCGTCGCGCGTGACCGACATACCGATTATCAACGGCGGCGACGGTTCGCACTGCCATCCGACGCAGACGCTTGCCGACCTGCTCACCATCAAGCGCGAAATGCGCCGGCTGGACAACCTCGTCATCGGTATGTGCGGCGACCTGAAATTCGGCCGTACGGTACATTCGCTCACCAAGGCGATGATGCGTTACGACAACATCCGTTTCGTGATGATTTCGCCCGACGAGCTGAGGATGCCGGAGCACGTGCTCGAGGAGCTGCGCGAGGCGGGTATTCCCTACACCGAGGTGCGGGATATGGAGAGCGTGATGCCGGAGCTCGACATCCTCTACATGACGCGCGTGCAGCGGGAGCGTTTCGACGACCCGGCCGTGTACGAGGCGCTGAAGGATACCTATATCCTCGATGCGGAGAAGATGAAGCTCGCCAAGAAGAACATGGCCGTACTGCACCCGCTGCCCCGCGTGAACGAAATCGCCGTGGAGGTGGATAAGGACCCGCGTGCGGCTTATTTCCGTGAGGTAGAGAACGGTAAGTTCATGCGTATGGCCCTTATCTGCAAACTGTTCGAGTGGGAGAACAAACGCATGGAGAATCCGCAGCTGGTCGGCGTGGAGGAGAATCCCGCAGGTGTGAAGTGCCCCAATAAGCGCTGCATCTGCAACTCGGAGAACGTGCCCCAGCTCATGCGTCCCGTCGAGGGCGAAGAGGGTGCATACCGTTGCGCTTACTGCGAAACACTTGTCAGAAAGTAACCTTTCGGTTCTTTGCGATACGATTCGGCCGTCCGGGAAACGTGCGTTTCCCGGACGGCTTTCGTCTGCCGGTGGCCGTGCATTTTTCCCGTTGCCGTCCGATTTTTTATAATAATATTGACCGACGGGGAAGAAAACGATAATTTTGCGGCACGGAATCGTGTAAAAAGACGAAGCGTATGAAGAAGATGAAAAGCGTAATGCCGCTGTTTCTGCTGCCGTTGCTGCTGACCGCATGCGAGAAGATAGGCGAGCTGTTCGGCGGGGACGGGGGAAGTACCGTGACGCCGCCGGAGATAAGGGTGGTGGCCGTGACCGATGTGATGGCCTATGTCGAGGTGGGATATTATGATGAAACGACAGAGGCCGAGGTCGGCATCTGCTGGGCGGAACACCCTGCGCCGGGAACCGAACAGACCATTGCCCTGTCCGGTCCGGGGATGGCGGTCGAAATTGACGGGCTTGCTCCCCAGACCGAATATTACGCACGTAGCTATGCGCGCGGCGGGAACGGTAAGACGACGTTCGGCGGCGAGGTGCAGTTTACGACCGACCGCGAGCGGCCCAAAGTAACGGTCGAGGGTCTCACGGTGTACGACCAGTCCGTTGAGGTGGTGTGCAGGGCATGGGGCCCCCGCATCAAGGAGGTCGGCGTGTGCTGGAATACCGACGGTTCGCCCAGCACCGAAAACGGGGAGTTCCGGCTTTGTACGTACGATGCCGGGAACGACCTTTACCGGGCGACCGTGACCGGCCTCAGTGAGTCGACGCACTATTATCTCAGGGGGTTCGTCCGGACGGACGACGGCTATACCTATTTTTCCGACGGCGAAGCGGATTTCCGTACGGAGGGCGTTTACGTGCCCGACATGCAGATTATCATGCCCATCGGGAAAGAGGATACCTATGCGGATGTCATTTACGGAGTGTACGAGGAGCATATCGTTCGCCGCGGGCTGTGCTGGGCGACGGAGCCGGAGCCTACGGTGGATGACGCGATGACCGACGACGGTTCGGTCGAAGGGACCCTGGAGGTGCGGATTGAAGGGTTGCAGCCGGCCACCGACTACTACATTCGTCCTTACGTGGTGCTTCCGCACGCAGTGGACGGAGAGCGCCTCTATTATGGGGCGGAGGAGATGTTCACCACCTATGAGGCCGACGAGTTCTTCGAGGTGCCGGATGCGGTTTTCGCCGCGTATCTCGTCGCCAAATTCGATAAGAACGGCGACGGTAAGGTCTCCCGGCGCGAGGCGGTCGATGTCTCCTATATGGACGATTTGTCCGGCCGGAACATCACTTCGTTGAAGGGCATCGAAAATTTCCCGAATCTGGCCGTTATCCGCTGTCGGGACAACCAGATAACGGAGCTTGACATCAGCGGCAATCCGAAACTGTTCAATGTGGAGTGCAGCGGCAATAGACTGACCGCCCTCGTCTTGGGAGACGGGGAACTGGAGATGTTGGAGATGCTCGACTGTTCCGGCAATCTGCTGACCGACCTGGATGTCTCAGGCCTCCCAGCCTTGAGAGACCTCGACTGCGACGACAACATGCTGCGGAGCCTCGACCTCGGGGCGAACGGCCGGTTGGAGGAGCTGTCGTGTATGAGCAATCCCCTGACTGCGCTCGACCTCGGCGATAATCCGGAGCTGACGAAACTCTATTGTGCGAATTGCAAGCTGACCTCGCTCGACCTGTCGGCCAATCCGAAACTGACCGACCTGTACTGTAGCGACAACGGCCTGACCCTTCTCGAAATATCGAACTGTACCGCTCTGACCGACCTCTCCTGCCGTTTCAACAGCCTGGCGTCGCTCGATGTTTCCCGTGCGACGGAGCTGCGCGACCTCGACTGCGGGTACAACGAGACCATCGCCGCACTCGACCTGAGTCGGTGTAAAAAACTCGAACGCGTGGATTGTGCCAAGAACCGTATTGCGGAGCTCGACCTTTCGGACAATCCTCTCCTGGTCTCCGTGCGCTGCGAACAGAACGCATTGACCTTGCTGGACGTTTCGGGCTGTACGGCACTCGAATCGCTGATGTGCTACGGCAATGAACTTGCAGAGCTCCGGACCGACGGCCTTGCCGTTCTCGACTTCCTGAACTGCAGCCAGAACCGCCTTCCGTCGCTCGACCTGAGCGATGCGGTGCGGCTTACGACGCTCGTCTGCAATACCAATGCGCTCGTCTCGCTGGACGTATCGCACAATACCTATCTCGAGTACCTCGACTGCGGGAAGAACAACATTACGACGCTCGACCTGCGGAACAACCCGGACCTGGATGCCTCCGGCCTTGTCTGCGATTCGTATGTGAACGTCATCTGGAAGTGACCGTCGCCGCCGGCAGCCCGTGCGTCGGCGGCTAAGGAAAGCGGTGGTTGCGTTACGGCAGGGGAATTTTCCCCTGCCGTAACGCATGTATGGGGAAGGCGTGCCGCCTTCTGTCCGTACTGCACGGGGCCGTTCCGATGCCATGATGCCGATTCGGGCGGTGCGGCAACGGCTCCGGCGGTCCGCTGCGGGAGGTTACGACGCGAAAAAAGGGCGCGGCATTGTATTTTCCGTAAATATATATTATCTTTACGCCTTTAAAGAACGAATGGTTTGGCCGCGGGGGCGGCCGCAAAGGTTCCGGTGATTTTATTTATGCCCGTAAAGACTCTTTTGGTATTTGTACGACAAGGGTCGTGTCTCTGTTTTTTCCGGCCGGAAAGTTCGGATGCGGGGGCGGAGAGGGTGACGGAACCCTTGCGGAGAATGGCCGCAGACCCCGGGGTGGAATAAGCCGCTATGACATGGTCGTGTTGTAGCGGTTTGTCGTTAGAGCGGATTATTTTAGAATGAAAGAAATATGGTAAAGGTAGGAGTCATCATGGGGTCGGTGAGCGACTGGGAGGTGATGTCGGCGGCCGCCGAGACGCTCGAAACGTTCGGCGTAGCGTATGAAAAGCGGATTGTGTCGGCGCATCGCACGCCCGACCTGCTGGCCGAGTATGCCAAGACGGCCAAATCCCGCGGCATAGAGGTCATCATCGCCGGTGCCGGAGGCGCGGCGCACCTGCCCGGCATGGTCGCTTCGATGACGACGCTCCCGGTAGTGGGAGTGCCGGTGAAATCGAAGGCGTTGAACGGGCTCGATTCCCTGCTCTCCATTGTGCAGATGCCTGCCGGCGTGCCGGTGGCGACCGTTGCCATCAACGGCGCGAAGAACGCCGCCCTCGTGGCGGTGAGCATTCTTGCCCTGCACGACGAGGCGCTGGCGCTGGCGCTGGAGGATTTCCGCCGCCGTCAGACCGAAACGGTGCTGATGACGGAACTGCAGTAACTACGAACCGGTTTTGAAAAGGGTGAAGACCATAGGAATCATAGGCGGTGGACAGTTGGGGCTGATGATAGCCGAGCAGGCCGCCGTGCTCGGGGCACGGACGGTGTGTCTCGACCCTTCGGCGGATGCGCCGGCCTTTCGGGTGTGCGACGACCATATCGTGGCCGCTTTCGACGATGCCGCCGCGCTGGAGGAGTTGTGCCGCCGCAGCGATGCGGTGACCTACGAATTCGAGAACGTTCCGGGGGAGATACTCATTCCCCTGACCGAACGGTACAATATTCCGCAGGGCTACCGGCCGCTGTTCGATTCGCAGGACCGGATAAGAGAGAAGACCAATGCCCGCGACAACGGCCTGCGCGTGCCCCGTTTCGCCGAGGTGCACGACCGCGAATCGCTGATGAAGGGGATTTTCGAGATAGGCTATCCGTGTGTCTTCAAAACGCGGACGCTGGGATATGACGGGCACGGACAGGCGGTGATACGTACTCCGGAGGATATCGCCCGGGCGGAACCCTATCTGGGGGTACCGGCCATTCTGGAGGAGTTCGTGCCGTTCGATTACGAGGCGAGCATCGTCATGGTGAACGACGGCGAGCGAATCGTGAGTTTCCCGATAGGGCAGAACATCCACCGCGACGGCATCCTCGACCTGTGCATCGTGCCGGCCCCGCGCATGGACGATGCCGTGCGAGCCAGGCTCGTCGAACAGAGCGAGGCGTTCATGCGCCGGTGCGGTTATACGGGGATTCTGGCTATCGAGTATTTCGTGAAGGGCGGGGAGCTGTACTTCAACGAGATGGCTCCGCGGCCCCATAACAGCGGTCATTACACCATCGAGGGGTGTACGACCAACCAGTTCCGCGAGCTCTGCCGCTATCTGCTGGGCGAGCCTTTGCAGGAACCTCGCCTGGTGGCGCCGACGGTCATGAAAAATATCCTCGGCGAGGATTTGGCCGCGGCGGAGGCCGTGGCGGCCGAAACCGGAGCAGAGGGGGCGCAGTCGCCGGAGGAGGGCGTCTATGTCCACCTTTACGGCAAGAGCGTCAGCAAGCCCAAACGCAAGATGGGGCATATCACCTTCGTGGGGATGACCGCCGGGGAGTACGATGCCCGTTGGCGGGGGCGGTTCGTGGAGTAGCCGCCGGATTTTGAAAATGGAAACGGAGAAAAGCGCAAGATAATGGAGAGTTATCGTATTTACGTAGAGAAGAAACCGGAATTCAGGGTAGAGGCGCAGAGCCTTCGGGAAGAGCTGAACGGCAATCTCGGTCTGTCGCTCGGGGAGCTGCGTCTGCTGAACGTGTACGACCTGTTCGGCTTTACGCCGGAACTGCTTGAAAAGAGCCGTTACGGGGTGTTCGGCGAAGTGGTGACGGATGTCGTGACGGATACGTGCGACCTGACGGGGAAGAGATACCTGGCTGTGGAGTACCTGCCGGGGCAGTTCGACCAGCGGGCCTCTTCGGCCGAGGAGTGCGTCATGCTGCTGGAGCCCGAGGCCAAAGTGAAGATACGCAGTGCGAGGCTGCTGATATTTGACGACGGCGTGACGGATGCCGACCTGTCGCGTATCCGCAAATACTATATCAACGGCGTGGAGTCGCGCGAGAAGAACCTCGCTGTGCTCGGCCTGGCGGAGAACGCCGAAGTGAGGCCGGTACCCGTGCTGGAGGGCTTTACCCGGATGGGCGAGGCGGCACTCGCCCCTTACTGCAAGGCCAACGGTCTGGCAATGAATGCCGACGACCTGCGTGAGGTAGTGGCCTATTTCCGCCGCGAAGGACGAGACCCTTCCGAAACGGAGCTCCGGATATTGGATACCTATTGGAGCGACCATTGCCGCCATACCACCTTTACGACCGTGCTGGAGGAGATTACCGTGGACGAGTCGTTCATGAAGGGCGAGATGGAGGAGTCTCTGGCCCTCTACCGCCGCATGCGTGAAGAGCTGGGGCGTACCGGCAAGCCGGTCTGCCTGATGGACATGGCGACCATCGGCGCCCGTTACCTGAAGAAGAAAGGACTGCTCGACGACCAGGAGGAGAGTGAGGAAAATAACGCCTGCAGCATTTTCATCAACGTCGATGTGGACGGAGAGCCGCAGAAGTGGCTGCTTCAGTTCAAGAACGAAACGCACAACCATCCGACCGAAATAGAGCCTTTCGGCGGTGCCTCCACCTGCCTGGGCGGCGCCATCCGCGACCCGCTTTCGGGCCGGGCGTATGTCTACCAGGCGATGCGTGTGACGGGTGCGGGCAACATATACCAACCTGTGGGGGAGACGCTCGAAGGCAAACTTCCGCAGCGTATCATCAGTACCAAGGCTGCGGCCGGCTATTCGAGCTACGGTAATCAGATAGGGTTGGCTACCACGCATGTACGGGAGATATACCATCCCGATTACGTGGCCAAGCGCCTGGAGGTGGGTGCGGTCGTGGGCGCGGTAAAGGCGGATAACGTCCGCCGGGAGAGTCCTGTGCCGGGCGACATCGTGCTGCTGCTGGGCGGGCGTACCGGCCGCGACGGCATAGGCGGGGCGACGGGTTCCTCGAAGGAGCACAATGCGCAGTCGCTCGAGGAGTGCGGCAGCGAGGTGCAGAAAGGCAATGCCCCGGAGGAGCGCAAGCTGCAGCGGCTGTTCCGCCGGCCGGAGGTGGCACGCCTCATCAAGAAGTCAAACGACTTCGGTGCGGGGGGTGTCAGCGTGGCCATCGGCGAGCTGACCGACGGGCTGGACATCTATCTCGACCGTGTGCCGACCAAATACAGCGGCCTGAACGCCACGGAACTCGCCATCAGCGAGTCGCAGGAGCGTATGGCCGTCGTGATAGAGGAGGCGGCCCGGGAGGAGTTCGAGCGTTACTGTGCCGAGGAGAATGTAGAGGTGACGCATGTGGCGGATGTGACCGATACCCGCCGGATGAGAATGTATCATAAGGGAGAGCTCATCGTAGACCTCTCCCGCGAATTCATAGACAGTGCCGGAGCCGAGCACCGCGCGAAGGCAGCCGTGGCCGGTGTCGAACGTCGCAATCCGTTCCTGCGCGAAGTGGCGGGGACGGGCATCGCGGAGAAGATGCGGGCGCTTCTGTCGGACGACAATGTCGTGTCGCAGAAGGGCATGGTGGAGATGTTCGACTCCACGATAGGCGCCTCGACGGTACTGATGCCCTACGGCGGCCGGACGCAGCAGACCGAGACGCAGGTGTCGGTGCAGAAGATTCCCGTAGGGGAAGGGTACACCGATACGGCGAGCATCATGGCTTTCGGTTTCAATCCTTTCATCTCCAAATGGAGCCCTTATCACGGTGCGGCCTATGCGGTCGTGGAGGCGGTGTCGAAAGCGGTTGCGGCGGGCGCCCGTTTCGAGCGGATGCGTTTCTCGTATCAGGAGTATTTCGAACGCATGACCGACGACCCCCATACGTGGGGTAAGCCGCTGGCGGCTCTGCTCGGTGCGCTGAAGATGCAGGAGGCTCTCGGACTCCCTTCCATCGGCGGCAAGGATTCCATGAGCGGGACGTTCAAGGATATCGACGTACCGCCGACGCTCATTGCGTTCGGTATCACGACGGTCGATGCGGGGCGGGTGATAAGCCCGGAGTTCAAGGAGGCGGGCCATCGTATTTACCTTATGAAACACCTTCCGCTGCACAATTTCATGCCCGATACCGATGCCCTGAAGAAGAACTGGGAATATGTGCATCGGGAAATCGCGGCGGGCAACATCGTTTCCGGATGGGCCGTCGGTTTCGGAGGCGTGGCGGAAGCCGTTGCCAAAATGTCGTTCGGTAACCGGATAGGGGCCGAAATCAAAATAAACGAACAGGAGCTCTTCGGCTGCGGCTACGGTTCGATAGTGGTCGAGAGCCGCGGAGAGCTCGATTGGCCGGGAGCCGTCGAGCTAGGCCGGACCGTGGCGGCAGAGACGGTGACGGTCAATGGAGAGCGGATGCCTATCGACCGCTTGCTGGAGGCCAATACGGTGAAGTTCGCCACGGTCTATCCCGACCGGGGAACGACCGAACCGACCGTCATGCAGTGTATGCCCCGTCCCGTTCGGTTCGAGTATCCGGGGCCTGCGAAGGGGCATCCGGTTGCTTATCTGCCCTCGTTTCCCGGGACGAACTGCGATTACGATACGGCCAAGGCGTTCCGCCGGGCGGGTGCGGAGGTCACGACGAGTGTATTCCGCAACCTCTCCGGTGCCGATGTGATGGAGTCCATCGACGAGATGTGCGGCCGGATAGCCGCCTGCGACATCTTCGTGCTGAGCGGCGGCTTCTCTTCGGGTGACGAACCCGACGGCAGCGGCAAGTTCATCGTGAGCGTGCTGAACAACGCCCGCGTTGCGGAAGAGATACACCGGCTGCTCGACCGCGGCGGCCTGATACTCGGCATCTGCAACGGCTTCCAGGCACTCGTCAAGTCGGGTCTGCTGCCCTACGGCCGGTTGGGCCGGCTGACGCCCGAGTCGCCGACGCTTTTCCGCAACGACGTGAACCGCCACATTTCGCAGACGGTATGCACGCGGGTAGCTTCGACGAACTCCCCGTGGCTGGCCGGGTTCGAGGTGGGCGACCTGCACACCATCGCCGTGAGCCACGGCGAAGGAAAGTTCGTGGTAAACGAGCGGCAGGCGCGGGAGCTTTTCGAGGCTGGACAGGTGGCTTTCCAGTATGCCGACGCCGAGGGGGTGCCCACGGGCAGGGCGCCGTTCAATCCCAACGGTTCCTATTATGCCATCGAGGGCATCGTGAGCCGCGACGGGCAGATACTTGGCAAGATGGGGCATACGGAGCGTTACGAGCCCAACCTGTTCCGCAACATAGCGGGCAACAAAGTGCAGGATATCTTCGGCAATGCCGTGCGGTATTTCAGGAAAAGATGATTCAGGTAAGCGCCAGTCGACGGCAGGCGCGGCGAATGACAATACATAAAAAACGGATAAATAATTCCCAACAACTATGGAAAAGCGCGAAATGCTCTACGAGGGCAAGGCAAAACAGGTGTTCCTGACGGACGACCCCGACCTTATCGTTATCCATTACAAGGACGACGCCACGGCATACAACAACGTCAAGAAGGCGACGATAGAGGCGAAGGGGTTGCTTAACAACCAGATATCCACTATCATATTCAAATATCTGATTGAGAACGGTATACCGACCCATTTCATCGAACAGCTCAACGACCGCGACCAGCTCTGCCGCCGCGTCACGATATTCCCCCTGGAGGTTATCGTGCGCAACGTCATCGCGGGTTCGATGGCCAAGCGGCTCGACATCCCGGAGGGAACGAAGCCGTCGAACACCATCATCGACATCTGTTACAAGAAGGACGAGCTCGGCGACCCGCTCATCAACAACGACCATGCGGTAGCCCTCGGCATCGCCACCTACGAGGAGCTCGACGAGATGTTCGAACTGACGCGCCGCATCAACGTACTGCTGACCGACCTGTTCAAGAAGTTGGGCATCACGCTCGTGGACTTCAAAATCGAGTTCGGCAAGACGAGCGACGGCAAAATCGTGCTGGCCGATGAAATCAGTCCGGATACCTGCCGTCTGTGGGATTCCCAGACGAACGAGAAACTCGATAAGGACAGGTTCCGCCGCGACCTGGGTAAGGTGCGCGAAGCATACGAGGAGATACTCCACAGGCTTACGAAATAAGCGGAAGCGGGGAATACGATTCCGGTCCCGTAAGGACGTTTGTGATTATGGGGCCGGATGGCTTTTTCGGATAAGGGACCGAAAGTGCGCATGTGCGGGGAGTTTTTTCCTTGCGTGTGTGCTTCCCTTTTTTTATTTTTGACGAATATATGACGTACGGGCTTCCGCAGGGAGGGGGCCGGAACGGTATTTTTATTGGGAGGACAAGACAAATGGCTAATTATCAGGACAGGCAAATCCATGAGGAGTGTGGCGTGTTCGGCGTGTTCGGCGTGGAGAAGGCCGCGTCGCTCACCTATTATGGACTTCATTCGCTCCAGCACCGCGGCCAGGAAGGGTGCGGCATCGTGAGCGTGGACAACCGCACGTTCCACCGTGTCAAGGGCGAGGGACTCGTGACGGAGGTCTTCAACGAAGACAACCTCCGGACGCTGACGGGAAACATGGCGATAGGACACGTGCGCTACTCGACCACGGGAGGGGGCGGCATCGACAATGTCCAGCCCTTCATGTTCATGCACAGTACGGGCGACTTCGCGCTGGCTCATAACGGCAATCTCGTCAACTCCTTCCAACTGAAAACGTTCCTTGAGGAGCGGGGCAGTCTGTTCCACTCCACTTCCGACAGCGAGATATTCGCCCACCTCATCAAGAAGGAGACCGACAGCCGTGACCGCATCTTCCCCATCCTCGAAGCGCTGAACATGGTCGAGGGGGCCTTCGCGCTGCTCATCATGACGGCCAGCAAGATATACGCATGCCGCGACAAGCACGGCCTGCGGCCGCTCTCGATAGGGAAACTCGGCGACGGCTATGTGGTCAGCAGCGAAACCTGCGCCTTCGAGGTGGTAGGAGCCGAGTTCATCCGCGACGTGGCTCCCGGCGAGGTGGTCATCATCGACGTGAACGGCCTGCAGAGCGTGGACTACTCCAAGTTCAAACACTACAACATGTGCGCGATGGAGTATGTCTATTTCGCCCGTCCCGACAGCGATATCGAGGGTACGAACGTCCATGCTTTCCGTAAGGAGACCGGGCGTATGCTCTACGAGGAGGCCCCGGTGGATGCCGATATCGTGGTGGGCGTGCCCGATTCGAGTCTCAGTGCCGCCATCGGTTACAGCGAGGCGAGCGGCATTCCCTACGAGATGGGACTCATCAAGAACAAATACGTGGGGCGTACCTTCATCCAACCCTCGCAGGAGCTGCGGGAGAAGGGGGTACGGATGAAACTCTCGCCGGTGCGCAGCATCGTCGAGGGCAAGAGGCTGGTCATCGTAGACGACTCCATCGTGCGCGGTACGACCTCGCGCCGTATCGTGAAGATGCTCCGCCAGTCGGGCGCCAAGGAGATACACATGCGTATTGCCAGTCCGGCCATCACCCATCCCTGTTTCTACGGGGTAGACATGTCTACCTATGACGAATTGATATGCGCCCGGGAGAAGGACCTCGAAGCGGTACGCCGGCTCATCGGGGCCGATTCGCTGGTATGGCTCTCGCCCGAGGCGCTCTACAAGGCGGCCGGCGGCCGGAAAGAGTTGTGCATCGCCTGCTTTAACGGCCGTTATCCCACGGCGCTCTACCAGTCGATACACGATGTGAACAAGGATAAAAAATGCTGATAACATACGAAAAACAAGATATTTATGGCAAAGAGTTATGAAGAAGCGGGTGTGAACCTCGAAGCGGGCTACGAAGGGGTGAGGCGTATCAAGAAACACGTCGCATCCACGGCACGTACCGGCGTGATGGGCAACATAGGTGCCTTCGGCGGCATGTTCGACCTGTCCAGGCTCGGAGTGGCCGAACCGGTGCTCGTGAGCGGGACAGACGGCGTGGGTACCAAGCTGAAAATAGCCATTCAGATGGACCGGCACGATACTATCGGTATCGATGCCGTGGCCATGTGCGTGAACGACGTTCTCGCACAGGGGGCCGAACCCATCTTCTTCCTCGACTATATCGCGCTCGGCATCAATGACCCGGTGAAGGTAGAGGCCATCGTTTCGGGCGTTGCCGACGGCTGCCGCCAGGCAGGGTGCGCTCTCGTGGGCGGCGAGACGGCCGAGATGCCGGGGATGTATGCCGGTGACGATTACGATATTGCCGGGTTTACGTGCGGCGTGGTGGAGAAGGCGCGTCTTATCGACTGTTCCAAGGTGGCGGCGGGCGATGTGCTGGTGGGGATTGCGTCGAGCGGCGTACACTCCAACGGTTTCAGTCTTGTGCGCAAGATTGTGTCGGACAATGGTTTCGAGTTGGATAAGGTCTATCCCGAACTTGGGGAGCGCACGCTCGGCGAAGTACTGCTGACGCCGACGAAAATCTATGTGAAGCAGGTGCTCGATGTGATTGCACAGTGCGATGTGCACGGCATCAGTCACATTACGGGCGGCGGTTTCGACGAGAATATTCCCCGCATCCTGAAGGAGGGGCAGGGAATCGAGGTGACGGAAGGTTCGTGGGAGATACTCCCCGTGTTCCGTTTTCTGGAGAAGTACGGCCGGATAGCGCACCGCGAGATGTTCAATATCTTCAATATGGGCATCGGCATGGTCATCGCCTTGCCCGAGGAGGATGCGGCGAAGGCCGTGGCGATACTCGAGGGATACGGCGAACGGGCGTCGGTCATCGGCCGTGTCACCGACCGGGAGGGCGTCGTGATAAAATAACATGCTGCCGATGGAGAGAAATGTGGGTAAAGGACACAGGCTCGCCGTATTCGCCAGCGGTAACGGCAGCAATTTCGAGGCGATAGCCGCGGCGTGCGCCGACGGCCGTCTCGATGCGCGGGTGGTACTGCTCGTATGCGACAGGCCGGGCGCTTACGTCTGCGAACGGGCCGCACGGCTGGGTGTAGAGACGTTCGCCTTTCGTCCGAAGGATTATGTCTCGAAGGAGGCTTATGAACAGGACATCGTGCGCATGCTCGACGAGCGCGGTGTGGAACTGGTCTGCCTGGCCGGATACATGCGGATACTCTCCCGTGTGATGCTCGATGCCTATGGCGGGCGCATCGTCAACATACATCCCTCGCTGCTGCCCGCTTTCAAGGGCGCCCATGCCATTCGGGACGCTTTCGAATACGGCGTGAAGGTGTACGGCGTGACGGTGCATTATGTGAATGACGAGTTGGACGGCGGGAAGATTATTGCCCAGCGGGCTTTCGACTATACCGGTGCCGATGTGCAGGAGCTGGAGGCGATGGTACATGCGGTGGAACATCCGCTCTATGTGGAGGCGATAGCCGGCCTGCTCGCCGGACGGAACAGGTAACGTCCGTTCGATTGGCCGCCGGTATGGCGGTCGGTCGTCTGGGCGGGCAGGTGGAAACAGAGATTTGGAAATATAAAACGATAGAAAATGAGAGCACTTATCAGCGTTAGCGACAAAACGGGCGTCGTGGAGTTTGCGGACGGTTTGAAGAGACTGGGTTGGGACATCATCGCCACGGGCGGTACCATGAAGCTGCTGCGCGATGCGGGGCTGGAAGTAATCAATATCAGCGACGTGACGGGATTCCCGGAGATATGCGACGGGCGCGTGAAGACGCTCCATCCCAAGGTACACGGGGGGCTGCTCGCCCGCCGCGACCTGCCCTCGCATCTGGAGGCGCTGCGCGAAAACGGCATCGAGTTCATCGACATGGTCTGCGTGAACCTTTATCCCTTCCGCCAGACGATAGCCAAAGAGGGCGTTTCGATGGAGGATGCGATAGAGAATATCGACATAGGCGGTCCTTCCATGCTCCGCAGCGCCGCCAAGAACTACCGCGACGTGACGGTGGTATGCGACCCGCAGGATTACGGACGGGTGCTCGACGAGATACGCGCGGGCGGCAATACCCGCTCCGAAACGCGGCTCATGCTTTCGGCTAAGGCATTTACCCATACGGCGCAGTACGATGCCTGCATTGCGACCTACCTGCGGGAAAAAGCCGGTCTGCCGGAGAAGCTCTTCCTGGATTTCGACATCGTGCAGCCGCTGCGTTACGGCGAGAATCCCCACCAGCAGGCCAGGTTCTACCGCGGGGCCGAACCCGTGCCCTTCTCCCTGGCGTTCGCCCGCCAGCTCAACGGCAAGGAGCTCTCCTATAATAATATACAGGATGCCAATGCGGCGCTCAATATCGTTCGGGAGTTCGATGCGCCGTTTTGCGTGGGGCTCAAGCACATGAATCCGTGCGGAGCTGCTGTGGGCCGGGACATTGCCCAGGCATGGAGCAAGGCTTACGAGGCAGACAAGGTGAGCATCTACGGCGGTATCGTAGCGGTGAACCGCGAAGTGGATGCCGCGACGGCGTTGGCGATGAAGCCCGTCTTTCTGGAAATCATCATCGCACCCTCGTTTTCGAAGGAGGCGCTCGAAATATTGACCAAAAAGAAGAACCTGCGTCTGCTCGAAGTGGACATGCGGCGCACGGGCGTCCGCGAACGCCAGCTCGTGAGCGTGAACGGCGGTCTGCTCGTACAGGACCTCGATACGGAGACCTGTACCGTCACGGCGGAGATGGCCGTAACGAAGCGGCGGCCCGAAGCGGCTCTGCTTGCGGATATGGATTTCGCTTGGCGTATCGTGAAGCATGTGAAGTCCAACGCCATCGTGGTGGTGAAGGACGGGTGTACGGCAGGCATCGGCGCGGGACAGATGAACCGCGTGGGGTCGGCTGAAATCGCCCTGCGGGAGGCCCGGGAGAAGGGGTTGACCGAAGGGCTCGTGCTCGCGTCGGACGGTTTCCTGCCCTTCGACGATACGGTGACGCTGGCGGCGGGTTATGGTGTGTCGGCCATCGTGCAGCCCGGCGGCAGCATTCATGACGAGGATTCCGTCGTGAAGGCCGATGAACTCGGTATCGCCATGGTATTCACCGGCGAACGCCATTTCAAACACTGACGCCGGTCCGAAGGAGGCGGTGCGGCAGACGGTTCGTTCCGCGGAATCCGGAGACCTGCTTTTGGAAACGAAAAGAGAGAGAAAAAGATGAAAGTGCTTGTAGTAGGGGGCGGCGGACGCTGCCATGCGATAGCGGATGCGCTTCGCCGTTCGCCTAAAGTGGAAAAGATATACGTCGCACCGGGCAATGCCGGTACGGCGGAAGTGGCGGAGAATGTGCCGCTGAAGGATACCGACGTGCAGGGACTGCTGGCTTTCGCGCAGAAGAAGGACATCGACTTGACGGTGGTCGGACCGGAAGCCGCCCTTCAGGCCGGAATCGTGGACGAATTCCGTAGTCATGGCCTTCGCATCTTCGGGCCGACCGCTGCCGCTGCCCGTATCGAGACGAGCAAGGAGTTCGCTAAGGAGCTGATGATGCGGTACGATATTCCGACGGCCGCTTATCGTCCGTTCGACGACTACCGGGAGGCGTTGGACTACGTGGCATCGCGGCCGTTGCCTGCGGTGCTCAAGTACGACGGCCTGGCGGCCGGGAAAGGGGTGGTCATCGCCCGGAGTATGGAGGAGGCGGAGGCTGCTCTGCGGGACATGCTTCTCGACGACAAGTTCGGCCACGGGCGCGTCATCGTAGAGGATTATCTCGAAGGGCCGGAGTTCTCGTTTATGTGTTTCGTGTCGGGTTCCGATGTCTGGCCGATGCCGTTGGCCCAGGACCATAAGCGGGCCTACGACGGCGACCGGGGGCCCAATACGGGCGGTATGGGCGCCTATTCGCCCGTTCCGTTCATCAGCGAGGATGAACGCCGGTTTGCACTGGACAATATCATGAAGAAGACGGCGGCGGCCATGGTGCTCGAGGGGCTCCCCTTTACGGGTGTCCTCTACGGCGGCCTGATGAAGACGCGGGACGGCATCAAGGTAATCGAATTCAATGCCCGTTTCGGCGACCCCGAGACGGAGGTGGTATTGCCGCGCCTGAAGAGCGACATATACGATATTTTTGCCGGGGTGGCCGACGGGAGTCCGGTGGAAGAGCCCGTATGGGACGACCGTGCCGCACTCGGTATCGTGCTGGCTTCCAAAGGTTATCCGGGCTCGTGCGAAAAAGGCTTCCCCATCGGGGGGCTCGATGCGTTGAATGACCCCGATATCCGGGTCTACCATATGGGAACGGCGTGGTCCGGAGACGGATTGGTGACGGCGGGCGGCCGGGTGCTGATAGTGGTAGGGCGCGGGGATACGCTCGCCGAGGCGCGGCTGAAAGCCATACAGGGTGTGGGCAGGGTAGCGTGCGACAACCTGTTTTACCGCACCGATATCGGCGCTGCGGCACTGGAACATTGAGGGGGACGGAGGTGCCTCCCTACGCCGGCTCTCTTTCTGGAAAGGCGGCGAGGGGAATCGATTCGAATTGAACGTCATTGCGGTGGCGGAAAGAATAAATTGACAAGCGATTATGGTAATAAGCGGGAAAGAACTTTCGATGGAGATGAAGCGGCAGATGGCCGTCAGAGTGAAGGAACTTGAACAGAAATACGGCAGGGTACCGCATCTGGTGGTGGTGCTTGTCGGCGAGGACCCGGGCAGTGTGTCGTATGTGGCGGGCAAGGCCAAGGCGGCAGACGAGATAGGGATACGGAATACCACCATCCGCCGTCCGGAGACGATTACCGAAGCGGAGATGCTGGCGTTGATAGAGGAGCTGAATGCCGATAAGGAGGTGGACGGTATCCTCGTGCAGTTGCCTCTTCCGAAACACATCGACTCCGACAAGGTCATCGCAGCCATCGACCGCGGGAAGGATGTGGACGGTTTCCATCCGCTCAATGTGGCCTCCCTCTGGCTCAGGCAGGAGTGCCTGCTGCCGTGTACTCCGAAAGGCATCATCCGGCTGCTGAAGAGTACGGGCACGGAAATAGCGGGAAAGCGTGCGGTCGTCATAGGAAGAAGCAATATCGTCGGTTTGCCGGTCGCTAAACTGCTGCTCGACGAGAATGCGACCGTGACGATAGCCCACAGCCGGACGAAGAACCTGCCGGAAGTGACGCGCGAGGCCGACATCCTGGTGGTGGCCATAGGCCGTCCGAAGTTCGTCACGGCCGATATGGTGAAACCGGGCGCCGTGGTGATAGACGTTGGCGTGAACCGCGACCCGGAAACCGGCAAACTGTGCGGTGATGTCGATTTCGCCGCCTGCGAACCGGTTGCCGGCATGATAACGAAAGTGCCGGGAGGGGTGGGCCCCATGACTATCACGATATTGTTGGAAAATACGATAGAGGCTTTTGAACGGCGTATGAGAGGCTGATTGGCGGCAGGGCCTTGTCTGCGGCTAAGGCGTGAAGCGGCGCCGTGCAGAAGATGCACGGCGCCGCTCCGCTTCTGCATAGCAGGTGCATGGATGAAATTGGTTTCCGCTGAGGCCGCATGTTACAATCAGGGGAGGATTTTCGGCATATTTTTCTTTCTTTCAAATAAAGGCGGTATCTTTGCGCCGTTTTAAGCAATTAAAAAACCGTTTAATCGACTAACCGCGCGACCGCGCAAACTTAAACTTAATTTATGGAGTGGTTCAGGGAGCTCGTCTTCGGAACGGGGATAGCTCATTCTATTCTGTTGCTGGCCCTTGTGATAGCCGTGGGAGCGGCATTGGCTAAAATCAAGGTGGCCGGCGTTTCTTTGGGCATGACGTGGATACTCTTCGTAGGTATCGTTGCCAGCCATTTCGGCCTGGTGCTCGACCCGGTGGTGCTGGGCTTCATCAGGGATTTCGGCCTCATCGTCTTCATCTTCGCCGTGGGCATGCAGGTAGGGCCGAGCTTCTTCTCTTCGTTCAGAAAAGGCGGCCTCAAGCTCAACGGCTTCGCCGTGCTGAGTATCGCTTTGAGCGTGGGTATCGCCTTAATCCTCTGCAAGGTGGCGGATGTGAAGCTGACTACGATGACCGGTATTCTCTGCGGTGCCGTGACCAATACCCCCGGTCTCGGTGCAGCGCAGGAGGCGTATCATGATGCGACCGGTGTCAGTGACCCCTCCATTGCCATGGGGTATGCGGTGGCCTATCCGTTGGGCGTTATCGGCATCATCCTTTCGATGATACTGCTCCGCGTGATTTTCCGCGTCAATATAGAGGCTGAGAACAAACGGCTCGAAGAGGCCCGCCGCGACGACCCTTCCGCTACGAACACCGTTTCCGTGAAGGTGACGAATCCCGTCTTCTCGGGCAAGAAAATCGCCGATATGAAGAAACTCTGTACGAACAGGTTCGTCATTTCGCGTATCATGCATCCGGACGGGACGGTGGACATTGCGGCCGGCCATTCGGTCATCAATCTGGATGACGTCCTTTACATGGTCGTTTCCGCCAAGGATTCCGCCCGTGTGGCATCGTTTATCGGCGAAGAGGTGACCGTGGATGATGACAAATGGCGCGAGGAGAACCAGAAGTACGTTTCGCGCCGTATCGTGATTACCAAACCGCAGATTAACGGCCGCTATCTCGGCGACCTCAAGTTGAGAAACAATTTCGGCGTGAACGTTGTCCGGGTGAACCGTGCGGGTATCGACCTTGCGGCAACAGCCAACCTTCAGCTCCAGATGGGCGACCGGCTCACGGTGGTGGGCGAGGAGGCGGCCCTCCAGGATGTGGCCAACATGCTCGGCAACCAGCTCAAGCGGCTCCGCCATCCCAATATCATTCCGATATTCGTCTGCCTGCTGCTCGGTGCACTGCTCGGCAGCATTCCTTTCTACTTCGGCAATATTCCCCAGCCGGTGAAGCTCGGCCTCGCCGGCGGTACACTCGTGGTAGCCATACTCGTGGGCCGTTTCGGGCCGAAAATCCGGATGATAACCTATACCACTGTCAGTGCGAACCTCATGCTGAGGGAGATAGGTATTTCGATGTTCCTGGCGGCCGTAGGGCTCGGCGCCGGCAGCGGATTCGTGGAGACGATTGTCGGCGGCGGCTGGAAGTGGATTGGGTACGGTTTCATCATTACCGTCCTGCCCCTGCTCATCACCGGGTTCATCGCACACAAATGGGGAAAGGTGGATTTCTTTACGCTGATGGGGATGATGGCCGGCGGAACGACCGACCCGCCCGCACTCTCCTTCGCCTCCAGCATATCGCCCAACGACCTTCCGGCAGTGGGATATACGACGGTCTATCCGCTTACCATGTTTCTGCGAATTATCACGGCCCAGATGCTTATTCTGCTTGCGGTATAGCGGCTGAATCCGGGAACAAGATTGCGGGGATGCACGGAAAAGTGCATCCCCGTCTTGTTTGTGCGGTGCCGCTGTCCCGTATCTGCGGAGTGTATTTGCGGGCGGAGAGGGCCGGATGGTAAAGGGGCGTTGCCTGCGTTCTCTCCGTAAAACACGGGAGGAGGCTCCCGGAGCGGGTTTATTTCAGGTATTCCGTGAAGAAACTTTCGAGTTTGTCGAAAGGAATCATCTCCGTGCGGTCGTATAGGTCGATATGGCGGGCTCCCGGAACGACGTAAAGCTCTTTCGGCTCCGCAGCCCTCTCGTAGGCGTCCTCGCTGAAGTAACGGGAGTGTGCCTCTTCGCCGATGATGAACAACAGAGGTCGGGGCGCGATGGTCTCGATATACTCCATCAGCGGAAAGTTGATGAATGAAAGGTGGCTGGTGGTGGTGAATCCGCCCCGGGCACGGGGATGGTGGCCGCGTTCCATGGCATAGTATTCCCAGAATTCCGCGCTGATGGCGTCGAGTTCTTCCGGTACCGCGGTGGTCGCATCGGGCGGAAATGAGGGGAGGTATTCCGGTTCCCCCTTCTCGAAATCTTTCCAGCGCTGTTCGCCGAGCCGTTCGAGCATGGCATCGTACTCATCCTTGGTCATGGAATCCTTCCAACCGTAATGGTCGGCCCGGCTGATGTCGTACATGCTTGCCGTCGCAACGGCCTTGATGCGTTTGTCTACCTGTGCGGCGGTGACTGCGAAACCGCCCGCTCCGCAGAGTCCTATCGCTCCGATACGCTCCCTGTCCACGAAGGGCCGCGTACCGATGAAATCGACGCTGGCGCTGAAATCCTCGACGAAGATGTCCGGCGAGGAGACATGGCGGGGTTCTCCGCCGCTCTCCCCGTTGTATGATTCGTCGAATGCAAGTGTTACGAATCCGCGTTCGGCAAGCACCATCGCATAGATGCCGGCACCTTGTTCCTTTACGCCTCCGTAGGGGGTGCCGATAACGATGGCCGGATATTTTTTCGTCGTATCCAGCCCTTTGGGCAGGTACATGTCTGCTGCGACCGTTATACCGAAACGGTTGTCGTACCGTACATTTTCAACCGTTACCTTGTCGCTGACCTTGAAGGTCTTTCCGTTTTCCTGAGCATGAATCCCATTCATAATCGTCGTTGTTAGAATTGTGATAAGAATAATGCGTTTTTTCATGTTGCCGATATATTGGGTGTGTTGGAATGTGTTGCCGGATTCGGGAAACTTCTTCCCGGAACCGGTATGGCAAAGGTAGGGAGGCATGCGGTGCCGTATGATAGATGAATTACGGATTGTATTACCTTAATTACCGGTAGTGGCTCGGAGATGGCGTGCATGGAGAGCCGGGATGTCCCGGGTGCCGGCTGCAGCAGCGAGGGGAAGGGAGAGAAGACGTAACGGGTAAAGAAGAGGCAACATAAAGGGCCGTCCTTGCAAAGGACGGCCCTTTATGTTGTTCGAATGCTCTTATTTGGAAGCTTCTACCGATTCTTTCCGGAATTCTTTCATGAGTTTGGAAATCTCCAAAGCCGCTTTGCGTGCACGCGTACCGGCAGCCTTGTTGTTCTTGGTCAGTTGAAGGTTCGCGTTCGTCTGGAAGATTTCGATTTGTTCGTTGATTTTGTCTACTAATGTCTGCATAGTTCTATAGTTTTTAAGATTTAGGTTACTTCTCTCCTACAAAATTATATAAAAAAACGGTTTTCCCAAGAGTTACAGCCTGATTTACGGTACTGAACGAAGTTAACCTTCAGTTGAACCTTATTCTTTCCTCTTTTTCAGATTTTTCCAGAACAGCCGGAACCGGGTCTTGAGGGTCATTTTCTTTTCGTTGCCGTATCCGTAACCGTATCCGTACCCATAGCCGTAACCATAGGTGGAGGTTTCGCGGGTGTATCGTCTGGCTGCACCGATATCGGTGATGATGACATTCATGTTACGCAGCGTCTTGCGGTCGTTGAGTATGTTGATACCCACCAGGTTGCGTTTGAACGATTTGCCTACGCGTACCGAGAATACGGTCAGGTCGGCTATCCGGTTGATGAGCATGGTGTCGGTTACCAGTCCGATAGGCGGAGTATCGACGACGACGTAGTCGTACATCTGTTTCAGCTCCTCGAAAGTCTGTGTTATCCGGTCGCCCATGAGCAGTTCGGCCGGGTTCGGGGGAATGACGCCGACATAAAGCACATCGACGTTGTGCATGGCGTTGTGGCTGATGAGGTTGTCGAGATTCTCCTCCTTTTTCACCAGATAATTGACCAATCCCTTGGTCTGCCTGCGTCCGCTGATTTTCTCCGAAAGGGAGGCTTTGCGTAGGTCGAGGTCTACCAGCAGTACCCGTTTTCCGGCGATGCCCAGCGTCAGGGAGAGGTTGATGGATACGAAACTCTTCCCCTCGCCCGGCATGGACGAAGTGACCATGATGACCTTACCGCCCTGCGGCATGGTGAAGTCCAAGTTGGTACGTACCATTCGGAAGGCCTCCGTGACGACATCCCGGCTGTTCGGGGAGACTATCTTGTCGTTGTGCATGCCGGCGGTTTTGGAGGGAATGGCACCTATTATCGGGACATGGATGTTGTCTTCCACTTCGCTGACGCTTCCGACCTTCACCCGCAGTTGCTCTATCAGGTAGATGACGATGGCCGGAAGGATGAGTCCGATGGCGAAAAACAGCAGGACAATCATGGACCTGTGCGGTGCGACGTGGATGGGGTTTACCAGCGCCTTGTCGATGACTTGGGCGACCGGGGTGGTGGCCACCATGGAGAGGGCCGTCTCCTCACGTTTGTTGAGGAGGTAGGTGTAGAGGGCTGCCTTGATTTCCTGGTTCCGTTCTATCGAAACGGTTTCGCGTTCCAGATAGGGGATGTTGCTGACCTTGTCGGATACCTGGGCGAGCTGTTGCCGGAGTGACTCGTTCTGTATCTGGAGGGAGTTGGCGACATTCTCTATGGATTTTTTCAGCGAATGCTGCATGGAGATTATCTGTGCGTTCATCTCCCGGATGACGGGGTTGTCGTCCGAAGTCTCCGTTCCCAGCCGCATCCTTTCGAGTACCAGTTCGTTGTATTTGTTGATGGCGTTCGACAGGGCCTGGTTCTCTATTCCGATATTGACCGGCAGGATGCCGATTTCCTCCTTTCCGTTGAGGATGTCGCCTATGGCGGAGAGCATCTCCAACTGTATTTCCGTCTTGAGCAGGTCGTCTTCGTATTGACGGGAGGTTTCGAGCGAGAGTTTCGTCTCCGAAATGATGTCTACCGCGGAGTTGTCGCTTTTGAACTTTTCGATGGCCGTATCGACGTCGGAGAGTTCACCTTCCACTGCCTGCAGGCGTTCGTCGATGAACCGCATGGTCGCTTCGGCCGTCCGGCGCTTGCTGTTGATGGCGTCTTCGTTATAGACCTCGATGAGCTTGTTCGTCAGCGCCGCCGCCTTCTGCGGGTTATGGTCGGAGATGGAGACATTGACGATATTGGAAAATTTCTGGGCCTGCGCTACGTGCAGCGCTTTGGCGTATGCTTCGGCGGCGTTCCGTACGGGACGGACATAAATTCTCAGGGAGTTTGCAGCTTTCGGGTTGTATCCGGCCGTCGCCACGGCCCGTTCGAGCCGGAAGACTCCGACCGTGTCGCGGATTGTCTCTCCGAAGGCTCCGGTAATGGTCTTTTCCGTAGTCTTCTGCCCCGGCAGCCGGTATTCGAGGAGTGCCTTGAAGCTTCCGTCTGCATCTTCTATCGATTTGATATGAATGTTGAAGGTATAGCGGATGGTATCTGCCGTCAGTTTCAGAGGAGAACTTTCGGCAGTCAGGTAGCTGTACCGGAGTTTCGATTTGGTGGCGTAGACGATGTTGGCGTCCAGTTCGGCTACCACGCGTTCCATGATGGAGCGCGAGCCCATGATGAGCAGTTCGTCCTCGACTCCGCTGTTGGTACGGTACATCATGCGGCCGGGCATGAATCCTGTCAGGTCGCTGTTCGACGAACGGTTGTACTGTTCGTCGATGAGCACCATGGCGGAGGAGCGGTATACGTCGGGCCGCGAGAGGGCATATACGATACCGATGCCCGCGAATGCGATTGCCGAGAGGGCGAACCAATACCAATTGAATACGATGAAATCGAAAATATCCCGCAGGGTGATGGATTTGTTTTCCTCCTCTTTCCTGCCGTCGATGATGTCTTTGTTATTCTCGGTCATTGCAAAGCCTTGGTTTAGGATTGGGGGTCTGTTATCTGCCGCTTACGCTGGTTATGTAGAAGATGAGCATCGCGATGGAGCTTGCGAGGGAACCGAGCGATACGATGGTCGGGAAGTTCATCTGGAAAGCCGATGTTTCGCGGGCCCTGGCGTTGATGGGGTCCACGTAGACCACATCGTTCTGCTGCAGATAGTAATAGGGCGATTCGAATATCTTTTTCGATTTGATGTTGAGACGGCCTATTTCGCGTACGCCGTCCGTTTCCCTTATCACCACGACGTTTTCCCGGTCGCCGAATTCGGTCATGTCGCCGGCCATGCCCAGCGCTTCGAGGATGGAGACCCTGTCGCCCGTAATCCGGAAGTTGCCGGGTTTTTCCACTTCGCCTATCACGGTGATGTTGAAGTTGAGGAAGTTGATGGTCACGATGGGGTCGGGCATATACTGTGTGAGCATTCCCTTTATCATGTCGGCCACCTCGTTGCGCGTCATGCCGGCTATGTGGAGGGTACCGAGCGTCGGGAAGTCGATGTTGCCTTCCGGGTTCACCGTGTAGCTTTCGAGCTCCTGCCGCGACTGTGCCTGCGGCGTTACCGCCGACATCTGCGCTTTGACGCTGTAAAGGTTGAAGGGAACGGCCAGTTCCGGTTTCGATGACGACACGATGATGGAGAGCAGGTCGCCGGGCTTGATGATATTGGTGTAGGGATTGAGCTCTTCCATTTCGCCTGCTGCGGCATCCTGGAGATAGGCTATGTTTTTCGCCGAGCCGCAGGACAGCATGACGGCGGCTACCGTGCAGAGGCTCAAGAGTCGTTTAAGCATGTCGTTTCCGTATTCAGGGTGGTTAATTATCATTCAACAGGACACAAATATACGTTATTTTCCCCGACCGGCAAACCCCGGCGGGTTTTTATCGGGTTACAGGCGTGATTTTTGGGGTCCGGTTCTGCTTTCCCTCGGGGCCGTCGGCATCAGAGTTGCAAGTGCCATATTCCGGTGCCCGTCTCGTATTCGGGCCGGGTGTCGAACAGACCGAATATCGCGGAACCCGACCCCGACATGGAGGCGTAGAGGGCTCCTGCATCGTAGAGCGACCGTTTGATTGCGGACAGTTCGGGGTGTTTGCGGAAGAGGGATGTTTCAAAAGCGTTCGGAAGATTGTCCCGCCATGTCGCTATCGGACGGGAGAGGCGTTTCGCCAGCGGTTCTTCCGGAATCCGGGGAGTGATTCCCGCATAGGCTTCCGCAGTCGGGATGCAGATGGCGGGCTTGACGAGCACCATCCAATACCCTTTCAGGTCTATTTCCGCAGGACGCATGACCTCGCCGCGTCCGCTGCACAACTGCGGGGCATCGTGGAGGAAAAATGGGACGTCGCTGCCGAGTTTCAGGGCCAGCGCCTCGAGGCGCCGGATACCGGCTCCGACGGAAAAGAGGGTGTCTAACATGCGCAGCGCCGCCGCTCCGTCCGCCGACCCTCCTCCGAGGCCGGCCCCGGAGGGGACGGCTTTGTGCAGGTGCATCCTGACGTTGCCTATGCCGTAGGTTTCGTGCATGAGCCGCCATGCTTTCATGACGATATTCTCCTGCGGCGGACACCCGGTCCGGAGACCGGATTCGGTCAGTTCCGTCGCTTCCTTCTCCTCCTCCGGAACGATGATTTCCAGGCTGTCGCATAAGTCCCGTACGGGGAACATGACCGTCTCTATGTCGTGGTAGCCGTCCGGACGTTTGCGCAGGACGTCCAGCCCGAGATTTATCTTGCAGTGGGGAAAACTTATCATTTGTGCCGTTCAGATGGTTATGATTGGGCAAAGGTATGTATGAATGGGGTAAATTTCCTAATTTTGCGGACCGTTGGTACCTTTTTAATTCGATATGAAGTTCAGGACAGAGATAGCGTTGTGCCGTTCGGGGTTTACGGTGGACCATGGGCGCCGCGGCTTCCTTGCGGGGTCGTGCTTTTCGGAACATATCTTCGGGCGGCTGGCGGCGGCGAAGTTTTCCGTCGCGGCCAATCCGACCGGCATCCTCTTCAATCCGGCTTCCATCGCCGGCATGATTCGCCGTCTGGCCGAAGGCAGGCCCTACGAGGTCGGGGAGCTCTCCTGTGGAGGCGGATTGTGGTTCAGCTACGACCATCACGGTTCCTTTGCGCGTGCGTCGGCCAAGGAGGCGTTGGAGGCGATGAATGCGTCGCTGACGGCCGGGGCCGGAGCATTGGCCGCTGCCGATTATGTCGTCCTGACTTTCGGTACCGCGTGGGTCTACCGTCTGGCCGATAGCGGCCGGATAGCGGCCAACTGCCACAAACAGCCTTCGGGCTGTTTCCGCCGCGAACGGCTCTCTGTTGCGGAGATTGTGCGGGAGTACGGCGAGCTGCTGTCCGGGCCCCTGGCCGGAAAGCAGGTGCTGCTGACCGTAAGTCCCGTGCGGCATGTGAAGGATGGCCTTGAAGGCAATTCGCTCAGCAAGGCGATACTCCGCACGGCGGCCGCTTCGCTGGCCGAAGGGTTTCGCGACGTCTATTATTTCCCCTCCTTCGAGATAATGAATGATGACCTGCGGGATTACCGCTTCTATGAGGAGGATATGGTTCATCCCTCCGCGCAGGCGGTGGACTATATCTGGGGCAAGTTCACCGAGTTCGCCATGGACCCCGATACGCGTGCCCTGCTGCCGCGGCTGGGGAAGCTCGATGCCGCGCTGCACCATCGGGTGCTGCATGCGGGCAGTGCTGCGGTGGAGGTCTTCAGGGAGTGTTCCCTGAAACTGGTGGATGAGCTTCAGGAGGCGCTTCCGGGGGTGGATTTCAGTGCGGAGCGCGCCTATTTTACCGCAGGGCTCTGAGGCGGGCGTGCTGTGGGCTGCCGGGGCGCCGCAGCAAGGACGGACCTGCGGCGACAGGGAGCCCGTTTCCGGAAGGACGTCATGGAGGGACGGTAAAAATATGCCGATTTGTATTATCTTTGTCCGTCCTAAATTTATCCGTTGAGAGATGATGGTATGCAGACTGGTCCCTTTGCTGGTAGGGGGAGTATTCGCTTTTCAGACCGCCGCCGCACAGCAGGCTCCGCGGCCGGAGCGGCCGGCACTGGTGGTCAATATGGTAGTCGGGGGGCTGCCCTATGATTTCGTCACCCGTTACGGCCATAACCTTTCCGAGGGCGGGTTCCGCCGTCTGGCCGAAAGCGGGGTCTCCTTTACCTCGGCCCGTTACGATTATATGCCCACCGACCGGGCTTCGTCGCTTGCCACGATAACTACCGGCACCTATCCGTCCGTACACGGGGTGGTCGGCGAGCGGTGGTGCGACGTGCTGACGGGCGAGGAGGTGGAACTTATCGCCGATTCCGAAGCGGCGGGTTTCGACTGCGAATACGGGCAGGGATGTTATTCCAACGTGAATCTCATTGCCCCCACGCTGGGCGACCGGCTGCGGGCCGAGAGTCCGGCGAGCAAAGTGGTCAGCATTGCGGCCGACCCCGTTTCGGCTATCGTCATGGCGGGGCTGGGCACCGAGGCCTATTGGGTGAATACCGCCACGGCGGGATGGACTTCTTCCAGCCGTTACATGCTTTACCTGCCCGGATGGGTGGAGCGTTTCAACGACCAGTATAGGGGCAACAGCTATCTGGCCGACTGGTTCTGGACGCTGCATCTGGGGCCGGAACGCTATGTGAACAGGCGGTACGGTCGTATCGACCTGCCGGAGGATGCGCGTTTCCGGGAACTGGCCCCAATCGGCGGTCTGCCGTGCACAGCCGGCGGAGGACGGTACGTTCCGGTATTCGCCACGCCGCTGGCGAGCGACCTGGTGGCCGATTTCGCCATGCAGGCCGTCGTGCGCGAGGAGCTGGGGCAGGATGAAGCTCCGGATATCCTGAACATCTGTTTCGATGCGCCGCGCGACATCATCGCCCATTACGGCCCCGAATCGGTCGAGGCCGAAGATATGTTCTATCAGCTCGACAGGACGGTCGGCAGCCTGATATCTTTCATCGTGTCGCAGGTCGGCCAGGAGCGGGTACTCTTCGTATTGACCTCCGACCACGGCAGCAGCCAGGCTTTCGATGCCGCCGCGCCTTCGCAGGAGCGTTTCAACGGGGAGCAGTTCCGAACCATCATCAACAGCTTCCTGTGTGCCCAGTACGGCGGCGAGGAGTGGGTGGCGGGATATGCGAACCGGCGGCTCTATATCAACCGTCGCGAAGCTTTCAACCGCAACCTTTCGCTCGGCGAGGTACAGCGTCGCGCGGCGGATTTCGCGCTCCAGTTCCGGGGCATTTCCCGTGTTGTCCCCGCCTGCGACTTGCGGGGTGGAGCCGCCAGCGATGCATACATGCAGCGGCTGCGGAACGGCTATTTCCCGAAGCGTTCGGGCGACCTGCTCGTAGACCTCGTGCCGGGCAGGATAGAGGAGCGGGCGGGGATACGTTCGTCGGCCGGTTCGGCCTACGACTACGACATACACGTGCCGCTGCTGATGGCCGGATGCGGGCTTCCGCATGCCGTTGTCGAGGAGCCGGTTGACATGGCGTCGCTTCCCGTCACATTGGCGCGGATTTTGGGGATACAGAGACCGGAGGCGGCTACCGCCGAAGCGATAGCGCCCATTGTGGAATATGTGGAATAATCGGAAATCTTATGGCAGGTACGGACAAGGTACAGGAGGAGATAATAGAGGAGTTCTCGGCGTTCGACGAGTGGCTCGACCGGTACGAAGTGTTGATAGGGCTGGGCAACGAACTGCCCGCCATCGCCCCGGCCCACCGGGACGAACAGCACCTGATAGAGGGGTGCCAGTCGCGCGTGTGGGTGGATGCGCGGCTCGAAGAGGGCAAGGTGTACTATTCGGCCGACAGCGATGCCATCATCACCAAAGGGATAATTGCGCTGCTCATTCGCGTGCTGAACGGACGCACTCCGCAGCAGGTGCTTGATACGGACCTCTATTTCATCGACCGCATCGGGTTGCGCGAGAACCTGTCGCCTACGCGGGCCAACGGCTTGGCGGCGATGATAAAGCAAATGAGGCTCTACGCCCTGGCATTCGCGGCGGGCGGAAAGGAGTGAAAGGGAGATGAAGAAGATGGAACCGAACGACATATTGCGGGTGGAGCAGGACATAATCGCTACGCTCAAGAATATATACGACCCGGAAATTCCGGTCAATGTCTATGACCTGGGGCTCGTGTACAACATCGACTATATGCCCGACGGGACGGCGGAGATACAGATGACGCTGACGGCTCCCAACTGTCCCATGGCCGATATGCTCGTGGAGGATGTCAGGACGCAGGTAGCGAAAATACCGGGTGTGGAGCGTGTGAACGTTGCGCTGGTTTTCGACCCGCCGTGGGACAAGGATATGATGAGTGACGAGGCCAAGCTGGAACTCGGTTTCATGTAGCGGTCGCGGGTATTTTTCCGGTCCGCACAGCGCGGGGGCCGGATGCGTTCCGTCCGGTAATAGCGAACATGAATAGCGAACATGCACAGGGAGCGGCAAGTGCCGCTCCCTGTGCATGTTCGCTTGTGTTTAAGAGGGATAGAATGTATAAGGGCGGATGATATGACAGGGCGGCGGAAGGCCGCTTCATGCCGCTTGATTCGGCCGGTTCGGTACGGCCTCCTGTCGTCGGGCGGGAACCGGAGGATGCAGGGGATTGAAGTTCGAGCCGGGAAGTTTGCCCTCATAAAGGGCATGAACCTGCCACCGGACGCGCCCCGGCGGTTGGTGCCGATGACATACTGTCGTGGATGCCGTTCGTCTTTTTGTCATGCGTCGTCATCTTTTGGATAGCGGTCTCGGGGGGGGCCGGCATGTTTCGCTGCCCGGGCAGCCCGGCAGCCCGTATCGGGTGCATTGTGCTTTCGGATGGGCAGTACCGCGCTCCGTCCTGTGCGGCGGGATATCCCGTTCGTTTCGCCGCCGCAGACCGGAAACGGTTCGGCTGTACCGCTATCTTTTCATTGATTTGTGTTATATTTGGGGCTGTATATGTTATGTTCGATGGGAGCTGATGGCGATATATTGCGGCTCGCGTGGCCGTATATGGCGGATGCCGGCGGAGGAACGTTCGTGCTGGACGACGGCGGCACCCTGCGAATCGTGAAGCCGGGCGAAGAGGATGCCGGGTACGGGATTTACCGTGCAGCGGATATCGAAGTGAACGGTGTTCGCCGCCGGGGCGATGTCCTTTTCGGCGGAGATTCCGTCGAGGGCCGGGAGCACGGGAACGGTCTGTTGCCGGCGGCTTTGCAGTGGGCGGTGCTGCATGTCGTTTCCGCCCCCGCAGCACCGTTGTACGATGCGGGCGGTGAACGCATTCCGCAGTTGGTCGTATCCGTTCCGCAGCGGTTGCGGGATGCGGTGGCTTCCCTGAGGACCGGGGCAGGTCGGTATGAGTGCGGGATATGGCTGGGCGATTTGCCCGCTGCCAAACGTATTTCCTTTCTGGACAGGCTCGTGGTGGAGCGTCTCGACCGGAAGTGTCGGGACGTGCTGAACGTGTTGGAGAGGTGCGGCGGCGATTGGGCCCAGGCACTGTACACCATGCTTTTCCGGGCCATGGGCGGTAACCGCAATCGCGAATCCTACATCGACCTTGCCTCGCGGGCTACCTATCAGATGGTTCTGCGGGAACGGGGCGATATCGAGCTGGTGGAGGCGCTGCTGCTCGGTACGGCCGGAATGTTGGAGGGGTGCTATTTCGACGATTACATTGCCCGGCTCCATGACCATTACCTCTATCTCGCCCGCAAATACGGTATCGTGCCCATGCGGGCCGGGGAGTGGGCGCGTGCGGGTATCCGGGCGCAGAACAGGCCCGTCACGAGAATCGTGCAGCTCGCCTCGTTCGTCGCCCGCAACGATTTCATCTTCGACCGGGTGGCGGGATGCCGGACACGGGAGGATGTGCATGCGCTCTTCGATACCGAGGTGTCGGGCTATTGGGCCACGCATTACGTGCCCGACGGTTCGGGCGAACGGTGCCCGCGGCGCATCGGGGCGGAGAAGGCCGACCTGCTCGCAATCAATGCCGTCGTGCCGGTCATGTTCGCTTACGGACAGACTACCGGGAAAGGAGCGCTGAAAGATGCCGCTTTCGACCTGTTGGGAGATATTCCGGCGGAGAACAATGCCATCGTGCGCAGTTGGAGCGGAATGGGGGTGCCGGTGCGCAGCGCCCTCGATTCGCAGGCGTTGCTGCAGTTGAGGAACGAATACTGCACCCGGGGCCGGTGCACCGACTGCAAGGTGGGGAAAAGTATAATAAAAGTCCGGGACAAGGCGTTCAGTTTCCGATAAAATCGGTATATTTACCGGCTCAACAGGAAACATGAGACAGCAATGGACATATTATCGAAAGTAATCAAGACATTTTTCGGAACCAAGAGCGACAAGGACCGCAAGGAGATACAGCCCTATGTGGACCGGATACTCGCGCTCTACCCGCAGATAGACGCCCTGTCGAACGACGAACTGCGTGCCCGCAGTGCTGCCCTGCGCCGTGATATCGCAGAGGAGATACGCCCCGACGAGGAGCGGATAACCGAACTGAAGGGAATACTCGAACAGCCGGAAACCTCTCTGGAGGACAAGGAGCGCCATTCGCGCGAGATAGACAAACTGACGAAGGATATCGACGACAAAATAGAAAAGAAGCTGGACGAGATACTGCCCGAGGCGTTCGCCATCATGAAGTCCACCGCCCGCCGTTTCGCGGAAAACCCGACGATAGAGGTCACCGCGACGCAGTTCGACCGCGACCTGGCCGCCACGAAGGATTTCGTTACGATAGAGGGCGACAAGGCCGTCTATTCCAACAGTTGGGTAGCAGGAGGCAACACCGTGACGTGGGACATGGTACACTACGACGTGCAGCTTTTCGGCGGTGTCGTGCTTCACAAGGGGCGTATCGCCGAGATGGCGACGGGCGAGGGTAAGACGCTCGTGGCTACACTCCCGGTATTTCTGAACGCGCTGGCCGGCAAGGGCGTACACGTCGTTACGGTGAACGACTACCTCGCCCGCCGCGATTCGGAGTGGATGGGGCCCATGTACGAATTCCACGGCCTTTCGGTGGACTGCATCGACAACCACCAGCCCAACTCCGCCGCCCGGCGCAAGGCCTACCTGGCCGATATCACCTTCGGTACGAACAACGAGTTCGGCTTCGACTATCTGAGGGATAATATGGCGATTCAGCCGCAAGACCTCGTGCAGCGCAAGCATCACTTCGCCATCGTGGACGAAGTGGACTCCGTGCTCATCGACGACGCCCGTACCCCGCTCATCATATCGGGTCCCGTACCCAAGGGGGACGACCAGCTTTTCGACCAGTACCGCGGCTTCATCGAACAGCTCTACAACGTGCAGCGCAACTTCGTGAACGACCTGCTCGGCAGGGCCCGCAAGCTCATCGGCGAGGGAAAGAACGACGAGGGCGGTGTACTGCTTTACCGCGCCCACAAGGGACTGCCCAAATACAAACCGCTCATCAAGTTCCTCAGTGAGCCGGGCAACAAGGCCCTGATGCAGAAGGTGGAGAACACCTACATGCAGGACAACAACCGGCGCATGCCGGAGATTACGGACGAGCTCTTCTTCGTCATCGACGAGAAACTCAATTCGGTGGAGCTGACCGACAAGGGGCACGAATTTCTCGCCCGCAACGTCGGTGAGGACGGTTTCTTCGTGCTGCCCGACATAGGTGCTTCCGTGGCCGAAATCGAGAAGAGCGACCTGAGCGCCGAGGAGAAGACGGCCAAAAAGGACGAACTCATCAACGAATATGCCGTCAAGTCCGAACGGGTGCATACCATCAACCAGTTGCTCAAGGCGTACAGCATGTTCGAGAAGGACGTGGAGTACGTCGTCATCGACAATAAGGTGAAAATCGTGGATGAGCAGACGGGCCGTATCATGGAGGGACGCCGCTACTCCGACGGGCTGCACCAGGCCATCGAGGCCAAGGAGCGCGTGAAGGTGGAGGCCGCCACGCAGACCTTTGCGACCATCACCCTCCAGAACTACTTCCGCATGTATCACAAGCTGGCCGGCATGACCGGTACGGCCGAAACGGAGGCGAGCGAATTCTGGAGCATCTACAAACTCGACGTTGTCGTTATCCCGACCAACCGGCCGGTCATCCGCGAGGACAGGGACGACAAGATATACAAGACCAAGCGAGAGAAGTACAATGCCGTGGTCGAGGAAATCGTCTCCCTCGTGGCCGAGGGCAGGCCGGTACTCGTGGGTACCACTTCGGTGGAGGTCTCCGAACTCCTGAGCCGCGTGCTCAAGCTGCGCGGAATCAAACACAACGTACTCAACGCCAAGCACCACCAGCAGGAGGCACAGGTGGTGGCCGAAGCGGGTCGGGCAGGGCAGGTGACGATAGCCACCAACATGGCGGGCCGCGGTACGGACATCAAGCTGACGCCGGAAGTGAAGGAGGCGGGCGGTCTGGCCATCGTGGGTACCGAGCGTCACGAGTCGCGCCGTGTGGACCGTCAGTTGCGCGGCCGTGCGGGCCGTCAGGGCGACCCCGGTTCGTCGCAGTTCTTCGTATCGCTGGAGGATGACCTCATGCGTCTGTTCGGTTCGGAGCGTATCGCCTCCATGATGGACCGTATGGGACTGAAGGACGGCGAAGAGATACAGGCGGGTATGATGACCAAGGCTATCGAGCGTGCTCAGAAGAAGGTCGAGGAGAACAACTTCGGTATCCGCAAACGTTTGCTCGAATACGACGACGTGATGAATTCGCAGCGTACGGTAATCTACTCCCGCCGCCGCAACGCGCTGGCCGGCGAGCGGATAGACATCGACCGCAACAACATCGTGCTCGACTTTGCCGAAACGTTCGTGGAGAACTTCGGCGAGGCGGGTTTCGAGGATTTCAGTTTCGAACTGATACGTCAGGTAGCCGTACAGCCGTCGTTCGACGAACAGACCTTCGCCAATGCCAAGAAGGAGGAGCTCGTGGAACTGATTGCGGCCGATATCAACGACGCCTACGAGCGCCGGGCGCAGTCTGTGGCCGCTACCGCGATGCCCGTTCTCAGGCAGGTGTATGAGAAGCAGGGCGACCAGGTGGAGAACATTTATATCCCCATCACCAACGGCAAGCTGGTCTATAACGTTCCCGTGAATTTGCGTAAGGCGATTGAAAGCGACGGGGCGGAGATTTACAAGATGTTCACCAAAATCGTCATGCTTACTACCATCGACGACAACTGGCGTGACCACCTGCGGCAGATGGACGACCTGCGCCAGAGTGTGCAAAATGCCTCCTACGAACAGAAAGACCCGCTGTTGATATATAAACTCGAATCCTATAACCTCTTCAGCGCCATGCTCGAAAAGAGCAACCGCGACGAACTGTCGATACTGAACAAAGGGTATATCCCGATGCGCGAACAGACCGAACAGAGCGTAAGGCAGCCGAGCAGGCCGCAGCAGCAACAGAACCGTCCCAAGGTGGATATGTCCAAGTTGCAGGCTTCCCGTATGCAGGCCGCGGCCGCGGCAGGGCAGGGCGACAAGGGGGCTCCCTCGCCCGTGCATGTAGAGAAGAAGGTGGGGCGTAACGAACCCTGTCCCTGCGGCAGCGGCAAGAAGTACAAGAACTGCCACGGAGCATCCTGATGCTCCGGTATTTCGGGGTGCTTCCAGCCGGCCGCAGGGCAGGCGAACGAAACCGGATAAACTGCCGCGGGTGCTGCGATGCCCTGCGGCAGTCTTTTATATTTCGACTGCCTGCGGAATGTACTGCGCAGGCGAGCGGGTCGGAAAGGGTTGGTTTTTCCCTTCCGGTTGTCTGTATCCTTCTTTTATGCTTTGCGAAAGGCGGTTTTTGCGTTGCGGATAAATGGAGGAAGTCCGTTCGGTTTGGCTGTTATGCAGCTATGCAGGGAGCATATCGGAGACGGGTGCCGGTTGTCCGTGCGGGGATGTGTGGCGGAGGCGTAGAGGCAGGGCCGGGTTTTTCTCCGGTTGTTCCGGTTGCTTATGCGGAGTGTATTGTGGGGAAGGTCGGAGAAAGCGTTCCGATGCGGAAAGCGGTGACTGCCGTGCGGCGGAAAATGTGTCCGCAACGGGGTGCAGGGAGGAGGTTGGAATGCTTTTTGGTACGGTGGCGGTAGGCTTGCATCCCGCTTCCGAAAGGGAAAAAGCGTTTTCGGTGTTCATGCGGCGATGCGGCCGGGGACCGAAGCGGGGTTGAGCAGTCGGATGTTGGCTTATATATATTGTCGTGATATGAGAAGGAGTTTGTTGTTTTTTGCGGTCGTTGCGTTCGCACTCTTGTTCCCGCCGGCGGTGCGGGCCGATAACGATACGCTGCCTGTGCCGGCGTTTCCGTTGGACGAGGCGGGACGGATAGAGATAGCCGGTGCCGGAGGCAGTGCACTGACGCGTCAGGAGATGGTCTCCCGTACGAAGGAGTGGATATACGATAATTTCGAGGAGGCGACCATCGACGAGGATGCCTCGTCAGGGAGTCTCCGTGTATCGGGGAGTTTTCTGATTGCCGAAGAGGAGCAGGAGAACCTGAATACCGTGATGGAACTCATGGCTTATGCGGTGACCGTAGTCTGCGATGATTACCGTTATGCGTACAGCATCGACGATGTGGGAGCCTATGTGGTGACGCTTGTTCCCTTCGCGGAGGAGGAGACCTCCGGTACGGAGTATGAGATAGTGGACAGCGTCTATATATCGCTGCCGGGCGATTACGTCGTTTTGATGGACGATGCCTACCGGGAGCGAGCCCGGCTACGCGGCGAGCTGGAGAAGATGCTGGCCGAAGATGTCTCCGAATACGGCAGGAGTCGGCTGCGCCGGTACGAACAGGAGCTTCAGCAGACGGCCGATTGGTTTACCGCTACCGATGATTATTATCGGTTGGTGAAAGAGAACTACATGGCCTGTTACGACCACCTGACCGGTCTGGCAGAGACGCTCCGTGCGGCTTTGGGCGCGGAGGAGTAAGGGGCCGTTGCCAATCGGGCTGAAAGACTGCCTCGGAGAGTGTCCGGAAGAAACGGTCTGCGACGATGGCGTGCTTGCATCTCTTCAACCGAGTGCCTGGGCGAGAGGCGCTGCTATGGCTGTAGCGGGTCGGAAAAGCGCACAGAGTGGCGGAGATTCTGGCCAGTGGTTCGGGTAGGGCGGAGAGTACAAGGCAACAGGCGATGGCGGCACGCCGCCATCGCCTGTTGCCTTGGTGGGGTGTCATTGTTGCAGCACAGCTTCTATACGGTTCACTTGTGTTTCGGCTACTCCGTCGAAGAAGGCCGCGATACGCGGACAGAAAGATGCGAAGGTCGGGTATGCGCTGCGTTCCCGTTCGTATTCGTGCAGCAGGCCGACCAGCTCCGGCATCCAGTAGAAATTTCGGGAGAGTTCTTCCACCAGCATGGCCTTTACGGTGCGGAGAGGATAGTCGTGTGCTTGCATGTAACATATCGTGGCGGCCCGTACCAGTGATTCGTTGAGGAGCGTCTGCCAGTTGCCGTAGGCCTGTACAGCCATTGCATACCGGGTAGTGGCCAGCAGGATTTTCCCGGAACGCTCCAGCAGAGCGGCATGGTCCGTCAGCAGCGGATTGACGAACGAGTGGTTGAATTCGTGTATCAGCAGGGCGAGGTAGGAGCCGTCGTACTGCGGTACGCCGTTGCTGTCCACGACGTACCCTATGACGGATACCGCCTCCTCCGGGCCTCCCTCCGGATGTCGTCGGATGCCGTAGTTCTGTCCTCCGTTGCAAAAACCGATGACGACGGTGAAGGTTTCCTGTGCTTCCGTACCGTAAAAATCGGCATACCACGTCTGGTCGAAACCCGTCATGATGCTCTCCCGGAATGCTGCGATTCTGGCGGCATAGAGCGGTTCGTGTGCGACGAAGAAGTCGCGGAACCGACTCCGGGCATGGAAATCGGAAAGCAGCGCGAGAAAACGCTCCTTGTCCACCGTCGCCCATCGTTTGTCGAGCATGGTTTCCTGTTGCGGCATCAGGACGAACCGGCCGTCGCAGTACTTTAGCAGCAGCGCCATCGACATGACCGCGTCGTACGAGATGCCGTTCGTGCGCCGTATCTCCTGCATGAAGGCGACGGCCGGATGGGTGCGGCAGGGACCCATGCAGGAGTCTATATCGGCGGTGTAGCTTCCGCCCAGGTTCATGGCATACTCTTCGTAACCGGCCGTCCGGGCGAGAGCCGACATCAGTTCCACCTCTTCGCTTACGCGCGGCTCGATGGATTGTGCCGCGGTGCGTGCCGTTGCGGCTGTCAGCAGTATACAGCCACAGCAGGAGTGTCTTCATCGTCTTCATCTTTCGTATGAGTTTGTCGGAAGCGGAACGCATGGTCCCTATCCTGTATGAACAAAGATATGTATTTCTTTAGATATATTTTTGCAGCATAAGCCCTTTCGCCGGAGGAAAGCGCATGTCGGGGAAAGGAGGCGTGAGGGAAATAGGGAAAACGAGCAAGGGCGGAACACAATGTTCCGCCCTTGCTCGTGGCTTCATGCTCCCGCTAACGGCGTTTTTTGGGAGGCTGGTTCTTGGTGCTCTGCGGCTTGGCCGTATGCGTCTTCTGGCTGCCGCCGTAGGCTTTCTGTTGCTGCTGGCGCTGCATCTGCTGCTGTTGGCGGAGCGCCTCTTCATAGCGCATCTGCCATTTGCTTTTCTTTTTGGTCGCGGCACTGCGGTCGGCCTTCGCGGCGTTGCTCTGCAGCTTGGCCAGGAGCTTCTCCTCGTTCACCGAATAACGGATGATATACATTATCAACATGGTGAAGAGCTGCGAGAGCAGGTAGTAGTAGGTCAGGCCGCTGGCATAGCTGTTGAACCAGCAGAGCATCAGAATAGGCATCAGATAGACGGTCATGAACTTCATGCCGGCCATCTGGGGCCCGGCCGATGCGGTCTGTTTGTAGGTCATGCGCGAGTAGAAGAACATGGCGAGTGCCATGAGCAGGGCGAACATGCTGACGTGGTCGCCGTAGAAGGGAATTTTAAAGGGCAGTTGCAGGACACTGTCATAGGAGGAGAGGTCCTCGGCCCACAGGAAGTGCTGCCCGCGCAGCTCGATGGAGGCCGGCAGGAAACGGAACATGGCGATGAGGATAGGCATCTGTATCAGCATGGGGATACAGCCGCCCATGGGGCTCACGCCGCACTTCTTGTAGAGTTCCATGACCGCCTGCTGTTTCTTGAGCGCATCCTCCTGGTTGGGATAGCGTTCGTTTATCTCGTTGAGCTGCGGCTGGAGTACCCGCATTTTCGCGCTCGACATATAGGACTTGTAGGTCAGCGGCAGGATAATCAGTTTGATGATGACGGTCAGTATCAGGATGATGATGCCGTAGTTGCTGATAAATTTGCTGAGCCAGTTGAAGACGTTGATGGTCAGACCGGTGTTGATCCAGCTGATGAGACTGCCGCCCAGGGGGATGACTTTTTCCAGCTTCATGTCGTACGACCGCATGATGGTGTACTGGTTGGGGCCGAAGTAGTATTGGAAGCGGTAGCTCGTCTGCGCCGGGTCGTAGGGTACGGAGAAGGTTGCCGAGAAATCTTTGATCTCGCCCGTTCCCTCCGATTTGGTGTCGAAACCTACGGCATCCGCCGTAAAGTCTTCCCGGGCAATGAGCACCGAAGAGAAGAACTGCTGTTTGAAGCTCACCCAATTGACCTTGGTCTTGATTTCCTTGCCGCGATGTCCTTCGGATGCACCGAGCTGTTCTATCTTCTTCGCGCCGGGATACCGGTAGGCGAGGGTAGTGTTCATGTTCTCATTCTTGTACCCCTTTTCATTCTGGAGCGTGGTGGCCCCCCAGTCGAAGTTGAAGAAGGTAAGGTTGGAGGTGTACTCCTGCATGCCGATGAAGTTGATGTCGAAATCGACCATGTAGTTGTCCGGCCGCAGCGTATAGACATACTCTATGGCCGCTCCCGTCTCGGCATCCACCGGCAGTTTCAGGTGCAGGCTCTGTGCAAAGCCTCCTTCGGGCAGGGGCGTTTCGGTCATCTCCGCTTCGGTGAAGACATAGTCTTTCGTATTGAGCTGGGCGAAGTTGTAGGCGCGTTTGATGAAGAGTTCCATGTCGAACTTCGCCGTACCCTCCTTGTATATCATCAGCGGCTGCCCGTCGTAACGTTTGTAATCCTTGAGCTCTACGTTGGTGACCGTGGCTCCCTTGGAGGATACCCACACCTTGATGACCTCGTTTTCGAGGGTGTAGGTGCGGGCTTCGGCCCTGGATGCATCTACGAGCGACTGTCCGATATTGGCGATGACGATGGAGTCCTGTCGGGCCTGTTCCGCCTGCCGGGCCTCCAGCTCGTCGCGTACTGCTTTGCCCGTATCGCTGAGCGGGACCTCTTCCACATATCGTTCGGGGTGTTCGGCGCGTGCTATGGAGTCGGCCCTGTACTGTTCCTGCTGATATTTGGCAACTTGTTTGGAGTTGTAGAATACGTATCCGAACAGGATGACGCCGACTATCAGGAGGCCGATGAGTGTCTTCTTATCCATTCTTGATGTTTCGTGTTTGAGTAACGGTTGCGCGGACTGCGGTCCGCAGGGTTAATTATCGGAATCTTGTTCTCTTGGCGGTCATGCGCACGGCCTGTGTTCTCCGCAGGCCGTGCGTGAATGCCCCGGCAGGCCTTATGCCTGCCGGGCTTCGTAGGCTACCGCAGCTGCGACGAACGCCCGGAAGAGCGGGTGCGGCCTGCTGACCGTGCTTTTGTATTCCGGATGGTACTGTACGCCGATGAACCACGGATGTCCTTCGAGTTCGACCGCTTCGACGAGGTTCGAGTCGGGGTTGATGCCGACCGGCTTCATGCCGGCCTTCTCGAAGGCGTCGATGTAATCGTTGTTGAATTCGTAACGGTGCCTGTGCCGTTCGTGAACGAGCCCCGAGGCGTATGCGTCGTAGAGTTTCGAGGGCTGCGAAATACGGCACGGATAGGCTCCGAGCCGCATGGTTCCGCCCTTCTCCATGACGCCTTTCTGCTCCTCCATCAGGTCGATGACCGGATGGGTTGTCTTGCGCATCTCGGTGGAGTCCGCGTCTTCGTAGCCCAGCACGTTGCGGGCGAATTCGATGACGGCGCACTGCATGCCCAGGCAGATACCCAGGAACGGGATGCCGTTCTCGCGGGCGTACCGCACGGCCGTAATCTTGCCTTCGATGCCCCTGTGCCCGAATCCGGGAGCCACGAGGATACCGCTCATCCCCTCCAGTGCCTCGCCGACATTTTCCGGAGTTATCATTTCGGAATTGACATATGTGAGATTGACATGCACATGGTTGGCGGCTCCGGCGTGTACGAAGGATTCGACGATGGATTTGTAGGCGTCCGGCAGTTCGGTGTATTTGCCTACGAGGGCTATCTTCACCGTCCGGTCGTAATGTTTGACCTTGTTCACGAACTCTTCCCATTCCTTCAGGTCGGGTTCTCTGTCGAGCGGCAGGTCGAGCTTTTCGAGTATCGTTTCGTCCAGGTGCTGTGCATGCATTCGCAGGGGTACCTCGTAGATGGTCGGGACGTCGATGGACTCGACCACCGCCCGGGGTTCCACGTTGCAGAAGAGCGCCACCTTGCGGCGGATGTCCTGGCTGAGCTCCTTTTCGGTGCGCAGGACGAGGATGTCGGGCTGGAGCCCGTTCTCCAGCATCATCTTCACCGAGTGCTGCGTCGGTTTGGTCTTGAGTTCACCCGAAGCGGACATGTAGGGTACGAGCGTCAGGTGCACCACGGCCGAGTTCCGCAGGCCGAGTTCGTATCGCAGCTGGCGTACCGCCTCGATATAGGGAAGCGACTCGATGTCGCCTACCGTACCGCCCACCTCGGTGATGACCACGTCGTACTCCTTCTTGCTGCCCAGCAGTTTGATGCGGCGTTTGATTTCGTCGGTGATGTGCGGTACGACCTGTACCGTCTTGCCGAGGAAATCGCCGCGGCGTTCCTTGTTGATGACCGTCTGGTAAATCTTGCCTGTGGTGACGTTGTTGGCCTTCGAGGTGGTTATCGAGGTGAAACGCTCGTAGTGTCCCAAATCGAGGTCGGTTTCGGCTCCGTCCTCGGTGACGTAGCACTCGCCGTGTTCGTAGGGATTGAGCGTTCCCGGGTCCACGTTGATGTACGGGTCGAGTTTCTGGATGGTTACCGAATAACCGCGTGCCTGCAGCAGGCGTGCTATGGACGATGAAATTATACCTTTCCCGAGAGACGATGCCACGCCTCCCGTGACGAATATGTACTTGGTCGGTGCACTTTTTTCAGCCATGACTATTTATCCCCTTGCTCCTGTTGTGAATCGATTAACTTTATCTTTTCGATGGTATCGGCCATCTCCTGTTTCGCTTTGGTTATCTTGGCCTCCACTTCGCGTATCATGGCTTCGGCGTTTTTGGAACGCGAGAAGAACCCGATGTTGTTCTCCAGTGTGGCGATGTCGCTCTCGAGCTGTTTCACCTTGTTGTAGAGCCTGTCGCGTTCGAAGCGCAGCCGTTTGTCGCCGCTGCCCTTCATGTCGGAGACCTTCACCCGGAAACGGTCCATGCTGCGTTCGCGTTCGCCGCCCCGCAGGGTGGCGAACATGCCGTCCACCACGGCCCGGTAACGCTGCTGTACCTCGTCTTTCTGCCGCAGGGGTACGAACCCGATTTCGTTCCAGCGTCTTTGGAACTCCTTTATCATTTCGAATCCGCCTTCGCTGATGTCAGCCGCTTCCATCTCCGTCAGCAGCGCCAGTTTCGCCTGCAGGTTCTCCTCGTGCTGGGCGTCCACGCCGGAGAAGTGGGCTGACTTGCGTTCGAAGAAACGGTCGCACGCTGCGCGGAACCGCTTCCAGACAGCATCCGAATAGCGGCGCGGTACGGGACCAATCTCTTTCCATCTTTTCTGGAGCGCTATCAGTTCGTCGGTCGTCTTCTTCCACTGTTCGCTCTCCTGCAGCGATTCGGCCTGTTCGCATATTTCGGTCTTGAGCTGCAGGTTGGTGTCCATCTCGGTCTTGAGCTGTTCGTAGAATTCGCGTTTCTGCTCGAAGAATTTGTCGCAGGCGTTGCGGAAGCGTTCGTAGATGCGGGCGTTGTCCTTCTGCGGTGCGAAGCCTATTGTTTTCCACACCTTCTGTATCTCGATGAGCCGTTCGGACGCTTTGTTCCACTCCTTGCGGGTGGTGAGTATCTCCGAGGAGAGTTCCTCTACCTTGACGCAAAGTTCCGTCTTCAGTTCGAGGTTGTGTCGCTGCTCCTCCTTGAGTTTTTCGAAATACTCCTGGTGCTGTTTGTTGATACGCGTGCTCGCCTCCTTGAAACGTTCCCAAAGCGCCTCCTTGTATTCGTTGGCTACGGGGCCCGTTTCGCGCCACTGGTCATGCAGGTCCTGCAGCTTGCGGAAGGCCGTCACTATCGAGGGTTCGAGCATGAGTGCCTCGGCCGCTTCGCAGAGCTGTACCTTGGCCTCGTAGTTGCGTTTGAGGTCGAGGTCGCGCAGCTCCTTGTTTATCTTGATATAATTGTAAAAGTTCTCTACGTGCAGGTTGTAGGTCTCCCACAGCTCCTTGATGTTCGCCTGGGGGACGATGCCCGTCTCCCTCCAGCGCTGCTGAAGTTCGCGGAAGGCGTTGAAGGTGCTGTTCATCGTTTCGTTGCCGTTTACGAGCTCCTTCAGCTCCTCGATTATCTGGAGTTTCGTGCGGAGGTTCTCCTCCTTCTCCTTTTCGATGTTGGCCAGATACTCCGCCCTGCGCCTGCGGTATTCGGCGAACAGCTCCTTGAGGCGTGCTTCGTCGGCATCGGGCTGCGGTACGAAATCTTCCGGTGCACCGCCTCCTTCGGTGAATTCGCGCCTCTTCTGTTCGTTCTCGGCGCGGTGGAGTTTATAGAAGGCCACCTTGATGGCTTCGGCTTCGCGCCTTATCTGCTGTACGGGTTTGGATTGCAGCAGCGAGGCGAACAGCTCCACCAGCCGGTGCTTGTCCAGCCGCGAGATATCTTCCAGATTCCGGGCCGTTTCCGCGTCGGCGTGCTCCTCCTGCGCGCGTTCTTCGTCGGTCGCCTCGCCCATGTCGAGTTCGGGCTGGGCCGCATCGAGCGCCGCATCTTCGTCGGCGAAATTGACGGTTTCGTTTTCGTCGGCCCCGTCGGGCCCTTCGTGTTTGACGGACGCGGATTCCTCCCCCGCCGTCGCGGGAACGGCGGGCGCCTCTGCGACAGCGGTGCGTCCCCCGCTTTCGGTTACGTTCTTCACATCTTCGGCCTCGCCGACATGTTCCTCGGGAACAGGGATGTTGGTTTTCTCGGTAGCCATCTTCAAGGATTTTATTCGTTACTTTGCCCGGCACTATTCAGGCAACCTACAAAAGTACTTCTTTTTTGCAAAAAATTCCAAGACGGAGCGGCGAATCGGCCGAAGGTCTTCATTTTTCCGTCGTTTGCCGCCGACAGGCCGCGTCGGTGCAAATATTCCCGCAGGCCCGGCCTGCGACACGTTTTTTTCATTACATTTGCACCTGCGTAATTAGGGCGGTTTCACCCGGATAGATGATGGTAAAGGAGATATTGCTCGCGGGTGCGGGCGGCTTTGCGGGCAGTGCGTTGAGATATGCCGTTTCGGCTGCCGTCGTGTCGCTGCCGCTCCGGGGCGGATTGCCTGTCGGGACTTTCGCCGTCAATGCGGCGGGTTCCCTCGCCATCGGAGTGCTGGCTGCCTGGCAGCCGCCGGGAGGATGGCAGGTGTTCGCCATGGCGGGTTTTTGCGGCGGATTCACCACTTTTTCCGCCTTCTCGCTCGAAACGGTGAGGCTGATGCGTAGCGGGCAGGTCGGGATGGCTGCGGCTTATGCGGCCGGCAGTGTAATCGTATGCCTGCTTTTTGCGGGTCTCGGCCTGTGGCTGGGCGGCAAACTCTCCCGGTGAGGGAGAGGGGCGGTTGTGAATGACATGTAATTAATATATTCTAACCTACACATTTTAACGGAGAAATGGTAATTCTTGTATTGAACTGCGGCAGCTCGTCGATAAAGTATCAGGTTATCGACATGGTCTCCCCGCGCGAGAACTCGCTTCTTGCCAAGGGGCTCGTAGAACGCATCGGTATCGAAGGCGGCATCATCACCCATAAGCCGACGGGCAAACCGCGTCTGGAGCTCACGACGGACATTCCCAACCATACGAAAGGGATAGACCTTATCTTCAAGGCCATCACCGATTCCGAATCGGGCGTGATAGCCTCCCTGGACGATATCCGGGCGGTCGGACACCGTGTGGCGCACGGCGGTGATTTCTTCGACCGGAGCGTGCTCGTGGACGACGAGGTGATAAATCGGATAGAACAGCTCGTGGAGCTGGCCCCGCTGCACAACCCGGCCAACCTGAAAGGTATCTACGCCGTGAAGGAGCTCTGTCCGGCCATACCGCAGGTGGTATGTTTCGATACGTCGTTCCACCAGTCCATGCCGCCCCGCAGCTACATCTACGGGCTTCCCTATAAATATTACGAGCAGTACCGCGTAAGGCGTTACGGTTTTCACGGTACGAGCCACAAGTTCGTGGCGCAGAAAGGGTGCGAACTCGCCGGTCTCGATTTCGCGAAGGCGAAGGTGGTGACCTGCCATATCGGCAACGGTGCCTCGGTGGCCGCCGTGGACGGCGGGCGGAGCATCGATACTTCGATGGGATTCACGCCGGTGGACGGCCTGCTGATGGGAACGCGCTGCGGCGAGGTGGACCCGGGTGCGCTGACCTACATCGCCGATAAGGAGCACATGACCGGCAACGAGGTGTGGGGCATGATAAACAAGCAGGCGGGCGTACTCGGCATCACGGGTCTCTCCTCCGACATGCGCGACATCGAAAATGCCGCCGCAGAGGGGAACGAACGGGCGAAGCTGGCGCTGGATGTCTACTATTACCGCGTGAAGAAGTACGTGGGAGCCTATGCAGCCGCCATGGGCGGGCTCGACCTCGTGGTGTTTACCGGCGGAGTGGGCGAAAACGACCCTGCGCTGCGCGAATATGTGTGCAGCGGTATGGAATTCCTCGGTCTCGAATTCGACGCCGACGTGAACCGCGGCCTGCGCGGCAAGGATACGATACTGACGAAACCCGCGTCGCGTGTCAAGGCGGCCCTTATCGCCACGAACGAGGAGCTGGTCATCGCCACCGATACTTTCGATATCGTAGAAAAACTCCGGTAACTGTTTCAATTCGGTACGAATCGGTTGTCCCACGGAATAAATTCGCAGAAAACTTTGTTATTTGCGGGACAATCGGTATTTTTGGCAACTCTTTGTATAAACCGCAGATTTAATAGTCATGATTCAGCATTTAGATGACCTCGTAGCCAAGGCTAAGGCGAGGGGAAAACGTAGGCTCATCGTAGCTTACGGACAGGATTCGCACACGCTCGAAGCTGTCAATGATGCCGTTGAGGCAGGTATTGTGGATGCCACGCTGGTCGGCAATCCGGAAGAAATCGAAAAGGTATGCAAGGCCGAGGGCATCGACATGTCCCGTTTCACCATCGTAGCCGAGAATGTGGATGTGAACTGCGTCCGCATCGCCGTGCAGATGGTGAGCGAGGGCAAGGGCGACGTTCTGATGAAGGGCCTCGTATCCACTGACAAGTACATGAGGGGTATTCTGAACAAGGAGTTCGGCCTCGTGCCCCCGAAGGGCGTGCTCAGCCACGTGACCGTGATGGAGATACCGGCTTACCACAAGCTCCTGACCATCGGCGACGTGGCGGTCATTCCCTATCCGGATTTCGCACAGAAGACGGCCATTGCCAAATATATCATACAGACCGCCAAGAAGCTGGAAATCGACGTCCCCAAGGTGGCCTGCATCGCTCCGAGCGAGCAGCTCCTGCCCGGCGTGCAGTCTTCCGTAGAGGCGACGCTTCTGGCCAAGATGGGCGAGCGCGGCCAGCTCGGTACGAAAGTCTATATCGACGGCCCGCTGGCGCTCGACGTAGCCATCAACAAGGAGGCGGCAGCCACGAAGAAGCTCGACAACCCGGTAGTGGGCGATGCCGACTGCCTCGTCTTCCCGAACATCGACGCGGGTAACGTCTTCTTCAAATCCTGCACGAAGTTCGGCGGTGCCGAGCTCGCTGCCATGGTGATGGGGGCGAAGGTACCGTGCGTACTGACGTCGCGCGGCGATTCCAAGAAGACCAAGATGTATTCGATAGCACTCGCGTGTCTGTCTGCAAAATAACGAGGGAGCAATGTACACCATATTAGCGATAAATCCGGGTTCTACCTCGACCAAGGTTGCGATATATCAGGACGACAAGGCCGTGCGTGAACTCACGCTCCGTCACTCGACCGAAGAGCTTGCTCCTTTCGCGGGTGTGCTCGACCAGTTCGACTTCCGTAAACAAATCATTCTCGATGCCATGAAGGAGGCCGGCGTGACGCTCTCCGACATCGATGCGGTCATCGGGCGGGGCGGGCTCATCAAGCCCGTCAAGTCGGGCGTTTACGAAGTGAACGAGACGATGATAGACGATATCCGTCATCGTCCGGTGGGGCAGCATGCTTCCAACCTCGGTGCGCTTCTTGCCTATGATATCGCCAGGGAAGCCGGAGCGAAAGCCTATATGGCCGACCCGGTCGTGGTGGACGAGCTGCAGGACGTGGCGCGGATTACCGGCCATCCCGATATCGAGCGGGTATCCATCTTCCATGCCTTGAACCAGAAGGCGATGGCACGTGCCTATGCCGAAAAGAGGGGTGTGAGGTACGAAGACCTGAACCTTATCGTCGTGCATCTGGGCGGCGGCATTTCGGTCGGGGCTCACCGCAAGGGCGAGGTCATCGACGTGAACAATGCGCTCGACGGCGAAGGGCCTTTCTCTCCGGAGCGTGCCGGCGGACTTCCTGCGCTGGCTGTTGCCAAGTGGGCTGCGAGCGGCAAATATGACATCAGGCAGATAGCCAAGTTCATCAACAGCCGCGGCGGTTTCGTGGCGCATTTCGGTACGAACAGTGCAATGGAGATATCCAAACGTGCCGAAGAGGGCGACCAGCGTGCCGCACTTGTGCAGGATGCCATGTGCTACAATGTCGGCAAGGCTGTCGGTGCGATGGCAACCGTGCTGAAAGGGCAGGTGGATGCCATTATCCTGACGGGCGGTATCGCCCATGACAAGTATGTCTGCAAGTATATCGGCGACATGGTGTCGTTCATTGCCGAAGTGGTGGTCATGCCGGGCGAGAACGAGCTTGAAGCCTTGGCAGGCAATGCGTTGCGTGTGCTCGAAGGGAAACTGACCCCGAGAGTGTACGAATAACGATACGGCAATTCTCCATAAGTCTCCGCGGGATGCATTCTTGCGGAGACTTCTTTTTTGTAAACTCCCCGTGGCAGCCCGTCCGGCAGCGTTTCGTCTGCCTGTCTTTCTCTTTATTATCTGCCTCTGTCTCTTGGAGGTAACTGCTTCGTGAATGTTCATGGGATAGTCCGTCCTGTGCGGAGGCGGGCCGTATGCGTTTATAATCCCTAACGGAACTTTCCCGGCTGTACCGTGTACCGAAAGGGGCGAATGAGCGGATGCCCGGTCATGGCAGTGCAGGAGACGGCAAAGGGCCGGGCCCGATATGGTTCGGATGCGGGACGGAAGCGCCGCCCGGTATTCGTCCTGTTCGGAACAGGACGGGAGAAGGACGAAAAGAGACGGTGTGTCCTGATTGCGGACAGTTGCGTTATTGTCGGGGGCTGGTGCTTGGTCGTTGGCAAAAACATCTTTTGCAGTGCATGTCAATGTCTGGCGATACGGAGCGGGGTCGGATATGTACACCTCCCTGCGGGTGTACATGTCGTTTTGTACTGGTGCGGTTCGAAGTAACGGCCGCGATAACTGTGGTGAAATATGGAGATTGCAGATGGTGCGGGCCTCTTCCCTGTGGAAAGGGGAGCCGTGTGAGGAGTCGGTCTTTTTCGGTTCGGCAGAACGTTATCTGTTTTTGTTGCGTCTCTTTGTTGCGTCTCCGTCAGGGGCGTGAACCTGGGAAGCCTTGGGCTTTTATCTCTCGTTCGCCTGTTTCGTTGGCGTGTTACTCAGGGGCACGGACTTGCGGGGAACGTCTTTTCGGTTCGGCCGCAACGGGTATTTGTTCCCTCTTGTGCCGTCTTGTTTCCGTCAGGATTTCGTCTCTTTGGCAGTGTATTTGAGCAGGCCGGTGCAGGCATCCTCCAGCAGGTCGAGCACCAGTTCGAAACCTTCCCTGCCTTCATAGTAGGGGTCCGGAACATGGTCGTAGTCGTGCCGGCTGCTGAAATCCGTCATACGGTAAATTTTGGCTTTGTCTTCGAGGGTAAAGGCCAGGCGGTCGAGGGCGTCGTAGTTGCGTTCGTCCATGGCAATGAGCATGTCGAAACGGGAGAAGTCTTCGTCGAGAACGGGACGGGCCCGGTGCGTGAGGCGATAACCCCTCCGTTGGGCCGCTTCGCGCATGCGCGGGTCGGGCAGGTCGCCGCTGTGGCCGGAGTAAGTTCCCGCTGAATCTATTGCGTAATGTTCGGCAAGACCGGCTTTTTCGGCCTTGCTTCGTAGGATTCCTTCTGCAGCCGGGGAGCGGCAAATGTTGCCCATGCAGACGAAAAGTATCCTCTTTTTCATACCTCGGGTCATTCTTCTGGGGTGCAAAGATAGCATTTTTGCGGCAGCGGCCGAAGGGCTGCGTGATGATACGGTACAAATCCGGTGCCTGACTGCAGCGGTCCGGCGGCGTATCTCCTATCCGTTTCTTTTGCCTCCGGCTCTCCCTGCAGTCACACGTCTGAGGTACCGTCGTGCATAGGCGGCCATGGCCGGCCGGCATTCCGGATTTTCGGACAGGCTGCGTACCATCTCCGTGAGGTTCTCCTCTATCCATCCGATACGGGTGCGTAGGTCGTCCAGCAGTTCTATCTGCCAAATCTTGACGGCTACCGGTGTCTTTTCGTCCGTCAGCAGGTCGAAACATTTGCCTGCGAGTTCTTCGGCCTGCAGGGCGTCGGTAGCGACGGCACCGCGGCGGACCATGTCGCAGAGCATTTTGGAGTAGATGCGTTGTACGCTCGTATTGTCGGAACGCAGAAAATCCTCGAAAAAACGACGGAAGCGTGCCTCTATGGGGTGTGCATCCATCGTGTAGGCCCATTCGAGTGCCCATGCCGAGCGGAAAGCCACCTGTGCCTCGTCCGAGCGGGCGAGCTCCATGGCTTCGTCCCATAGCTTCTCCTCTGCGATGAGCCGGCCCAGCATACGGTTCGTCTGTTTGGTCAGACCGCCCGCGGACAGGATGCCTTGCAGCGTCTCCTTATCAATCCGCTCTTGCGGCGGCGGACCGAGCTCTTCCCGGGCGGAACGGGCAGCGGTGGGGTATTCGGTTCGTTTGTAGATGCCTTTCATTTTCGTTTTGACATGATTTGACCGTGACCGGATAACGGACGATGCCGGCAACGTCCGACTGTCCGACCCGGACGGGTGTATGGCGCCGATTGGTGTCTCCGGTCGGACCTGGCCGTTCCGGTTCGATGCGGAGGCGTGCGGCTGACGCGTGCGGAGTCACTGGTGTTTTACCGCCGGTATTTCGTATGTGTGCATCTCTTTGGCCTCTTCCGTAGCGGGAAAGAGGGTGCGTGCCTCTTCGACGAGGGGTGCCGCGTCTTTGTAGCGCGAGGAGAAATGCCCTATCAGCAACCGGCCGGCCTGGGCTTTCGCGGCGGTTTTTGCGGCCTGCAGGGCAGTGGAGTGCCCTGTCTCCCGGGCGAGCGCCCGTTCCGCGTCGGCAAAGGTGGCCTCGTGGTAGAGCAGGTTTACACCATGGGCGATGTCCGCCACTTTGCCCGAAACCATCGTATCGCTGCAATATGCGTAACTGCGCGGTGCATAGGGGAGATAGGTCAGTTCGCCGTTGGGTATCGTGTAGCCGTTCGGTCCGGAAATGTCTTCGCCGCGCTTGGCGGCGGTTATCTGTGCGATACCGAGACCGTAGCGTTCGATGGCCTCCTTGTGTACGTTGAGCTCCGGCCTCTTTTCCCGGAAAAGATATCCTGCTGCCGGAACACGGTGTCGCAACGGGATGCTCCATACCTCCATGACACTGTTTTCGAATATCGGCAGGTGTTTTCGGGTATCCACCTCGCGATAGATTATCTCGAAGGGCAGGTTCGTGTCGAAGTAGCGGTAATGGTACTCCAGAACCTCACCCAGCGGAGCCGGCGCGAAGACCGTGAGCGGTGTCCGCCGTCCCATGAGTCCCATGGACGATATGAGCGGGAAAAGTCCGTAGACGTGGTCGCCGTGAAGGTGTGACAGGAAAACCGCGTTTAGCCTGAGGGGATGGATGCCGCATTCGATGAGTCTGGACTGCGTGCCCTCCCCGCAATCTACCAAATAAAACTGCTCATGCACGTTGAGTGCATGAGCAGAGTGGTGTCTTTGTATCGTCGGCCTTGCCGAACCGTTGCCGAGTACGGTCACTTTGAAAGTCATGGTACCATTGTTTGCGGCAGCCGGCCTGTCACGGGAATGTTCGCCCCGAACCCGGTGCGGCCCCCGATACGTTCGAGTCGTCGTTTATTCAGCTTTCTTGTCGCTCTCCGCTTCTTCGAGGCGTGCCTTGAGTTCGGCCAGTCCGGTGATGTCACCGAGCGTCGTCTTCTCTACCGAAGCGTTTATCTTCTTGACATTGGCTTTGGTAGCGTCGGCTGAAGCACGTTTCTCATCCTTGGCGGCCTTCTCCTCCGCGCGGCGTGCATCCTCGAAAGTGCGCGTGTGCGAGAGGGTGATGTGGCGTGTCATCTTGGAGAATTCCGTTACCTTGAAGGGAAGCGTTTCGCCTACCTTGGCGGTCGTGCCGTCTTCCTTGGCAAGCTGGCGCGAGGGCGCAAAGCCTTCGATGTTGTCGCCGAGCGAGACCACTGCGCCGCGGTCGGTCATTTCGGTGATGGTACCTTCGTGTACGGAATCAATCGGGAACTTGCTTTCGAATTCGTTCCACGGATTCTCTTCGAGTTGTTTGTGACCCAGACTCAGACGGCGGTTCTCCTTGTCGATGCCGAGCACTACGACATCGATATCGGCTCCTATCTGGGTGATTTCGGCCGGATGCTTGATTTTCTTGGTCCAGCTCAGGTCGGAGATGTGGATGAGGCCGTCGATGCCGTCCGCTATCTCTACGAAGATGCCGAAATTGGTGAAGTTGCGCACCTTGGCGGTGTGGCGCGAGCCTACCGGGTAGCGCTCTTCGATACCTTCCCACGGGTCGGAGGTGAGCTGCTTGATGCCGAGCGACATCTTCCGCTCCTCACGGTCGAGGGTGAGGATAACCGCTTCCACCTCGTCGCCTATCTTCATGAAGTCCTGTGCCGAACGCAGGTGCTGGTTCCACGACATCTCCGATACGTGGATGAGACCCTCTACGCCGGGTGCGATTTCGATGAATGCGCCGTAGTCGTACATCATCACGACCTTGCCCTTCACCACGTCGCCCACCTTGAGGTTCGGGTCGAGCGCTTCCCACGGATGGGGCGAGAGCTGCTTGAGGCCGAGGGCGATACGTTTCTTCGTGTCGTCGAAGTCGAGGATGACCACGTTGAGTTTCTGGTCGAGCTGTACGACCTCCTCCGGATGGTTCACGCGGCCCCAGCTGAGGTCGGTGATATGGATAAGTCCGTCTACGCCGCCCAAGTCGATGAATACGCCGTAGGAGGTAATGTTCTTGACCGTACCTTCGAGTATCTGACCTTTTTCGAGCTTGGACATGATTTCCTTCTTCTGCGCTTCGAGCTCCTCTTCGATGAGCGCCTTGTGCGATACGACCACGTTACGGAACTCCTGGTTGATTTTCACCACCTTGAACTCCATGGTTTTGTCCACGTACATGTCGTAGTCGCGGATGGGCTTCACGTCTATCTGTGAGCCGGGCAGGAACGCTTCGATGCCGAATACGTCCACAATCATACCGCCCTTGGTGCGGCACTTGATATAACCCTTGATTATCTCGTCGTTTTCGAGGGCCTGGTTCACCCTGTCCCAGGACTTGAGCTGGCGGGCATTCTTGTGCGAGAGCACCAACTGTCCCTTCTTGTCCTCGGCGCTTTCCACGTAAACCTCCACCTTTTCGCCTACCGCGAGTTCGGGGTTGTAGCGGAATTCGGCTATCGGGATGATACCCTCCGATTTGTAGCCGATGTTCACGATGACTTCACGCTTGGTGATGCCTACGACGGTACCTTCCACCACTTCGCCCACCTGTACGTTGGAGAGTGATTCGTCGTATTTCTGTTCTACGGCTTCCTTGTTGCCGCCGTACAGGTCGAGGTCGTTCTCGAACGCATCCCAGTTGAAGTCTTCGTTGGCCACTCGCTTCGGCGCCTCTTCTGCCGGCTTGGCTTCCTTGGCGGGTTTTGCCTCTTTCGCGGGTTTCGCAGGTTTGGCTTCCGCCTCCAGGGCAGCGTTCTCAACGGCTGCGCCCTCGATTACTTTGTTTTCTTCCATGTTTGTTTAAAATGTCTTGCAATTAAACAGTTAGACTTTATTTGTAAGCTTCCCTGGCGGGAAGGAACGCACAAAGATACGACTAAATACAAGTATTTCAATAGGAAGCAGGGAATTTTTCACAGTTTTCCGGCTCGCGGAAGCGGTACGTTCCTGTGGGCGGGAACCGGATGGTCGTGGGGCGGGAGCGGTATTCGGCCGGAGTCATTTCCAGCGTATGGGGCGGAACGGCTCCACGTTGACGGTGACCTGCGTTTCGGGGCCGTATTCCCGGCGGAGCAGCTCTTCGATTTCGGCAGTTACCAGGTGCGAGGCGTCTACCGTCATGTCGGGGCTGAGCCGGATGCTCATTTCGACGGCTATGCGGGTCCCCAGATTCCGTGCACGCAGTCGGTGGGGGTCTTGAATGCCGGATATGGACGATATCATCTCCAGGATACGGTGTTCTTCGGAAACAGGAAGCCGTTTTTCGAGCAGGTCGCCGAGATTGGGGATGACGAGTTCGATGCTGATTTTAACGATGAGGGCGCCTACCACAATGGCCGCCACCGGGTCCATGATGACCCATTTGCCTCCGAAGGCTCGGGCGGCGCCTATGCCGAGCAAGGTGGCTATAGAGGAGAATGCGTCGCTGCGGTGATGCCAGGCGTTGGCGATAACGGCCCGGCTCTTTACCCGTCGTCCCGTTCGGAGGGTGTACCGGTAGAGCCACTCCTTCGCCGCGATGGAGACGGCAGCGGCAACGACGGCTATCAGGCCCGGCCGCTGGAATGCGGTGCCGGAGAGTATCGAGCTGATGCGGTGTGCGCTGTCGACGAAGATGACGATGGCCACGCCGAGCAGCGCCAGACCGATGAGGACCGTCACGACCGTTTCGTGTTTGCCGTATTCGTAGCGCGGTTTCTCCTCTTTCGTCGCCGTGGGGGTGGTATTGACGGAGAGCAGGACGATGATGTCGGTGGCGAAGTCCGAAATGGAATGGATGGCATCGGCAAGCATGGCGCCGCTGCGTCCCAGGATTCCTGCGATGAGTTTGCCTGCCGACAGCAGGATGTTCACGAATATTCCGGTCAGCGTGACTCGGTATATTTCGTTCGGCCTGTACGTTTCCGACAGGGGTGCGGAACCGTTCGGGATTCCCGGTACCTCCGGGAGGATTGTTCGTCGTTTCATGTTTTTGTCCCGTCTCCAAAACAGGTACGGCGGCATTTCGGCCGGATAACCGGCAGCCGTACCGAACCGACACGCTGCGGAGCGCATTAAATATGAAAAACAGCAATTGTCGTGCCGAAAATACGCCAAAGGGCCGGACTCTCTGCAGGAGGGAAATAAACGCATCGGCTGTTGGATTCGGCCGCCGGATTCCGTATCTTTGAATGTCAGCGGAGCGGGGACTTCCCGCGCCGCCGGCGGAACCCAAATAAAATCCTAAAAACTTAAACGCTTCAATCTTATGACACAGCAGGAGTATATCGAACGGGAGAGCCGTTACGGCGCCCACAACTACCATCCGCTGCCCGTGGTGCTGCAACGCGGCAAGGGCATTTTCGTATGGGATACCGACGGGAAGAAGTATTTCGACTTCCTCTCCGCCTATTCCGCAGTGAATCAGGGGCACTGCCATCACAAAATCGTGGGTGCGGTGTGCGAACAGGCGGGCAAACTCGCCCTGACTTCGCGGGCGTTCCACAACGACGTGCTCGGTCAGTGGGAAGAGTATGTGACGCGGTTTTTCGGTTACGACAAGGTACTGCCCATGAATACCGGTGCGGAGGCCGACGAGACGGCCCTCAAACTGTGCCGCAAGTGGGCCTATCTGAAGAAGGGGATAAAGGACGGCATGGCGAAGATAATCGTGTGCGACGGCAATTTCCACGGCCGTACCATCACCATCGTCTCCATGTCTGCCGACCCGGAGGCCTATCGGGATTACGGGCCCTATACGCCCGGTTTCGTAAAGATTCCCTACAACGACATTCCGGCACTCGAACGGGCCCTGGAAGACCCTGACGTAGCCGGTTTCCTGGTGGAGCCGATACAGGGCGAGGCGGGGGTGTATGTGCCCGACGAGGGATACCTCCGCAGGGCCTGCGACCTTTGCCATGCGCATAATGTACTCTTCATGGCCGACGAAGTGCAGACCGGAATCGGCCGTACGGGACGGATGCTGGCCTGCGACCACGAAGGGGTGCGTCCCGATATACTTATTCTCGGCAAGGCGCTGGGAGGCGGTGTCGTGCCTATTTCCGCCGTGCTGGCCGACGACGAAATCATGCTGACCATCAAACCCGGCGAACACGGTTCCACTTTCGGAGGCAATCCGGTTGCCTGTCGGGCTTCGATGGCCGCACTGGAGGTGGTGCGCGAGGAGCGGCTTACGGAGAATGCTGAAGCGATGGGGCGGATATTCCGCGACAGAATGCGCTCCATCGGTTCCGACATGATAGCGGAGGTGCGCGGAAAGGGGCTGCTCAACGCCGTGGTGATAAGGCCGAAGAACGGTCGTGAGGCGTGGGATGTCTGCCTGCGGATGCGTGACAACGGTCTGCTGGCCAAACCGACTCATGACCATATCATCCGTTTCGCGCCGCCTTTGATAATTAGCGAAGAAGAGCTGCTCGACGCCTGCGGTATTATCGAAAGGAGCATCCGCTCATTCGATTGAGAGACGTTTTGAAATCTGTGATGGAGATGGTTGCGGAAAGAGACGAAAGTGCCGGGGGCGTATTGACCGGCCTCCGGTGCTTTTTACGGACTGCCTGTCAGGCGGCGCTTGTTTTCGTTGCTGCGGTATCGGTATGTTCCTGCGGTGGAGGGGGGCGGATGCAGGAGGCGGAGGCGTATCGTGCCGACAGCCTGGCTTTCGTCCTGAGCCAGCTTTACGGACTTGACCAGGGGGTGAGGATGTTGGGGCTGAGGGGCGAAGAGGTTGCGGCGATTCGGCGTGCGGATTCCCTCACGTTCGGGCAGTTTCTTGCTTTTGTTTCGGAATACGGATTTCCGACCGCCGAACTGGTAGGGGAGGATAACTTTTCCCGCGAATGTGTATGCATGCTCGGCTATGTCGTCATGCTGCATAATCCGCAGCGCTTGCTGGAGCCGGAGACGTTCCGTCTGCTGTGCGGCGAGGTGCGTGCAGGAAGGCTCAACCCGGAGGTCTTCGGTTGGGCGCTCGACCGCTATTTCGTCACTTACGAAGGGTATTCCCTTTTCAATTCACCTTACCGGGCGGTGCGTGCGCTGCAGGGGGTGCCACGCAGCCGCCGTGCCGCATCCGATTCGCTGCATGCGGCCATCGGGCTTCCTTTGCTGCCCGATTCGGTGTTCGTGGAGTGAAACGGGCGTTTTTTGGGAGGATACGAGGCCGTCATGTTTGGATAGTTCGTGAAAATCGCTATTTTTGTAGGCTTCACGACGGGGGCGTAACCGGTCCCCGCAGCCGGGAGGCAGCGAAAAAATGAATAAACCTTAAAGACGACAATGCCGAAATTATCACAACGCGCGGAGCGCATGCCCGCATCGCCGATACGGAAACTCGTTCCGTATGCCGTACAGGCCAGGGACAGGGGAATCAAGATATATTCCCTCAATATAGGACAGCCGGACATAGAGACGCCGCAGGTCGGACTTGACGCCCTGAAACACATCGACCGCAAAGTGTTGGAGTACAGTCCCAGCGACGGGCTCCCCTCTTACCGTAACAAACTCGTCGGTTACTATGCCCGGTTCGGCATCGACCTCAGCCCGGAAAACATCATCGTAACGACGGGCGGTTCGGAAGCGTTGCAGCTCGCCTTCCCGTCGTGTATCAATCCCGGTGATGAAATTATCATGACCGAGCCGACATACGCCAATTATATTTCGTTCGCCATGCAGGCGGGGGTGAAGGTGCGGCCCATCAAGACCGATATACGCAACGGTTATGCGCTTCCGAGCGTAGAGGATTTCGAGGCGCTCATCGACGAGCGTACGAAGGCCATCCTCATCTGCAATCCGAACAATCCGACGGGGTATGTCTACACGAAAGAGGAGATGATGCGTATCCGCGACATCGTGAAGAAATACGACCTGTTCCTCTTTTCCGACGAGGTGTACCGCGAGTTTCACTATACCGACGAACCGTATGTGTCGGCTCTTCACCTCGAAGGTATCGAGGAGAACGTGGTACTTATCGACTCCGTATCGAAACGCTACTCGGAGTGCGGTATCCGGATAGGTGCCGTCATCACGAGAAACATGCAGCTCCGCAATGCGATGATGAAGTTCGCCCAGGCTCGTCTCAGTCCGCCTCTGTTGGGGCAAATCGTGGCCGAGGCGTCGCTCGACGCGCCGAAGTCGTATATGGAGGGTATTTACGAAGAGTATATCGAGCGGCGTAACCTGCTTGTGAACGGTCTCAACAAGATACCGGGCGTCTATTCGCCCATGCCCAACGGTGCATTCTATACCATGGCGCGTCTGCCCATAGACGACTGCGACCGTTTCTGCGAATGGCTACTTAGGGAGTTCTCTTATGAGGGCGAGACGGTGATGTTCGCTCCCGGTTCGGGATTCTATACCAATCCGGAAGACGGGCGCGACCAGGTACGCATGGCCTATGTGCTGAAAAAGGAGGATTTGGCACGTTCGCTCGTCATCCTTGAAAAGGCGCTCGAAGCCTATCCGGGGAGAACGGAGCGGTAGGTTGCTGCGGACCGAATGAAAGAAAAAGGGCTTTCCTTGCGGGAAGCCCTTTTTTCTCAATGAATTATAGGCTCAATTGGTGTACAATGTATAATAATTGCAAACACCGCCACGATTCTTAATCTTGATTGTGAATGCTCCCGTCCATTTCGGTGTCCAACTGCAATAGCAGGTGTCGGTATAGTCATCGTCTTTCTCGATGAGATTGCCGTTTGAATCGTAGATGTAGAGATCCAGGTCGGTATCACCGTCGCCCACAACGGCCACTTCGGCCTCTTCCCCGGCAATAAAGCGGATTGTATAGTTATCGGTACAGTTGGCGTATACGCAGTCCTCATGTACCGCTGCTCCGCCCACGCGGCCGCGGCTTGTGCCGTTATCAATCTTCACTTGGTCGGCTAATGCAAGCAGCGTGGCATTGCCGTCGGCATACGCTCGGGCATCTTTCAGCAGTTGCTCTACCGAGAACTCGGTTTTCTGGGCCTTGCCGTCGGCCGTCCCCTCGCCCTTGATGAATGACTCTGGCGTCAGTTCGTACGTAGGTACGCCGTTCAGAATGCGTGCCGCCTCAATCAGAGCCGATGCCGAGTAGGTTTCGTAACCGTATCTGGCCAGGTCCGATGCCAGACGCAACTGCGTCATCAGTTCGCTTGCAGGCTGTTTGGCATCGTCCGTCTTCTCCTGTGCGAACGTAAATTGCGCAGCGGCAACGAGTGCCAATGTCAAAAGGATTTTTTTCATAATTTAAATTTATTTAAGTTAAACAAAAAGGATTAATCCAACATGATGAATGCCGCCCAATCCTTGTCGGGATATGCATTTTTGGTTTTGGCCTGTGCATCTCGGAACGCTTCGTGCCGTTCCATGCCGACGGTCAGGTTGTTGTAGAACTCCGTCATCATATATTGAGCCATCTGACTGTCTATCTGCCATAGAGTCATGACAATAGTTCCGACGCCGGCCTGCTTGAACCCTCGTTGCAGACCGAAAATCTCGTTGCCCGAGAGGTCGCCCAGAGCAGTCTGGCAGGCCGACAGTACGACCAGATCGACCGCCGAGAGATCCATGTCGGCTATTTCGCGTGCCAGCAGCAGGCCGTCCTCGCGGTCGTCGGCCGAGAGTGTTTTCTTGCGCGATAGCCTCAATCCCGAGCGCATCATCGGCGATAACAGCTCTTCCGATGTCTGATACTCGGTGTGTCCGGGCATATAGAATCCGTGGGTGGCTATGTGAAGTAGCTCGAATTGCCGGCCGGAGAGTGCCTTGAACGACTCCTCCACACCCGAATCGTCTGTCTTCAAATCGGGCTCTACACCGCAGGACCTCAGCATTTCGGCAATATTTACGGCTTCATGGTATGTCTCGCTGTAAATATTTTCATCGGGCAGCATTCCCTCTGCCAATGATAATGATCCGCGCGACACGGTACGCGAGGCCGCCAGATCGGTATCGCGATATTCGCTCGTCGCTCGGGCCATGGCATCGGTCCCCATGTCGTAATTCAGTCCGCCGTATATCACAGCTCGTTTCATCTCGTGTGCTTCTCGTCCGATACACAACTCGCGCGTCGATGACAATCTCCGCAGCGTATATCGCTCGTCGGCTGTGCGCCGGTCTTCGCCTTGCGGTCTGAAGGCACCGATATTCAACATGTTCATTACACCGTCCACCGAGAAATATACGGTCTCGCCCTCCGATAGATACTCCTGCAAGGGCTGCCATATCAGCGGCCATAGCTGCCATGCCTCCGGCGTATTGTACAGCCGCCTGTTTTTGAGCTGGTCATTCTTGACGTAGTCGCGCAGCACCGATTCGCGGCACAGCTCCACGATTCGCGGCGATTCCCAGCCACTGCGCAGCATGACGGCGACATACAATGGATCGGCTTTCTTGTCCTCTCCGCCGGTCAGCCGCATGAACTCTACGGCCGCATCGTGCTCGTTCAACCTGCTCTGCACCTCGCGCCAGCCGACCGTATGTCCGCCGGCAAAATCGGTTTCGATGCCCATGCGGCGTACAGCCATGATGATGTCGCGCTGCGCGGTTTTCAAGGCTTCGCGCATAGTCGCCACATGCGAGGGGTCGCTGCCGCGCATAGTCATGTTATCAAGCCGTGCCGCCAGATTCTTCATCTGGGCATAGCGCACGCGCACGATAGAATCGGGGTGCTCGGTAAGCAGCCTGTCTACGCGGTTGTCGGCACTCAGCAGCAGCCCCTTCATCATAAGGCTGTAATCGTATACGCAGGAGGCCAGTATGGCGTTCTGCTCCTCGTTGCCGCGGGCGGCCTCGCATATCTCCATAAAAAAGTTGCTGTCCGCTATTCTGCCGTAAAAACTCTCGCGCTCCTCCGACGACAGATTGTAGAGTTTGTCATCTATCTCGGCTTTTATCCCTTCCGTATATTTCTCGGCCGTATCGCGCATACACTCCGTGTCACCGGCATGTGCGGCGCAAGACATCATTTCTAAGAAAAATGTGGGGTCGCAAAACTCCGAACATCGCTCGGCGTAGGTCTTATATATTTCGATGGCAGGCCTCCAATCCTGTGTTCTAAAATGTGTTTCGGCTACCCTAAGATTGGATAATATTTTAAAGTCATCCGACGGATTGCATTGTATGGCGAGATTCAATACCTCTAACGATTTCTCATAATGCTCCTGTACATAATATACATCGCATATCAAACCCGATACAATAGCTTTATCTTCATCGTTCTGCAATCGATTAACCATCGAAAAAGCCTTATCCGCCAAAGCGGTAGCCAGCTCCTTTTGCTCACACTCGGCGAGTACTGCTGCGCATTGTGCCGTACATATCAGATCGGGAGATAAAAATGACTCGTCGTTATACTCGCAAGTCTCGATATATGGCAAAACGTAATTATCGAGTATTTTACGGGCTTGGACATGATTTCCCAACAGAGTGTATATGATTGCAATATCCGCGAGAGGATACGGAACAATGCTCTTGTAAATATTATCATAATAGGCCAATGCCGGTTCTATTATATCGAGAGCCAAGGCGGTATCGCCATAGAAGAATATCATGTTGGCAAGATTAAGAGATACCATCACGAATACCTCTTCGTTTTCGCATCCGAAATTTTCGAGCATGGATTTGAATTGCGAAATAGAGTCTGGCGTCCATATTGTCAATGATATGGCTGTCCAAACATCGCGAAGCATCTTTGCACATTCGATACAGTATTGCACGTACGTATCGTAATTATCTTCATTGACAGAGTCCTCAGGACACAATCCCGGCAAATGGCCGGCAAACATATATCCTGCTTCCCGCAATTCTTTGCAATACGCCAAGAAATCAGTTATATACTGTAAATCGATGCTGTTGTATCTTGTCATCACAGAAGCATACATGAGGTCGAACGCCTCCGTCGTTCCGAATCTATCCGTACATTCTTCTTTATAGATGTCGAACCGTTCGCGTTCTCGGTTCACTCGACCTGCGGCCTGATTTAATATATTTCCAAGCCACTCTTGCATATAAGGCGGCAGTATATACAACATTAATTTCGTAAGCTCACGAGTACAGTCCGCTATGAGTTCGTATTGTTCGGCATTATAGGCGTTTGCTACCGCATTGCATATTATGAATTCGGGCCTTTCAGTATAGTCGCCCTGATAATAAACACGAAAACGATTATACAGCCTCACAAACAATTCCTCCGGCCAAGGGTCGATATCCTGCATATAGGTATCGTCGCCATACAGCGTATATTCGATATAATGCAGATTATTATAACCGTAATTTTTAAACCCGGCTACGGTAGCCTCTTCCTTATATAAAATGTAATTACCCATATGGTACGCCAACTGGCAGAAATTATAAAGCATGCTGCCGACGGATTCATCGGGCAGATACTGCGACAGATATCGATTCACCAACAAATCGCGCCCCATGGCCATTTGCTTGAATATCTCCTCCTCGGCCATTCGCTTCACCGTGACGGCCATGCACGGCAGATAGTGGTCGCGAATCACCTTCGGCGATATATTGTCTATACAGTCGGTTAGTTTGAAAGATATTCCTGTGGCGAAATCGAGCAGATGCGTCCGGTCGAGCTGCGAGACGAAATTCGGCAAATCCATCTGCGCGGCCGTATTCGGCTCCACACTTATGCGATAGAGATAATCGTAGATTTTTTCGCATGTCGGACACGGTTGGGTATCACCGTCGGCATGTCGTGCCGAGGCAGTAGCGACGACCGACAGCGAGAATGCGATAACGAACATTGCGCGCAGCAGTTTCATAATGTTCTGGGGGTTAGTCTACAAACGGAAAGCGTGTTGCCGATAGCTTATTTCAGTCAAACAGGCCTAACACTCAGAGATAAAATAAGCGACAGCCTACACCTGGTTATACCCCGAGAGGTACGACACGGCAAGATGTCGGCCTGTACTCTGTTTGGATTGAAGTTCCTAAGTTCGCTTGACATGAAGGTTTTGCACTTCCTGTTTGTTAAACTGTTAATACAAATATTTTTTTGCAACATGAAGGTCTGTTGCTGTTATTTAATTTCAAAGTAAATACAGAGTTCCATAGTATTCCAAAAAAAATTAATATTGTGACTCAATTTTATTATCTTTATACGGGGTATTGTGTCGTGGTGCAAGAGTGTCGGGAGCGTGCGGTGAAAATATCCGACGAAAATGTGACGCCGTTCGGGAAATGTGTATCTTTGTTCGCGAAACATGATATGGAAGGATTTGGACTGATTACAAGCCACAATAAAAAATTGCTGAAACAGCATTTTGTTCGACATTCTCCTGCTTTAATGTATTTAATTGTTTAGGTATAAATATTTTAATGTAGGCTTTTTTATTGATGTCGGAGTAGGCCTCTGGGGGACACCCCTTTCGGGACGGGTCCTTTTCTTTTTGTGTGCAAGCAGATTAACTGAAAATACAGAACAGACATGAATTTAGCCATAGTGGGAACCGGGTATGTCGGGCTCGTGTCGGGAACCTGTTTCGCCGACATGGGGGTGAACGTCACCTGCATCGACATCAACGAACGGAAGATAGAGGAACTGCGCCGCGGGGTGATTCCGATATACGAACCGGGCCTGGAGGAGATGGTGTTGCGCAACGTACAGGCGGGGCGGCTCCGTTTCGGAACCGACCTTTCGCAGGGGATAGATTTAGGCGGCGCCGTGTTTGCCGGGGCGCGCGAGCAGTGGGTAAGTGTGTATAAGAGACAGGGATAGACGATTACGACGTCATCGTGTGTGCGGTGGGTACCCCTCCCGGCGAAGACGGCAGTGCGGATTTGCAGTACGTGCTCGAAGTGGCCCGCACGGTCGGGCGTCATATCGGCGGATATACGCTTTTCGTAACCAAAAGTACCGTTCCGGTCGGAACGGGCGAACTGGTGCGGGCGGCCATCCGCAGAGAGCTTGACCAACGGGGGATGAATGTGGAGTTCGACGTCGCTTCCAATCCCGAATTCCTCAAGGAGGGGGCGGCCATCAAGGACTTCATGGAACCCGACCGGGTGGTGGTCGGCGTCGACAGCGGCCGGGCCCGCACGATTATGGAGCGGTTGTACAAGCCGTTTATCGAGAACGGGCGTTTGCTGCTTTTCACCGATATTCCTTCGGCCGAAATGATAAAATACGCTTCGAATGCCATGCTTGCCACGCGTATCTCCTTCATGAACGACATCGCCAATCTGTGCGAGAGGCTCGGTGCGGATGTCGATATGGTGCGTCAGGGGATGGGAGCCGACCCGCGTATCGGGCCGAAGTTCCTCTACCCGGGCATCGGTTACGGCGGAAGCTGTTTCCCGAAGGATGTGAAGGCGCTGGTGAATACGGCGCGCAGCAACGGGTACGACATGAAGGTGCTGCGGGCGGTCGAAGAGGTTAACGGGGCGCAGAAACGGTTGCTCTTCGAGAAGTTCAGGGATTACTTCCGCGGCGACATCGCCGGTCGGCGGGTGGCCGTATGGGGCCTTTCGTTCAAACCGGAGACCGACGACATGCGCGAAGCGCCTTCGGTGGTCATCATTGAACACCTGCTTCGTGCCGGATGCGAGGTTTGTGCCTACGACCCGGTTGCATCGGAGGAGGCACGCCGCATTCTCGGTGACGGTGTCCGCTATTGCCGGGATAAGTACGAAGCGGCGGAGGGGGCCGATGCCCTGATGCTGGTTACCGAGTGGCAGGAGTTTCGCATGCCCGACTGGTGTGCCGTGCGGAAAGCCATGAGGACGCCCGTGGTATTCGACGGGCGTAATATATACAACGGCGAAGAGCTTGCTGCCAAGGGATTTGCATACTGTTCCATCGGACGCAGATGACGGGCGGCGGCCTTCGTGCATTGGTACGGCGGGCGGCATGTGAGTGCTGCCCGCCGTTCTTTGTAGGGAACGGCTTCGAGGGCCGAAGGGATGACCCGGATTCGGCGTATTACAGGCTGCCGCCGAGAAAACCGAGTACGAAGATAGAGGCGACGGCGAAGAGCATGCCGACGGTTTTCCGTCCGTCGAGTTTCTCACCGAAAGCCGCGATGCCGACGAGCGTGGTCAGCAGGACTACGCTGATGTTGTAGATTCCGTAGAATGTGCTGGATGAGAAATATTTGAGTCCGTGCATCAGACCGAATGTCACGAAATAGTTGAAGGTACCCAGGCAGAGACCGCCGGCTATGCTTTTCCAGCGGAATCGGAATGCCTCGCGTCCCTCTTTCGCGGCATAGTAGGCGACGGCCCCTAAAAAGGCGGCGGAGAAGAGCATGATTTCGAATACGGGATAATCCGTTTCGTAGCACCCTTCGGTCTTGATGAGGTGTTGAGATGTTTTCATGCATACCGCAATGAAGCCCACGGAGAGGAATACGCCGACCGGCAGTAGAACGGTCTTGAGCCGTTCGTTTCTGCCCGTTGCCGTATCCGTCCCCTTGTCGTGCGGACGGTAGATGATGAATACGAAGGCGAGCATTACGAGGGCCGTGCCGAGAAGTTCCCAGCCTGTGATGCGTTCGCCGAGGAAAAGGGCGGCCCAGACAATCGGCAGTATCACCGATGTGCGTGAGGCCATGGTGGTGATGGATACGCCTACCCGTCGGGTAGAGGCGGCCATGAGGTCCATCGAGCCGAAGTAGAGCGCTCCTGTTATCAGGGCCAGGTACCACCAGCCGTTTCCGCCGAAACCGCCCGCGTCCGCTGCCGCGAGATACCGTCCGCCGGAGAGAAGGGCGATGACGAGGGCGAAGGCGTAATTCGTCATGATGGCCTGCGGAATATAAATCTTTTTGACGTTGAAGAATTTCAGCGCCAGCATGATGAGCGACATGGCCGCTATGGCGAGGAGCAGGTATTGCATGGTCTGTATCGTTGTTTCCGTCTTGGACAGGAGAACCGGGATGCCGGCCCTCCTGCCCGACAAAGATAGTGCGAAAAGTTCGGTAAACGCTCCGCCTTTCCGGACTTTGTCCGTGTGCGGGCGGCGTGTCCGGAGTAAAAATAAGAGGAGGAACGGCATGAGCTCCCGTTCCTCCTCCTCGTGTATGGCTGCCGCGTTTATGCTGTCTTTCCGGCTACGAGGCGGTTGGCCCTTTCGGCCGCGATGTGGATGTTCGCGCAGATGTTTTCTTCGCCGACGAGCCGGTCGATGCCCGCTTTGAGAAGCGTCTCTCTGACCGACGGGTTCACGCCGGAGAGGATGACCTCGATGCCCTCTTTTCGGGAGGCCCGGATGAGGTTGGAGAGGTTATGCAGTCCGGTAGAGTCGATGAAGGGAACTTTGCGCATGCGGATGATGCGGACTTTCGACTTCTCGCCCATGGTGTGCATCACGTCGTCGAACTTGCTGGCGATACCGAAGAAGAAGGGGCCGTCTATCTCGTAGACTTCGACGCCTTCGGCGACCTCCACCTTGTCGTCGCGGTGGTTGCTCTCGGCATCGGCCGTCATGTCTATCTGGTCGTGGATGACCGAGATGTTGGTGCTCTCCATGATGCGCCGCATGAACAGGACGACGGCCATCAGCAGACCGGCGGCTATGGCGATGGTCAGGTCGAAGACGACCGTGAGCAGCAGGGTGGTGAAGAGTACCGCGATGTCCGCTTTGGGATTTTTCATCATGCCGCGGATGGTGCGCCATTCGCTCATGTTGTAGGAGACGATGACGAGTACGCCTGCCAGACAGGCCATCGGGATGTGGCGGGTGAGCGGCGAGAGGAAGAGCAGGATGAGCAGCAGGACGACGGCGTGAATGATACCGGCCACCGGGGTACGGCCGCCGTTGTTGATGTTGGTCATCGTGCGGGCGATGGCGCCCGTCACGGGGATACCGCCGAAGAACGGTACGACGATGTTGGCGGCGCCCTGTGCGATGAGTTCCGTATTGGAATTGTGGCGGTCGCCCGTGACGCCGTCGGCCACCGTGGCCGAAAGCAGCGATTCGATGGCGCCGAGCATGGCGATGGTGAAGGCCGGTGGCAGCAGGCCGCGGATGGTCTCCAGATTGAAGGAGAACCCGGCGGGGGCCGGTATGGCGGGGTTGATGCTGTAACGGTCGCCGATGGTCTCTATCGTATCGATGCCGCAGTACCTTTTGAGCAGGTAGGAGGCGACGGTAACGAGGATGATGGCCGCGAGCGACCCCGGTATCTTGCGCGATACCTTGGGCGTCAGCAGAATGATGAGGATGCTCACCAGGCCGATGCCGAGGGCCCAGAGGTTGGTGGTGTCGAAGTGCTGGAAGTAGACCGCCCATTTGCCGATGAAGTCTTCCGGGACGGCTCCGTCGATACGTAGACCGAAGAGGTCTTTTATCTGGGTGGAGAATATCGTCAGGGCAATACCAGCCGTGAAGCCCACGATGATGGGATAGGGGATGAATTTGATGACGACGCCGAGTTTGAAGAGTCCGAGCAGGACAAGGATGATGCCGGCCATGACGGTGGCGATGGCGAGTCCTTCGATGCCGTACTGGCTGATGATGCCGGCGACGATGACGATGAAGGCTCCCGTGGGGCCGCCTATCTGGACGTTGCTGCCGCCGAGGAACGAGACGATGAAGCCGCCGATGATGGCGGTGATGAGTCCCTTTTCGGGCGAAACGCCGCTGGCTATGCCGAATGCGATGGCGAGGGGGAGGGCGACGATGCCGACGATGATGCCGGCCATCAGGTCGGCGGTGAATTTCCGGCGGTCGTAGTTTTTCAGCGCCGTGAAAAGTTTGGGTTGGAAATCGATGGTGTGTTTCACGATAACGGATGTTTGTCAGGGTTAGTTTTGTTAAGGCGGCGCAAATATAACAAAATATATTCGATGAAAACCGAAAGCGGCTGTCGGGCAGTATCCCGGCCTGCGGTCGCAGGAGCGATTCGGTTGAACGGATATGGTTAGATGTATTCAATGGACCCTTTCTGCGTCTGTCGGGTGTTCCTCCGGTTTATGGGCGTGTTGCGATTGGAGAGTGGTAAATGCCCGTGGAGTGAATGAGATGACCGGACGGGCGGCCCTCTTCATCGGATGCTGTTTGTCGATGTACCGGGTATCGGGAGTGCCTTGTTGCCGGCCGGGGTGACGGAACGGAAGGGTAATATTTTGACGATTAAGCGAATGAATTAATATTTTATTATTATCTTTCAAGTGCGATACCTCGAAAAAGATTGATGGGATTATGCGAAAACTCTTGTTGCTTTTCTTGTTTTTAGGCGGCGCCGTGTTTGCCGGGGCGCGCGAGCAGTGGGTAACGGGGCATGTGTTTATCTGCGGTACGATGCAAGCCATGCCATTCGCTTCGGTCTGGTTGCTGGACCCGCAGACGGGAGAGCCTGAATATGCGGCGTTTACCTCCGTAGACGGTTGGTACGACTTCGGCAATGTCGAGATGGACCGGGCCTATCTTTTGAAGGTTACTGCGCCGGGCTGCGAAACGGTGACGAAAAAGATAAAACCCCGATATGATGCGAATGTTCAACCGAACATCACCTACAATATCGCGCTGGAGCGCACGCCGGACGCGGGGATGTTGATGCCGGCGACCATGTACGTTCCGGCAGAGATTGCCCCCGATGCCGTTACCATAGAGGATGTGTATGGACATATTCCCGGAGTCATTTATGAGGACGGTTTCTTTACCGACGCAAACGGAGCGAATGTACGTATCCTATTCAATGGATATGTCATGTACAGCAGTTCATATGAGGAGCTGTGCGAGCTTGTGACCGCTAAGGATATTGTCAGCATAGACTATTACGACCTGAGCGATACGGATTCGCCGTATTATGCCGGCGTTCTCGATTTCAGAGTGAACATCGTGATCAGCGACGGACCTGAAAATACGGAGCTCCCAATTGAAAGTACTTTCTGGGATATTTAGTTCTCCGTCCGTGGTCGGAGCCCAAGACGCCATCCGTTTTTCAGATAGGAGGAATAGAGCGAACCGCCGTAATTTTGTCAAGCTTATGCAATTGGCCTTTCTGAAAGAATATATGTATGCCGATTTATTCAATGAAGTTGCAAGCGATTCATTCAGTAGGATTCTTCGTGAACTGCTGCTGGAAGAGCACGTGACCATTCATTTTCAACATAGATATCTTCAAAAGAATTTTGTAAAGCTATGAAAAAACTCATCTTGTTTTTCTTGTTTTTAGGCGGCGCCGTGTTTGCCGGGGCGCGCGAGCAGTGGGTAACGGGGCATGTGTTTATCCGCGGTACGATGCAAGCCATGCCATTTGCTTCGGTCTGGCTGCTGGATCCGCAGACGGGAGAATCGGAGTATGCGGCGTTCACCTCTGTCAATGGTTGGTACGACTTCGGCAATGTCGAGATGGACCGGGTCTATCTCCTGAAGGTTACTGCACCGGGCTGCGAAACGGTGACGAAAAAGATAAAGCCCCGATATGATGCGACTGTTCGGTTGAACCGCACCTATAATATCGCGCTGGAACGCACGCCGGACGCGGGGATGTTGATGCCGGTGGCCATGTACGTTCCGGCAGAGATTGCCCCCGATGCCGTCACCATAGAGGATGTGTATGGACATATTCCCGGTATCGTCTACGAGGACGGTTTCTTTACCGATGAAAACGGAGCGGATGTGCGTATCCTGTTCAATGGATATATCATGTACAGTGCCGAGTATGAGAAGCTGTGCGAGCTTGCCACCGCTAAGGATATTGTCAGCATAGACTATTACGACCTGAGCGATACGGATTCGCCGTATTATGCCGGCGTTCTCGATTTCAGGATAAATATTGCAGGCAATGATGCGTTGGCTATTACGGAACCGTTGATGGAGAATCCTTCCTGGGATATTTAGAGATTCCGTCCGTGGTCGGGGAGCGCAGGATGCGGTTAGTTCTTCGGAAAGACTACGGTATGTGAAACGGAAGAGACAGCTTGATGTATCGGGCATTTTCTCTTTCGCAGGCTGTTGCCGGCGTCCCGCACGGCTTGTCGAACACGTACCGGAAAAGAGGCAGGTAAAATTGATTTGGACTCCATGAAAAAATCGAAGTTCTGTATATTGTTCGTCCTGTTCGTAATTGCGGCGGATATCGCCGCAGTGGACGCCCAGATTGTATTGAAAGGGAAGGTCACGACCCGGGAGGAGGAACCGGTCGCTTTCGCTGCCGTCAGCCTGCGGGGGATGAGGGACACCACGCGGCTGGTCGAAACGGCGGTAACGGACATGCAGGGGAATTACGCTTTCGGGAAACATCGCGAGGGCAAATACCTGCTCACGATACAGTCTCTGGGGTTTCGCACACTGAACGATACCGTGCATATCAGAAGGTCGTCTTTGGGCAATACGTATGAGATGCGCAAGGATTATCTCCTCGAAGAGGAGGCGACGGCGATAGACGATGTGGTGGTCGTGGGGACGAATGTGGCCCACTATCTCGACCGTACTGTTTACCGGGTGACCAATGCCGACCGCAGGACGGCCGTCACGGGCCTCGACCTGACCAACAAGGTGCCGCAGGTTACGCTCGACCGTATCAACGAGACCGTCTCGTCGAGCGACGGGGAAGTCACGATTCTCGTAAACGGCATCGCGGCGTCGGCACAGGAGCTGAAGACGATTAGTCCGGAGGAGGTCGGTCAGATAGAGTATTACGACCTGCCGCCCATACGGTACGGCGGCGGGAATGCGGTGCTGAACATCGTTACCAAAGAGGTCCGGGACGGCTTCTACGGAGGCATCGATTTGAAACATGCCGTTCCGGTCCGATGGCTCAACGACAGTTTTTACCTGCGTTACAACCGCGGCCGCAGCCAGTTGACCTTCCGCTATTATGCGAGCTGGCACAAGTCGGACGCACAGTTTGTGGACGATGAGTACCGGTATGCGCTGAACGGGACGGATTATGCCCAATATCTCCATACTTCGGGCGGTTACAGGAGTTTCTATAACGATTTCAATCTCAAATACACCAACCAGCTTCAGGACAAGTACGTCTTTCAGGCGACCTTCTATCCCAGTCTGCGGAACAATGAAAACCATTACGATTCGCAGATAGAGTTTTTGGAGGGTGCGACCGGGATGCAGCGGTACGGCAATTACAGGACGGAATCCAAAATATTCAATCCGACGCTCGACCTCTATTTCTGGAGACAGTTGGGCCGGAAGCAGGAGCTCATCATGGCTATCACGGGAAACTATTTCGATTCGGGGCTGGATACCCGTTCGAGCGAGTACGATTCGGCGGACGACCGTCCCGTATTCGAGGATTTCCTGACTGTCGACGGCCGGAAATACTCGGCCATCGGACAGGCGCTTTACATCAAGAATTTCGAGAAGGTCGCGTTTTCGGTAGGCGAACGCTTTTCGTACGAGTCCAACATCGCGCATACGGCCAGCTGGCTGTCGGGCGACCGGCAGGAGCGGACGACACGGATGAACAACTACCTTGCGGCCGAAGTGTCGGGCAAGATAAAGACCAGGTTCTCGTACCGTTTCTCTTTGGGGGTTATCGCCAGCCGTACCGTAACGGCCGGCAACGATTCGTGGCAGTGGGTCTTCGCTCCGAATGTCATCGCCGGCTATCAGATATCGTCTTCCTTCATCGTCAAGGCGGGATTCAGCCAGGCCAATACTTCGCCGAGCCTCGGCATGCTCGACGACCGGATTGCCATGATAACCCAAAATATCGTTTCACGCGGCAATCCGTCCCTGAAGAACGGATTCCGGAACTCGGCATTCATCGGTACGGGATATACCAACAAGTGGCTGAATATCAACGTCACCTGCCTCTACGGATATGCGAAGAACCCCATTAATTATTACTATCGGCAGGATGGGGCCCGGTATGAGTACATGCCGGTCAATGACAGGTCCAGCGAGACCTGCGGAATCAATTACGCTTTGCAGCTCACCCCGTTTGAAAACGACATCCTGACGATTAAACTGCAGGGCGGCGTTTATTACACGAGTCTGAACTCCGGTGTCTTGGGAAGGGTAGGTTATCTGCGAATTCCTTTAAGCTACTATATACAATTCGCCTGGAAGAACCTTTCGGCATTTTATCAGGGCAACATCGTTACCGGAAACATGGTACCGCCGATGATAGTGTACAGCGACCTGGGTTCCGGAATCGGAATAATCTACAAGTATCGGAATTTCGCCTTCTCCCTATCCTGCGCCAATTTCCTGATTCGTCCGGAGTCCCGGTCGCATACCATAGGCGGAAGCGCCGTTTGGCGCAAAAGCACGGGCAGTCAGAGGGATTCGTACAATCGGGTGATGCTGGGGGTGAGTTATAACTTCGGCCGGGGCCGGGTCTATAACGAAGCCGAAAGGCATATCAGCAACAGGGACGAGGATTCCGGATTATAGGTTTCGGTCGTTTCAACCTGTCGGTCTTTTTATTTCACCACTTCGCCGCGGACGAATACCGCTACCGGTCGGCTGTTTCCCGTATTGGAGTATATCTTCACGTTGTTGTTGAAGGGCCCCGTTTCGTTTTTCGGGTTGTAGGTTATTTCAAAAGTGCCCGACTCGCCCGGCATGAGGGGTTTGCGCGGATACTTTACAGAGAGGCAGGTGCAGCTCTGTTCGGTGCGGGTGATGACGAGCGGGGCCGAACCGGTGTTCGTAAAGACGAAAACCGCGGTTTGCGGCTCGCCTTTGAAACGGAGCGTTCCGAAATCGTGCTCCATGCGGTCGAAAGAGAGTTCGGGCGCCGGCTCCTGTTTCTGTTCCGTGCCGGATGCGTGCACGGCGGCAGGCACCGCCGTAGCTGCGTTCATGCCGCCGGTTGTGCCGAGCATCAGTGCCGCAACTGCGGCCGTGAGGATTGCGTACATCTCCGTTTGCTGTTTTGACCGGGCATCCGGAGCGCTGCGGTTTCCTGAGAAGGAAACGGGCGCAGACCCGTTCGTCCGGGATGTGATATTTCTTGTCTTGCGGGCAGCGTAGGCCGGGAACCCGTACAAGGACGGAGGACCGTCTTCTCGGGACCTTTCTTATTGGAGGCGGAAGACGTAGGTTATCGTACCCGTTTGTACCGCGTTGGCTTCGCTCGGCGAGAACCGTGCCTGTCGTGCCGCTTGCAGAGCCGCATCGAGCAGTCTGGCATCTTGGGTCGTGGAGCCCTGCGGATGGAAGGCCGTGTTCTGTACGTGCCCCTGTGCGTCCACGGTGATTTCGATGATGACGATACCCTGTGCGTCGTTGGATTCGTAGGCCGGTTTCGGCAGGCTGCCTATCGCCCGGCGCCCTTTCAGGTCGAAGGAGATGCCTTCGTTTCCCGTTCCCGTACCGGTACTGCTGCCGTCACCGCCCGATTCGTGCCCGCGGTTTCCGGCCGTCTGTGCGCCGGAGCCTTGCGAAGAGGCATTCGAGGAGGTGCTCCTACCCGGGAAAAGGGCGCGGCGGTTCACCTGCCGTTCCTGTTCGGCAGGGGTATGCTCCGTCTGCTGCTGGCGCTGGCTGCCCGTCGTAATGACCGGTGCCGGTTCCGTCTCCTGCGTAAGGTACTCTTCCTGCGAGGTATCCGGCCGGCTGGCCGCCTCTTCGGTTTCGGACAGTGCCACGTTCTGTGTACCGCTCCCGTCGCTGTCGTCGCCGAAGTCGATGAGGATGCCTTCGGCGGGACGTTCGTACTCCGTCCGGAACGACACGAGCAGGCTCACCGCAAGGAATGCGGCGAGGTAACACGCCGCGGCGATGAGGCCCGCGCGCCTGCCTGTCCGGTTATTATCGGGAGCGTAATAGTACATGTGCCTGTCAATTGGGACTCGTGGCCAGGATGAGCGTCCACTTGTTGTCCTTGGCGATGTTCATCACTTTCACCACGTTGTCGATGGGAACGCTCTTGTCCGCGTGCAGCGACAGGGTGGGCTGTTCCGCACCTTCGAGTTTTCCGCGCAGGATGGTCTCCAGGTCGTCGAACCGGACGGGAACCGTCTCTACGTAATATTGCAGGTCGGAGGTGATGGAGACCGTGGTATAGGGTTTCTCCTTTATCTGGTTGTTGCTCGTGGGAAGAGTCAGTTTCAGCGCGTTGGGGTTGATGAGCGTGGTGGCTATGAGCATGAACACCAGCAGCAGGAACATCAGGTCGGTCATCGAGGCCGAGCTGAACGCCGAATTGACCTTTGAGCCTCTTCTGATAGCCATGGCCTTATTTCTTCTTATCTACCGGTTGGTTGAGGATATCCATGAAAGCGATGGAGTTGGCCTCCATCTGGAAGATGAGCTTTTCGATACGCGCGATAAGGTAGTTGTAGCCGAAGTAGGCGGGAATACCGACGATAAGGCCGCCCACGGTGGTAATCATGGCCACGTACATGCCGCTGGAGAGGATGCTCATATCCACTACGCCTCCCGCCATGGACATGTTCATGAAGGCCTGTACGAGCCCTATCACCGTTCCGAGAAAACCAATCATCGGGGCGCCTCCCGAGATGGTGGCCAGAGCCGGCAGACCGTTTTCGAGTTTGGAGACTTCGAGGTTGGCGACATTCTCGATGGCGTTCTGCACGTCGGTCATGGGACGCCCGATGCGTTCGATGCCCTTGTCTATCATCCTGGCGATGGGGGTATCGGTCGATTTGCAGAGGTCTACCGCCGCCTCCATTCTCCCTTCGTAGATGAAGTCGCGTATCTTGTTGATGAAGTTCTGGTCTATCTTCGATGCCTTGCGGATGGCGATGAAGCGTTCCACGAAGATGTATATGGCCAGTGCCCCCAGCACCAGCAGTACCCACATCAGCCAGCCTCCGGCAAGGAACAGTTCCCCGAACCCCATCGTTTTGGGCTGTTCGGCAACGGCAGCGCCCGCTGCCTGCAAAAATATCGTCATAGTGTAAGCCTGTTAAGTTGTTATCGGGTTTTCTTTTGCTGTGTTTCGTATGCCGTACGGTCCGAAACCGCATAAGGCTCCGCAAATTTAAGAAACATATTTCAATTTCATGAACCGTACCCCTGCTTTCAGCCTGTGAAGGCGATGTCGTCCCTTCGGTAGGGACGGATGTTTCGACCGCTGCGGATTTGTCGTATCCCGTGCCGTATTACGGTCGGACGGTGACTGCCGTTCCGCCGGAGACGTTACTGGCCGGATTCCCGTTCCGCCGGAGCAGCCAGTTCTTCGGCTGCTGTCGTACGTGCCTCCTCTTCGCGGCGGCGCTGCATCTCCTCGCGCATGCGTCGTCGCCGCTCCTCGCTCTCCTCCCGCCGCTGTTCTATACGGCTTTTGGCGGGTTGCTGCGTTTCGGCCGGTCGGCTGTTCCCGTCGTTGGGCGCGGCATCGAGGGGGGCGGTTCCGGTTGTCGGTGCGGCGGGCTGTTCCGCACTGCCGGCCTTCGCCGCCTCTTTCTCCGCGCGTTTGCGACGGCGGGCCTCCTTGCGTGCACGCGACTGGCGGACGATATCGGAAAAGACATTGAAGTCCTCCTTGTAATAGATACCGATGCCGTTCTCCTGGAGACCCTGGTTTTCGTCGTAGCGGTTGATGGTGCGCGTGAAGGCTTTGAGCGATACGTTGCCCGCCGGGGTGATTATCCAGGTCAGGGAGGCGTCTCCCGTAATGTTGGCATTGTTACGCATGTTATTGTCGGCGTTGTAGTTGCCTTCCACTTCAAGGATGAGCCGGTCGTTGCCTCCGATGTTGTAGGAGAAGCCGAAATCCACCTCCTCCGAGGAGGTCTGGTCCTGCGGTCGGTAGTTCAGCATGATGTTCAGGTCGTTGGTGGAGATGAGGTTGCTCAATTGGTTGGAGAGGAAGTTGAGGCCCAGCGTCGCTCCGGCCGATGTGGCATCGGTGTCGGAAGCCGTACTGCCGTTCGGAGCGAATGAACCGAATCCCACGAGCCACAGGAAATTGAGGGCTCTGTCCTCGTTGGAGGCGAGGGCGCCGCTCAGCACGTTCTGTATGTCGGCGTCGGCCGAGGGAATGCGGATGTCGAACGTGAGGTCTGGTTTGCGGAGGCTTTCGCTGATGCGCACGATGCAGTCCACCGGGACGCGCGTCCCGGTGTTGATGCCGGTTCCCTGGAGCGACGAGGCGAGCTGCTGGAGCGAAGCCCGCACCCTGTACACGGCCTCTATGTTGAGCATGGCATCCATCGGGTCGCCGCTGAACTGGATGGTTCCTCCCTGTTGCAGGATGAACTTCTTGTTGGAGATTATCGGTTGCATGCTGAACAGAAAGTCCCCTTCCGCTATCTCGTAGGTGCCGAATATGGAAAGTTCGCCGGTTCCCGGGTTGAGCAGGACGTTGAGTGCGGCCGTACCGCGTGCATTGACCGTCATGTTGGTGGCCGGGTCGATGATGATGGAGAGCAGCAGTCCGGGGTTGACGTTCAGCGATACGTTGAGGTTCAGGTTGACCTTCTCCTTGCGCTTGGTCCGTTCCGTCATGGAGCGTTCGTACAGTTGTTTTTTCAGCTCCAGCACGTTCTCCGGCGCAGCGTTCTCCGGCTGGCGGCTTTCGAATACAATCCAGTCGGCTTCCGACATGTTGGATTTGTTGGACAGCGGCAGATAGAAAGCCGACCCCGGTTGCGTGGTGACCGCCACATCCACGTTGATTCCGTTGCGGTTGCCCTTCACATTGACGGCTCCGGAGATGTAGACCTTGCCGTAGAATTGGTCGTTGGCCCTGGCTTTCGTGTCGATGGCCATGATGTTGGAGGGAATCAGACGTGCGGAGTATGCGATGTTCGAGGTGTTGCTGATGTCGGCCTGTGCTTCGAGCGTGGCTTTGTTCCCTTCGCCGTCGGTGAGCGTCGTGAGGGGCAGGCGCACGGTTCCGCCGTCGATGTCGATGTCGAGCGTCGGTGTACTGTATGTGACGTCGGTGATGCCGATGGTCGTCGAGAAGTCGCTTACCGACAGTGTGCCGTTCATCTTCGGCATGCCCTTGCTTCCGCGGAGTTCGAGGTAGAGGGCCGTGGTGCCTTCCACCGAACGGATGACGTCGGCGGGCAGGAACGGGTTCGCCGCTGCGAGCGGAATGCCGTCGATGTCCACCGTAGCGGCGTAGCTGTTGGTGTCGGGGCGGTAGAAGCCGCGCACGAGAGTTTTGCCGTCGGCCGTATTGACGAGCGACAGGCCCGCCCGTTCGGTGGCGAAGTCCCATGCGCTGTTCAGGCGCAGCCTCGGTGCCGTATAACCGTTCATGCTCAGGCTGTCCATCATGATGTCGGCGATGAGTATCGGGTCTTTCATGCCGGAAATGAGCGTGGCCGAACCGTCGAGCGAACCCCGTACGGTACCTTCGGGCAGTCCGGCTATGCTGTTGAGCGGCCTGATGCTGAACTCGTCGAGCGCCAGCCGCAGCGTGTCGTCCTTGCCGTCGGCGAGCGTGCCGTCCACATGCAGCTTCTGTGCGCCGCTTGTTATCAGAAAGTCGTCTATCGTTATCCGTTTCGGCGTATATTCTATCAGGTTCGAGGAGATGTTCCAGCGCTGTTTGCCCGTCATGATATGGGACGAGGACTTGAAGAGAAGGCCGATGCGCAGTTCCTTGTCCTCTTCCGTTCGGGAGAGGAGCGACTGTACGTCGAATACGGCATTCAGGTCCGACGTACTGTTGCTGATGTTGGCATTGACCTCTATTCTGTCGTCTGCCACACGGGCGGCGATGTCGTTGGACGGCATGGAAAACCCCGGCAGGTAAAGGTCTTCGGTGGTGAACCGCAGGGCGATTGCTCCGGGGTCCGATGTGTTGTCGGCCGTGAAGCCGAGTTTCGTTACGAAGAAGTCGGCGTATTCGATGTAATCGCTGTTGGCCGTCACGGAGAATCGTTCGGTCATCGGATTGAATTCGGCATCCACCTTCGTGCCTTCGGCGATGCTGAAGCCCGGCAGAAAGATAGCGGCGATGTTGTTGGCTGCCTTGATGTCGAGGTGCAGTTCCGACCGGCTGTCGGAACGCTTGAGGGTGACGGGTATCGTGTGTCCCTGCCGGTCGGTGCGTATCCGGGGAGGCGCAGATGTTCCGGCGGCGGGCCGTACTGACAGGGGACCTGCGGCAGTCGGTGCGCCGCCGGAAAGCATCCGGTCGCCGGGGCGGTGCGCTGCTTGCGTCCCGCCCGTCGCATCGAGTGCGGGCAGATAGTCGTAGAGGATGTGGTTCAGATAGTTGAATATTTCTTTATAGCTTATTCCGCTCTTGAATTCCACGTCGGCGAAAGAGGAACTCATGGCGAGGTATTTGCTTTCGTCGCTGTTGCGGCCGGTGAAGAGGATGGTATCAGCCTGCACGTCGTCCGTCGAGGAGGTGTAGCGGAGGTTCGAGAGCAGTATCTCGCCGTTGATGTTATCCAGATTGGTACCGCTGCCGTTCGCCCGTACACGGCCGCTGAGAATGGCGATGCTGTCTTTCCGATTGACGTTGAGGCTGTGCAGGTCGGCGCGGCGCAGGTTTATTTCGGCATCGTAGGCGGGAACGGCATTGCGGAAATCGGCCGAACCGTTCACCGTGAAGAGCAGTTTCGGGTCTCCTGACATGACGTTCAGCATGGCCTGTTTGCCGGCGTAGCTGCCCGAGGCCATCAGTTGGCTATAGGTGTAGCCGTTGAATTCGGCCATCGGCACGAAAAGGCTGCCGTTCACCGAGAGTCCCTCCTTGCCGGCATGTCCCTGTGCCTTCATATCCGCGATGACCTTCCCCAGCAGGTCGTTCCCCGTTACTCTTCCGGCATCCACGCCGTTTACCGTGACGTGTGCATCGAAATCCGTTCCCGCCTCTCCGTGCATGCCGCCGTGTCCGCTGACGGTTACCGTACCCGCATCCGCATGCAGCGACAGTTCCGCTCCGAATGCCGTCGTCCGGCCGGAGGCCTTGGCTGTCAGGGAGAAGTTTCCCGCGCGGGCAATCATCTCGGCGGTCTGCCGCGGCAGCGAGTCGGGCAGGAGTGCGCCCGCTATCTTGTCCACTCCGCTGCCGCTCGATACGAGTCGGGTGATGTCGATGTCGAATGTGGCATTGCCGATGTCCATGACGTTGGCCAGGGCGGCGTCGAGTCCTATCTCGGCCTCCCGGTCGCCGACCAGCAGGGCGAGTTTCACTTTGAAGTCATTGATGGTGCCGCCGAAATCCACTGTCGCATTGCGGAGCAGGAGTCCTTCGTCCGTACCGAGCGAGGGGACGAAGTAGGCGAGCGTACGGGTGGAGAGCGTCGAATGTTCGAGCCGAACATCGAAGCGGACGCTGTCGAGAATATCGGCCATGGCCTCCCAGTTGCCGCCGTCCATCCGGAATACCGGCATGGAGAGGTCCGAACACGGCGTAACGATGCGTGTGCCGTTCAGGGCTATCAGGCCGTCGCCCACGGTGAGCTGGTCTGTGGAGAGGTTGCGGACCGTGAAGCCGCTGATGTCGCGGAACGACATGGAGACGATATCCATCGTGATGGTTCCCCCGTCGATATCGAGTCCGTCGCTCCGGATGTCGAGTCCGTCGAACACCATATTTCCGAAATTGACTCCCTGGGAGAGGGTGTCGGCCCCTTCGTTGCGGAACATGAAGCGCGAGTCGGAAATCCGCAAGTCGCGGAAGGCCAGCCTCGTGGAGCTCTTCTGTTTGGTGGTGTCGCTGCCCAGTCGGGAGATGAGCTGCGCGATGTTGAGTTCCCCGTCTCGCGGAGTATAGAGATAGATTTTTGCCTCGTCCAGAAATACGTCCCCGATAATGATTTTCTTGTGTAGCAGGGCGCTTTTGCTGACGGCCGCTCCCAATTTTTTGGCGTAGAGCATGGTATCGCCCGTGTAGTCCTCGATGTAGAGCCCTTCGGCGACGAGCCGGCTGAATCCGCGCAGACGGATGCGGTCGATGGAGACGGTGGTTTCGAGTTTGCGCGAAAGGAGTTCCGTGGCCTTGCGGACGGCGAAGTTCTGTACCGTCCCGACATTCAACAGCAGGGCGGCTGCAACCGGCAGTCCGACTATCGCGACGATTATCCACGACAGCACTTTTCCCAATATTTTTATACCTTTGCGCATAGCTGTTTCACTCCCCATTAAAGGCCCGCGGAACGAATCGCAATTTTACTAATTTTTAACGAAACTGCCATCCGTTATCCCTGTTTTAAAGGGGCGTGAAGGGGCATTTGTCAATTAAAAGTACAGGTCTTGGAAAATTCATCCCGCTCCGGTGCCGTGATTCTCGGCATCGAGTCGTCGTGCGACGATACCTCGGCAGCCGTGCTGTGCGGTACCGAAATGCTTTCCAACGTCATCGCCTCGCAGGCGGTGCATATGCAATACGGCGGCGTGATTCCCGAACTCGCCTCGCGTGCCCATCAGCAGAACATCGTTCCCGTGGTGGATACGGCGCTTAAAAACGCGTCGGTCGGTGTCTCCGACCTCGATGCCATCGCCTTTACCCGGGGGCCCGGCCTGCTCGGCTCCCTGCTCGTCGGAGTGTCGTTCTCCAAAGGATTGGCCGTTGCAAATAATATACCGCTTGTGGAGGTCAATCATTTGCAGGGGCATATTTTGTCGCATTTCATCGATATTCCGGGCGAGACGGTTCCGCATCCTTCGTTTCCGTTCCTGTGTCTGCTCGTATCGGGAGGGCATACCCAAATCGTAAAGGTGACGGCTCCGCTTGAGATGGAAATCGTGGGCACCACGATAGACGATGCGGCGGGCGAGGCTTTCGACAAGTGCGCCAAGGTGATGGGGCTGCCTTATCCCGGCGGGCCGGTCATCGACCGCCTGGCGGCGCAGGGCGATGCGGAGCGTTTTCGGTTCGCCAAACCTTCCGTGCCGGGTTTCGATTACAGTTTCAGTGGGCTGAAGACGTCGTTCCTCTATTTCCTGCGCGACCGGGTGAAGGAGGAGCCCGGTTTCATCGAGGCGAATATCAACGACCTGTGCGCTTCGCTTCAAAAAACCGTCGTGGATATCCTGTTGGGCAAATTGGTCAGGGCGGCCCGGGAGTTTCGGATAAGAGACATTGCGATAGCCGGCGGGGTATCTGCCAATTCTGGATTGCGGAAAGGCGTGACGGCCGAAGGGGAGCGCCGCGGCTGGCGGACGTTCTTGCCGCCGCTGAAGTTTACGACCGACAACGCCGCCATGATAGCCGTTACGGGGTATTTCCGCTACCGTCAGGGTGAGTTCAGTTCGCTTTCCGTCGCTCCGGAAGCCCGTATCGAGAATATGCTTTCGGGCGAGTGAATCCGGTCGATGCCTGTCGGAGCAGCCGGCAGACAGGAATATTTCCGATAAAGGAGAGCAAGGCCCTCCGTGTTTTTCACGGAGGGCCTTGCTGTGTCAAAGAAGCGGATGTCGTGCGTCAGGCTTTCACCGGCTTTTTGTCGAACAGGTTCCATACGAGTGCCGACAGGGCGGCTCCTATGAGCGGAGCGACGATGAAAAGCCACAGTTGTGACAGGGCGGCGCCTCCCTGGAAGATGGCCGGCCCGATACTGCGTGCGGGATTGACGGAGGTACCCGTGATGGGGATGCAGACGATATGGACGAGCGTCAGCGTAAGACCTATCACCAGTCCCGCCATGTTCGCATTGCCCTTGTCTTGGCTCGTGACTCCCAGAACGACCAGAACGAAGATGAAGGTGAAGAGTGCCTCTGCGATGAATGCCTGCACTGCCGTACCTTCCGTGTAGGTGTTGGCTCCCGTCAGGGTGGGCCCTTCGTGTATGCCTGTGGATACGAGTGCGTAGATGATGGCCGAGCCGATGATGGCTCCGATGACTTGGAACAGCATGTACATGCAGGCCTCCTTGCCCTTCATCCGGCCGGAAAGCCATACGCCGAGCGTAATGGCCGGATTGATGTGGCAGCCCGAAATGTTCCCTATCGTGTAGGCCATGGCTACCACGGAGAGGCCGAAGGCCAGTGCGACGCCGAGCGTGCCTACGCCCGTTCCCACGATACCGGCGATGTGCCCTGAAAATACGGCACTGCCGCATCCCATCAGTACGAGTACCATCGTACCGAGCATCTCTGCAAAATACTTCTTCATGATGTTTGGTTTTTAGGTTATCTGTTCGGGAAAATCCCCTTTTTCAGTTTTAGGCGGCAGGTCGGAGAAAGCGTCCTGTCTGAAAAATTTTCATAAAATTATCTGTTTTATTTGAAATCGGAAAGAAAAAACGAACTTATTCGGGTCTTTCCTTCCCGTCGGCGCCGGATGCGGACGAGGGAACTTGTCCGTACCGGCGGTCGTCGCGGCTGTTAACGACACAAAAAGGCCGGATACAATGGTATCCGGCCTTTTGCCTCTCTGCCGTCCCTATCGGGACGGTGCCGTGAATCAAAGTTTGCGTTTCTCCTCCACGATTTCGTAGCCTTCGATGAAGTCGCCGACACGGACATCGTTGTAGCTTTCGATGTTGAGACCGCACTCCATACCGGCCGATACCTCCTTGACGTCGTCTTTGAAACGTTTGAGCGAACCGAGACGGCCCGTATGGATGACGATACCGTCGCGGATGACGCGGATGGGGGTATTTCTGGTTATCTTCCCTTCCCGTACTACGCAGCCCGCCACGACACCGACCTTGGTGATTTTGAACGTTTCGAGTACCTCGACCGAACATACGATTTCCTCCTTCTTCACCGGTTCGAGCATACCTTCGATGGCGTCCTTGATGTCGTTGATGGCGTCGTAGATGATGGAGTAGAGCCTTATCTCTATCTCCTCCTTCTCGGCCATGCGGCGGGCGCCGCCGCTCGGACGTACCTGGAAGCCGACGATGATGGCATTGGAGGCCATGGCCAGCATGACGTCCGATTCGGAAATCTGTCCCACGGCCTTGTGGATGACATTCACCTGCACCTCCTCGGTGGAGAGTTTGATGAGCGAGTCCGTCATTGCCTCTATCGAGCCGTCCACGTCGCCCTTGACGATGATGTTCAGCTCCTTGAAGTTGCCTATGGCGATGCGGCGTCCTATCTCGTCGAGCGTGACGTGTTTCTGGGTCTTGAGACCTTGGATACGCTGGAGCTGCTCGCGCTTGTTCGCCACTTCCCTTGCGCTGCGTTCATCCTCCATGACATTGAAGGTGTCGCCGGCCTGCGGGGCTCCGTTGAGGCCGAGCACCAGTACGGGCGTGGCGGGCGGTGCGGCCGTTACCTTCTGGCCCCGTTCGTTGAACATGGCCTTTACCTTGCCGGAATAGACGCCCGCTACCATCGGGTCGCCTATGTGCAGTGTGCCGTTCTGTACGAGCAGGGTGGCTACGTAGCCGCGTCCCTTGTCGAGTGTCGATTCGATGACCGTACCGGTGGCTTTCCTGTCGGGATTGGCTTTGAGTTCAAGTAGTTCGGCTTCGAGCAGCACCTTTTCGAGCAGCTTGTCGAGGTTGATGCCCTTCTTGGCCGAAATCTCCTGCGACTGGTATTTGCCGCCCCAGTCCTCTACGAGGTAGTTCATCTGGGCCAATTGCTCCTTGATGGCTTCCGGATTGGCTCCCGGCTTGTCTATCTTGTTTATTGCGAAGACTATCGGGACACCGGCGGCGGAGGCGTGGTTGATGGCTTCCACCGTCTGGGGCATGACGCTGTCGTCCGCCGCTACAATGATGATGGCCACGTCCGTCACTTTGGCGCCTCGGGCACGCATCGCCGTGAAGGCTTCGTGGCCGGGCGTATCGAGGAACGTGATTTTCTTTCCGTTGAGGTCTACGCTGTAAGCGCCGATGTGCTGCGTGATACCGCCCGCTTCGCCTTCGATGACATTGGTCTTGCGGATGTTGTCCAGCAGCGAGGTCTTGCCGTGGTCTACGTGGCCCATGACGGCTACGATAGGCGGTCTCTCCACGAGGTCCTGTTCGTCGTCGCGGTCTTCGTCAATGGCCTCCTGAATGTCCACTGTGACGAATTCGACCTTGAAGCCGAACTCCTCGGCGACGATGACCAACGCCTCCGCATCGAGCCGCTGGTTGATGGAGACCATCAGTCCCAGGTTCATGCATGCCGTGATGACCTCCGTAACGGGAACATCCATCATGGTGGCCAATTCGCTGACCGTCACGAATTCGGTGACCTTGAGGATGGACTCCTCCATATGTGCCTTCTCCATCGCCTCGTCCATGCGGGCACGGGCGTCGAGTCGCTTCTCCTTACGGTACTGCGCTCCCTTGTTCTTGCCTCCTTTGGAGGTGAGACGGGCGAGCGTATCCTTTATCTGCTTCGAAACCTCTTCGTCGCTCACTTCGGGGCGTACGACGGGTTTCGGAGCGCCTTTTTTCTTCCTGTCCTTCCGGGACTGAGGGCCTTGCGCGGCTCCCCGGCCTCCGCCTTGACCGTCGCGGGGACCCTGTCCGCCCCGTGCCCCGGGGCCGGAGGGCTGCTGTTTCGTCACATCCACCTTGTCTTTGCCGATGCGCTTGCGTTTTTCGCGTCGGCCGCCGGCCGGACCGAGGCTCTGTACATCCATCTTGCCGAGAACTTTCGGTCCTGTGAGTTTCGTCTCGTCGCTCGGACGGAAGACGTCGTCGCGGTTCTCGGCCATGCGCTGGTCGTAGGTCTTCTCCTGTATGACGATTTCCGGTTTGGCTGCCGTCGCAGTGCCGGTCTCCGGTTTCGGGGCGGCGGGTTCTCCGGCAGGCCGTGTTCCGGCCGTCGGTGCCTCCGGTCGGGGCTGTGATACAGCCGGTTTTTCGGAAGCGCTCTCCTTGCTGTCCGCCGGAGTTTTCGGCTGGGGAGCAGGGGAGGGTACGGGTTTGGCACTTTCCTGCTTTGCGGGTTGTACGGGGGAGCCTTTGGGCTCCTCCTTCTTGGCTGCAGCCGGTTGCGGAGCTGCAGGTTTGCGGTTTCCTCCGGAGAGGTCTATCTTGCCCACTATTTTCGGGCCGGTACGAATTTCGTCCCTGGCACTTATAACGCCGCTTTTGATGACTACCTCTTCTTCGAACTCACTGTCGTGTGCACGCGGCGAATCCTTCTTGTCGTGCAGCGATACGCTTTCGGGTTTCAGGTTTATCCGCTCGCGGACATTGACCCGCTCGTTGGCACTGCGGTTGCCGCCGAACTCCTTCGCGAGAACCGCATAGACATCCGGTTCGACCAGCGTATTGGGCGAACTTTCTATGTGGACCCCTTTCTTCGCAAGGAAATCCGTAATGGTGGCAATGCCTACTTTGAACTCCTTCGCAACCTGTAGGAGTCTGAGTTTTTTTTCGTTTGACATATAAATCTCTTTTCGGCGTTATGTTTCTCTTTTTGTTTACGTTTGTGACGGCAAAACCCGCTTTCCCTCCGTATCCCCTCGGCCGCCGGACATCCGGGATACTCGGTGCGGGCTCCGTAATCCGCTATTCGAATTCGGATTTGAGGATGCTGATGACCTCCCGGATGGTCTCCTCTTCCAGGTCGGTGCGCCGAACGAGGTCGTCGGGCGATATTTCGAGGACGCTCTTGGCCGTATCGCAGCCGATGCCCTTCAGTGCGTCGATTATCCACTGGTCTATTTCGTCGGAGAACTCCTGCAGGTCCACGTCTTCCTCCTCTACGTCGCGGTAGACGTCGATGTCATAGCCGGTCAGCATACTGGCCAGCCGGATGTTGAGTCCTCCTTTGCCGATGGCGAGCGACACTTCGCTCGGCTTGAGGTACACCGACGCCGTCTTCTTCTCCTCGTCGATGGTAATGGAGGAGATTTTGGCCGGGTTCAGGGCACGCTGGATGAGCAGTTGGGTGTTGGCGGTCCAGTTCACCACGTCGATGTTCTCGTTGCGCAGCTCCTTGACGATGGAGTAGATGCGCGAACCTTTCATACCGACGCATGCGCCCACCGGGTCGATGCGTTCGTCGTAGGATTCCACGGCCACCTTGGCCCGTTCGCCCGGTATGCGGACGATTTTCTTGATGGTGATGAGGCCGTCGAATATCTCCGGCACCTCCTGTTCGAAGAGCCTTTCGAGGAATTCGGGTGCCGTGCGGGAGAGGATGATGACCGGGCTGTTGTTGCGCATCTCCACCTTGGATACGATGGCCCGGATGGTGTCGCCTTTGCGGAAGAAGTCGCTCGGTATCTGTTCGCTCTTCGGAAGTATCAGTTCGTTGTCCTCGTCGTCGAGCACGAGTATCTCCTTTTTCCACACCTGATAGACCTCGCCCGTGATTATCTCGCCCACGCGTTCGCTGTACTTCTCGAACAGGTTGGCTTTTTCGAGATCGAGGATGCGGGAGGCGAGGTTTTGGCGCAGCGAAAGCACTGCGCGGCGTCCGAACGAATCGAGTTTTATCTCGTCGGCCACCTCTTCGCCCACTTCGTAGGTTTCGTCGAGTTTGCGGGCGTCCGAAATGGATATCTGCTGGTTGGGGTTCTCCACCTGGCCGTCCTCCACGATGATGCGGTTGCGCCAGATTTCGAGGTCGCCCTTGTCGGCATTGATGATTATGTCGAAGTTCTCATCCGTTTCGTAAGTCTTTATCAACAGATGGCGGAAAACATCCTCCAGTACTCCTATCATCGTACTCTTGTCGATATTCTTAAGCTCCTTGAACTCGGCGAAGTTGCTTATCAGATTGAGGTTGTCCATGGTTTTATTTGATAGTGAATGTTATATTTCCCTGTAATGCGGCCCTGTCCGCAGAACGGACGGCCGTGCTATTTGAAATCGAGGAACTCCTTGGTGCTCTTTATTTCCGAAAGAGGGTAGGTCTGCACCACATCGAATCCCTGTTTGCGTTTCTTTCCCTCTACGGCCCGCATCTCCCGATAGGCCAGCGTGACGGAACCCTCGTCGGCATCGCGCAGTTCCGCGATGATTTTCGTCCCGTTGAGCAGCACGACTTCCACAGGACGGCCGATGAGTTTCCGGTACTGGCGCAGCAGCCTGAGCGGTCGGCCTATCCCTGCCGAGGTGACCGTCAGTTCGAAATCCTCCTCTTCACGGTCGAGGCGCTCCTCGATGGCACGGCTCAGGGCGACGCAGTCGTCGATGTCCACCGAACCGTCGCTGTCTATCACGACCTCTATTTCGTTGCCGGGGGTGATGTTCACCTCCACGAGGAACAGGCTGCCTTCGGCGAGCTCCTCTTCTGCTATGTTCCTTATTTTGTCTGCGTCCATTCTGTTCCGTTGCTTTTCCGGCCTTGTGTGTAAGGCGTTTTCCGATAGCTGTTTGCGGGCCGTTTCCCGTTCCGGGGTCTGGCCGTACGCTGCTTCCGATTACGAAATTTGGGGACTCTCGTCCCCAAATCCGTCTCTTCCGTTATCACGTAACGGGTGCAAATATAGCGCAATATATTTTATTTTCCTAATATCCGGCGCTTAAAAATGAAAATGCTATTCCTCTTCCGCCGCTATGGAGGCATTGTAGGGTTTCAGGATGCCGCGTTTCGAAGAGCGGATGAACTCTACGATTTCGTCGCGTACCTCGCTTTGGGGAAACTGTGCCATCACGATATCGCATGCGCGGCTGTAGTTGTGGCCGTCCTGGAAGAGCACCCGGAAGATATCCTGTATTTCGCCTATCTGTTCGGCAGTGAAGCCGCGGCGGCGGAGTCCGATGAAGTTGGCCCCTACGAAGGTGATGGGGAAACGGGCGGCCTTTACGAACGGCGGAACGTCTTTCGCCACGAGCGAACCGCCGCTTATCATGGCATGGCGGCCGATGCGGACGAACTGGTGTACGGCCGATGCGCCACCCACGATGGCCCAGTCGCCTACTTCGACTTCGCCGGCAAGGAGCACGTTGTTCACGATTACGCAGTTGCTTCCCACCACGCAGTCGTGCGCTACGTGTGCACAGGCCATGATGAGATTGTTGTTGCCGATAACCGTCTTTCCCTTGGCGGCCGTACCGCGGTTTACGGTGGCCGATTCCCGGACGGTGTTGTAGTCGCCCATTTCGACCGTGGTGTATTCGCCTTTGAACTTGAGGTCCTGCGGAACGCCGGCTATCACTGCACCGGAGTGTATCTTGCATCCCTTGCCCATGCGTGCTCCATCCAGTACCACGGCGTTGGGCCCTATCCAGGAGCCGTCGCCTATCACCACGTCGCCCGCTATGTATGCGAACGGTTCCACTACTACGTCTTTGCCGAGCCTTGCGTCCGGATGGACATAGGCTAAATTGCTTATCATTGCGTAAGTGTTTTGTTTGTCTTCGGTTTATTTGCCCGGCCGAGTCTCCTTACGTTTTCCGCCAAGCGGCGGGCGTACCGCCGGAGCCCTGCGGACGGGTTTGCATATCGTGGAGAAGGCCGCCCTCTTCCCCGTCGGGAAGGGGCGGCCTTCCCTGCCGTCATGCCTTGTTTTTGGCTACCTGTGCCATCAGCGACGCTTCCGTGGTGAGCCTGCCGCCCACATACGCTTTCGCTTCCATGACAACAATGCCGCGCCGGATGGGTTCCGTGAGTTTCAGCTCGAACTGGAGCGTATCGCCCGGTACCACCTTGTTCTTGAACCGCACATTGTCTATGCGGAGGAAATAGGTGGAGTAGTTCTCCGGGTCGGGTACGCTGTTGAGGGCGAGTATCCCTCCGCACTGTGCCATGGCCTCGATGATGAGCACGCCCGGCATTACAGGTTCTTCCGGGAAGTGCCCGACGAAGAAGGGTTCGTTCATGGTGACGTTCTTGATGCCGGCTACGCTCGTTTCGTCTATGTGGAATATCCTGTCCACGAGCAGGAACGGCGGGCGGTGGGGCAGGGTGCGCCGAATACGGTTGATGTCGTAGACCGGTTCGGCCGTCGGGTCGTAGACGAACGACGGGCGGTTCGCGTCGCGCTTGATGTTGCGCTTGAGTGCCCGTGCCGTCTCCGTATTGACGAAATGGCCCGGCCGGTTGGCCAGGACGCGGCCCTTTATCCGCATGCCGAGCAGTGCCAGGTCGCCCAGTACGTCGAGCAGTTTGTGTCGTGCTATTTCGTTGATGAAGCGGAGCTGCAGGTTGTTGACGTATCCGTCCGTGATGCGGATGTCCTTTTTGTCGAAAACCCGTGCGAGGCGTTCGAGTTCCGCATCAGAAACCTCCTTCTCGGCCACCACTATCGCATTGTCCAGGTCGCCCCCCTTGATGAGGTTGGCGGCCAGCAGGGGTTCGAGTTCGTGCAGGAAGGCGAAGGTACGGCAGGGAGCTATCTCCTTCGCGTAGTCCTCCTCCTCGGAGAAGGTGGCGTATTGGTTTCCCACCACGCGCGAATGGTAGTCCACATGGACCGATACGCTGAATTTGCTGTCGGGATAGATGACTATCGACGCATTCTTTTCGGGGTAGTCGAATTCTATCGTTTCGCGTACCTCGTAATATTGCCGTTCGGCCTCCTGTTCTTCGAGGCCGGTCTCCGACAGGGCGGCGGCGAAATCTTTTGCCGAGCCATCCATTATCGGTGTCTCGGGGGCGTCAATCTCCACGACGGCATTGTCGATGCCCAGCGTCCAGAGGGCCGACATGATGTGTTCGATGGTGCACACCTTTGCTCCGCCTTTCTCTATGGTCGTACCCCGCGACGTATCGGTGACGTAATCGGCCAGGGCGGGTATTTCGGGGCGCCCTTCGAGGTCGGTGCGGCGGAATACGATGCCGCTGCCTGCGGGGGCGGGGTGGACGGTCATGTTCGATTCCATGCCCGTATGGAGTCCTTTGCCGCTGAATGCTACCGGAGCTTTCAGCGTCTTTTGGTTATCAGCCATAAGGTATTAAGTATCGGTTAATTTTATCGTGCAAAGATATTAATTTCTTGAAAGAATCCGTACTTTTGTCTGCAAATCGCTTGAAAATGGCCGTAGAAACCGTCTCTGTGCCTTATTGCGGGTGGGCGGTGGTACAGGCTTGGGGGCCGTTTGTCCCGCATTCGTTTGCAGGCGGTGGACTTTGCGTATGGAGAGAAGAGAGGAGAGGAACGAAGAGGAGTACGAATGGGGGGTGCCCGCAGGACCGCCGCCCGACCTCGACCTGCCTTTTGCGAAGAAGCGCAGGCGGGAGGCCGGCGAGTGGATATACGATAACCGCGAAACCATCTGTATTACCGTTATCGTCTATCTGCTTGTCGCCATCGTGTTGCTCTCTTCGCGGATTATCCTTCAGCCCCGTCGGGAAGATGCCGCCATCGTGATGGATTTCAGCCAGGCGGAGGAGCTCCAGCGGCTCGAAGAGGAGCTTGAACGGGCGCAGCGGCTCAACGATATGCTCAACGGCATGCAGGCCCCCGATTACGGGGAGGTGAAAAATGCCGTCTCCAACGAGCATGCGGAGGAGATGGAGGAGTCGCTGAGCGAGGAGACGCGCGAGCTGTTCGAGCGTTCCGAGGAGGTGATGGAGCAGATGGAGCGCAACGGCGCCGAATACGAACAGATGCTCGGTATGCTCGGCGAGGAACGCCGTCCGGAGGAGCGGAGCGCGGAGCGCAGGGATGCCAGAATCGCCGGCGGGGTGACGGTCTCCTTCTCGCTCGCCCGGCCTGTCCGCCATGCCGTGAATCTGCCCGTTCCTTCCTATAAATGTTCCGGCGGCGGAACGGTCGTTGTGGATATTGTCGTGAGCCGGAACGGCGATGTGCTCTCGGCCAGCGTGGACAAGTCCCGTTCCGCGTCCGACAACTGCATGACGGAGGCGGCGCTGGAGGTTGCCATGCGGTCGCGTTTCAATGTGGACCCGTCCGCTCCGGGGCGCCATTCGGGCACTGTCACGTATGTCTTCGTGCCGCAGTAGTCCTGCCTTCTCCTTCCGCCGTGTCTCGGGCAGTGGCGCCGAATCCCCTTCCGTACCCGGCCTGTCCGCCGTATCGGCCGTATCGAAGCGGCAGGCGGCGGTTCTTTCATCGGTTTCCTTTCCGTCTCTCGGCAGGAATCTTCGGCCTGCGCCCGTTCGTAACGCTGCGGAGGGTTCCGTTTGCAGGGAAGGACTGCGGCAAACGGCCGACGCGATGTCTTGCGAAAGCGGAATCCCGTCCGTCTTTCGCGGACAGCTGCATTCCCGTACTGCGGCCGGGCGGGAACAGACACTCTTCTCTGCCGTTTTTTCCCTGAGGCCGGTACAATGTTATTGTATATACATGGCATTGTGCGTATCTTGCAATGAATTGAATGAACGACCGTGGGAATATCTCGTCTGCGGCAATATGCCTTATCGATACTGCTGACAGTATGGTCCGTTGTGTTTCCTGGTACGTTGCATGCCCAATCGACCGCATGCACCGCGGAGGGCATCGTGCGCGACACGACGGGCACCGCGATACCCTATGCCGTGGTATCGGTGTTTCCGGAATCGTCGGAGGGTGCGACGACCGGCCAGGCGGTCGGAACCGCCGTGACCGATGACGACGGTTTCTGGAGTATTCCCCTTCCCGGCGACGGGTGTTATCTGATACGGTGCGAACACATGGCCTTCGAGACCTGCGACTCTTTCGTGGTCGTCGGCGAAGAGACCGTTCGGCTGGAGACGGTACTCACCCCCTCGGCCGAATACATCGAAGCCGTCGAAGTGCTCGGCGTTCCCATCCGGTATTCGGCCGGCCGGTACGAAGTCACTATGGAGGGGAGCGAGCTGGCCCGCAACCGCAATGCGAACGAACTGCTCGGACTGCTGCCCGGCATTACGACGTACGACGGCCTGAGGCTACACGGTAAAAGCGTCGGCATCGTCTATATCGATGACCGGCGCGTGGAGGACAGGGACGAACTCGCGGCCCTGCGAGCCGAAGATATAGAGAAGGTATCGGTTCAGAACCGGGCCGGAGCCTCGGAGGACGCCACGACGAAAGGCGGAGTCGTGCGCATCACGCTGCGGCGGCCCGACGACGGAGGTTATTACGGTACGGTAACCGGCAGCGTGTCGTTTACGCCGCAGTCTTCTCTCTACCGGCTTCCGTTCATCTTCAACTATCAGAAGGGGCGATGGAATGTTTACAACTATTTGAGCGGCGCATACGGTTACGGGTATGAAACGCAAACGCGGCAGGAAGAGTTCCGTCGCGGCGGTTACACGCAATTTTCCGATGTGACGGAGCGAAGTGCCGCCCGGAGCCTGAGCGAAACGTTCGGTGTCGTTTATGACTTGTCCGACCGTCATGCGGTCGGCTTCACGGTCCGGGTCAGGCTTGACGGCCGTGACAACGCTTCCGTAGCCTCGATATGCAGAGAGATAGCGGGAAATACGGAGTCGAATGCCTTCGGGGAGTACGCATATGACGGCGAGATGCTCCTCCCGCAATATCAGGCCGCATTCAACTATACGTTCGATATCGACACGCTCGGTTCGCAGTTTGCCGTAAAGGCCGATTATATGCACACGGCCTCGAAACGGCGTACCGATTATCGTTCCGTGCCGTCTGCCGGTACGGAGGAGACCTATCGGGAATTCCATGCGCAGTCTGCCGATGCGCTGGATACCCGCATCGATATGGACAAATATTTCGTGTCGGGAGGTTTGCTGAGCGTCGGGGGAAGATATTACCGAATCGGTGCACGGTTCGACCGACGAAGAGAGGATATGACGGGCGGAGAGCGGACGCCGAATCCGGAAACATCCATGTATTACGGCAATGAGACGCAGGGAGCGGCTCTTTACGGGGAGTATTCGGGGAGCCGGGGCAGGTTCTCCTACATGGTCGGGGTGCGTATGCAATACGACCGTATCGACTATAAGACCGGCGGCAACGCAGGACATCACGACTATTGGCGGTTCATACCGTCGGCAAGTCTTGCTTATACCTTCAACCGCGGGAAGGGAGACAACCTGAATCTCGACATCTATCGTTACGGCGGCAGTTTGCCCGACCCTGCTCAACTCTCTCCGCTGCCGGTACGCATTTCCGAGAACAGCTATTATGTCGGGAATCCGCGGCTCGAACCGTATACGGGATTCTGCGCGGACCTGACTTATACGCACCGCGGGCGGTGGACGTTCGCGTACGGATTCGACCGGGCGCAGCATATGTCGCAAAACCTTACGACATTGCCGTCCGACGACTCCGGTCTGTCGATTGTCTCTCCCGTCAATCTCGGCCTCTCTTTAACGCATTCCCTGTCGGTCGGTGTCAATTACCGCTGACCGGTTGGCTGCGGCTGAGTGCGCATATATACGGCTATTATGCGTCCAATCGTTACGGAACGATGAGCTACGATGATTGGCATGCCGAAGTTTATACATCTTTGATGTTCGCTGTCCTGCCTTCGATGGGAGCACAGCTCAGCCTCTCCGGTTCCTCCCCGACGGTCGGTCTCGAATCGCATTCCGGAGATTCGTACGGACTCAGCGGCTCGATTTACAAAACTTTTTTCGACGGCAGGCTGTACGTGTCGCTCGGATTCGGAGGCCTGTTCTACCGGAAATGGCAGATTCAGGAGACGGTGAAGACCGACGGTTCCTACTATGCCGTGATACGGCGGCGGAATCACAACCGGCAATGGATATCGCTTTCGGCGAGTTTCCGGTTCCGGCACAATGTTCGTAAACCCTTCAGGACGGTGGAAATGCTGCAAGAGATGCAGGAGGAGTTATGATATGCTGAAGCGGCTGCGGAGACCATTGGTTGTTCGGACTTTTTCATTGGGGCGGACAGGGACCTTCCGGGCCTGCGGCGGACGGTCTGGTGTCGGGGCGGGGGTACGGTGTCTTTCCGTTCGGCTGTTCGGGTAGGGGCGGCACCGTCGTTCGGACATCCGGCTGCGGAATAATTTTTGAGGATTCGCGGATTGTTTTAATTTTGCAGGAATCGCGGAAGAAAGAGGCGGTCCGTTTCCCGGGAAAAGCGGGGCACGGTCACCGTACGGCCGGACGGCTTCGGATATTTTAGGTTTGGGATTACGTCATGGGATTGGTTGAGTTTCTATTGAGCAGCGGCAACATCGTCCTGCTGTTCTCCATTATTTTAATCGTTGCGATATTCGCTGCCAAGTCCGGTGCGAAGTTCGGTACGCCGACGCTGCTTCTGTTCCTCTTCATCGGTATGCTTTTCGGCAGCGACGGACTCGGCATCCAGTTCAACAGCTCCAATACGGCCCAGTTCATCGGTATGCTCGCGCTGAGCGTCATCCTCTTTTCCGGCGGTATGGATACGAAGTATTCCGAGATACGTCCCGTAGTGGCCGAGGGGGTGGTGCTTGCTACGGTCGGGGTGTTCCTGACCGCTGCGCTGACGGGGTTCTTCATCTATTTCATCAGTGGCGTTTTCGGCGTCCGCCTTTCGCTGACCGAATCGTTCCTGTTCGCGGCGGTGATGTCCTCCACGGATTCGGCGTCGGTGTTCTCCATCCTGCGCTCCAAAAAACAGGGGCTGAAGCAGAACCTGCGGCCGCTGCTGGAGCTGGAGAGCGGAAGTAACGACCCGATGGCCTACATTCTGACGATAATTCTCGTGCAGGCGGTATCGCAGGGCGACATAAACGTGTGGCAGTCGGTGCTGACTTTCGTCATGCAGATGTCGATAGGCGCCGTGGCCGGATACCTGCTCGGCCGGTTCGCCGTCTATGTGCTCAACCATATCAACCTGAACAACAAATCGCTCTATTCGGTACTCCTGCTCGCGCTGGTGTATCTCATCTTCTCGCTGACCGACCTCGTGCACGGCAACGGTTACCTGGCCGTCTATATCGCCGGACTGGTGGTCGGCAACCACAAGATAGTGTTCCAGAAGAGCCTGACCACCTTCTTCGACGGTTATACGTGGCTCTTCCAGATTGTGATGTTCATTTCGCTCGGTCTGCTGGTGAATCCGCACGAAATGCTCGACGTGGTGGAGACCGGGCTGCTCGTGGGGGTTTTTATGATACTCGTGGCACGTCCCGTGAGCGTGTTCCTGTGTCTTGCACCTTTTCGGAAGATTACGGTCAAGGGCAAGCTTTATGTCTCGTGGGTGGGGCTGAGGGGAGCCGTTCCCATCATCTTCGCTACCTACCCGCTCGTGGCCGGGCTGGAAAATGCGGGGATGATATTCAATACGGTCTTTTTCATCACCATCGTGTCGCTGCTGGTACAGGGCACTACGGTGAGTTCCATGGCCAACGTGCTGGGTCTCTCCACGGAGCTCGAGGAGGACAGTTTCGGTATCGACATGCCGGATGAGGTGAAGGCGCAGCTTACCGAGAAGGAGGTGCGGCCCGACTGGCTCGTGCACGGAAACCGGATGAGGGATATCCGGCTCGATGCCAATACGCTGGTGATGATGATACGCCGCGGGGACGATTACATCGTGCCCAAAGGCGACACCGAACTGCGGCCGGGAGACAAGGTACTCTGCATTACCGGCGAGAAGGCACGCCTGCCGGAGGATTATGCCGTGTCGGGCAGGGAGGGGTTCCGTCACAAGGCTCTGCGCACGTTGGGAAGTTTCGTGCGCAGGGGCAGGCGCGTCGGACATACGCCCGACGGAGCGGACGACGGGGCCTTCGTGTCGGCCGACAGCGGGGCGGAAACGCCTCTTCCCGATTTCGATATAGGTACGGATGAGATACGCGAAGATTCGCGGTTTTATGAGGAGATAATGGAGGATGAAGAGGATGCCGAGCGCGGAGGAGAGTGACCGGGTGGCTCGGCGGCGGGAGAAGACCTTCCGCCGCCGGGGGCAGCGCCGGTTATCCCGGAATCGGATTGTCGGATGATGCGGACGGGGGTTTTATACGGTGGCGAGGCGGAGACGTTCGGATTCGGAAGGACCGAGTGCGCCGCCTTTACGGGATACAGACCGGCCAAATTCCTCGCGGCCTTTCCGCAGGGCGATGCGCGGCAGCGTGTGGGAGAACTGCTGCGCCCCGTTGTTGCCGGACTGTATGACCGCGGCGTGCGGCTCTTCCTGTCCGGTATGGCGGAGGGGTTCGACCTGTGGGCGGCGGCCGAAGTGCTTGCCCTGCGCGACCGGGGAAGATGCCCCGATGCAGCGGTTGCGGCGGTCATTCCCTTTCGCGGGCAGGAGCGGGGATACGCGCCTGCCTCCCTCGATGAGTACCGGTTCATCTGTGCTCGTGCCGTAGCGGTTCGGGTGCTCTCCGACCGCTATTATCCGGAGTGTTTCTACCGCCGCAACGATTTTCTGGTCGATAACGCCTCGGTGGTGGTGGGCTACTACGACGGGCAGAGGGGCGGAACCGCCTATACCTTCCGGCGGGCGTACAGCCGCGGGGTGCCGGTCGTCAATATCTGCTCCGGAGAACCTGCTCTGTTCTATCCTTGACGGCCGTTCGTCTCTTTCTCTCTTATATTAGTATCGGGTCCGGACGGGGCTTTTTCCGGACGGAGGCGGAAAGCGGGAGAGGATTGTTTCCGTATTCGTTTTTTGTCGATAAAAGGGCGGTTTTCTGTCGATAACCCCGCGTCGGGTTGTTGATAGTGTGTTGATAAATTGTTCGGACAGTTCGAAGCAGCGACGTGGCTGGGACCGGAAGTATGGAAAACGGGAATAGGAATATTCGCGGAAAAAACAGACCATATCCGTATTGTGGCACAGATGTTGCTGAAATAATCAACGTAGAATATTGATTATGAATAGAAGGTGGGATTGTTCAATCCTTTCCTGCGGGAACTTAGTCGTGAGATTGCAGCATACCGCGAAAAGAACGGGAGGTTCGTGCAGGCAGTGAGCGTGTGTCGGGCCGGTACCGTACCGATTGGAAGGCGGAACCCCCATTATATGCCCGCCTTCGGTCGCAGGAAAATCCCTCCAACGGGGATTCGTGGTTTAGATAATTTACGGGAAAGGCTGTTGTGTGTGCCTTTCCCGTAAATTCGTTTCGGTCGTTGCCTTCGGATGCGTGTGGTCGGTTGCTTGTCGGGACCCGCCGTCAATCAATGCCTTCAGTTTGCGGGCGATGGCCGTGTTCTCCATCACGCCCGTGAAGTGTTCCGCTCCCGTTCCGTAAGCGAATACGGGGATGAAGGTGGCCGAATGACAGTCGGTCGAGAAGACGTATTCGGCGGTCGCTGTGCCGGTCTCTTCCCCGTGGGGAGGTATCAGCGTGAGACCTCCGGTTTCGTGGTCGCCGGTCACGAGGACAAGTGTCCCCGGATGTCGGTCGGCGAAATCGAACGCGGTGCCGACGGCCCGGTCGAAATCGCGGAGTTCACCCAGCATCCCTTCCGTATCGTTTTCGTGCGCAGCACGGTCTATCAACGAGCCCTCCACCATGAGGAAGAAGCCGTCGTGCCCTGCTCCGGACAGCAGTTCGATGGCTTTCTGTGTGGCCTGGGCGAGGTAATCGCCCCGTATGCCCGCCGTGTCTCGGGCTGCGAGGGGTAGTGCGTCGCCGGGAAATAGGGCTGCCAGCGGCGTCGTCCGTGCCGCGAGCAGGGCCTCCCGGTCCGGTGCGAAGGCGTATCCCCGGCTGCACATCTCGTCTGTCAGGTCGCGGCCGTCGCTGCGCCGGTCGAAATACTCCCGGCCGGCACCGACCAGGAGGTCTATCCCGCTGCCGGCATATTGAAGTGCCGTGTATTCCTGTGCATATCTGTCCGGGTTATGGGCGACGAAAGCGGCGGGCGTCGCATCCGTGACGGCACATGTCACGACGATTCCCGTCGCTTTGCCTGCCCGCTGCGCCCTTCTCAGTACCGATTCGAGGGGGCGGCCGTCGGGCGTCATGCCTATCGTTCCGTTGGTCGTCTTTTCGCCGCAGGCGAGTGCTGTACCTGCCGCTGCCGAATCGGTGATGCGCCCTCCGGCGGAGTAGGTTTTCTGGATGCCCGTGTATGTCGCCCGCTCCATCCGGGTGGGGGCGTAGCCCTGTTCGAGCGAAAGGGCCGTTACCTGCGGCAGCCCCATGCCGTCGCCTATCATGAAGATGATATTCCTGACCGGTTCCTGCCCGTCGCCTGTTCCTGTGCAGGCTGCGAGCAGGCAGAGTACCGAAACCAGCAGGGTGGGGAAAATCTCTCTTTTCATAAACCTTTTCCGATGCCGTTGCGTGTGCCTGTATGCCGCACGGAACAAAGATAGGGCGTTCCGATGCCCCATTGCGGAACGTAACCCGATTTTAACGCTGTTTTTGCAACCGTATGGTATTTGTAATACATTTGTAGCGGAAAAAGGTTCGGATTTGTGATACGCATGGCAGCGGAAATCCGTTCGTATTTCGGACGGCCCGGGAGAAACAGGGCCGGGATATCGTTCGATACGGATAAACAGATATATAATTTGCAGAAGAGATGAAGAGGATTTTTCTATTCGTGGCGGTTGCGGCTGCTGCACTGTCGCTCGGCGGCTGTCAGAGGGGTGGCGGCGGAAATGCCGAACCGATGAATTTCAAGAAACTGACCAACGGCAAGGCGGTCTATCGGGGCGAGGAGGCCGGGTTGAGGCACTATGCGGTAACGCTCTGGACGAACGGACACAGTACGGCGGCGGTGGACAATTACAAGGATGCGGATATCTCCCTGGCGCTGGAGCTCGTGACGGCCGCCTCGGGAGCCGAGGCGCAAATCGCTTCCGGAGAGTACCTCTTTTCGGCCGATGCTCAGGCCGGCGTTATCCTTGCTTCGGCGCAGAGTACGTTGAGCGTCTTCACCGAGTACAGTTACGGCGGCGACCGACAGGCACTCTCCGGCGGCAGCGTGACGGTGTCGTTCTACAACGGGAAGTATGAGATAAAAGGCAGTGTAACCGACGTATGGGACCGGGTGCTGGAGTTCACCTACTACGGTGAGATAGCGTTCGAGGGGACGGGCCCCGTGGAGCCGGAAACGACGACGGTAACTTTCGAGGCGGCGGAGCTGTCCGCGGCGACGGGTACCTATTCCGATATCCTGTGGGGCCGGGAACAAGCCGCGGAAGTGGACGGTTCGCAGGTGTACAACGGCTTGCTTTATACGGAAGGGGCCGCTTCTTTCGGGAGCTATTATGCCTATGACGGAACGTGGGAGTCGTGGGGCGGTTTCGCCCTTTCGGCCAACCGCGACCTGGAAGACCTCGGCATGGATTATTCCAATCAGTTCAGCGTTTATGCATCGGATAACACTAAGTTCGCCGTCGGCTATGCGTTCGGCGACTGGGGCGGGGAGTACGGCGTTCCGGTCATCGAGTTCTCCGAACCGGTACGGCTGGTTTCCGCCGAGGTGGCCAATGCGAACAAGACCTATCACTATTGTGTGGCGCATCCGCGCGTAGGAGAAGAAGAGAACGAAGAGGCGCTTTGGGTCGACCTCGTCGTCACGGGGTACGATGCCGCGGGAACGCAGACCTCCACGGCTTCCTTCCGCCTGGCCGAAGGGGAGCAGGTACTCGGAACGTGGGCCGGTTTCGACCTTTCGCCGCTGGGAGAGGTATCGCGTGTGGTATTCTCCATCGAGTCCAACGACGTCGGTGAGTACGGTCTGAACGTACCTGCGTTCTTCTGTATAGACAACATCGAAATGCAATAATCGCCGAGGCGGTTTCGGACATGAGGCATCCTCCCGAAAGGGGGATGCCTCTTTCGTTATTCTTGCGGATTCGCTCCGTTGCGGACGGGCGTTTTGTCGCCGTCGCACTGCCGTCCTGTCACCCCTCCGGGAGGCGTGGACGGCTGGGTTTCACGAAATGTTTTTCGGGAGAATTTTTTAACTTTGCAGGTGGTTAAGGCAGTTGCATTATGGCAGGAAAGGAGAGCGAAGCGAAGGATAGGAAATATGTGGAGACGCCGCTGATGAAGCAGTACTACTCCATCAAGGCGGTGCATGGCGATGCAGTGCTGCTTTTCCGGGTGGGTGACTTTTACGAAACGTTCGGCGAAGATGCCGTTCGTGCGAGCCGTATTCTGGGTATTACTCTTACCCGCCGGGCGAACGGAGCGGCCAGCTATGTGGAGCTGGCCGGTTTTCCCTACCATGCGCTGGATACCTATCTGCCGAAACTCGTCCGGGCAGGGGAGCGGGTGGCCGTGTGCGAGCAGCTCGAGGATCCCAAGCTCGTCAAGGGAATCGTGAAGCGGGGAGTCATCGAACTGGTCACTCCCGGCGTGGTGCTGAGCGACAACGTACTCGTCAACAAGGAAAATACGTTTCTCGCATCGGTACATTTCGGGAAAAAGACCACGGGAGTGGCTTTTCTCGACCTTTCGACCGGGGAGTTCTACGTAGCCGAGGGGCGGGACGACTACGTGGACAAGCTCCTGTCCAATCTTGCCCCGAAGGAAATCATCTACCAACGGGGCTGGGAGGAGCGTTTCACTCGTGCGTTCGGTACCCGTAACTATACCTACAAACTCGACGAGTGGGTATTTGCCGAGGATATCAACCGGGAGAAGCTCTGCAAGCAGTTCGGTACCGCCTCGCTCAAGGGGTACGGCATCGACTCCATGACGAGCGGCATTTCGGCCGCAGGAGCCATTCTCTACTACCTGGATTTTACGGAACACAAGAATGTGGGCCACATTACGGGTATTTCGCGCATCGACGAGAACGCCTACGTGTGGATAGACCGTTTCACCATACGCAACCTCGAACTCTTTTCGTCCAACTCTCTGCGCGAGCGGTGCGGCTTCGCGGATGTCATCGACCGGACGGTCACTCCCATGGGCGGGCGTCTGCTCAAGCAGTGGATAGCGCTGCCGATAAAGGATGTCGCGCGGCTCAACCGTAGGCTCGACGTGGTGGAGCGGTTTCGGGGCGACGACGGGCTGCGGGAAGAGGTCGGCGGAATATTGGAACGGATAACCGACCTCGAAAGGCTTTCGTCGCGTATCGCCACCCAGCGCATCACGCCGCGAGAGATGGTGCAGCTCAAACTGTCGCTGGGAGCCGTGGCCGACCTGCGGCGGGTGCTCCTTGCCTCGGACGATGCGGCGCTGGCTTCGCTGGCCGAGGGGCTCGATTTGTGCGAGGAGCAGCGGGAGCGTATCGAAAAGGAGCTGTTTCCCGACCCGCAGAACAATCAGATACAGAAGGGGGGTATCATTGCCGATGGCGTGGACCTCGAACTGGACGACCTGCGCCGCATCGCATGCCACGGCAAGGACGTGATTGCCGAGATACAGCGGCGCGAGAGCGAGGCGACCGGTATCCCGTCGCTCAAGGTGAGCTTCAACAACGTCTTCGGCTACTATATCGAGGTGAGGAACACCCACAAGGACAAGGTGCCGGCCGACTGGATACGCAAGCAGACGCTGACTTCGGCCGAACGTTACATTACGCAGGAGCTCAAGGAGTATGAGGAGAAGATACTCGGTGCCGAGGAGAAGATGCTCGCCATCGAGCAGCGTATCTATGCCGGATTGGTGGAGTTCCTCTCCCGTTCCATCGCGGCGTTTCAGCGGGATGCGGCAGTGGTGGCGCGGGCCGACTGCCTGCGTTCGTTCGCCGTCATGGCGGCCGAACGGGGGTATTGCCGGCCGGAACTCTCCGAGGACAAGGTGATAGATATCCGCGACGGCCGCCACCCCGTCATCGAAACGCTCATGGACGTGGGGCAGCAGTATATCCCGAACGATGTTTATCTCGACGATACGTCGCAGCAAATCATGATGATAACGGGGCCCAACATGGCCGGTAAGTCGGCCCTGCTGCGGCAGACGGCCCTCATCGTGCTGATGGCGCAGATGGGCTCTTTCGTGCCCGCCTCGTCGGCCCATATCGGCGTGGTGGACAAGATATTCACGCGGGTGGGGGCGAGCGACAACATCTCGCAGGGAGAGAGTACCTTTATGGTCGAGATGCTTGAATCGGCCTCCATCATGAACAACCTCTCCGACCGCAGCCTCATTCTGCTCGACGAGATAGGCCGCGGAACGAGTACCTACGACGGCATGTCGATAGCTTGGGCCATGGTGGAGTATATCCACAACCATCCGGCCGCGCGGGCGAAGACCATGTTCGCCACCCACTACCACGAGCTCAATGAGCTGGAGGAGCTGCTGCCGCGGGTGAAGAACTACAACGTCTCGGTGAAAGAGGTCAATCGGACGATACTCTTCCTGCGCAAGCTGGTGCGCGGGGGAACGGAGCACTCGTTCGGTATCCATGTGGCCAAGATGGCGGGTATGCCGGTCAAGGTCATCGAACGGGCGGAGGCGATTCTCGCGTCGCTGGAGGGGGCCGGACGTGCCGCCGCAGGCGCAGGGGAGGAGACCGGGAGCGATGTGCGGGAGGAGGCTGCCGTACCGGCGGGCGTCCGGGCTGTTGCGAAGCCTTCGGGGCGCGGCAAGGGGCGGAAGACGTCAGGCGCCGAGGAACATCTTCCGGGCGTACAGCTCAGCATGTTCCAGTTGGAAGACCCCGTGCTCGTCCAGATACGCGACCAGATACGGGGGCTCGACATCGATTCGCTGACGCCCATTCAGGCGCTCAATATGCTGAACGACATCAAGCGGATAACGGGCCTTTGACCGGTATGCCAAAAGGGCGTGCACGGCGGCGCGGCGGCCGTAATCGGTACGGCTGCATGTCGTGCGATTCTGCGGACGTACGTGGTATATGGTTTGTCCGTCGGGCGGTGTGGTATCTCCTTTCCGGTACCGTGCGGGTTCGGGGTACTGCCGTCGCTGCGTCGGACCGGCGTGCGGGTTGTCCTCAGCCGTCGCGTTTCATTCTTGCGTTTCATAGTTGTCGGTATCGTTACTTTTCTTATGGCATACAGTCATTGTCTTTCAGCGTGTTTTTTGCCGCCGTGGTTGGCTGCGGCCTCGAAATTTTCCTTGTTCCCTGCCGGTTGTCCCCTGTCTTTGTCTGAGTAGGGCGAAGCGTCGTATCGTTGGGGAGGCTTGGTATATTCGGATGGCGGATTCCAATTATCCTCGGCTGTTGCCGGGCTGTTCGGAGCCGACTATACTCCATTACATGTCATACGAAGGCGGGAACACGTTACGGGAAGGAGGACGGGGTGCGGATACTGCGGCCGGGGCATGGAACCGGACGAAAGCGTATGCAAAGACAGTATGCAGGTGTGGAAACCGGAGGTCCCGTTTGATGCGTTTTTTGGCCCGCCCAAATCCCTCCTGCCGCGTAATTCCCGTCAGAGGGATGTCTGGTTCAGCAGCCTTTCCCTAAAATCGAAAACCGCCTTTACCAAATGTTTTCATGTATTCTGTCTTCGATGTCGATTTCTTTTTGTTTGGGTAAAAAAGCGTTTTCAGCGGGGTAGCCTATTGTAAGCAGACAAGTAAATTCGTAGTCTTCGGGAGCGCCTACGATTTTCTTTATCATTTCGGCCTCGTCGCTCACGGGTATATGGAAGGCCGTTCCCAATCCTTCGGCGGCTGCGGCGAGCAGCATGTTTTCCACGGCGCACCATGCGGAGGCGAAATAGTTGAGCGAACTTTGCTCTGCCGGTTCCAGCAGGGGACTTTGCTTTTGCCGAAAAAACGGAAGAATAAGTAACCCGCTATCCAGAAGCATCTTCTGTTGTTTGGGCAGCGCATCGGCAAACATCGCCCTCTTGTCCTTGTCGCCTGAATCGTCCGCTTCGAAAACAAGGTCCTTGAATGCGGCCATATGCTTTGCAAGCGGAGTGATTATCCGGGCAATGTTTTCTCGACCACGCACCACGATGAATTCAAGCTGCCGCAGGTGGTCGTTGGTCGGGGCTTTGAATGCCGCACCGATAACTCTTTTCAGAAGCTCGTCGCTGACCTCGCGGTCGGAGAAATCGCGGTATGTGCGGCGTTTTTCCAATACTTCATAGAATTCCATATGCAATTAATTTATAAGTCAGACTTCTTGTCGTTAATTGCTACAAAGATACGGTGTATTGTTGTCGTATCTTTGTCCTGTTTTGTCGAATAGTTGTCGTAAATTTGCATGTATTCGAAGCCGTGATATGAAAGATGTCGTAATACCGTATGACTTGCCGGACCAGGAAAATCATTCGTTCTTTTTTATAGACCAACGGGTGGATGTACGGATGGAAGCAAAACTGCATCGGCACGATGCGTGGGAACTGTACTATGTATTGCAGGGGTATGGGGCGCGAACGGCCGGAGACACGCTACAGCCCTTTGCGGCGGGAGATGTGGTGCTAATTCCGCCCTCCATGCACCATCATTGGGACTATGCCCCCTCTTCGGCTGACAAAGAGGGGTGTATCCGTTATCTTATGGTGGCTTTCAGGCATACCCTTGTGCAGAGGTGCATGGAGGTCTTTCCCGAATTACGGAACGGCTTGACGGGGGTCGTTTTCCCGACCGAGGCGTTGAAATTCGGCGTGCGAAGTTCCCGGATTGTCCGTCAGGCATTGCATAAAATGAATGGATTGAATGAATTGGAGCGGCTATGCGAAATGTTCCGCCTGCTGCCTGTCATCTTTACGGCATCGGATTATTCGTTTGCGGGCAAGCCGGTACGGATGGAACGTGATGTGCGCCGAATGCAGCAAATCCATGCTTATGTCATGGCACACTACATTCATCCAATATCATTGGACGATATGGCGGCGGAGACAGGGATGAACCGTTCCGCTTTCTGTTCCTATTTCAAGCGTTGTAAGGGAATGACATTCTCGCAGTTCGTGACGCAATACCGGCTGAACACTGCTTGCGAATTGTTGAAACACTCGCAGAAGTCCATATCCGAAGTGTGCTATCTCGTAGGATTCAATGATTTACCGCATTTTATTCGGGTCTTTCGGAAAAATATCGGAACGAGCCCGTCGCAATATCGGAAGCGATTGCAGCAGACCTGACGTTGCCCGTCTCCGTTTTGTCCTTTCTGACGGTAGCGTTGCGGCGATATTTTGAGAATCTTACCGTTTTGTAATGCGGCTGTTGGTTTTGTCGTATAAGCTTGCGGGGACGGATAGTGCCCGCAAGCTGCCGTGATGTTTGCAGAGCAGTGGCTGCCTGTAACGGTTGCATCCCGGCGGCAGAACTGCCGCCGGGGTCCGCTTGGCTGTTCCCTTACGGGGGAAGGCATCCGTTTCCGTGCAGCAGGTCAGGGCCGTTTCCGGATGCTGCCTCCGCTGGTGGCCGAAATGTCGGTCTGTGTCGGATTGCCGTAATATACTACGATGGCGCCGCTCGTCGCTTTTGCCGTGAGCCGGGTGTGTGCATAGGTCTTGACGTGTGCTCCGCTGGTTGCAGAGGCCGAGACCTCTTCGCTGACGAGGGCCGATGCGTCTATGTTCGCACCGCTCGTTGCGGTGAGGGTGGAGTGTCTGCTGCGGCCCGTCAGGGTGATGTCGGCGCCGCTGGTGGCCGAAAGCATGAGACTGCCGTACCGGATGGCCCCGTCGATACGTGCGGCGCTCGTGGCATGGACGGTCAGCGCTTCCCCTTCGAAAAGGTTCGTGAACGTGATGTCCGTTCCGCTGGTGGCCGAGATGTTCGTAAGCACCGGACAGGAGACGCGGACGACGGTGGGTTCATGCCGGCCGTTGATGGAGGTGTTGTTCCGGTAGCGGATGCGGAGCGTATTGCCCACGACTTCGGTCTGTACGCGGTCGATGATGTTCTCGTCTGCGGAGACTTCCACCGTCCACTCGTCGGCTTGTCTTACCAGTACGGTGATGCCGGACGATGCCGCAATCTCTTCGAATCTGCGGACTTCCCGGCGCTGGGTAACCGATTTTTTCGCGGGACGGATGCTGCTGTCGGCCGCATGGGTAGTGTTGCAGGCCTCGTCCTGTCGCTCTGCCGTATGACCTGAGGTCGCCGATGCTGCGGCCAGAAGGCAAAAAAGGAGGGTGAAGATTCTTTTCATGGTACTTTCTGTGGTTTGTTTCCGCCAGCGGGGCGGGCGCCGTCAGGGCGCCCCGGCCGGGAAAAAGTACCGCCCGACGCCCTTTTCATATAGGGACGTGCCGGCCGGAAAAATGTAACACCGCCGGCCGAGAAATTTTCCGGATTCTGCCGCCGGGTGCCTATTCGTCTCCGCCCTGCGACTTTTCAAAGAAACTCCAGAGGCTGTCCTCTTTCGGGACGGGAGCGGTTATCGTCAGCGGTTCCCTGCGTACGGGATGGACGAAGGAGAGGCTGCGCGAATGGAGCGAGATGCCGCCGCCGGGGTTGGAGCGCGGTGCACCGTACTTCAGGTCGCCCTTTATCGGACACCCGGCTTTTGCAAGCTGGCAGCGAATCTGGTGGTGCCTTCCGGTGATGAGTTCGACCTCCAGCAGCCGGTAGTTCTTGCTGCCGCCCAGAAGCCGGTAGCGGAGCACGGCCTCTTTGGCGTCGCCGCGAGGCGAGGCGTAGGCGTGTGCCCGGTTGGTCTTGCCGTCGCGCGTCATCCAGTGACGGAGCGTACCCTCCGGTTCTTCCGGAATGTTCTCCGTTATCGCCCAGTAGATTTTCTTTACGCTGCGGTCGCGCAGCATTTCGTTCAGCCTTACCAGCGCCTTGCTCGTCTTGGCGAAGAGTACCGCACCGCTGACGGGCCGGTCGATGCGGTGGGCGACGCCGAGGAACACCTCCCCCGGTTTGCCGTCGCGCTCCTTGATGAAGGCTTTTATCATCTCTTCGAGGCCCGGTTCGCCCGCCGTGTCGCTCTGCACGAGCTGTCCGGCCCGTTTGTTGACGGCGATGAGGTGGTTGTCCTCGTAGAGGATGTCCCCGGCGGAGAATCCTCCCGTGAAAGTATCGTTTGCCATATATCGGTTTTAATGCGTTGTCGTCGGCCGTTTTCCGGGGGCCTGTCAGAGGCCGAAAGGGAAAGGCATCAGGCAGGCGGGACTGTCCACGACCGTGGCGCTCTGCTCGCTGCTCATAATGATGCGGAAGGGGGTACCCTGGCGCCGCATCGTGTCCAGCATTACCTGCCTGCATCCGCCGCACGGACAACACTCCGTATCGTCCGGGACGGAGGCGATGGCCAGAGCCGTTATCCGGTCTTCCGGGTCGGTGGCCAGGTGGCTGAAAAGCAGCACCCGTTCGGCGCAGAGGCCCGCCGGAAACACTTCGCTTTCCTGGTTCGCGGCGGTGATTATCCGCCCGCTCGCCAACCGGGCGGCGGCCCCAACGCGGTAGCCCGAGAAGGGGGCATAGGCGCCCTGGGCCGCTTTGCGGGCCTCTTCGATAAGGAGCCTCTCCTCCGGCGTTGCGCCGTCCGGTAGGGTGTATTGCCTGTAAGGGAATGTGTATTGTTTTTCCATGGCCTTCCTTGTCGGCGCATGTTCCGTCATGCCGACCGTCAAAGGTAATATAAATAACGGTAGCAACCGCTTCGCAATAGGAACGGCCGGCAAAGAAATGCAGGTTTTCCTTGCCCGGCGGTACATCGGGCGATAGGTCCGACGGAGCGGATTGCGGGGAGTGTGTCCGCTCCGTCGTCATCTTGCCGTCGGCACCGTGTGCCGCGGCGTAATCTCACTGCCGTGTCTGCGGCCGGTCATTCGGCAGGATGGCCTGCCGGTGGCTCGACCGGCTTTTCCGCCCGCAGCATATGGTGTTTGCCGGGGGCGCCGGGCAGCCGCCGCACCGTGAATCCCGCCTCGCGGAGTGCCTGTTTGACCGTTCCCCTGGCGCTGTACGTTACGAGGGCTCCTCCCGGTGCGAGTATGCGGAAGATGCGTCGGAAGATGTCGGCCGTCCACATCTCCGGCTGCGTAGCGGGGGCGAAGGCATCGAAGTAGACCAGGTCGTAGGTGTAGCGTTCCCACTCCCGGCCGGGTTCGGTCAGGTCGGCGGCGTATTTGGTCAGCGTGAATCCCTCGGCGAGGGGCAGTTCCCTGTCCCATGCGCTGCGGTGCAGGTCGGCGAAGAGCGTGTCTTCCGTATAGCCGAGTCCGCAGGCCGTCTCCGCATCCACGGGGTAGCGCTCCACGGCACGGTAGTCGATGCGTATTCCGTGCCGTCGGGCGTACTCCAGCGTCAGCCAGGCGTTGAGGCCGCTGCCGAATCCCGCTTCGAGTATCCGTACCGAATTCCTGCCTGCGGCGGCGAGTCCGTTGCGGATGAAGACATGTTCCGACTCCGTCGCTGCACCGTGCAGGGAGTGGTAGGTGTCGCCGAAAAGAGGATGACGGAGCGTTGCCGTTCCGTCATCCGTCGTCACCTTTTCAGGGTGTATCGTTTCCATAATTCGTCGTATCGGGCACCGGCCGTCGGTGCGGCGGCTCCTTCCCTCGCCGGCCTGGGGAAGGGGCTTGGGGCCCGGTCGTTATTCCAGTACGAACCGGACGTTTACCGAGCAGTTGATTTTCATGTCCTGGAATTCGAGCGAAGCGCCCGTATCGGTCGCTGCCGCCTCCATCTTGGCCGAGCGCGCTACCGGCATCGCGTCGTTGAAATAGACCGTACCGCTGCCGTAGTAGTTGTTGTCGATTATCATGAAAGCCTTGCCGGCCTTCTGTCCGATGGCTTCGGCGAGGGTGTCGGCGCTCCGGCGTGCGTTCTTCATGGCTTCGGCACGCAGTTCCAGCTTAATCTGTTCGAGGTCGCTGCGCGTGGCCTTGATGAGGTTCATGCGGGAGATGTCGATGGCGGCCAGGGCCTGGAACACCTTGCCGAGCGTTGCGGCGTCGCTTACCTTCAGGACGTAGTTCTTCTGCGTCTGTACGCGGTCGCGGCGCAGTACGTAGCTCTTCAGGTCGCCCGACATGTCGCCCACCTGCAAATCCTTGTCCACGTCGATGCCGAGCTTTTTCAGTTCGGCCACCATTTTGCGTTCCTGTTCGGCTACGGTGACTTTGCCGCTGCGGCTGTCGCTTTCGTCGATGGTTATCCCCACGTATATTTCGTCGGGCGTCACTTCGCGTTCGGCATTCCCCGTCACTATGATGTAGCTGGGATAGGCTTCGGTCTGCTGGGCAGAGGCGGCCGTGGACAGCATCAGCAGTCCGGCGGCCATGATAAGGAGTTTTTTCATCGCTTTCTTTCGTTTTTGTTGGACTTTTATCTTATGGATGCACCGTTGTGTCGTATTCCATAAATCGGGCCGGAATTTTCCGGGAGAATTTGTTCTGCGTACCAAAGATGGGAAAATATTTTTTACCGGCCAACCGCCGCGCTTCTCTCCGGCCGCAGGGGAGGGAAGCGGCGCGGGGAGGGAAATCGGTAAAATTGGTAAGAACTTCCCGTATATCGTTAAGTCCGCTTCCGTCTGGTGCGGTAACTTTGCATTGTCGAAAAGAGGGACGGAGAAGGGGACGGCAGGGAGAGATGTCCGTGTGCCCGGTCCGGGAGTTGCGGCGGGAACAGGGACGGCCGGACGATAACGGTTATGAAAATTGAAGGATTTATGAAAAAGTTGTTGTGGATTCCATTGCTGCTGACCGTTCTGACGACGGCAGCCTGCGGCGGTACCGATGACGGGCCTTTCGCACCCGGACAGCCTTCGCAACCCGAAACGCCGGGAAAACCCGGCGGGGACGATGATGAACCGGCGGAGCCGCTCCCCGGCGGCAGGGGGCGCAGTCTGGTGCTTTACTGTTCGCGTACGGGCAATACCGAACGTGTGGCGCGGCAAATCCGGACAGTGCTCGATTGCGATATGCTGGAGGTCGAACCCGCGGTGCCTTACGAAGACGATTACAATGCCATGCTGGAACGGGCGCAGGAGGAGTTGGCTGCCATCCGGCAGGGCGACTATCCGGCTGTCGCTACCTACGTGGAGCACTTCGATGACTACGATACCGTATTCGTCGGTTATCCGATATGGTACGGCAGCATGGCCTCGCCGATGCAGGCGTTCCTGTATGCACACGCCTCGGAACTTGCCGGCAAGCGGATTGCGCTCTTCGCCACCAGCGGAAGCAGCGGTGTTTCCGCCTCGGTCGGTGAGGCCCGCAGCCTCTGCCCCGATGCTGAATTTACGGAGGTGTTGCATTTGACGCAAAACACGCTCGAAGAGACGGAGCCGCGCGTCACCGCCTGGTTGGAACGTCTGGAGGCGAACGACAACGACAGCGAAGAGCCTATGCAGACAAATACGCTTGAACTTACCGTGGAAGGCAGTACCTTTACTGCTACGCTGGAGGAGAACTCCTCCACACAAGCCCTTAAAGAACGTCTTGCACAAGGTCCGTTATCCATCCGGATGAGCGATTACGGTGACATGGAAAAAGTCGGTTCGCTGGGCATATCGCTTCCCCGCAACGACCGACAGACCACGACCGGCCCGGGCGACCTGATTTTGTATCAGGGGGATTCGTTCGTTATCTATTACGATACCAATTCGTGGAACTTTACCCGGCTGGGCAGGGTGGATGGCGTGGCTACTCGTGAAGAGATGCTCGATTTGTTGGGTGGTGTGGGAGAAATTACCGTCACGCTGTCCCTGTAAACGCACGGTCGGCGGCTGTCGCGTGCTGTTCGTTCGCCTGCCGTGCGGCGATGGGAAAGGGGCGGACCGGGAAAGGTGCGACGGGAATGGAGATGGAAGATATCGGCGGCCTGCCGGTGTCCCTGTCAGAGACCGGCGGAGCAGCATGCGATATTCGTGAGGCGAAGGCACCGTCGGGTGTGGCCGGAAATATGTGGGGGCAATTTGAAAAAAGGAAACCATATGAGTATCGAAGAATTTAAGGAGTATGTGAAAGGGCGCTGTCCGCTCGATACGGAGGAGATACACCGTTTCATGGACGAAATGAGCGACCGGGCGAGGCGGGTCACGTTCCGGTTGAATACGGCGTATCATACGCCGGACGAGGTGCGGGGATTGCTGTCCGAACTGTTCGGCTATGAGGTACCAGAGTCGCTCCGTCTCTTTCCGCCGTTCTATACCGATTTCGGCGGGAACATTACTGTCGGCGAGGATGTTTTCATCAATGCCTGCTGCCATTTTCAGGACCACGGCGGCGTCTTCATCGGGAACGGCTGCCAAATCGGACACAATGTGGTGTTCGCCACGCTCAACCACGGATTGCCGCCCGAAACGCGCAGGCATCCCTTTCCCGCCCCTATCGTTCTCGGGAAAAATGTCTGGATAGGTTCCAACGCGACCGTTCTGCAGGGGGTGACCATTGGAGACAATGCCGTCGTCGGGGCGGGTGCGGTCGTGACGAAGGACGTGGCCGCGAATACGGTCGTGGGCGGAGTGCCGGCGAAGTTTATCAAATACATCTGAAAACGGAAAAGATGAATAAGAGGTTCCTGTTAAGCGTACTGCTGCTGTGCTGCCTGTCGTCATGCGGTACGACAGTGGAAAATGACATGAATCGTCCCAATATCATGGAAACGGAAAAACGAAATATCGGAAGCCTGTTGGCACTCTACCCGAAACCGATGACGGTCGTCGGTGCGGAGGTCGGGGGCAAGGTGAACTGGCTTGTCGTCGGACATACGGGCATTATCGGTCATGACCGGATAGTGGTCAGCATGAGCAAAAGCCATCATACCAATCGAGGGATAAAAGATTCCAAAAAACTTTCTATCAACCTGGTCAGTCGTGAAATGCTGCCGGAAGCCGACTACGTGGGCAGCGTGAGCGGCGCATCGGTCGATAAGTCGGGGGTGTTCGATTACCACTGGGGCGAAAACGGTACACCCGTGATAGATGTCTCCCCACTGACAATGGAGTGTAACGTGGTGGATATTTACGAAACCGAGGGCTTCGACAACTTTATCTGCTCCGTGGCGAACACCTACGCCGCTCCCGATGTGCTCGACAGCAACGGCAAATTGGATTATACGAGGCTGAAGCCTGTCTTGTTCGAGTTTCCGACCTATTCCTATCTCGCCACGGGAGAGGTCATCGGCAAATGCCTGAACCTGGACAAGCAGCCAGGAATGTGCGCCAAGGAGCCGATGACCGCCGACGGTATCGTGCGCCTGTCGAAAATCGAGGTTTACCCGCAATTCCTTGACGAGTATATGAAATATGCGACCGAGGTGGGCGGAGTCTCCCTGCGCACCGAGCCGGGCGTACTGACCATGTATGCGGTTCATGAAAAGGAGAATCCCTGCAGAATAACCATTCTCGAAACCTACGCAAGCCGGGAGGCATACGAATCGCATATCGCTTCGCCCCATTTCCAAAAGTACAAGCGGGAGACGCTGCATATGGTCAAGGCGTTGGTATTGTCGGACCAGACACCCCTCGACTCTTCGAACCGAATCAATAACTTCATCCGATAAATCATGCGATTATGAAGAAGATTCTTTTAGTTTCACTATTCAGTATCTTAACATTCAATGTTATGGCACAGGAAAAGATAGTACAGACGGCGGGGCGCGACCAGTTGGGTGACTTCGCCCCCAAATTCGCGGAACTCAACGACGATGTCCTTTTCGGTGAGGTGTGGAGCCGTACCGACAAATTGGGGCTGCGCGACCGCAGCCTGGTGACGATAACCTCGCTCATCAGTCAGGGTATCACCGACAGCTCGCTGGGCTTCCATCTTCAGGAAGCGAAGAAAAACGGCATCACCCGCACCGAGATTGCGGAGATAATCACCCATATCGGATTTTACGCGGGTTGGCCGAAGGCGTGGGCGGCTTTCCGCCTCGCCAAAGACGTGTGGGCGGAGGATACGCCCGGCGAGGATGCGAAAGCGGCCTTCCAGCGGGAGATGATATTCCCCATCGGTGAGCCGAACACGGCATATGCCCGGTATTTCATCGGCAACAGTTACCTCGCGCCAATCTCGCGGGAACAGGTGAGCATCTCCAACGTCACCTTCGAACCGGGATGCCGCAACAACTGGCATATCCACCGTGCGACGACGGGCGGTGGGCAGATGCTTATCGGCGTGGCCGGCCGCGGCTGGTATCAGGAGGAGGGCAAACCGGCGGTAGAGATTCTTCCCGGCACGGTCATCCACATTCCTGCCAATGTAAAGCACTGGCACGGCGCGGCGGCCGATAGTTGGTTCGCGCATCTCGCCTTTGAGCTTCCCGGAGAAAACGCCTCTACCGAATGGCTCGACCCCGTGACCGACGGGGAGTACGACGAACTTCAGAAATAAAAGGGATTTCCCATGTATAAATTTTTATTGATATTGTTGTCGGTCGTCGGTATGGCGACCGCAACTTCCGCACAACAAAAACAGGATATGAACAGCAGACAATCGAATCATAAAATCCTCGTTGCTTACTTTTCTGCGACGGGCACAACGGCGCGTGCGGCCCAAAAGGTGGCGCATGCAACGGGCGGGGAACTCTATGCCATTACCCCAGCACAGCCTTATACCGATGCCGACCTCAACTGGAACGACAAGCAGTCGCGCAGTTCGGTGGAGATGAACGACCAGAAAGCTCGTCCTGCAATCAAGAGTCAAAAGGGAAAAATCGCCGATTACGATGTCGTTTTCATCGGCTATCCCATTTGGTGGGGCCTTGCTCCGAGAATCGTCAATACGTTTATCGAAAGCCATGATTTGAAAGGCAGGACGGTCATTCCGTTCGCTACGTCGGGCGGCAGCGGTATTGCCAACAGCGTGGCGGAGTTGCAGAAAGCCTATCCCGGTTTGAATTGGCAGAAGGGCAGGTTGCTCAACCGTACCGACGAGCAGACCGTCCGGCAGTGGGTGGAGGCGTTGGGATATTGACTGCCCGAACGAACAAGGGGTATCCGTACGGTTTCCGGCCCGTGGACGGAGGGTCTTTTTCGAGAGGAAACGGCAGGAGTGCGGGGTTGTTCGGACTGCAAGGCGTGCCGGAGAGCCATTGTCCTCCGGCACGCCTTGTGGCAACGGGCGGCTTTCCGAAGAACCGGATAGCACGGTGGGCGGAAGATACGACCGGCGAGGATGCCTTTACCGAGTGGCTCGACCCGTGACCGATGGGGAATACGCTAAACTTCAAAAACAAAACGCCAGATGTGTAAATCCTGTTCGCGCTCGTGGCGATAAGCGGGTATTTATGCGGTGCTGTGCGCACAGCGGAAAGAGAATCTGAGCGGCAACCATTCAGATGCCAGCATACTCGCGGCTTATCTTTCGGCGACTGCTCCGGCTGCGGAGCGTACAGTTGCTTTCGGCCGTTAAGTTCTAATCTTTTCCTTAAATTTGTGAAGACTTTGAATGGAGTTGATGGTAAAAGATATAGAAAAAGAATATAAACAGTTGATGTATTCCCAGCGGCCTGAAGGACGATTTTTGGACTATAATCGGTTACAGCAACATATCGACATGTTTTCTCGGTCGAACGAACTGCAGTGTGTTGCCGTTACGATTTACGACAATTGCCGTAATGAACATGTGTATGTGTCGGAATATCACAAGCGACTGTTCGGGAGCGGAGAAGTGGAGGTTCATCCCGATGATTTGGATGACGTGCTGAAGAATGCGATAGCATCCCTTAAACATGTATTTCAAGGCAACAAAAACTTCGCCCACATGAAGACGATACGGGAGTACAGGGTCAGGATGGGAGATAAGTTCCGGCGTGTTACCGAATCGTTCCGGGTGTTGGAGACCGACCGGATAGGTAATATCTGGTTGACATTGTGTGTGTTGGAAATTTCGCCCAACCAACTGCCGCCGTTTACGGTCAATTACCAGATTGTCAATACCGTTACAGGAGAGGTGTTTTCTCCCTTAATCCGGTATTTTCAGAGCGAATCCATCTTGACGAAACGCGAGCTGGAGATATTGGCTTTGATTGCTCGAGGTAAATTGAGCAAAGAGATATCGGAGATGTTGCATATAAGCGTCCATACCGTTAACACCTACCGACAGCATATCTTGGAGAAGTTGAATGCGGACAATTCGCATGAGGCCGTACGGTACGGCCAGTCTTTGGGGTTGATTGAATACTGAATTTTCAGTATTTCCCCCTTTTTTGCGACAGTCTAATTTTGTCCGAAAAGAATTGTCGTATGCATCGAAGGAGGGTATCGCTGAATTTTGGGACAGGTCTGGAGTCCGATGTGGCTGGTGAGGAACGCCGTTATGCGCTCGTTACGGGTGCGAGTCAGGGATTGGGACGTTGCTATGCTCTCGAACTGGCCCGGTGCGGTATCGATACAGTGCTCGTTTCATTGCCCGATAGCGGTCTGAATGAGGTGGTTATCGAGTCGCGGCGTTTGGGGGTGCGATGTATTCCTTTCGAGATTGATTTGTGCGACGAAGAGGCATTGAGTGTCCTTTGTCGGGATGTCAATGCCGGTTATCCGCTCTTCATGCTGATTAATAATGCGGGGACTGGCGGAACACGACGTTTCGCATCTTGTACTTCCGATTATCTTGACCGCATCTTACACTTGAATGTCTCGGTTCCTACGCTGTTGACCTTTTATCTGCTTCCGAATCTGCAACGTGCTCCCGAGGCTTTCATTCTCAATGTAGCGAGTATGGCGGCCTTTTCGCCAACCGGTTTCAAGACGGTTTATCCCGCCACCAAGCGTTTCGTGCTCCAGTTTTCGCTCGGTTTGCGGGAAGAGTTGCGCGGTGCAAAAATTGCGGTAAGCGTCGTTACTCCCGGACCGATGAAGACCAATGGAGAGGTAACGGGCCGTATCGAACGACAGAAATTCTTCGGCCGGCTGGGGTTGCTTTCCCCCGAGAAGGTGGCCCGCATTAGTCTCCGCGGACTGTTGCGTCGCAAGGCGGTCATTCTACCCGGCTGGTCGAACCGCATCAACGGATTGTTGCTCCTGCTTATTCCTATATTTATCCGTATCCGGCTGATGTCGCGCGTCGTCGCTCGGGAGCTTGATGTGCCGCCTGTTCCGACCCGGTGACGCCGGACCATGGTTTATAATGAAGTTTGTTATGGGGAAAACTGTTCTTATTACCGGAGCCAACAGTCTCTTGGGGACACATACGATTTGCGAGCTGTTATCGGCCGGTTATGCGGTACGGGGTCTGCTTCGCTGTCTCGGTTCCTATGTGGGAGTCGAAGACCCGGCGCTGGAACTTGTCGAAGGTGAATTTACCGATAGAGAAACTTTACGTCGGGCGATGCATGGGTGCGACTATGTGGTGCATTGCGCTGCCAAAACAGGGCAGTCGGGTTCTTATGATTCTTACGAACAGGTGAATGTGACGGCGACGGAGCGATTGGTTGAACTCGCTTCCGAGTGTGGTGTGAAACGAGTTGTCAATGTCGCCAGTGCGAATGTTTTCGCTTATGGTACCAAAGGACAGCCGGGCGATGAGACGAGGTCCATGGCCGCTCCGTTTACCGAATCTGCCTATGCGAGGAGCAAGTTCGAGGCGTTGCAACGGCTGGAGCATTTTCGGAATCAGGTTGAAATTGTGACGGTCTGTCCCACTTTCATGATTGGTGCATGGGATTCCCGACCGAGTTCGGGACGTATCATCCTGATGGGGTATGGCCGTCGTATCGTGTTTTGTCCGCCCGGTGGCAAAAATTTTGTCGCGGCCAACGATGTGGCTCGGGGCATCGTTGCTGCCCTTGCGCGGGGGAATAGCGGAGAACGATACCTCCTTGCGGGTGAGAATTATTCCTATGCGGAGTTCTACCGTCTGCTCGCTGAGCGCACGGGGCATTGCCAGCATCTCATTCATATTCCTGCTTGGTCGCTTCGCATTATCGGTGCAATCGGAGATTTGCTGGGCAAAGCAGGTCTGAGAAGCGAGGTTTCGCGTACGAATATGCGTATACTTTGCATCGGCAACTATTACACGAATGCTAAGTCTATCCGGGAGCTGGAACTGCACTACCGGCCTCTTGCCGAGGCAATCGATGAAGCCGTTGCTTGGTTCCGCTTACACGGGATGTTACCGAAATGACGTTGACGAAGCTGCGTTGTGTGCCCCTTCCGTCGGCCATTATTGGTGCTTTGGCGGCGCTGTTTTGAGGTTTTGTCCATATCTGTTGAGCTCTTGATGCGGGCAGTCGTTATTCGGAGTCAAACCGGAAAGTTTCCTGACGGTACGGCCGGAGAACCGTTGTTTTTCGGAAAGTCGATGCATTCGGGTCGGTGACCGCTCCGGTACTCCGGCATACGGAGCGGTCGTGTCGTGGTGCGGCGGTCGTTTTCGACCCGTATGTTCCAATCTTTTCCTATCTTTGCGGACGGTTAAATGCATGGACGCAATGGATGCAAAAACGGCAGTTTCGATAATCATCCCTTTTTATAACGGCATCGATTGGCTGGAGATGATTTTCGTCGCTTTGGGGAAACAGACCTTTAAGGATTTCGAGGTCATCGTGGCGGACGACGGTTCGCGGGAGGATGTGGTCGCCCGGCTGGAGGAGCTGATGGCCCGACAACCTTTTCCCGTCACTCATCTCTGGCAGGAGGACTGCGGGTTTCGCAAGAACCGGATGCTCAACAAGGCGGTGGTGCAGAGTCGGACGGAGTACCTGATTTTCCTGGACGGCGACTGTATCCCGCACCGGAAATTCGTCGAGGAACACTGCAAGGCGCGGCGGGAAGGGTTCGTCGTCGCCGGCCGGAGGGTAGACCTGCCGGCCGTTCTCTCCGAGGGAATGAGTGTCGGGAAGGTAGCTTCTCCGGGATTCGAGCGGAAATTGGTGTGGCCGTTGCTCTATGCCGGCATCGTGCGCGGAGAGAAACATATGGAGAACTGTATCCGGATTACCTCCCCGACCTTGCGTCGGTGGTTCATCCGCCAGCGTTACGAGGGGATATTGGGGTGTAATTTCTCCATGTACAAATCCGACCTTCTCAAGGCCAACGGGTTCGACGAACGGTATGTAAATCCCGGAACCGGCGAGGATACCGATTTGGAAGACCGGCTGGTGCGTCTCGGTATCCGCCCGCTCGTCATGAACCATTACGCCACGGTGTACCATAAGAAGCACAGGCGGCTGGACATCCATAACGAGGCGAATCGGATTCTGTACGAGGAGAATACCCGGAACCGGGTAGGACGGACGCCGTACGGAATCGTCCGGGAGACCACCGAATAGTCCGCGGGTATGACTGAGCGGGGAAAACAAACCGTTGTGCAGGTCTTCGCCTCGGCCGGCTGGGGCGGAGGCGAACAGTACGTCTACGACCTGGCGGAAAGATTGCAGAGGGAGGGCTACGGCGTGCAGTTGGTATCGCGCGAAAGCGAAGTCATCCGCCGGAAAACCGCTTCGCTGGGGTGTCCGCTCGTGCAGTTTCCGCTCCGCAGCCGTTTCGGTCTCCGTTCCATCCTGAAGATGAAGCGGCTCATCGAATCCGTCGAGGCCGATATCGTCCATACCCATCAGTTCAAGGATACTTTCATTGCGCTCTTTGCCCGTGCCCTTTCCGACCGGAAACCGAAGGTTATCCTTACGCGCCACCTGGTCCGGCCGGCGAAGAGGAATTTTCTCTACTCCTACCTGTACCGGCGGACGGACCGGATTGTCTTCGTCTCCGAACTTGCCAGGCGTGTATTCCTCTCCTCTTCGCCGAAGATAGCGGCGCGGAGCGTGACGGTCATTCACAATAGTATTCCGCCCTGCCGTCTGCAGACCGGAGGTGTCGTTCTGAGGCAGCGGTACGGTATTCCGCCCGATACGGTCGTCGTCGCTTATGCGGGCCGTCTCCATCCGGAGAAGGGGGTGGAGGTGCTGCTTGATGCGGCTGCACTGCTGAAGTCGGAGGATTTCGTACTTTTGGTCGCAGGGCAGGGAGAACCGGTCTATGAGCAGAGACTTCGCGACCGGGCGAAAGCGCTGGGCCTGGACGGAAAGGTCGTTTTTACGGGCTTTCTGGACGATGTGCCGCAGTTTATGCGCCAGGTCGATATTGGGGTAGTCCCGACAGTCGGGCAGGAGGCTTTCGGGCTTACGGTGCTCGAATTCATGCAGGCCGGCCGGGCAGTGATTACCACCGACAACGGGGCCCAGCCGGAGTTCGTCGCTTCCGGTACGGACGGCATACTGATTCCGCCTTCCGATGCGGAGGCTTTGGCGGCGGCTCTGCGCGGACTGATACGGAACAGGGAGCTGCGGGAGTTGCTCGGGGCGGCCGCCCGTAAAAAAGCGGAAGAAGCACTCTCTTACGAACACTTCTTCCGGGAAATCACGGCGGTCTATCGGGACCGCTCATAGAGCTTCTTTTGCATCAGCGGCCGAATACCCGTTCCCAGAAACTCGTTCGGCCCGATTCGGCATCCAACAGTTTTTTCGTCGTTTTGGCCGTCGCCCGCTGACCGTCGGTGAGCAGACCGTTGCCCGTCGCGGTCATGAAGAGGGGATTGATGAACTCCGTCTGGGCCATCATGTGGGGATAGAGGGCGGTGTTGCGGTTGGAGGCATAACGGTACAGGCCTACCTGTACACCGTAACCTCCGCTGCGCAGTTCGCCTGCCAGTGCTATCGGGGTGTCGGGAAAAATTGTATCGCCCGGGGCGACCAGGGCTGAACCGCTGCGGAGCGAGGCATAGCGTGCCTGCGTCCCGTCGGCATGTTCGACGATAATCGTACCGCCGCCTGCCTGTCCGTTCTCCGCGTCGTAGCCCTCTACATGGATGACCGTCCCTTTTCGGATGGCAAATACCGGTTCGTTCCGCTCCATGGCGAACTCCCACATGCGGAAATCGGCGATGTTGTCGCGCATCATCCCCGCTTCGGCAGGAGTGAGCGAGCGCACCGCCGTGCTCTTTCCTGCGGCTATCGGCAGCCGGTAGATGAACCCGAGGTCGGGCGTGGCATCGAGCGTTCCGTTAATCCAGTCCCATGAGAAGTCGGCGGTCACGGGTCGGGCGGCATCCTGCGGAGCGATCGAAAGAATTTCGCCCCCTTCGTTGCCGGTGGTGACGGTGACCGTGAGGGCGTCGTCTCCCGCATGGTTGCGAATGTCGGCGACGGCCAGGCGGATGGTGAAGGTGCCGTATCCTGTTATGGCGGCGTCGAATGCCAGCGAATTGTCTGCTGCATTGCGGGCGGTTACCCGAACGCCCGTCTGCTGTGCGGCGAGCGGCAGTGCCGCGAGCATGAGCGCTGCGGCGATGGTTGCTTTTTTCATGGTCGTATGTTTTTTAGTCGGTATTCCTGTCGAGCCGGACGACATTTTCTACGTGGTGCGTGTGCGGGAACATATCCACGGGCTGTACGGCGGTCACACGGTACAGCGGTGCGAGGAGGGCGAGGTCGCGGGCCTGCGTCGCGGGGTTGCAGCTCACGTAGACGATGCGCTGCGGGGCGGCCCGTTTGATGGTCTCCAGCACCTCCTCGTGTACGCCGGCCCGCGGCGGGTCGAGTATCACCACGTCGGGCCTGCCGTGCCGGGCGATGAAGGCGTCGTCGAGCACATCTTTCATGTCGCCCGCGAAAAATGCGGTGTTGTCGATGCCGTTCAGCCGGGAATTGCATTTTGCATCTTCGATGGCTTCCGGCACGTATTCGATGCCGACCACCTGCCGGCAGGTGCGGGCGACGAAGTTGGCGATGGTGCCGGTGCCCGTGTAGAGGTCATAGAGGGTTTCCCCGCCCGTCAGCCCCGCGAAACTGCGGGCCACCTTGTAGAGCTCGTAGGCCTGTGCGGAGTTGGTCTGGTAGAACGACTTCGGGCCTATCTTGAAACGCAGCCCCTCCATCTCCTCGAAGATGTGGTCGCGGCCGCTCCACAGGTGGGCGTCGATGTCGCCCGTCGAGTCGTTCAGCTTCGTATTGACCATGTACATCAGCGAGGTGATTTCCGGAAACCGCTCCTTCAAGTGGTCGAGCAGGGCCCCGATGCGTGCGCGGTCTTCCTCGCCGAATACGACGATGACCATGACTTCGCCCGTGGAGGAGGTGCGCACCACGAGGTTGCGCATCAGGCCGCGGTGTTCGCGGATGTCGTAGGAGCTGTAGCCGTGTTCCCGGCAGAAGCGTTTCGTTTCCAGCCGGATTTCGTTCGAGGGGGCCGGCTGCAGCCAGCATTCGCGGATGTCGAGTACCTTGTCGAACCTACCGGGAATGTGGAAGCCCAGTGCGGCGTCCGCGTCGATGTCGCCGGCGTCCGCTATCTCTTCGTAGGTCATCCAGCGCCGCGGTGCGAAGGTGAATTCGAGTTTGTTGCGGTAGTGCGTCGTCCGGGCCGAGCCGATGATGGGCGAGAGCGGCGGAAGTTCCACCTTGCCTATCCGGGTAAGCTGGTCGCGTACCTGTTCCTCCTTGAAGCGGAGCTGTTCGGGGTAGGGGAGGTTCTGCCATTTGCATCCTCCGCAAACGCCGAAGTGCTCGCAAAAGGGTTCGGCACGCAGGGGCGATTTTTCGATGTAGCGGACGACCGTCCCCTCCATGAAACGCCTGCGCCGGTTGCGTATCTGCACGTCCACCACGTCGCCCGGGACGGTGAGCGGTACGAATACGACCATATCGTTGTATCTGCCCATAGCCTTGCCTTCGGCGGCCAGGGTGGTTATTTCCAGCCCCTCGATGAGGGGCAACTCTTTCTTCTTTCTTGCCACTTGTCTGTCGGTAAATTCCGTCCGGGCTTTCCCGTCGGTGCTGACAAATTTAGCCAAAAATCCGGTTTTATCCTTGACGGCGCGAGGAAAGTGGGGGAAAGGCACCGCATCGCCGGCTCGGCGGGAAGGAGTCCTGCTGCTGCGCGGCTTTACCTTGCGGATGTGTGTATCCCTGTGGCCACGCGGCATCCCGGGCCGGCGAGTTGTGCGGATTCTCCGTTATCTTCGATTATTTGTCCGGACCCTGCTCGTGTCGTTTCGGCGGGCCGGTCCGGCGTTTGACGGCCGCTTGCGGTTTTTCCCGAATATATTTCCTATCTTTGATTTCGCATTTGCAAATTCAAATAAAACTCGTTTTTGCGCTTGACTTATTCGTATCTTTGTTCCAAAGATTAAGGCGTTGCCCCTGCCGACCGGGCGGGCCTGCCTTGCTTTCCGGTCCGGCGAAGAGGCGACGGGCGGAGGACGGGTATTGCCGGAACGGGCCGCCGGAAATTAATACGAGAGAGAAATGAAGATAGCCAGACTGACATTCAATCCGTTCCAGGAGAATACATACGTCCTGTGGGACGAAACCGGCGAGGCCGCCGTGGTCGATGCCGGCAATTATACGCCCAAGGAGACCGAGGCGCTGCGCGGATTTATCGAGGAGAGGGGGCTGCGGCCCGTCCTCGCGGTGAATACCCACGGTCATGTGGACCACATGCTCGGTGTGGAGCGGGTCAAGGAGCTCTACGGCGTTCCCTTCGCGCTCCATCCCGACGACGGGTTTCTGATAGAGTCCGCCGCCGTACACGGTGCGATGTACGGTTTCCGGGTGGAGGCCGTTCCGACCGTGGAACGCAGCCTCGCCGACGGGGACGAGGTGGTTTTCGGGAATACGCGCCTGCGGGTGATACATACGCCCGGCCATACGCCCGGCCATGTCTGCCTCTACCTGCCGCAGGAGAAAGTCCTGCTGACGGGCGATACCCTTTTCCGGGAGAGTATCGGGCGTACCGACCTGCCCGGCGGCGATTACGGCTGGATAATGAAGAGCATCATCGACCGCATCCTGCCTTTGGGCGAGGAGGTGACCATCTATCCCGGACATGGGGGAGAGAGTACGCTCGGCCACGAGATGCTTTACAATCCGTTCATTACCGAGGTGATGGAGGGCGACGTCCGGCCGGAGTAGGCCGTTGTCTTGCTCCGTTTCGGAGGAGAAGGTTCCCTTCCGGTTTTCTTGTTCCGCGGCGGAAGCGGCCGCGGGCCCAAACGAATCAGAACTATGCGCATAGACATATTGACCGTCGTTCCCGAACTGCTCGTCTCCCCGCTTAACGAGTCTATCCTCAAGCGGGCGCAGCGGGCGGGGCTGGTGGAAATCGTGGTACACAACATCCGGGACTGGGCGACCGACAAACACCGCCATGTGGACGATTATCCCTTCGGCGGGGAGGCCGGTATGGTGATGAAGCCCGAACCGGTTTTCCGGCTCATTTCGCATTTGCAGTCCGAGCGGCGGTACGACGAGGTCATCTTCACTACGCCCGACGGGATGCAGTACGACCAGCGGGAGGCCAACCGTCTCTCGACACTCGGCAACATCATCATTCTCTGCGGCCATTACAAGGGGCTCGACCACCGTATCCGGGAGCATCTGGTGACACGCGAAATTTCCATCGGGGATTACGTACTGACCGGGGGCGAGCTCGCCGCGGCGGTTATCGCCGACAGCGTGGTACGGCTGCTGCCGGGGGCGATAGGCGATGAAGAGTCGGCGCTGACCGACTCATTCCAGGACGGCCTGTTGGCTCCGCCCGTCTATACCCGTCCGGCGGAGTTCAACGGCTGGGCGGTTCCGGAGGTGCTGTTGTCGGGACACGATGCCCGTATCGAGGAGTGGAAAGAGGAGCAGGCGCTCGAGCGTACCCGCAGGCTGAGGCCCGACCTGCTCGAAAAATGGGAGGATTAGCAAGATGAAATATTACCTGATTGCCGGCGAAGCTTCCGGCGACCTGCACGGTTCCAATTTGATGAAGGGGCTGCTGCGGAGCGACCCGCAGGCCGAGTTCCGTTTCTGGGGTGGCGACCTGATGGCGGCTGTGGGAGGACGGGAGCACCTGGCCAAGCACTACCGCGACGCCTCTTTTTTCGGTATCGGCGAGATTGTCCGCCGCCTGCCCACGGTGCTCGCCCAGATACGCGAATGCAAGCGCGATATTGCGGCCTATGCCCCCGACGTGCTGGTGCTCATCGACTATCCGGGGTTCAACTTCCGGATGGCGAAGTTCGCCCACGGGTGCGGCATCCGTGTATTTTACTACATTTCGCCCAAGGTGTGGGCGTGGAAGGAGCATCGTGTGGAACGAATCCGCCGGTATGTGGACAAGCTGTTCATCATCTTTCCTTTCGAGGTGGAGTATTTCGCCCGACGGGGAATCGATGCGGTATATGAGGGTAATCCGCTGATGGATGCCATCGCGGAGCGCTGTGCGGCGATGCCTCCGCGGGAGGAGTTCTTCCGTGCGAACGGTTTCGGCGCCCGGCCCGTCATCGCCCTGCTTGCCGGCAGCCGCCGCAGCGAGGTGCGCAACAACCTCCCTTTCATGGCAGCCCTGGCCGAGTTGATGCCGGAGTACGATTTCGTGCTCGCCGCGGTACCGTGGCTCGACCGGGAGCTGTACGGGGAGCTGCTTGCCGGCAGCCGTATCATCTGTCTGTACGATAAGACCTACGAAATCGTGCGCTATGCCGATGCGGCGGTGGTCACTTCGGGAACGGCGACGCTGGAGACGGCCCTGATAGGTACGCCGGAGGTGGTGTGCTACCGTACCGATGCGCTGACCGTCTGGGCCGGGCGCCGGCTGCTGAAGATACCTTATATCTCGTTGGTGAATCTCGTGATGGGCCGGGAGGTCGTGAAGGAGTTGATTCAGCAGGAGATGACGCCGGAACGTGCCGCGGAAGAACTGCGGGCTATCCTGCCCGGAGGGGGGCAGCGGGAGCGTATGCTCGCCGATTACGATGCCCTGCGCAAACGGATAGGCGGTCCGGGCGCTTCGGAGCGCGTGGCGGCCCGGATGGTGGCCCTGCTGAAAGGGGAAAAGGCACCGCGTCCGACGGAGCGGGAGCAGGAGAACGGAGGAGCGAAATGAAGATAATCTGCATAGGACGCAATTACAGGGAGCACATTCGGGAGTTCGACGGCGGGGAGCCGGACGAACGGCCCGTGTTTTTCATGAAACCCGATACGGCGCTGCTGCGCAACAACGATACGTTCTGGATACCGCCTTTCAGTCGGGAAGTGCATTACGAAACGGAACTCGTGGTGAAAATCAACCGGACAGGTAAGTGTATCGCGGAGCGTTTCGCACATCGGTATTACGATGAGGTGACGCTCGGCATCGATTTCACTGCACGCGACCTGCAGCGTGCGGCCATCGCGCAGGGGCATCCGTGGGAGATAGGAAAGGCGTTCGACCGCTCGGCGGCGATAGCTCCGCGCTGGCTCGGTCTCGCTGCGCTCGGCCGGCCGGTCGGGGAGCTCCGGTTCGGCATGGCACTGAACGGGGAGCCGCGGCAGGAGGGGTATACGGGCGACATGCTCTTTTCGGTGGACCGTATCATCGCCTACGTATCGCAGTTCGTGACGCTGCGCATGGGCGACCTCGTCTATACAGGGACGCCTGCCGGAGTGGGGCCCGTCGCACCGGGCGACCGGCTGACCGCATGGCTGGAGGGGGAGCAGTTGTTGGATTTCGATATCAGATAACGGGCCGGACGCCAGTCGTACCGTACCGGTCGGCCGACGGTAAGGACGGGCTCGTCCGACGGATAAAAACAATTGGGAGTGTATGAAAAAATGGATGAAACTGTTGCCGGCTGTGGCTGCGCTGTTCGTGTCGCTGCCTGTGTTCCCGCAGTTCGTGCTCACGCCGCAGGGATTCGTGAACGCTGCCGACGGAACTTCCGACTGCTATGTCATCGAATGTCCGGGGGCGGGACAGGAGGAGTTGTTCCGCGCCGTCTCCTATTTTCTGGAGGTGCAGATGGCCGGTTCGCGCACGATGTTCCATGCGGCTGAACCGGACTCCTTTTCGGTCAATGCTTTCGTGCGCGGGGCGGTAGCCGATGGGGCGCGTGCTTTCCGGAGCCTGTACGACATGGAGTTCCGTATGATGTTCGATATCCGTGACGGGCAGGTGTGCGTCCGGGCTCCGGAGGTGAAGGCGATGCGTCGGGTGACGTTCGACGAGGAAGCTGAACCGGAAGCGCCCATGGAGCCCGGTCTTACGGTGAGGATAGGACATCGGCCCGGAAAGGTGGAGGTGGCACGGCTTTTCGTGTCGCGCAGCTACGTGCCTGTCGGGGCTTCGCTGTACGACGGCTCCGGGGGAGACGTTATTTTCAATAGGCGGGGCAAACTGAAGAGAAAGGTGGCCAAGGCTTCGCTTGAAGATTACTTTAACGGTTTGACGGGGGCGCTCGAACGCCATTTGTGTGCAGAGGGCGGACGTTAGTGACCACCGGGAAAAGAGTAGGACAGGAATGGTTTTGCTGAAAGATAAATTGCATGGGCATCGGCTGCTGCTTGCCAGCCGCTCCCCGCGGCGGCGCGAGCTGTTGGCGGGGGCGGGACTTGCTTTTGAACTCGCCGACAGTTACGACGTGGAGGAGACCTATCCGCCGGGACTGCCGGCAGAGGAGGTACCCGGATATCTGGCCGTGCTCAAGTCGGAGGCCTATCCGCATGCGCTCGGAGTGGGGAATATTCTCATTACCGCCGACACGGTGGTGATTTGCGGCGGCCGCATATTCGGCAAGCCCGACGGACGGGAGGGGGCGGCGGCCATGCTGGCCGAACTGTCCGGCCGCAGGCATACGGTAGTCACAGGGGTGGCCCTGCGGGCGCCGGGGCGCATGCGCAGCTTTTCCGTGTCGTCGGACGTATGGTTCCGTCCGCTCGCAGAGGAGGAGATAGCCTATTATGTCGATACGTTCCGGCCTTACGACAAGGCGGGTTCCTACGGCATCCAGGAGTGGATAGGGTATGTGGCGATAGAGCGGATAGAGGGCTCTTTCTACAACGTCATGGGGCTGCCGGTGCAGGCGCTCTATGCCGAACTGGGAAGTTTCGTCGATACGTTGTGAACGGCATGTTTTCAGCCGGTTGCCGGCGGGATGCGGGAAGCTGCGCACGGACACGGAATGCGGATTCATTCATCGGATAATTGCGATAACTTTATGAACAAAAAACGTTTACTCCTTTTTTTGTGGTGCCTGTCGGCAGCCTTCAGTGCTTTGGCCGACGAGGGCATGTGGCTGCCGAGCCTTATCGGACGGCAGGTGGACGACATGAAAGCCAAGGGCTTCCGGCTTACGGCCGAAGACATTTACAGCGTGAATCAGGCGTCGCTGAAAGATGCCGTGGTGCTTTTCGGACGCGGCTGTACGGGCGAGTTGGTGTCGCCCGAGGGACTGCTGCTGACCAACCATCACTGCGGATACGGCCAGATACAGAGCCACAGCAGCCTGCAGCACGACTACCTGACCGACGGCTTCTGGGCCATGTCGCGGGAGGAGGAGCTTCCGAATCCCGGCCTGACGGTATCGTTTCTCGTCCGGATGGAGGATGTGACCGACCGGGTGCTTGCGGGCGTGAAGGACGATATGGATGAAACGCGCCGCCAAAAGAAGATAGCGGCCAATATCGAACGGGTGAAGGAACGGGCCTTGAAGGAATATAAGGGACAGAAGGGATACGAAGTCTCGGTGGAATCGCTCTATTACGGCAACCAGTATTTCCTTTTCCTGTTCCGTACCTACGGCGACGTGCGGCTCGTGGGTGCTCCGCCCTCGGCCATCGGTAAGTTCGGCGGCGATACGGACAACTGGATGTGGCCCCGTCATACGGGCGATTTCTCCGTGTTCCGCATCTATGCGGATGCCGACAACCAGCCGGCGGACTACTCTCCGGACAACGTTCCCTACCGTCCCCGGCACTGGTTTCCGGTTTCCACGGCGGGAATGGACGAGGGCGATTTCACGTTCGTTTACGGCTGTCCCGGTTCGACGCGCGAATACGTGACGTCCGACCATGTGGCCCGCGTTATGGCGTCGAATCCGAATAAAATCAGAATGCGCACCGAGCGGCTGGACATTATCAATGCGGCCATGGCCGCCGACCCTGCGGTACGGATAAAGTACGCCTCCAAGGCGGCCAACATAGCCAATGCCTGGAAAAAATGGCAGGGTGAGAGCCTCGGACTGGAACGCCTTGGTACGCTCGGAAAGAAACGCGCCTATGAGGAGCGCTTCGCCCGGTGGGCCGCCGGACAGCCGGAGTATGCGGGGGTACTGGAGCGTCTGCGGAGCGCTTACGAGGCCGGCAACGGGGCTTCGTATGCAGCGGATTTCTATACGGAGGGAATTTTCTCCATCGAACTGATGAGCCTTGCCAACTATGTGACCGTCGCTCTGGAAGCGGGGGAGATGCCTGTCGTTCCCGGGCTGTTCTACAAGGATTATGAACCGGAGATAGACCGGCAGGTGGCCTGTGCCCTCGTTCGGGAATTCGCGGAGCATGTCCCCGCCGTCTTCATGCCCGACGGTTTCGCCGAAGGGCTTGCCGAAGCCGGTGGCGTGGAAGAGTATGTCGGTCGGCTGTTCGACCGTTCCGCACTGGCGGACAGTGCACGGCTGGCGGCACTGACGGCCCTACCGCGCAAGGAGGCTGTCGCCGCGCTGACTGCCGACCCCGCCGTGGAGTTCTATGCGATGTTCGCCGACACCTACCGGCAGCGGATAAGTCCCGTGCTGGAGGAGGCCGACCGGACGCTGGCCCGCGAGTACCGCACTTATATGCGCGGACAGATGGAGTTCGAACCTGAGCGGAATTTTTACCCGGATGCCAATCTGACACTGCGCGTGGCATACGGTGCCGTCGAGGGGTACAATCCCGAAGACGGCGTCCGGCACCTGCCTGTCACCACGCTGGAGGGTATTATCGCCAAGGACAATCCCGATATCTACGATTACGACGTACCCGATGCACTGCGCCGTTGTTACGAGGAGAAGGATTATGGACGCTGGGCGGTGAACGTCGGGACGGAAGAGGAACCGTATTACACCGTGCCGGTAGCCTTTCTGGCTACGAACCATACCACGGGCGGCAATTCGGGCAGTCCGGTGCTGAACGGCGACGGTGAACTGGTGGGTATCAATTTCGACCGAACATGGCTCAGCACCATGAGCGACCTCGAATTCGACCCGGCCATGTGCCGGAATATTTCGGTAGATATCCGTTACGTGCTCTTCGTGATAGAGAAGATAGGAGGAGCGGGCTATCTTATCGACGAGATGACGCTCCGATAGCGTATCCGGACCGGCCGTCCGGAGAGGGGGCGGCCGTCCGTTTTGACAGGACAATCGATTGAAATATAAGTAAAATGTTTATGAAAAGATTTCGTTTCGCAGCCTTTTGTGCCGCCCTTCTCGCCTTTACCGCCTGCGATGTCGTGAAGCAGGCCGAAGGTCTCTACAACATGACGCAGTGCGAGTATGAATACGATTCGGTCACCGACCTGTCGCTTGCCGGGGTCAATCTTTCCGGAGAACTGACACCCCTGCAAATCGCCCGGCTGCTCGGCGTGCTCGGCGGCGGGGCTTCGGAACTGCCCATGGGGTTCGACCTGAATCTCGGCATCTCCAACCCCAACTCATCGGCGGCGCAGATAGGTGCCATGGATTACATCCTGGAAATAGACGGGATACGGTTTACTTCCGGCAGTGTCAGTGAGGGGATTCGCGTCGATGCGCAGGACAGCGGCGTCTTCCCGATACGGATGGATTTCGATATAGCGGGCCTGCTTACGGGCGACTCTTCGGCTGCCGCCCTCAATGCCGTGAAGAATTTCGTGGGCATCGGAACGGAGCCTTCGCAGGTGACGCTGCAGATAAAGCCGTCGGTGAATATCGGCGGTTACACCATTCCCGTTCCGGTCTATATCCCCGTATCGTTCAGTTTCGGCGGTGCGGCCGGAAAGTAGGGAACCGCTCTTTGCGACCGGGCCGGTCAGGGCGGAGGCCGGTCTTCATCCATGCAGGATTCGGCGGTAGAGAAAATAATAACATGTGCAGGACGGCTTTCAAAAGCCGTCCTGCACATGTTTATTCGGGGCACGGTTATCGGAGCAGCAGGTAGGCGATGTAACCGATGTACAGTGCCAGGAACAGGGCTCCGTCGGCTCGGTTGATGCGCTGCCCGCGGAAAGTGTAGACGGAGAGCAGGAGCATGAGGGCCGCTGCCAGCGGTGCGAGGATGTCTGTCGGATGGAGACCCGTGACGTCCAGCGGAGCGACTATCGAGGAGATGCCCAGAATGAGGCATATATTGAATATGTTGGAACCGATGACGTTGCCCAGCGCGAGCTGCGTGTTGCCCTTAATTGCCGCGACGATTGCCGTGGCGAGTTCGGGCAGCGAGGTTCCTACGGCCACCATCGTGATGGCGATGACGGTTTCGCTGACGCCGAGCGACAATGCGATGCCGCTCGCGCCGCCGACGAACCACCGTCCGCCGAAAGCAAGTCCCGCGATGCCGAACAGAATGAGCAGGACGGATTTCCACAAGGCCGGACGGGAGCCGGTCTCTGCCGCCTGTGCCGTTTCCGTTCGCCCTTTGGCTGCTGTCCGGAAAGAGTAAGCCATGTAGCCGGCGAAGAGTGCGAGCAGCAGGATACCCTTCCACCAGGTGATGACACCGCCGGTGGGGTAGTGCCGGAAAGTGAATCCGAAACACATGAAGAAGAGGACGAGTGTGACGAGGATGTTGTACGGAATGTCTATCCGTTTGGTGGCGGGACTGATGCTGATGGGCTGTATCAGGGATGCCGCTCCGAGTATCAGCAGCGTATTGGCCAGGTTCGAACCGACGACATTGCCTATCGCCATGCCTCCTTTGCCTTCGATACCCGCGATGAGGCTCACGACCAGCTCCGGCATCGAGGTGCCGATGCCCACGATGGTGAGTCCGATGAGAAATTCGGGCATCCGGTAGCGTTTGGCGACCGCTACCGCGCCGTTGACCAGGCAGTCGGCCCCCGCGATGACGAGGACGAGTCCCAGAATCAGTAAGAGTACGTTCATGGTATTTTCTTTCGGGGTTTAACCTTGCCGGACGATTCCGGATATATAGCTGAAAAGTTCTTTCGGGATGTCGTTCCGGCCCACGCGTGAGAGCGTGCGGAAACCGGCGTTGCCGTTCACTTCGTTCACCGTGAAACCGTCGCCGCGGAACAGCAGGTCGATACCCGCGAATTCGGCCCCCGTCGCCGCTGCGCTCTCCACGGCAAGTCGGGCCGCCTCTTCGGGTAGGTCGAAGGCCCGGACGCTGCCGCCCTGCGAATAGTTGGAGAGAAACGAGGTCTGGGAATAGCGCATGACCGCTCCGATGGCCCGGCCGCCGATGACCCATACCCTCACGTCGCGGCCGCTGCTTTCGGCGATGAACTCCTGGCAGATGCAGTGCCGTCCGCACTGCTCCACGGCGGAGGCCATCTCCCTCGCGCCGTTCACGAGGTAGACGTCCTCGCCTTTGGCGCCGTCCGTCCGTTTGACGATGAAACGGGCGCTGCCGAAGCGTTCGGCCAGTTCCGGATAGGCATATTCGGCCCCCTCGGCATAGACCGTGGCGGGAGTGGGCAGACCGGCCGCGACGAGCACCTCATGCGTCAGCATTTTGTTTTTGCATAGCTCCATGGCGGCGGCCGTGTTTATCACTCGGACTCCGAGCCGTTCGAAGTAGCGCGAAAGAACAGTGTCGTAGGTCCGCATGATGACGAATTCCGGCATCTGGACGACTTCCCTCCCTTTGTGGAAGATGCCGCAGCGGGTGCCGTAAACGACGGAAAGCTCTTCGACGAAGAGCACCTCCAGCCGCATGCCGGCCGCTGCCGCCTCGCCGACGAGCCAGCCGAAAGCGTTGTCGCTGCGGTCGGCGGTGTAACGCGGGTATATTATCCAACCTGTGACGGGTTCCATGGTCTGCATAAGCGAATGACAAAAGTAACCCATTTTCCCGATACGGAACCTTTTCCGTCTGCTAAAACGGCAACCCGTTCCGGAGAATTTCGGCCGGAAAGGGAAATAAATATATGGACGGCGGCACGTAGGTCGGATACGTGCCGCCGTGCGGAGTTCCGTTTTCGTGAGGGATTATTTGCCTATTTTCTTGTGAATTTCATCGCAGGGAATTTCCCTCGTACAGAAGAACCAGTCGTAGCATTTGACACCGCTGTCGGCTTTCTGCGATTTCTCCCAGCGCTCTTCGACTCCCTTCATGTTGCCGGGATTGGGGTCTATCACCTCGTCGCCGGGCCGCCAGTCGGCCGGAAGGGCCACGTTGAAGGCATCCACCGTCTGTAGGCCGATGAGTACCCGTTTTATCTCGTCGAAGTTCCGGCCGAGAGCCAGCGGATAGTAGATTATCGTGCGGATGATTCCTTTCGGGTCGATGAAGAAGACGGCGCGGACAGCCTTGGTTTCGCTTTCGCCAGGCTGTATCATGCCGTACAGTCTGGATACGTTCATGGATACGTCGTCGATGAGGGGAAACTGCACTTCGATGTTGTCCATATCGCGGAAATGCATCCGTTCCCTGATGGTGCGCAGCCATGCGATATGGCTCGACAGCCCGTCCACGGAAAGTCCCACCAGTTGGCAATTGAGTTCCTCGAACTCTTTCTGCATCTTGCCGAAGGTCATGAACTCCGAGGTGCAGACCGGGGTGAAGTCCGCCGGATGGCTGAACAGGATTATCCAACGGCCGCTGTAATCGACCGGAAAGTTTATCGTACCCTGAGTGGTTGCCGCCCGGAAAGCCGGTGCGGGGTCGCCGATGCGAGGCATCATGTTCATTTCGTTTTCCATAATAAAAGCTGTTTTGATGAATGCGTTCTTGTTTTGGTTAGGTGTGGCAAAGACTGTGCCTGTTGTCGGCTACAGGGCATCCTGTTTGTCAGGTAAATATTGATGGCGGCATAACGATTTCCTATGGCCCGGGCGGTTGCGGCCCGCTGCGGCTCTTCCCGTCGTCCGGAAGTTTTTCGCTGCGGACGACAGTTTTGTACGCATTTTGTACATTCACCGGACAGACGCCGTCCGTCGGCAGACGGAACGGTTTTGAAATTAACAAAACATATCGGATTATGAAAGAGAAAGAGAACGGGAAAAAAGGCTGCGGTTGCGGCTGCGATTTCAAGAAAGAGGTGGAAGGCCTCGTAAAGGATGGCAAGAAACCCACCGTAGAGGAGCGTCTGGAAAAGAAACGCGAAGTGGAGGCGGCTTTCGGCAGAAAAGAGGAGGAGCATAAATAGCCTTTCCGACCTATCGCCCTGCCCGGAGGGGGTACGGGCCGCGGTGCCGCCGCAGCGGGAATTTCGGTTCCGGGCGGCGGCATCCTTGTGTCCGGGAGCGGTGGTTCGGGCCGGTGCGCGGGAGGAGGTTGGTGGCATGTGTCGTGAGCGGGGCTTCGGCGAGGTGTGTGACCGTATTTTTGCAGGAAATTCGGAACCGACGGTACGCATCCTGTGCCGATTCGCTATTTTTGCAGGAAAGAGGGCCCCGACGTCCGGAGGGGCGGCCGTATGATAAGAACGTATTGGGACATACTCGGCAGGTACAAGTGGAGCATCGTGGTGTGCCCCGTGCTCGTATTGGTCTTCGTCGTCTGCGAGACGCTCCAGCCCATGCTGATGGCGCGCATCGTGGACGAGGGAGTCATGCACCGCGACATCGCGGTCGTTACCCGCATCGGTATCTGGATGCTCGGTATCTCGGTGGCGGGGCTGCTCGCCAACATCACGAATGTGTTCGTCTCTTCCAACGCTTCCGTCGGATTCGCTACGGAGCTGCGTTCGAGACTGTTCCGCAAGATACAGGAGTTCTCCTTCGCCGAAATGGACAAATTCAACTCCGCTTCGCTCATCACGCGTCTGACGGGCGATGTCACGCGCCTGCAACAGGTCGTGCTGCTCGGATTGCGCATCCTGCTCCGTTCGCCGATGATGCTCGTGATGGCCTTCTTTTATGTGGTGCGGATAGATTCCGGCCTTGCACTGATAGTGGCCGGAGCCATACCCGTGCTCGGAATAAGCGTATATCTGATTCTGCGTAAGGGATTTCCCTATTTTCTGAAGATGCAGCAGAAGGTGGATGCCGTGAACGCCGTCGTGAGGGAGAACCTGATAAACATGCGGGTGGTGAAATCGTTCGTGCGCGAGAGATACGAGTCGCGCAAGTTTTCGGCAAGCAACCGGGATTTGTGCGACGTGTCGGTGAAGGCGTCCAACATCATCGTGACGATATTCCCCGTGATGCAGCTCGTGTTGAACCTTTCGGTGATTGTGGTGCTCTGGGTGGGGGGAGAGCGGGTGGCGGCCGGAAGACTGCAGGTCGGCGAGCTCGTTTCGCTGGTGAACTATCTCATGCAGATACTGATGTCGCTGATGATGCTCTCCATGATAATCATGAACATCGCCCGTGCGTCGGCCTCTTCCGACCGTGTGTTGGAGGTGCTCGGTACGGAGCCTTCGCTGAAGGACTCGCCGGGCGCTTCGGCAGTCGTTCGCCGCGGTGCCGTCGAGTTCCGCAACGTTTCTTTCCGGTACGGTGGCGGCGAGACCGACGTGCTCCACGGCATCTCGTTCAGCGTTGCGCCGGGCATGACGGTGGCTGTGGCGGGAGCGACCGGTTCCGGCAAGAGTACGCTGTTGCAGCTTGTTCCGCGTCTTTACGACACGACCGGCGGCGAAGTGCTCATCGACGGGACGGATGTACGCGACTATCCTCTGGCACAGCTTCATGCGCAGGTGGGGATGGTGTTGCAGAACAACGTCCTCTTCAGCGGTACGATAGCCGATAACCTGCGCTGGGGCAGGGAGGATGCCTCCCCGGCGGAGATGGAAGCCGCTGCCCGGGCGGCGCAGGCCCACGATTTCGTCATGTCGTTCCCGGACGGGTACGATACGGTGCTGGGGCGCGGCGGGGTGAATCTCTCCGGCGGGCAGAAGCAGCGGCTCTGTATTGCCCGTGCGCTGCTGCGCCGGCCGAAAATCCTCCTGCTCGACGACAGTACGAGCGCTGTGGATACCGAAACGGAGCTGAAGATACGCCGCGGCCTGCGGGAGTACCTCGGGGAGGGGACGACGGTTTTCGTTTCGACGCAGCGGGTGAAAACGATGGAGGAGGCGGACAGGGTACTGGTGCTCGACGACGGGAAGGTGGAGTCGTACGGTACGCCGGCCCGGCTGAAGGAGGATTCGGCCGTGTACAGAGAGATATTCAATTCACAGCAACTTACATTCTGAGCGATATGGTACACGGCAGAAGAGAGAAGGGTGCGGCGGGGCCGAAGGAGGGCCGAAAAACGTTCCGGCGCCTGGTCGCGTACCTTGCGCGTAGCAAGGGGGAGCTCGCTGTGGTGCTGGTGCTCGTGGTGATTACGATAGCCTCCAGCCTCGTGGGGTCGTATATGCTCAGGCCGATAATCAACGATTACATCATGCCGGGCGACGTGTCGGGTCTGATGCGTATGCTGGCGGTACTTGCGGCAGTCTATCTCGCAGGAGTCGTTGCGGCCGCGCTGCAGTACAGGATGCTTAACCGGATAGGACAGCGGACGGCAGCCCGCCTGCGGATGGACCTCTTCCGAAAGATGGAGACCCTGCCCGTGCGTTATTTCGATACGCATCCGCACGGTGATGTGATGAGCCGTTACACGAACGACATGGACCGAGTGACGGAGGGGCTGACCGATAACCTGGCCGATATGCTCTCTGCCGTGCTTTCGCTTGCGGGCATTTTCGTCCTCATGCTCGTCATCAGTCCTCTCCTGACGCTCGCCATGTTCGTCGTGGTACCCTTGATGCTCCTGTTCGCCAATCTCATATCCCGTCGCAGCCGCAGGTATTTCGCTGCCCAGCAGGGAACGCTCGGGCAGGTGAACGGTTACATCGAGGAGATGATAAGCGGCCAGAAAGTGGTGAAGGTATTCGGACACGAGCGGCAGGCAGAGTCGGGGTTCGAGGTGCTGAACGGGGAACTGAATGCCAAGTCGCGCCGGGCACAGCTCTATTCCGGCATGATGATGCCCGTGATGCAGAATCTCAACACGCTGAATTTCGTGGTCGTCACGATAGTGGGGGCGCTGCTCGCCATTTACAGGGGATTCGATGTAGGAGGTCTGGCCGTGTTTCTGCAGTATTCGCGGCAGTTCGGACGCCCCATTACGGATATCGCATCGCTCTACAACAATATTCAGGCGGCCATTGCCGGTGCCGAACGCATTTTCCAGATTATGGACGAGCCCTCCGAGGCCCCGGATGTGCCGAAAGCGGTGCGCATGGCTTCCGCCCGGGGCGACATCTGCATGAAGGACGTCTGTTTCTCGTACGAACCCGGCAAACCGGTGTTGAAGCATGTGTCGATGCACGTACGTCCCGGCGAACGGATAGGGCTCGTGGGAGCTACCGGGGCCGGCAAGACGACGATACTCAACATGCTGCCGCGGTTTTATGATATCGCGTCGGGCGAAATAACCATCGACGGGGTGCGCATCGAATGTATTGCGCGGGACGACCTGCGCAGGCTGCTCGCCATCGTGCTGCAGGATACCCATCTCTTTACGGGAACGGTAGCCGACAATATCCGGTTCGGCAACCTCGATGCGACGGATGACGACATTGTCCGTGCGGCGAAGCTGACCTCTGCCCACTCCTTCATCAAGCGGCTGCCGCACGGGTACGATACCATGCTGGAGAACGACGGCGAGAACCTGAGCCAGGGACAGCGGCAGTTGCTCAACATTGCCCGTGCCGCGGTTGCGAATCCCTCCGTACTGTTGCTCGACGAGGCGACCAGCAACATTGATACCCGGAGCGAAATGCTCATTCAGCGCGGGTTGGATAAACTGATGGAGGGGCGGACGAGTTTCGTGATAGCCCACCGGCTCTCCACCGTGCGTACCCTCGACCGTATCCTCGTCCTCGAAAACGGAGAAATCATCGAGGAGGGGAACCATGCCGAATTGATGGCCCGCAAGGGGTACTATTATCGGCTCTACTGCAATCAGTTCGAGTAACTCTGTGCCTTTTCCCGTGCCTCTGGCGGAGCTCTTCCGTATCGCTGTCCGGGGAGGGGAGGAGATACGGTCCGGCTGGTACGGTGTTTGCTCCCCTTGATGGCAGATACGATTAATATCCGAGATTATGAAAGCGATTGTGATGCACGGCCCCGGACTGGCCGATGAACTGTTTTATGAAAGCGCACCGAAACCGACCCCGGGAGTCGGGCGCGTATTGGTGAAGGTACATGCGGCTTCCGTGAACCAGATAGATTGGAAACGGGCTTCCGGACGGGCCGGAGGTACCCTGACTCCTGCTTTCCCCTGGATACCGGGGATGGATTTCGCCGGAACGGTCGAGGCGGTCGGCGACGGAGCAGAGGGCTTTGAGGCGGGCGATATGGTGTTCGGCTGTACTGACGGCGGAGCCTATGCCGAATATGTCGAGGCTGACCCGGCGCAGCTGGTCGTCAAACCGATGGAGTTCTCCTATGTGGATGCTGCAGCTGCGGCCTATGTATCGCAGACCGCCTGGCAGGCGCTTTACCGTCATGGCAGGCTGGGGAAGGGGCAGCGTGTGCTGATACACGGCGCAGCCGGTGCGGTCGGCGCATTCGCCGTGCAGTTCGCACGCTATACCGAAGCGGAGGTTTATGCCACGGCCGCCGGGCGCGACCGCGATTTCGTCCTTTCGCTGGGGGCGGACGTATTCATCGATTACCGTACCGAGGATTTTGCTGCGGTTGCACGTGACATGGACCTTGTCATTGACTTGGTGGGGGGCGACACGCTCGCACGTTCCTACGGCGTGGTACGGCCCGGAGGCCGGCTTGTGACACTGGTCGGAAAAGCGGAGGAAGAGTTGGCTCGCGAATGCGGTATCGAAGCTGTCTCCATGGGGGTTGAACCCAACGCCCGCGACCTGGCCCGTATCGCGGAGCTTGTCGAGGGACATCATGTGACTGTGGATATAGCTGCCGTTTTCTGGCTGCGGGATGCCTGCAAGGCGTGGAACTATGTGCTCGACCCGAACCCCGGCCGCCGAGTACACGGTAAAGTCGTGCTTCAAGTGGTATAACCGGGAGAGAGGCAACGACCGGTGCGGATGGCCGGACTGAAAAGAGCGGAACTTGCATAAGCAAGTTCCGCTCTTTTCAGTCCGTGCTGTCGCGTTTATTGCATGGCGAACGTCTCGCTGTCGGAGAGAATCGGGCTGTTGAGACGGTACTCCTTGTCATCGGCGTAGATGAAGAGGACGGCTCCCTCCTTTATGGTGTCTATGATTTTGTCGCTTATCTCTTTCGGCAGGGAGGGACAGCCGAAACTGCGGCCGAGCCGGCCCGCCGTGTTCAGGAACGCTTTCGTACAGTAATCCGCGCCGTGGATGACGATGGCCCGTTCATATGCCTTGTCGTTGATGCCCGGTTCGAGTCCGTCGAGCCTTAGCGAATAACCGTTGCGGCCCTGATAGGTGTTCAGCGTCAGGTAGAATCCGAGCGAACTCTGGTGCGAACCGGGGGTGTTGGAGAAGGAGGTGGCATAGGTGTCACCGCTGCCGCGCCCGTGGGCCACGAGGGATTTGTAGAGCAGCCTGCGGTTTTTCATGTCGATGACGTAAAGCCGTTCCTGTGTAGACGGCTTGCTGAAATCCACGAATACGAGAATCTCCTTTTTCCGGGAATCTATCCGTTCGTAGCCGGTAAGCGCTTCGTCGAATGCGGCGTACGATACCTCTCCCTCCATGCCCGTGGTTTCGTACAGGGTCTTGTGGAGGTCGCGTGCGGTACTTTCCGCCGCTGCGGATACGGTACCGTCGGCCGGTACCTTGCCCGAAGAGCAGAGGAGCAGGCTCCCCGCTATTGCCGAAACCGTTAGTAATATTCTGCGTATTCCCATCGTGCAACAGGTATGAAGAGTTAGGGTAGTCCCCCTAACGAATCGGTATATTCAACTGTTCGGGTATGCCGGTAACACCGGACATTTCCGTCAATAGCTTGGTGCGGTATCGTTCCGACATCTTGTCGGCCAATTATTTATATAGCCCCTCATCGGGTCGATACCGCCTAACGCCACGGGGAAGGCGGTTGTTATCTTTCGTCTCTCCGGAACGTCGTTTCGGCCGGTTGCCGGACGTCGGCCGTTCCCTCCGCATGTCAATCCATTTTGAGGACGGCGAGGAATGCCGACTGCGGTACCTCCACGTTTCCTATCTGGCGCATGCGCTTCTTGCCTTTCTTCTGTTTCTCCAGCAGTTTGCGCTTGCGGGAGATGTCGCCGCCGTAACATTTGGCGGTCACGTCCTTGCGGACGGCCTTGATGGTCTCGCGGGCGATGATTTTCGCTCCGATGGCCGCCTGCACCGCGATGTCGAACTGCTGGCGCGGGATGAGCTCCTTGAGCTTCTCGCACATGCGTCGGCCGAAATCGTAGGCGTGGTCCTGATAGATGAGCGACGAGAGCGCATCCACCGGTTCGCCGTTCAACAGGATATCGAGCTTCGCCAGGCGGCTCTCGCGGTACCCCGTCTGGTGGTAGTCGAACGAGGCGTAACCGCGTGAGATGCTCTTCAGCTTGTCGTAAAAATCGAATACGATTTCCGACAGCGGCATGTCGAACGTCACCTCCACCCGGTCCTGCGAGATGAATACCTGATTGCGGAGCGAGCCGCGCTTGTCGATGCAGAGCTTGATGACGTTGCCCAAGTAATCGCTCTTGGTGATGATTTGGGCTTCGATGTATGGTTCCTCTATTTTGTCCACCATGGTCGGTTCCGGCAGCCCCGAAGGATTGTGTACGTAAACCGTTTCGCCCTTTTTCGTCGTCACCCGGTACGATACGTTGGGTACGGTGGTGATGACGTCCATGTCGAATTCGCGGTAGAGGCGCTCCTGGATGATTTCCATGTGGAGCAGGCCGAGGAAGCCGCAGCGGAAACCGAATCCGAGGGCGAGGGAGCTTTCCGGGTCGAACGTGAGCGAGGCGTCGTTGAGCTGGAGCTTCTCCAGCGAGGCGCGCAGGTCTTCGTACTGATCGGCCTCCACGGGATAGACGCCCGCGAAGACCATCGGTTTCACATCCTCGAAACCGGCTATCGCTTCGGTGCTGGGGTTTTCTACGTGGGTTATCGTATCGCCCACCTTCACCTCGCGGGAGTTCTTGATGCCCGATATGATGTAGCCCACGTCACCCGCCCGGATTTCCTGCCGGGGGGCGAGTTTCAGTTTTAGAACGCCGATTTCATCGGCGTCGTATTCGTGACCCGTGTTGATGAACTTCACCGCATCGCCCGTGCGGAGCGTCCCGTTGAAGATGCGGAAGTAGGCGATGATGCCGCGGAAAGGGTTGAATACCGAATCGAAAATAAGCGCCTGCAGGGGAGCCTTCTCGTCGCCTTTCGGGGCGGGAACGCGCTCCACGATGGCTTCGAGTATTTCGTCCACCCCCTGGCCCGTGCGGCCCGATGCGGCGATGATTTCCTCGTGGCTGCACCCCAGCAGGTCGGCTATCTGGTCCTTGACCTCTTCGACCATGGCAGCCTCCATGTCTATCTTGTTGACGACGGGAATGATTTCGAGGTCGTGTCCGAGAGCGAGATAGAGGTTGGAGATGGTCTGTGCCTGTATCCCCTGCGTGGCATCCACGATAAGCAGCGCCCCTTCGCACGAGGCGATGGCACGGGATACCTCATAGGAGAAGTCCACATGGCCGGGCGTGTCGATGAGGTTGAGGATGTATTTCTCGCCGCCGCGCTCGTACTCCATCTGGATGGCGTGGCTCTTTATCGTGATGCCCTTTTCGCGCTCCAGCTCCATGTCGTCGAGTACCTGCGCCTGCAGGTCGCGCTGCGATACGGTGTTGGTCGCTTCGAGCAGCCGGTCGGCAATGGTGCTTTTGCCGTGGTCTATATGGGCTATGATGCAGAAGTTCCTGATGTTCTTCATGAATCGGATATAGGGGTTTAAGTGCCTGCGGGCCCCCTTTGCCCGAAAGCGGGCCTAAAACGGACGGGGGAATACAACGGCATGCAAAGTTAATTAATTTTGCAGGATTAATGAAATACGCCCGGATATGAATAACGTAGTTTCCCGTTACGCATCGCTCGTCAAGTTCTCGCATACCGTTTTCGCCATGCCGTTCGCCCTGCTGTCCTATGTCTATGCCCTGGTGAGTACCGCTGTGCCGTTCGACTGGCTGCTGCTCGTCAAGATTCTGCTCTGCATGGTATTCGCCCGCAACGCTGCCATGGGGTTCAACCGCTGGGCGGACCGCGACATCGACGCGAAGAATCCCCGTACGGCAGGCCGGGAGATACCCGCCGGGAAGATTACCCCGCGTGCGGCGCTGGCGTTCGTCATCGGGAACTGTGTGGCGTTCGTCGCCGCGGCGGCTTGGATAAACTGCCTCGCCCTCTGGCTGTCGCCCGTGGCGCTCGCCGTGCTGCTGGGCTACAGTCTGACCAAGCGCTTCACCGCGTGGTCGCATGTGGTGCTGGGCCTGGCGCTCGCCATTGCACCCGTGGGGGCCTATATTGCTGTGACGGGCAGCGTCGCGCTCTTCCCCGTGCTGCTTGCCGTAGCCGTATTGACCTGGACGGCGGGTTTCGATATCCTCTATTCACTGCAGGACGCCTCTTTCGACCGCAGCAACGGACTGCATTCCGTCCCTGCACGCTTCTCCGCCGTGCACTCCACGCTCATCAGTATCCTGCTGCATGTGTTTGCCGTGGCAGCCGTCGCGGTGCTCGGTGCACTTTACCGCCTCGGCGTCTGGTATTGGGTGGGATTCGGGCTTTTTACGGCGGTACTCGTCGTGCAGCATGTGCTTTACCGTCCCTCGCGCATCGACCGGATAGGAGCGTCGTTCGGACTCGTGAACGGTCTGGCGAGCGTCAGTTATGCGGCCATGTCGATTGTCGCCCTGCTGACCGCATAGGCTGCGGAACGGCCCGAAAGGAAAGGGCGGCGGTAATCTTACCGCCGCCCTTTCCTTTCGGGCCGTTTGCCTGTCGGCGCGTCAGTTCTGGACATTGCGCTTAGCCTCCATCAGGATGGTGAATGCGCGGTGGATGTCGTGGTCGCCGACGACTATTGTGAATTCGTTGGCGGTGCTGATGACCTCCACGATGTTGATGTTGTCCCAGGCGAGCTCCTTGAACAGGTAGTAATAGACACCGGGACATGCCGTATTCTCCGAGGGAAGCCGGACGGTGATGAGCGACAGGTTGGTGTTCGAACTGATGATGCGTTCGTTGGCGAAGAGCTCCTTCACGAGGGGTACGATGGAGTCGCTCACCACGAGCGTCGTCTCGTAGATGCCCTGCGAGAAGGTGCAGAATACGTTCTTCAGCGAATGCACTTCGTTCAGCAGGCGTGCCTGCAGGCCGTAAAGCGTCGAAGTGTTGAGGAACGTGAAATCGGAGAGGTTGGAACGTACCACGATGTCGCCCATGTTCTCCACCACGTTCTTTATCTTCATGGCCGACATAAGTTCCAGCCGCGGAACGAGCCTGTTGAGCGCCATGATTACGGCACTGTCGTTCACCGTCTTGCCTATTCTTTCTTCCACTTCCGGCTTTATCTGGCGGGCCAGTGCCGAAAGGTTGATGAGTCCGTCAACCAATGCCCCTTCGAGGAAAGGTTTCTTTTTGACTACTTCTTCTACTGCTACAGGTATCGATATCATATTAATTTAATATTGTGTTTTGTGGTACAGACAGAATGCCATGTGTTCGTTTAAAAAGCTATTGTGGAAAATTACACCCGCCTATTATCTGGATGCAAAAAAAATAAATTTCACTAACAAATCAAAATATTTGCATGTTTTTCTCCATTTAAAAATGGAATTCGGTTCGCACCTGTTATAAAAGAGGTGTTCTGTTCCGTATCGCTGTCTGGTGGAATGTTTTTTTGTGGAATGATGTGGTTGTAAATTTACATGTAAAATTAAAATTGCCGTATGTCGTTTATCGCCAGGAGTTTTCCCTCGCCTTTCAAAGAAACGAAAAAAACGGTCGGTTCGTCTGCGGGATGATAGTTTTCGATATTCTTAGTATCTTTAGCCTGTTTTTCCATGAAAATAACAGGATGCTATGAAAATATCTTACCAGTGGCTGAAACGCTATATCGATACCGACCTGGAGCTGGACGAAATACTGACCGTCCTGACCGATATCGGACTTGAAGTGGATGGAGTGGAGCGGTTCGAGAGTGTCCGCGGCGGACTCGAAGGGGTGGTCGTGGGCGAGGTGCTTACCTGTACCGACCATCCCGATTCCGACCATCTGCACCTGACGGAGGTGGCGGTGGGCCGTGAGGAACCGCTGAAAATCGTATGCGGAGCTCCGAATGTTGCCGCCGGGCAGAAGGTGCTCGTCGCCACCGTCGGGGCTGTTCTCTATCCGACAGATGCCCAAGAGGGTTTCAAGATAAAAAAGAGCCGCATCCGCGGTGCCGACTCTTTCGGCATGATATGCGCCGAAGACGAACTTGGTATCGGCACGGGACACGAAGGCATCATGGTCCTCCCGCAGGAGGCTGTGCCGGGGACACCGGCGGCCGCTTTTCTCGGACTGGAGTCGGATACCGTTATCGAAATAGGACTGACGCCCAACCGGGCCGATGCCATGTCGCACTACGGCGTGGCCCGCGACCTGGCGGCTTTCCTGAAAGCGCACGGCAGGCGGGCGGAGCTCACCCTGCCCGGTACGGAGGGTTTCGACGACGGGGGATTGCCTGCGGCGCAGATTGCCGTGGAGTGTCCGGAGGGGGCCCCGCGCTATGCCGGCGTGGTGATAAGCGGCGTCCGAATAGGGTCTTCGCCCGACTGGATGCAGAACTGTCTGCGTGCCATAGGGCTCAATCCCAAGAATAATGTGGTGGACATTACCAACTTCGTCCTGCACGAGCTGGGACAGCCGCTCCACTCTTTCGATGCCGACCGGATTGCCGGGGGCCGGGTGGTAGTGAAGACCTGCGCGGAGGGGACGAAATTCGTGACGCTCGACGGGGTGGAACGGACGCTTTCGGAGAGAGACCTGATGATATGCGATGCGGAGAAACCGATGTGTATCGCGGGTGTCATGGGCGGACGGGATTCCGGCGTTTCCGACGCTACGGTGAACGTCTTCCTTGAAAGCGCCTATTTCAATCCGGTCTGGATACGCAAGAGCGCACGCCGCCACGGAATCAATTCGGATGCGTCGTTCCGTTTCGAGCGCGGTATCGACCCCAATATCACGATTTATGCCCTGAAACGTGCCGCGCTTCTGATTCAGGAGCTGGCCGGGGGGCGGATAACTTCCGGCATTGCCGATACGGTTTCCGTACCCGATATTACCGAACCGTTCCGTTTCGATGTCGGGTATGACCGGATAAATGCCCTTACAGGGAAGGAGATACCGCAGGCGACCGTGAAAGAGATACTCGGTGCGCTGGAGGTGCGCATCGAGGCCGAGCGGGACGGAGTGCTCTCCGTGGCCGTACCGCCCTACCGGGTGGATGTGCGCCGGCCGGCCGACCTGACGGAGGAGATTCTCCGGATATACGGTTACAATAACATAGAGATTCCTGCGAGGGTTCGTTCGGCCATTGCGCTGGAGAAGCGCTCCGGTCGGGAGCAGATAGCGAACAGAACGGCGGAGTATCTCACGGCGAACGGTTTTTCGGAGATAATGAGCAATTCGCTCACGAAGCTGGCCTATTACGAGGGGCTGACGGAGTATCCGGCCGATGGCTGCGTGAAAATCCTCAATCCGTTGAGCGCCGACCTCAATGCCATGCGGCAGACGCTGCTGTTCAATGCCATGGAGGCGGTTGCGCTGAATACGAACCACCGCAACCCGAATCTGAAACTTTACGAGTTCGGGAATGTCTATCGCTACGATGCCTCGCGTGCTGCGGAAGGCGGCCTGGCACCCTATTCGGAGAATTATCGTCTCGGCGTGGTCATGACGGGACTTACGGAGACCGTCTCCTGGAACGAGAAGGCTGCACCGGCGACCTTCTTCAGCCTGCGTGCCGTGGCGGAGAATCTGCTCGGTCGTTTCGGAATGGATATCTACCGGCTGGAGACGCTGCCGCTCGGAGGCGAACTCTATTCGGAGGGGCTCTCCTTCCGTCTCAACGGGAAAGAGCTCTTTTCGCTCGGAATCGTTGCGGGCAGCATACGGAAGATGTTCGACCTGCGGGCGGAGGTCTATTTCCTCGAAATGGATTTCGACCTCTTCGTCCGCAGCGTCCGCAAACATACGGTCGCCGTGTCGGAGCTTCCCCGATTCCCGGAGGTTAGGCGCGACCTCGCCCTGCTGCTGGACAGGGAGGTTACCTTCGCCCGGCTTCGGGCCATCGCTTTCTCGACCGAACGGAAGCTGCTCCGCAGCGTGACGCTGTTCGACGTGTACGAGGGCGACAAGCTGCCTGCCGGAAAGAAGTCGTATGCGCTCGGCTTCGTTTTGCAGGACAGGGAGCGTACTCTCACCGACCAGATAATCGACCGGGTGATGAACAACCTCCTCGTCCAGTTCGAGAAACAGGCCGGGGCCGTGGTCAGGGTATAGTCGGCGGATGCCGCGTTTACTGTAATAAAACACAGACACTATGAGGAGAATATTGATGACGGTTTGTGCGGCCGTATTGGTTGCGGGAGCGGCTGCGGCGCAGGAGACCCCGTCGTTTCCCGCCCGTGACCTGCCGGCGGCTTACGACACCTATCCGAGGCTCTCTTTTCATGATGTATCGCTGGGATACGGCGTGATGCCCATCAACGACGTGACGGGCATCATGGACGATTTGCTGCCGTCGCTCGTTGGGACAGGTGAGATAGCGAAGCGGAAGACGGGGTCGGTGAACATGGGATACATGTACCGTCTCACCCCTTCGCTGACGGTCGGCGGCATGTTCGTCTATTCGGGAAACATGAGCAGTACGGTGGGGGGAGGCTACATATACGATAACTTTTACAGCATCCTGCCGCAGGTGAAGTTCGTGTGGTACCGGAGCGGTATCGTGGGCCTCTATTCCCGTCTGGCGGCCGGCGTGCTGATTGCCGATCGGCAGTATCAGGTCGGGCCGGCGGTAGATGACGGCGATACGGCAGCGACATTCACTTTCCAGGTCTCTCCCATCGGAGTGGAGCTCGGTCGGACGATAGCCGGTTTCGCCGAAGCGGGTTTCGGTGCGACAGGTGTGCTTACACTGGGAGTCAGGGCGCGTTTCTGATTCCCTTTGCTGCAAAGGTGTATGGACGCGGGGTGTGCAGACGCCCTGCGTTTTACCTTTCCGGAGCCGGCTGTCCGTGCGGAAGAGCGGGCCCGGCAAGAAAAAGGCGGCGGATGGCGGCGGGGATGCGTCCGAAATAGGCGGGGACGGCCTTTATTTTCTGTCAAAAAAGTTTATATTTGCGTCCGATAAAGATGGAATATATGGCTTGCAAGATTTCACCTGCGGAACGCAGTTCGATAATAGCCCTGATGAACAGGGAGATAGTGCCGGCGATAGGGTGTACGGAACCGATTGCCGTATCGCTTTGTACGGCGCGTGCGGCGGAAGTGCTCGGCCGCCGGCCCGAACGTATCTCCGTATTGCTGAGCGCCAACATGCTCAAGAATGCGATGGGCGTGGGCATTCCCGGTACGGACGGCATGATAGGGCTTCCCATCGCCGTGGCGCTGGGAGCGCTGTTCGGAAAGTCGGAGTACGGCCTCGAGGTGCTGCGCGACGTGACTCCTGCGGATGTGCAGCAGGGGCGCCGTTATATGGAGGAGACACCCATCGAAATAGGGCTGAAACAGGGTGGCTGCGATATCCTCTACATCGAGGTGGAGGTGGCTGCTGGGAGCGACAGGGCGCTGGCCGTTATCGAGAAAAGTCATACGGGATTTACACGGATTGAACGCAACGGAGAGGTGTTGCTGGAGAAGTGTGCCGGAGCCGGTGCATCGTGTGCCGGGGAGGGTTGTGCTCTGAACTTGAAGAAGGTGTTCGAGTTTGCCGATACCGCTCCGCTGGACGAGTTGCGGTTCATACTGAAGGCGGCAGACATGAACAAACATGCCGCCGAGGTCTCCTTTACGGGAGAGTACGGCCATTCGCTCGGACGCCTGCTGCGGGGCGACATGGAGCGGCATATTATGGGAGACGGCATCCTGTCGAGTATCCTTTCCTATACCTCCGGGGCGTGCGACGCCCGCATGAGCGGGGCGATGATACCCGTTATGAGCAATTCGGGAAGCGGCAATCAGGGAATCTCTGCGACGCTTCCGGTGGTGGTGTATGCCGAGAAGTCGGGGGCGCCGGAGGAGAAGAAGATACGGGCGCTCATCCTCAGCAACCTGACGGTCATCTATATCAAACAGAGCCTCGGCCGGCTTTCGGCCCTTTGCGGGTGCGTGGTGGCCGCCACGGGGTCGAGCTGTGGCATTACCTACCTGATGGGGGGCGGGTACGAAGAGGTGTCGTACGCCGTGAAGAACATGATAGCCAATCTTGCCGGCATGATATGCGACGGAGCCAAACCGAGCTGTGCGCTCAAGGTGGCCAGCGGCATCTCTACGTCGGTTCTTTCTGCCATGCTCGCCATGGAGCACCGGTGCGTGACCGCCGCCGAGGGAATTATCGACGAGGATGTGGACAAGTCCATTCTGAATCTGACGAAGATAGGCCGCGAGGGAATGACGCAGACCGACCGGCTCATTCTCGATATCATGACCTCCAAAGGGGCCTAACCCTTTGCGGGGTCGGAGAAAGCGGCAGCCGCAGGAGCACTTCGGACTCCTGCGGCTGCCGCTTCTCTTTCCGGCCTGTCCAGGGAGGTTGCCCCGTAGAGACGGCCGGTATCGGTATTTGTGTCCGGTGCGGGAAATGCACGGAAATTGCGGTGGTTTTTCCGCATACACCCCTTTTTTGTGTAATTTTACGCTCCGGACGGAAGCTGTGGTTTGCCGTCCGGAACGGAAAATCATACAAATAAAAGATACGGCATGTACGAGAAACAGCTTGAGGCCATGGAGCGCCTGTTCGGGGTGATGGACAGGCTCCGGGTAGAGTGTCCGTGGGACAGGGAGCAGACTTTCGAGTCGCTGCGCAACAACACCATAGAGGAGACGTTCGAATTGACCGATGCGATAACGGACGGCGACATGGACGGCATCCGCGAGGAGCTGGGCGACCTGCTGCTCCACATCGTCTTCTATTCGCGCATGGGGGCGGAACAGGGGCGTTTCGATATAGGCGATGTGGCCAATGCATTGTGCGATAAGTTGATATACAGACATCCGCATGTCTACGGCAATGTAGAGGCCGACAGTGCCGGACAGGTAATACACAATTGGGAGGAGCTGAAACTCGCCGAGAAGCGCAAGAAAGACCGCAAGGCACGCAAGGGGGTGCTGTCGGGGGTACCGCGCAGCCTACCGGCCATGGTGAAGGCGTTCCGTATCGGGCAGAAGGCTGCCGCTGCCGGTTTCGACTGGGGCAGGCGCGAGGATGTGTGGGAAAAGGTGCAGGAGGAGACGGACGAACTCCGGCAGGAAATCGGACGGATGGACCGCGACCGGATGGAAGAGGAGCTGGGCGACCTGTTGTTCGCTCTGGTCAATATGGCGCGTCTGTACGGTATCGACCCCGAGAATGCGCTTGAACGGAGCAACAAGAAGTTTATCCGCCGTTTCGAACATATCGAGAAAAGGGCCGACGAGCAGGGCGTGGAACTGACGAAGATGCCGCTCGAAGAGATGGAGGCGTACTGGCAGGAAGCCAAACGTGAAGAACGCTGAATATGAAGAACGCTGAGCGATACGGTCGGACGACGCGGCGGGCGTCGTTCCTGTGGGTTGCCGTACTCCTTGCCGCATGCGGCGGACCGGCCGACCAACCATCTGCGGAGGTTGCTGCCGTCGTGTTGCCTGAAGGGGCCGTACCGTTGGAGTACGACGGCCATATCCGGTTTGAGGCGACGGTAGGCGATTCGGTGCCTGCACGTCTCCTATTCGATACGGGGGCGGCGGGGCTTTATCTCGATTCGCTTTGGCAGGAACGGTCCGGCATCGGGGCGGAAACACGTACCGAGACATGGATGGCGGCGGGCGCCGGTACGCAGCCGGTGCGGTGCGGCGTGCTGTTCGACGAAATAACCTTCAGGATGGATACAATCGTCCATACGAGCCGGATGACCCCGCTGCTGGACTTCAGGGGAATGCTCGGACGGGGGAGCGACGGTATTTTCGGCCTGCAATACATGGCCGGGTACTGTGTGGAATTCGATTTGAAGGAAGGATGGATGCGGGCCGTGTCGCCCGATACGCTGCGACAGGCAGGGTTTGTCCGCTACCCGCTGGAGGAGGAGAACGGCAGACTGTATCTTCCCGTCCGTGTTCGGGCGGCAGGCAGGGAGGTAGAGGGCCGTTTCCTGTTGGATACCGGGAGCCCTGGAACGCTGTCGATGACCGGAGCGGGCTGGGGGGCCGTATCGTGCCGGCCGGATGCGGTTTTGTATCGGACGATATCGGGAGGTGTCGGGGGAAGTGCCGCATCGCTGTGTTTGCGGGCGGATTCGGTTTGGTTTTGCGGCAGTGAATTTGCGGGTGTCCCGGTGGATGTGTCGCTGAACCGGACGGGGGCACTGTCGCGTACCGACATGGCGGGAATCGTTGGGAACGGACTGTTGGAGCGCTTCTCGTTTGCAATTGATTTCGGTGCTCCGGCCCTATGGGTGCGTCCGAGGGCGGAGGCGGGAAAACCGTTCGATTTCGTAACTCCCGGTTTCTCTGCCATCGACCGGACGGATATTATGGACGGTTGGCTGGTGACGGGACTTTTCGACGGGCATGCGCCGCAGGGAATGCAGCCGGGCGATATCATCGTGTCATGCGACGGAGTACGGATGGTGGATAGCGCTGCTGCGGATACGCTTTGGAAAGCTCCCGGCCGCCATGAACTCGGTATTGTCCGCGGCGGGGTGTCGTCGGTCTGTACGGCCCATACGAAAGAGATTTTATAACGCAACGGAATATGGCGATTATCAAGGAAGTGCGCGGGCATGTGCCCGTAGTGGGAGCAGGGACGTTTCTGGCCGAAACGGCGGTACTGATAGGCGATGTGACCGTCGGGCGCGATTGCAGCATCTGGTACGGTGCGGTGCTGCGCGGCGATGTGAACAGCATCCGTATCGGTGACCGGACGAATATTCAGGACGGTGCGGTGGTGCATACGCTTTACGACGGTGCGCCGCATCCGTCGCAGGCGCATATAGGCAGCGATGTCTCCATCGGGCACAACGCCATCATCCACGGTGCCGTCATCGAAGACGGGTGCCTGATAGGCATGGGGGCCACGGTGCTCGACAACGCCGTGGTCGGGACGGGCTGTATTGTGGCCGCCAACGCGCTGGTGCTGGCCGGGAGCCGGCTGGAGCCCGGCGGGGTATATGCCGGGGTACCGGCACGGCGGGTGAAGGAGGTGACGCCGCAGCAGCGGCAGGAGATTATCGAACGTACGGCCCGCGACTATATGCTGTACGCGTCGTGGTACGAGGGGGCGGAAGAGTGAATGCAGGGGATGGAGTTATTGCCCTGCCGTACAGCCGTTTTCTGCGATACGGTCTGTTTGCCGGGCAGCGGCCGGGTCTTCGGTTCAACCGCCGGTTTTTCCGTTTCGGCTCCCTGAGGGTAGGCCGTCCGGTCGGGTTACTGTATATTTGCAACGGATTCCTCCCACGATAATTCATGCGTATGTTCAAGAGCAGGCTCAGGACAGGGGGCGTGTTAATCAACGTGCTGATAGCCGTTGCCGTAAGCCTCATTGTCAATTTTTCATACTTCGTCTTCATGATTCTGCACCGGACGGCGCGGATGCCGTCCGAACATCCGGTGTCGGAGAACAGTACGCTGTTCATGGTGCTCGAAGTGCTGTTTTATATGGCAGTGTCGTTCATCCTGCTTACTGTATTCACCCACAATCTGAGCGAAAGCAAGATACGCTCGCGCAGTTTTCCCAAGCGGCTGCTGGCCGCTCTCGTCATCTCGGTCGTCGTCTATTTTCTGGCTCCCTATATGAACCGTGCGGGTGACGTGAAAATCATATTGGCCGCCCGGCGCCTGTTCAATCCGATGGTGCTGCTCAAGTGTTCGTTCATGCTTGCGGTGGTGACGCTCTACGGCAAGATATACGAACTGATAGTCCTGCAGCAGCGGATGACGGTCGAGAACGAACGTCTGAAGACCGAGAACCTGCGGTCGCGGTACGACGTACTCATCAACCAGATGAATCCCCATTTCTTTTTCAATTCGCTCAATTCGCTCGCCATGCTCGTGCGGGAGAACAAGAACGACGATGCGCTCGTATATATCGACCGGCTGTCGGACACCTTCCGTTACATCATCCAGTCGGGCAAGAGCAGCATGACCACGCTGCGCGACGAGATGGCTTTTTTGGAGGCGTACAAATATCTGCTTGAACTGCGTTACGAGGGCAAGCTGTTTATCGAGGCGGAGATACCGGAAGGGTACCTCGGCCGGACACTGCCGTCGCTGACGCTTCAGCCGCTCGTGGAAAATGCGGTGAAACACAATACCATCACGAGAACGAAACCGCTGACGGTCACCATCTCCGTGCGGGGCGACTGGTTGCTTGTCAGCAATCCCCTGCAGCCCAAGATAGACGATTCGGAGAAGGGAACCGGAATAGGGCTCAAGAACATAGCCAGCCGGTATCGGCTGCTGACCGACCGGGATGTGAACATAATAGACGACGGAAAGACCTTTACGGTGCGTTTGCCCCTCGGTCCCGCCGCCGAAAGGAGAGATACGTTATGAGAGTGGTTATAGTGGAAGACGAGACGGCTGCCGCCGTAAACCTCGTGTCGCTGCTGCGGCAGACCTTTCCCCGGATGGAGGTGGTCGCACAGCTCGAAAGCGTCACCGATACGGTGGAGTGGTTTTCGGAGAACGAGGCGCCGGAACTTGTCTTCATGGATATTCATTTGGCCGACGGCTCGGCGTTTTCGGTCTTCGAGAAGGCGGAGATAACGTGTCCGGTCGTCTTTACGACGGCTTACGACCAGTATGCGCTCGACGCGTTCAGGGTGAACAGCATCGACTACCTGCTCAAACCCATCAAGGAGAGCGACCTGCGCCGGGCAGTGGAGAAACTGGAACATCTGACGCGGGCCGGCATGGGAGAGTATTCGCGGCGGATAGGGGAGCTGGTACGTTCCCAGCGCGGGGCGCAGGCTTTCCTCGTGTATGTGAAGGACCGTATCATACCGCTCAAGACGGAGGATATCGCCTACCTCTATTCCAGCAATGAAAAGGTCGCGGTGTGTACGCTGAAAGGCGAACATTTCCCTTTCGACCGGACGTTGGACGCGGTCATGGCGCAGTTGCCCGAGGAGGGTTTTTTCCGGGCCAACCGGCAGTTCGTCATTTCGCGCGAGGCGATAGCGGATATTTCGGTGTGGTTCGGCAACCGGCTTTCGGTGAACCTTTCGGTGGAGGTTCCCGAGAAGGTGGTCATCAGCAAGGCGAGGGTGCCGGAGTTCAAACGGTGGATATCCGGTATCCGCTGAGGTACCGCCGGGAGGCCGTTGCGGTACGGAATGTTTTTTGCTGCCGCCGGGGAGGCGCGGCATGAAGGACGGAGAGGAAACAGTTAGGAAAAATAGAAAGAGATGAGAAGGTTTGCAGGTTTGTTGGTTTTGTTGCTGACGGCGGCACAGGCGTATGCGGCTGCGCCGGGACGTATTACGGGAACGGTCGTGGATGCGGCCGACGGCGAATCACTGCCCGGCGCGGTGGTGGAGGTGGTGCCGGTCGGAGGAGACGGTTCGTCGAAGAGTGCGATGAGCGAGGTGAACGGACGTTTCACCGTCGCGTCCGTGCCTTACGGCGATTATACCGTTCGGGTATCGTTCCTCGGGTATGCCGATTTCGAAAAGGAGGTAACGGTAGAGGCCCCGGTACTCGACCTGGGCAGGATAGAGATGCGGCTCGACGACAATGAGATAGAGGCTGTCGTGCTGGAAGTGCCCGCTATGCGCACGTCGCAGAAAGGCGATACGGTGGTGTACAACGCGTCGGCGTTCAAGGTGGCTGCGGATGCCGATACGGAGAGCCTGCTGGCAAAGATGCCGGGTATCATGATTTCCGCGGACGGTACGGTGGAGGCACAGGGCGAAGAGATTCAGAAGGTGTTCGTGGACGGCAAGGAGTTTTTCGGTGATGACGTGAGTACGGCGATAAAGAATCTTCCTGCCGAAGTAGTGGAGAACGTCGAGGTATTCAACAAACTGAGCGACCAGGCGGAGTTCACCGGACTCGACGACGGTGAGGGCTACAAGGCGCTGAATATCGTCACTTCGGAGAGCAAGCGCCGCGGGCAGTTCGGTAAACTCTATGCCGCATACGGTTATCCGAAGTATTATACTGCGGGCGGCAACGTGAACATTTTCGAGGGTGACAGCCGTATCTCCATCATCGGTCTTGCCAACAACCTGAATCAGCAGAATTTCTCTTTCGAGGATATTCTCGGCGTGGTCAATACGGGCGGCAGTTCGTCCAGCGGCGGCAGAATGGGCGGCCGGAGAGGAGGCATGGGCAGTTTCCTTGTCCGTCCGATGGACGGTATATCGACCGTTCAGGCCGTAGGCGTCAATTACAGCGATACGTGGGGCAGGCGTGACAACATGGAGGTGACGGCAAGCTATTTCTTCAACCACAGCAAGAACCGGAACGAATTCGTGAACGAGACGTGGCAGAACCCGGGCAGCCAGTACGACTACGAGACGGGCGCTTCCGGTGCGGAGAATTACAACCACCGTTTCAATGCCCGCATAGACTATAAGATAAACGACAATCAGAACCTGATGCTCCGCCCCTATTTCCGCTACCAGAAATATACCGGTACGGAGTCGTCGCAAACCGACATGTCCGAACTGGAGGACGATGTGGAGGAGGCGATACAGAGCATTCTCGGCAGCGACGGCAGCGACCGGTCCGGATACAATGCGGGGCTCAGTGCGCTGTACCGTATGAAGCTCGGGAAGCAAGGGCGTACCCTGACCTTCAATCTCGACGGGAGTTACAGCAAGAACAGGGAGCTGCAGCTCGTCGAAGAGTATTACTACCTGCCGCGGTATGCGGAGGGGATGGTCGCCGACTCGGTGGCCAACCAGCGCATTGCCGGCGATTCGTACAGTTACAGTCTCGGCGGCGGTCTGACCTATACCGAACCCCTCGGCAAGAGGTCGCAGCTCAATCTGGAATACCGCATCAACTACGACTATTCGGATGCGGAGAAACTTACTTACCTCTGGGACCCGGTGCTGGAACTCATTTCGCCCGAATTGAGCGAGGAACTTTCGACCATGAACAACAGCGGGTACCTTACTCACCGCGCGGGGCCCGGTTACCGGTATTCCGACGGCAAGACCAACGTCTCGGCATCGCTGATGTATCAATACTCCACGCTCGATAATGCTACCGAGTATCCTGCCACGGTTGCACCCTATGTGAACTATTCGTTCAACAACCTGGTCTATTCCGCCATGGCCAACGTCAATTTCGATGCCCAGAATACGTTGCGGATACATGCCCGTTCGCGGACGAACAACCCTTCGGTCTCCCAACTGCAGGACGTGCCCGATTTCTCCAACAGCACCTATGTCAGGGGCGGCAATGCGGCGCTGAGGCCCGCCTATACCAACCGTCTGCACGCCTTTTACATCAATTCCAACGTGGCGAAGGGACAGACCTTCACGGTGATGCTCGGGGCGGAGTACACATCCGATTACATAGGCGATTCGATAGTGACCTATGACGCTTCGAGGCCGTTCGTGATACCCAACTCGACCAATGTGTTGCAACAGGGACAGCGGTATGCACGCTATGCGAATATAGGGAACAGCTGGTCGGTACGTGCGGGGCTGAGTTATGGCCTGCCCGTGAAGTTCCTCGGCAGCAACCTCAATTTTAATGTAGGGGCTACTTTCGCGCAGACTCCGAATATCGTCGACGGGGCCCGGTTCATGCGCAGCGAGAACTATTTCGACGGTGGGGTGCAGCTCAGCAGCAACATCAGCGAGAACATCGACTTTACCATCCTGTACAACGGCAGCTACAATATCGCCAGCGGTATCTCCAATGGCGTCAGGACCGACGACAGGTTCGTCAACCAGTATGCTTCGGCAAGCATCAAGTGGGTGATATGGAAAGGGATTACCTTCACGGGAAATGCCTCCTATACGCAGTACAAGGGAATTACCAACAAGTACGACGAACAGTATGTGCTTTGCAACCTTTATATAGGCAAGAAAGTTTTCCGCAGTCAGCTTGGCGAGATAAGCATCGGGGTGAACGACCTGTTCAACCAGAATACGAGTTTCCGCCGTACGGTGCAGAGCTCGTACATCCAGAACAGTACCAACCTCGCGATTGGCAGGTACATATCCCTGCAGTTCGTCTATAACCTGCGCAATTTCGGCAAGAAAGCGACGCGTGCTGCCAGCCAGTACGACAATTTCGATACAGGCGGTTCGGGCAGTGTCGGCGTGCAGCGTCCGGGCGGTATGCCCGGCCCCGGCGGACCGCCTCCGCATGTGAGGTAGTTGAAGATACTCCGGTCGGATTTTCCAGAGGAAAATCCGACCGGAGTATCTTATGACGGAACCGGGATAGGAAGGGTCGGGAGGCGAAAGGAGGGTGTGGCAGGCCGAAAGGATGTCGGCCTGCCACGCTTTCGTCAGGACTTCTGCGATCTCCGATTGGCGCTTCGATTCGGAGGCCGCCGCTGATTGGCGCGTCTTTTGCTGACTGTATTCCTTAATGACTGCCGTCCGGTCCTGAGTCGTGGCTTTTGCGGATTTATTTGCGGTCGGCATGTCCGGCGGCATTTTTATAATTCTTATATTTGCCGGCCGTCGGAACTGCTAACCGTTCAAAAGGACCTTGTGATATGGCATTGAAATTATTGACAACCAATAATACACAAGCATATGGATATTGCAAAAAGGTTTCCGGAAAATCCCATTCTCAGACCGTCCGACCTTCGTCCCGGCATTGGCGGGATGGAGATAGTCTGTCTGCTCAATCCCGGTGTCTTCCGCCTCGGCGGCCGTACGGGACTGCTGCTCAGGGTGGCCGAAAGGCCGCGGCAGGAGGAGGGGCGCATCAGTTTCCCCATATACAACGACCGGGACGAGATAGAGGTGTTGTCTTTCGACAAGGATGACAGCCGGCTCGACGCCTCCGACCCGCGGGTCATCAAATACAACGGACAGAACTATCTGACGACGCTCTCTTACCTGCGTCCCGTCTTCAGCGACGACGGGGTGCATTTCTACGAGGATGCCGATTACCGGCCGATTTACGGCAAGGGGCCCCTCGAATCATTCGGTATAGAGGATTGTCGCGTCGCTACCATGGATGACGGTTATTTCCTGACCTTTACGGAGGTTTCGCCCGTTGCTGTAGGGGTGGGGCTGATAGCTACCCGCGATTTCAAAACCCTCGAACGCAAGGGTATGATATTCCCTCCGCATAACAAGGACTGCGCCCTTTTTGAATCGACGGTCGGCGGGAAATATTATGCCTTCCACCGTCCGAGCAGTCCGGAGCTCGGCGGCAACTACATCTGGCTTGCCGAGTCGCCCGACCGCCTGCACTGGGGGAATCACCGGTGCATTGCCGTAACGCGCGAGGGGCGGTGGGATTCCGCCCGCGTGGGGGCCGGAGCCGCCCCCGTCCGTACCGAGAAGGGGTGGCTCGAGATATACCATGGAGCCGACGGCAACAACCGTTACTGCCTCGGGGCGCTGCTTCTCGACCTCGAGAATCCTGCGAAAGTGCTTGCACGGAGCGACGAGCCCATCATGGAACCTACGGCACCCTACGAAAAGACGGGCTTCTTCGGAAACGTCGTCTTCACCAACGGACAGTATGTGGAAGGGGATACGATACACATGTATTACGGGGCGAGCGACGAAGTCATCTGCGGGGCCACCCTCTCCATCCGTGAAGTTCTGGCCACGCTGAACGTGTAGCCGGAGTCGTACCGGTAATTTCGTATGCCTTATGAGCTACGGACCGGTCTGTTCCGGAGCGTGAAAACCGCCAATGTCGAAAATCTTATAGAAATATCATGGCAAAATTCCTCAACGAATTCCAGTATTTCCGCCGGCAGCCCCACAACATGAAGGTGCTGCTCATCACGAACCTCTGTTTCGCATTCGTACTCCCCGTCATAGAGATATTCGTCGGGGCGTACATCATGCGCAATACGAACAATCCCTCCTTCGTGGCCGTGTATCAGCTCGCGCAGTACACGGGCATCGTGCTGTCGTCGCTTATCAACGGTTTTCTACTGAAACGGATAAATGTCCGGACGCTCTATATGTTCGGTATTCTCGTGAGCGGTATCTCGCTGTTGGTGATGATGACCGTCCAGGCCGTAGGATTGTGGGAACTTGTTCTTTCGGGCCTGCTGCTCGGCGTTTCGGTCGGTTTCTTCTGGACGAACCGTTATCTGCTCGCGCTCAACTCGACGACGGACGACAACCGTAACTACTTCTACGGCCTCGAATCGTTCTTCTTCTCGGTATGCTCCATTCTCGTTCCGCTCGCTGTGGGCGGTTTCCTCGCCAAAGCCTCCGGAACGGGTTTCTTCGGAAGTACGATGGACATCAACAAGGCGTATCAGATAGTCACTTTCGTGACGCTCGGCATCTGCATCCTTGCCTGCATTGCCCTCTCGCGCGGGAAATTCACCAATCCGGCACAGAAGAAATTCCTTTATTTTAAATTCAACCGGTTGTGGAAGAAGATGATTGGCCTGGCCGCACTGAAAGGGCTCATTCAGGGTTTCCTGGTCACCGCTCCTGCCATCCTTATCCTGCGGCTTGTGGGCAGTGAGGGCGAACTCGGTCTCATACAGGGTATTGGCGGACTGATAACGGCCGTCATCGTCTATGTGCTGGGCCGCGTCACCAAACCCAAGGACCGTATTGCGGTATTCGCCGTGGGTATCGTCATCTTCTTTATCGGAACGCTCGTCAATGCGGCGCTCTTTTCGGCCGTGGGCGTAATTGTGTTCGTGCTGTGCAAAATCTTCTTCCAGCCGCTGCACGACCTCGCCTACAATCCGATACAGCTCCGGACGATAGACGTGGTGTCGCATCAGGAGCACCGCAACGAATACGCCTACATCATGAACCATGAGCTGGGTCTCTATGCGGGCCGGGCGATAGGGTTGGTGCTTTTCATCGTGTTGGCGACCTACGTGTCGGAGGATTTCGCACTGAAATTCGCACTGGTCATCGTCGGTGCCGTGGAGTTGCTCTCCATTCCCCTTGCCAAAAACATCACCAAGAATACGGACAAAGCCCCGAAGTATGCCGCACCCGACGTACAGGGCTCTTAAAACAGACGAAAGCTTATGAAAACCGGATGGATTTTTACGGCGGCGGCAGTCGCTGCGGCGGCGCTTGCGGGATGCCGCGAAAAAGGAGGTAGGGAACCGGGGCCTGCTCCCGGCGACGGGGTGGCTCAGGTGGCCATACCGCGGATAGAGAAGATGGACAACATGCCGGTGCCGTACAAGATAATCGACTGGAAGCGGAAAGCGCTCGAGTTCGACAATTACGCGTTCGATTTCGACTCCTCCATGCCGGCCGGGCCGATTATCTGGCTCGACGATGCACAGCGTAACGTGCCGCAGCAGACCTTCGGGCAGTACACTGCCATACACGATGTACGTCAGGGTCCCGAGGCGAACGGCGGAGAGTTCCACGAAAGCCTCACTTCGCTGGCGGCCATACTCGGAGGCGGACTGAACGGAATAGACAAGACCAACCAGAACGGGTACAACTTCGTGAAGATGGTGCAGAACTATTTCAACAGCGACAACGGGTGGAACATCGTCATGAACAACACCAATCCCGATGTGGCAAATCTCGGCGGGGGATACGGGCGCGACTGGTGGTACGACGTCCTGCCCAACTGTCTCTATTACGCCGTGTCGGATGTCTTTCCGGGCGTTCCCGGCGCGGAGGAGATACAGCGGACGGTGGCGGAGCAGTTTTACCGTGCGGGCGAGGTGCTGGGGGAGAACTACGACTACTCCTACTTCGATTACGGGACGATGACGCCGCACGTCAATCACATTCCCCTGCAGCAGGACGCTGCGGGCGGCCACGGGTATGTGCTCTATTCCGCATACCGGAAATTCGGGGACGAGCGCTATCTGGAGGGGGCGAAACAGGCCATCCGGGCGCTGGACAACCAGAAAGAGAGCCGGTTTTACGAGATACTGCTTCCGTTGGGTATCTATACGGCCGCGCGGCTGAATGCCGAGGAAGGTACCGATTACGATACGGAGAAGATGATAAACTGGGTGTTCGATGGCGTGACCGACCCCAAGGGGCGTTACGGTTGGGGTATCATTCAGGACCGCTGGGGGCCCTACGATGTCAGCGGACTTCAGGGAAGCATTACAGACGGGGGAGGGTACGCCTTTTTCATGAACAGCGTGAAGATGGTGTGGCCGCTTCTGCCCATGGTAAAGTACGAGCCCCAGTATGCCCGTGCGATAGGCAAGTGGATGAACAACAACGTCAGCGCCTGCCGGCTTTTCTATCCGGACGAGATACCGGCCATCTACCAGTGGCTTCCCCAGCAGAAAGATATCACCCGCGGCGTGATAGCTTACGAGGGGCTTCGCAAGACCGACGATTACGGCAAGCCCGAACTGAAGGGTATGTCGCCCGTGGCCATCGGCGACGGGCCGAAATGGAACGAGGCCAATCCGCCCGAGAGCATGTTCAGCGTTTACAGCACCGCTCCGGTGGGGATTCTGGGGGCTACGGTGCATACGACCGATGTGGAGGGCGTGCTGCGGCTCGATGCCAATGCAACCGATTTCTATGCCGACAAGCCTTACCCCGTATGGCTGATATACAATCCCTATGAGAAGGAGGTGAAGATAACCTACGATGCGGGCGAGGGGGCCGACCTGTACGATGTGGTCGCCAGGGAGTATGTGGCACGCGATGCGCAGGGGCGTGTCAAGATAACCATTCCGGCCGATACGGCCCGGCTCGTGTATGAGCTGCCAACCGGAACGGTGCTCACCGAATCGGAGGGAAGGATAACCACCGATACCGGGCATGTGATACTCTATTGATTCGCTTTCCCGTACGGAAAGGGTTGACCCCTTCCGTACGGGATATTCCCTGCGACGGAGGGGGCGAATGGTGTACGAACAATTTAAAACATATTGGTATGAAGAGAAAACTACTGTTTCTTTTTTGTCTTGTCCTGGCGGTTCCGCTGATACCCGTTGCGGCGCAGCAGACCGCTACGGTCAAGGGTATCGTGACCGATGCCCAGACCGGCGAACCGCTCATAGGGGTGAGTGTCGTCGTGCCGGGAACCACGCACGGGATTGCGACCGACGTGGACGGTTCGTATGAACTGAACAATGTGCCCGAGGATGGTTCGCTCGAATTCTCCTATCTGGGGTACGAAACCCGTACGGTGGCGGTCGGAGGACGTACCGTCATTGATGTCGCGCTGGATATGGCTTCCGACCAGATAGAGGAGCTGGTGGTGGTCGGTTACGCGGTACAGCGCAAGCGCGACGTGCTCGGTGCGGTGAACAAGGTGGAGGGTGCCGAACTCGCCCAGATTCCGGTACCGTCGGCTCAGCTCGCCCTTCAGGGGCGTGTGCCGGGCGTTCAGGTCGCCTCGGCCAGCGGTGCTCCGGGTGCCGATGTGTCGGTGCGTGTACGCGGCGTGGGTTCGATAAACTCCAGCAACGAGCCGCTCTACATTATCGACGGCATCCAGATAGAGGGCGGTCTCAATACCGTGTCGCCCAACGATATCGAGGACATCACCGTACTGAAGGATGCGGCTTCGACGTCCATATACGGTTCGCGGGGCAGCAACGGTATCGTCATCATCACCACCAAGAAGGGACGGGCGGGTCAGGCGACCGTATCGTTCAATGCGGAGGCGGGCGTGCAGACCCACGGTTATCTTACCCCGATGGTGAATACGGCCGACTATATCTCCATCTATAACGAGGCCGCCCGCAACGACAATGCCATGGGCGGCGTGCAGCGCGACCTCATCGAGGGGAGTTATCTCGACGGACTGGCCGATGTGAACCATGTCGAGGAACTTTTCCGGGTGGCTCCGCTGCAGCGTTACGAGCTCTCCGTGACGGGCGGCAGCGAACGTACCACCTATGCGGTGTCGGGTTCGTTCTTCGACCAGGACGGTATCATCAAGAACAGCGGTTACAAGAAGATTTCGTTCCGCTCCAATGTACAGTCCGACGTCAAACCGTGGCTCAATGTCGGGATGAACGTCATCGGAAGCATGGCCGAGACGCAGAGCATTCCCAGCTCGGGCGACGGTTATCAGAACAACGAAGGAGGCAGTGCCATCCGCTACGCCCTGTTCCGTACGCCTGCCATCCCCACCTACGATGCCGACGGCAACTACGTGGACCTGCCGAGCGCCTATTTCGGACAGGGAATTTACAACACCTTTTTCGGCGACGGCTACAACCCGATGGGCGTGATAAATGAGACCGACCGGGTACGCAACGAGAAGGCGGTCATCGCGGCGGCGAACATGCTTATCAAACTCCCGCTCAACATCACGTCGCGGACGGTGGCCGGCGTCGATTACATGTCGGGGAGATACAGGCAGTTCAACCAGACGTGGGGTACGGGCGGCAGGATAAACAATCCCAACAGCCTTCTGGTGGAGAATTACGACAATTTCAACTGGACGTTCAATACGGTGCTCAACTGGGGCGAAACGTTCGGCGACCACAATGTGTCGGCCATGGCCGGTTTCGAGGCGGTGCGCACCACGACGTACAGCATGCAGAATACCGACCAGAATTTCGCCGACGACCTGATATTCATCGGTAAGGGACTCGATGAACAGCGGCGTACATCCTATGAGAACCAGCAGGCATTCACGCTGGCGTCGTTCTTCGGTTCGGTGAACTACAATTACAAGCAGAAGTACTATGCGGCGGCGACGGTCAGGGAGGACGGTACCTCCCGGTTCAAGGGACGCAACCGCTGGGGAACGTTCTACTCCGTATCGGGAGGCTGGAACATCGAACAGGAGAACTTCATGCAGGACGTGGATTTCATCGATATCCTCAAACTGCGTGCGGGCTGGGGTACGGCCGGCAACCAGAATGTGACGGCCTATGCGACAGAAGACCGGTATATGCCCAATTACAATTCGACCTTTGGCGGAGTGGTGGCACCGGGGTATGTACAGACGCAGATAGGCAACGAGAATCTCAAATGGGAGACGAGCAGCCAGCTCAATGTCGGTATCGACGTGGAGATGTTCCGTCAGACCTTCGGTTTCTCGATTGACTATTTCTATAAGCGGAGCGACAACATGCTCATGTTGCAGACCATGCCGCCCTCTTCAGGTAATGCGCAGCCCGCGTGGGTGAACAACGGAAGCATGCTCAATACGGGTATCGACTTCGAGATGTTCTATCGCCGCAATTTCGCAAACGCCGGTTTCGAAGTGAGCGTGAACGGCGGCTGGCTGAAGAACAAGGTGCTCGCCATCAACGGCAGCGTGCCGGGCGGCCGCGTGGACAACGGCGTCTATGTCACCCTGACCGAAGCCGGTTATCCGGTCGGTTCGTTCTATATGCTCGTCATGGACGGCATCTTCCAGGACCGCATGGAGATACTCACCTCCCCGTCGCAGTCTTCCAATCCGGACGACATACAGCCCGGTGACGTGAAGTTCGTCAACCAGAACGGCGACCTGGTCATCGACCAGAACGACCGTGTGCATGTCGGTTCCTCGATACCGAAGTTCACCGCCGGTATCAATCTCTCGGGCTACTGGAAGAATTTCGACATCTCCTGCTTCTTCCAGGGGGCTTTCGGTCACAAGATATACATGCAGGTGGCACAGGACATCGAAGGGTTCTACCGTGCGTTCAACGTGACACAGAACTATTTCGATAACCACTGGACGGGGCCCGGCACCTCGAATACGCAGCCGCGTGCATCGTGGAAGGCGAAGTTCAACAACGCGAGGGTATCCACGCGGTTCCTCTACGACGCCTCCTACATGCGTCTGAAGAACCTCCAGATAGGGTACACCATACCGAAGACGGAGAAGATAGGCATCAGCCGGCTGCGCGTCTATTTTGCGGCCACCAACCTCTTCACCATCACCAAGTACCCCGGCATGGACCCGGAGATGACCGTGAGCGCCAACTCTGCCTCCGAAGGCGACCGTGCCGCCGGCATCGACTGGGGTACCTATCCGATAGCCCGTTCGTTCACGTTCGGTATTAATCTCACTTTTTAAAACGCGGATACGATGAAACGGAATATTATATCATACATATCGGTTGCGGCGGTTTGCTGTACGGCATCCGTCGCGTGCAGCGACTTCCTGACCGAAGAGCTCCAGACCGATTACAGCAGCAAGACCTTCTACACCTCGGCTGCCAATGCCGAGCGGGCCGTGAACGGCATCTACAATAACATCATGTTCACCAGCGACCAGAACATGCTCTGGGTGTTCGGCGACGTGGCGTCGGACGACTCCGAGAAGGGGGGCAGCGCGGGCGACAAGTCCGATATCGACTATATAAATAACTTTTCCGCCATGGCCGACAACGGCATTCTCGGCGACTATTGGACCTACCTCTACGAAGGGGTGGCCCGGGCCAACAATGCCATTGCCTACATTCCCGGTATCCAGATGGACGAGGAGCTGAAGAGCCGCCTCATCGGCGAGGCCAAGTTTCTCCGGGCGCTGAACTATTTCCATATCGTGAACATCTGGGGCGCAGTGCCGTTGCGGACAGAACCCAATGCCGCCGATAACGGCAATCTTGCACTCAGCGACGTGGAGACCGTGTATGCGAAGATAGAGAGCGACCTTTCCGATGTTATCGCATCGACCGTACCCATTTCCTATTCGGGTGAGGATGCAGGGCGTGTGACACAGGGGGCCGCCTATGCCCTGCGGGCCAAGGTACATCTGTTCCGTCAGAATTGGGGAGCTTGCCTCAGCGACATCGAGAGTCTCGAAGCGCTGCATCAGTACGAGCTGGCCGAGAGTTACCAGGAGCTGTTCGTCCCCGGTGCGGAGGATAACAAGGAGGTCATCTTTGCGGCGCGTCACCTCTCCGGGCAGAATCCCGGACTGGGTAATATCCTGAACGTCTATTTCGCCCCCTCTGTCGAGACGGGCTACTATTTCAATGCCCCCACGCAGAGTTTCGTGGATTGTTTCAACGAGCAGACCGAGGAAGGGGAGACGGACCCGCGTCTGGACATATCCATCGGCCGTCCCGGTCAGCCGTGGGTGAACGGCGATACGTTCGATGCGAGCTGGTCGCCTACGGGATATCTCGTGAAAAAGTACGAACAGCCGCTTTCCGAAGTCCCGGTCGGAACGAAGAGCGACGGTTATCTGCCTTACATTTATCTCCGTTATGCCGACGTGCTGCTGATGAAGGCCGAGGCGCTGGCGAACCGTAACACGGGTACCGATCTGGAGGATGCCTGCGATGCGCTCGATCTCGTGCGCGGCCGTGCCGGACTGGCGCCTACGACGGCTGGAACCCAGGAGGAGGTGTTGGCTGCCGTACGGCTCGAACGCCGGCGCGAACTCGGGTTCGAATCGCACCGTTTCTTCGACCTGATGCGCTGGGGCCGGGAAATCGCCGTGGAGGCGCTTGGCCCGGATATTGCATCCGTTTGGACCGGAGACCGCTTCTATTTCCCGATACCGCAGTCGGAACTCGATTCGAACAAGGGAATAGAGCAGTGAGAGCGGGAACGGGGCGAACAAGGCCGGCAAGTCGGATATTATCTGAACAATCTCAATATTTACCGATTTTAAAACAAACAATTATGAAAAATTTTCTGAAAAGTGCATCGGCTTTCGTGCTCATGTTGGGTGCGGCTGTCATGCTGTTCACCGCCTGCGACAAGAAGGGCGGTAATTCGGGCGGCAACGGAGACGTGGATAAAACCAAGCTCGAAGCGTTGATAATCGAGTGCGAAGCACTGCTCGACGGGGCGACGGCCGACGACTATCCGGAGGCCAATATCGAAGCCTTCACCAATGCGGTGAACGACGCCAAGGCCATCCGCGACAATCAGAACGCCACGCAGTCGCAGGTGGACCTGATGACCAATAACCTGACGCTCGCCAAGGAGACTTTTGTGGGCAGCAAGTATGAAAGCATTCCCGATTCGAGTGTCATCGCTTTCTTCGATTTCGAGACCATCAATGACAACACCGTCGCTTCGACCGGTACCAAACCGGTGGTCGGCGTGCTGCAGGCCGGGCCGGCGGAGATATTCGGTTCCGATACCGAACTTCCGTCGCTGGTGGACGGTGTGGGCGCAGGCAAGGCCATCTACTTCAGCAAGGGTAACTACCTGGCAGTGGAGGATTACAATCCTGCCGATTTTCTGATGAACAACATGTCGTGGTCGGCATGGGTGAAGGTGGACGACGCGAGCCGTGCGAACAACTACATCGTCTCCCTCAACTACTGGAACAACTGGAAACTGAACGTAGAGAACAACGGCAAGCCTTTCTTCACGGTCAAGACCACGACAGCGACGGTCGATATGGACAACGAGTCGGTAGGGACCGTCAAGGACGGTGTATGGGTACATTTGGCCGTTACGATGGACCTCAATGCCCATACCGTAGTGTTCTATGTGAACGGTATCGCCACGAAGACCTGGGACTCCGCGACCAAGGAGAACCTGACCGGTTCCATCGCTTCGGCGTATGTGTCCCCGATAGGACGCCAACTTCCGTTGCTCATCGGTGCGGCGACCGTTTACGACGAGGCCGCTACCTGGGAGTGGGATTCGTGGAAGACTCCCGACGGTTGGGACTCCATGAGGGGGGCCATAGATAATCTCGGCATCTACAATACGACGCTGACCGCAGGACAGGTGGCACGTCTGTACCAGATGCAGAAACCCCAGTAGAATTTTCATCCCGCAAGGGATATCGAATACGGGGCTCCGGAGTTGAATCCGGGGCCCCGTTTTTTTTGTCGTCCCGGCTTCCGGTCGTGTGCGGCGGTCGTGGAGGAGGGAGCGGCCGGTTTCGGGACGGTCTGGTGCAGGGCGGATTGTCGCATGATGCGGAATGTGTACGGGGTACCAGGAAAGAAAGACGTGCCGGATTGCCGCGTCGTGTCAGGAAGAGGCCGGCGTGCGGGGCGTGTGCAGAGTCGGATACCTCGGTGGGCCTGCTCTCCGGAACGGTCGTGCCCGGTTGTGGCATACAGGATTATGTCTGGAATTGGGATAGGAAGAGGGCTTTCCTGCCTGTTCTCCGGTACAGGAGTGGGGACGGGATTTATTCCGGGAAGCCTGTGGAACGTAATCGGATTCATATTCGTATTCGGGCTGATATTGTCGGCCGTGCTCCGGCGGAAGGAAGCGGAGAGCTGTTCGGACGAAGGAATAAAAAAGCCGCCGTACATCCGGATGTACGGCGGCTTGCGTGCGGAAACCGCGAAGGTTATTCCGTCAGTTTCTTGAACTTGTTCTTGATGCTGAACAGCTGGAAGGCGAACACCACGAGCGATACACCCGCTACCAGGAACGATATGCCTACCCATACCACGACGGCTGCGATGCCGAACAGTGGCTGGAAGAGTATCATCAGCGAGCAGATGATGAGTAGAATGCCGAGGATGATGGTCCATACCATGCCATTGACCTTGAAGTGGCTCATTTCGCTCGCGATGCCGATGAGACCGATACCGCGGAACAGCAACCATATGCCGAGTACGATAGGAAGCATCATGGCCGTGATGGCCGGGCTGCATATCAGGATGATGCCGAGGATGATTTCCAGGACACCCAGTACCGCGGCCCATCCCCGGCCTACCATGTACTTTTCGGTAAATGCAATTACCACCTCGATGATACCCGAAACGAGCATCAGTACGGCGAAGAGTGCTGCCATGCCTATGTAGCTTTCGCCCGGATAGGTGAAGATGAGAATACCCACCACGAAGATGGCCACGCCGAGTATCAGCATTGCCCACCAATAGCGTGTTAGGCTTTTGAAACGTTCCATTAATGTTTCCATATCAAAATGTTTTTAACGGTTAAGAAAAATTATGTCTGGCTTAAACGTTACAAGAACCGTGCAAAAACAGGATGCGGCGGGAGGGGCGTGCGGATGTGGTTGCTGTTTGGTGACAGGATATTGGCCTGGAAGCCTCCCGGTCGGGAACGGTCTCCGGGGAATAGGCGTCTTTCTTGGAGATGAAAGGCTGGTTTGCTGAGGGGAGCCCTTTTGCGGCTGCCATTTCCGGCTGTCTTTGCCGGGCTTTTTCCGTTTAGAGAGACGGACGTGAGTTGCGCGGAATATACTGTACGGAGCGTTTGTATCTGTACGGAGCGCTCTCCTCTGCCGTTCTGTCGGTTGCTGGGGCGGGGAGTGCCAGTCTGACGGCAGCTTCCGTTATCCGGAATCCGAGCGGGGTGTCTCCGAGCGGGTCGCCGTCGGCTTCCACGGCGAAAATATTGTCCGTTTCGATGCGTATCTCTCTGCCTCTCCAGTGCAGGCTGCCGGGCAGGTCATACGGTTTACCACGGAACAGCTTGTAGAAGAGGCGCAGACAGGTCATTCGGCAGCCTCCGGGCTGCAGGGTGAGTTCAAAATGCCCTTCGGGAAACTCGCCGGAGATGACGAGGGTAGCACCCGCGGCACGGCCGCAGTAGACGGATTGTCCGTCCGCATAGATACGTACTTGCGGAGCGCGGTAGGAGAGGATACTTTCCAGTACGGCCCAAAGGCGTCTCGGTACGGTCGCTTTGCCCTCTTCCCGGAGCCGGTTGAATCGGGCTGCGAGCATGGCATACAGTCCCATGCCGGCTTCGCCTGCCATCAGGCGCTCCTGTCGGTAGTGCGACTGACTGTATGAGACGGTTGCGATGTGGTATAAAGAGACATATCCCGAAGCGATGGCCGAAACCGCTTCGGGATATGTCTTCGGTATGCCGGCTATCCTGCAGTTGCCTGTCGGGATGATGCCGAGCGTTATCTCTTCCGGCCGGACGGCCCGTTGGATGAAGAGTCCGTTCACCACTTCATGCAGTGTCGTGTCGCCTCCTACCGCGATGATGTGTCTTATGCCGTCGTTGACGGCGGCGACAGTCAGCTCCACCGCATGGTACCGATGCGCGGTGAAGACCGCCTCGGCAGTGATTCCGGCCCTGCGCAGCAATCGGTCTATCAATGGCCACTCCGCGGCGGCGCTGCCGCCCGCCGCGGAGGGATTGATAATTGCGAGCCATTTGGCACCGGAGCTCTCCGCAGGTTTATACCCTACCGTTCCGTCCACCGCTTTCCCTTATTTCACGGGGATGGTTTCCAGCGTGTGGCAGAGGAACTTCCAGAACTTCTCGACCGAAGCGATGTTTACCTTCTCATCGGGCGAATGGGGATATTTGATGGTGGGGCCGCAGGATATCATGTCCATGTCGGGATATTTGCCGCCGATGATGCCGCATTCGAGTCCGGCGTGTATCGCCATGACGGCCGGTTCCTTGCCGAAGAGTTCCTTGTATCCAGCCTTCATCGCCCTGAGAATGGGCGAATCCATGTTCGGATTCCAGCCGTCGTAGGCTCCGGAAGTCCTGACGGTCGCTCCGGTGAGCTCGAAGACGGTGCGTATCATGAGGGCCAGGTCGTCCTTTTCGGTATTCACCGAACTGCGAAGCAGGCACATGATTTTGAAGTAGCCGCGTTCGGACACCACCCTTGCGAGGTTCGAGGAGGTCTGTACCAGCCCCGGCATCGAGGTACTCATGCGCATCACTCCGTTCGGGCAGCCGAATACGGCATCCACCAGATTGGCCTGGTCGAAGAAATTGATGGCTTTGGAGGGAGTCTTGACAGGAACGGCCTTGAAGGAAATGCCGTCCTCGATGCCCTTGTATTCGTCGATGTATATCTTTTCAAACTTCTTGACGGCATTCTGGAAGGCTTTCTCGTGTTTTTTCATCACTGCCACGGTGGCGAATGCCTCGCGCGGAATGGCGTTGCGCAGGCCGCCGCCGTCGATGTCGCAGAGCATGATGCCGAGCTTTTCCTGGCAGTTGCGCATGAAGCGGGCGAAGAGCTTGTTGGCGTTGGCCCGCTGGAGGATAATTTCCATGCCGGAGTGGCCGCCTTTGAGACCCTTGATTTCGAGTCGGTATCCGGCGAAGTTCTCGCGGTCGAGCTTGACCGTATCGTACTTCATGGTGGCCGTCAGGTCGAGCCCGCCGGCGCAGCCTACATAGAGTTCACCTTCCGTCTCCGAGTCGAGGTTGATGAGGATGTCGCCCTTCAGTTCGCCGGGGCGCAGTGCGAAGGCTCCATCCATGCCGGTCTCCTCCGTGGCCGTGAAGAGCGCCTCGATGGGGCCGTGTTTCACCGTTCGGTCCTCCAGTACGGCGAGGATGGCCGAAGCTCCGATGCCGTTGTCGGCGCCGAGCGTTGTCCCGTTGGCCGTTACCCAGTCGCCGTCGATGTAGGCCTCGATACCGTCCTTCTCGAAGTCGAACTCCTTGTCGGAGTTCTTCTGCGGCACCATGTCAAGGTGAGCCTGCAGGACGACCGTCTTGCGGTTCTCCATCCCCGGAGTGGCCGGTTTGCGGATGATGATGTTGGGGCCGGCGTCCACGGTGTAGTCCAGGTTGTGTCTCTTGGCGAAGTCGATGATGTACTCCCGTATCTTCTCCTCGTGGTGCGAGGGGCGCGGAACGGCGCATATCTCCGAGAACCGCGTCCACAGCAGTTCCGGTTTCAGTTTTTTCAAGTCCTTGTCCATAGTCTTATGCATTTTGTGATTTCGTTTCGTTTATCGTTTTTCGCGTCTGCCGGCCGTCATTGCCTCCGGTACTGCGAAAATACCCGTCACAACCGCCGGCGTATCGCTGGCGCAGGCCCGGTGTGCGTTCACCCGGCAGTTCGCTGAAACAAATATAATGAATATTTCATTCAAAAAGCCGCAAACGCCCGTCTGCGTCTCTTCAATACACAAGCGCGCAGCGTTCGGTCGAAACAAAGATGTGAATAAACCCCGGAAAAACCTTATAAAATTGCCTGAAAGATTTACATTATTACGTATTACCGTCCTGTTATCACGTTCTATCCTCCTGGTGGCTGCGCTTTCCTGGAAAATTCCTGCGTCTTGCGCGGGTGTCGTGTGACGGTTCAGCGTGCTTCGTCCGTCGCCGGCGTCTCTTTGCCCGCCGTCTGCTCCTGCTCCTTCTCGAACGCCTTGACAATGTGCTTTACCAGCCGGTGACGGATGATGTCGCGCTGGTCGAACTCCACGATGCCGATACCGTCTATTCCCCGCAGCAGCTCCATGGCCCGGACGAGGCCGGAATCGGAACGGCGCGGCAGGTCTATCTGGGTGATGTCGCCCGTCACGATGAACTTCGCGTTGCGTCCCATGCGGGTAAGGAACATCTTGAGTTGGGAGAGGGTGGTGTTCTGTGCTTCGTCGAGAATGACGAAAGCGTTGTCCAGCGTCCGTCCGCGCATGTAGGCGAGCGGGGCTATCTGCACTGTGCCCTCGTCGATGTACTTCTGGAGCTTGGCTGCCGGAATCATGTCGTTCAGTGCGTCGTAGAGCGGTTGGAGGTAGGGGTCGAGTTTCTCCTTGAGGTCCCCGGGGAGGAAACCGAGTTTTTCGCCCGCCTCTACCGCGGGGCGCGTCAGGATGATTCTTTTCACCTCCTTGTTGCGCAGGGCGCGTACTGCCAGCGCTATCGCGGTGTAGGTCTTGCCGCTTCCGGCGGGCCCTACGGCGAATAGCAGGTCGTTGTCGTCGTACAGCTCTACCAGGCGCTGCTGGTTCACCGTGCGGGCCTTGACGATAAGGCCGCCGTTGCCGTAGACGATGGTGTCTTTGCTTTGTGCCTCTTCCGCTTTGTGGAGACCTTCCGAGAAGACCTGGCCGACGACTTCGGGCGATATGTGGCCGTATTTGGAAGAGTAGGCCATGAGAGCCTGCATCTTCTCTTGGAAACGTTCCAGTTCCGCTTCGTCGCCGATAGCCTTTATCGAGGAACCGCGTGCGACGATTTTCAGCTTCGGGAAAAGGTCGCAAATCCGGTTCAGGTTGGCATTTGCGACCCCGTAGAAGGCAAGGGGTTCCACCCCTTCGAGCGTTATGGTCTTTTCAGGCATTCCTGTCCGACTGTTTTAGAACAGGTAGCCGATGGTGAACGTCCAGCTCGTAGGACGGGTATTGATGGAGGCGAGGTCGCCGATGTTGGCGATGTCCTTCTTCGAGAAGACGCCGTTGTAACGGATGTCCACCATGATGTTGAACAGGTCCACACCGATGCCTGCGGTCCAGGTTACGGTCTGTTTCCGGAACATGTTTTCGAGGTCGGCCACGTTTTCCACATTCGAGAACTTGGCCGTGGAGACGAGGTTGAAGACCGGGCCTACATTGGCGCGTACCTTGACGAAATTGGAAGAGCCGATGCCTACGCCTACAAGTACCGGTACGCTGAAGTTGTTGGTCGTGACGCTCGTCGGGTTGAGGCCTGTCAGCGATACGTCCTTGTATTTTCCCCAGTCGTAGAGCAGTTCGCCCTGAACGTAGATGGGCAGCAGGGGAAAGTCCACGCGGGCCACGATGCCGGCGTTGAAACCGCTCGCATTTTTCTTTATCGTTTCGGCGTTGCGCAGTGCCTTGTAGTCGATTTTCTGCTGGTTGGTCGTGTAGCCGGCTTTGATACCGAACGATACGAACGGAAGTTTGTAGTTGTTCCCGGCCATGGCCGAAACCGAAATCAAGAGCGCCGCAACGGCTAAAGCAATCTTTTTCATAGTCCTGTGTTTTTTAGTGATTGTCTTTCGACAAAGATAGGCTTTTTTCCCTTTCGCCGGCATATCGGCAGCCACAATCGCTCGCTCGGATGGGTTATCTCTATGGGAAAATGATTTCCGTACTTCCCGTTATCTCCGTATCCTGTTCCCGCAGGACGACGGTAACCGTGTGTTTTTTTATCTCGGGGAGAATCGTGAATTTCAGGTATAGTTCGAAAGGGTCGAGCATATACATCTCCTCCGCATCGAGTTCGCAAAGCGTCCCGTTCACCGGCAGGTATCCCTCCAGATATGAGATTCCGTTCTCTATCCGGTAGTCTTCGGGCAGTTCCCTCCAGTCGAACGGAGCCGTATAGCCGTTCCGGATATACCGGTAAGGCGAGGCGCCCACGATGCGCACGATGTCCGAGAGGGAGGTTCCGGCCGGATGGGCGGCATCGAAATCCCTGTCGCTGAAGATGTCGATTCCCGAAAATTCGTTGCAGTATACCGTATGGCTGAACGGAGCGAGCGGACGGTTGTAGGCCGTATCCCCGTATTTTTCGCTGAGCGCTTTGAACCGTACCGACGGCGGAACCGAATAGCTGCATGTTTCGTATGTTTCCGGCATGATTTGAATATAGGGGTAGTCAAAATATTGCCGGACGGCAATGGCTGACAGGTCGTAATATTGCTGGACGAACGAAGGCGAAATCGTTCCGTCTCCGTCGGTATTGCCGGTCGGGGCCTGTCGGCACCCCGCCGCGGTGACGGCTGCTGCGAGCAAGCCGGCGTAAAGGATGAATCGGTTCATCGTCGGGTACGTTTTAAGGTCGGATGTCATGCCGGTTCCGGCATGGCTGCGGACGAATTGGCACATATACACATATTAAAGATAGGGATTTTGGAGGTTTCCCAAAAAATTTTACCGGGAAATCGGTGAATTTTTATCGATGTTAGCGACGGGAGACCGTGGCGTATGATTGTTGAGTTGCCGGATTCTGCCTATCTTTGCGGCACATTTAAAAATCGGGTATCATGGGCATAGTAGCTATCGTCGGGCGTCCCAATGTGGGGAAGAGTACCTTGTTCAACAGGCTGGTGGGAATGAGGCAGGCCATCGTGGATTCCACGGCCGGTACCACCCGCGACCGTCACTACGGGCGTACGGACTGGAACGGCCGCGAATTTTCCGTCATCGACACGGGTGGGTATACGGTGAACGGCGAAGATGTGTTCGAGGAGGAGATACGGCGGCAGGTGATGCTGGCCATCGACGAGGCCGACGTGATACTCTTCATGACCGAGGTGAGTACCGGTATCACCGACCTCGACATGTTCATGGCCGACATTCTGCGCCGTGCCGACAAGAAGGTGTTTCTCGTGGTCAATAAGGTGGACAACAGCGAACAGCTCTACGGTACCCCCGAATTCTACGCACTGGGATTGGGCGAGCCCTACGCCATCAGTTCGATGAGCGGCAGCGGTACGGGCGACCTGATGGATGCCATCGTGGCCGCACTGCCTCCCGACGAACGGGACGGCGGGGAGGAGGAGCTTCCGCGCATCACCATCGTGGGGCGTCCCAATGTCGGAAAGTCCTCCATGACCAATGCCCTGCTCGGTCAGGAGCGCAACATCGTGACGCCCGTGGCCGGTACTACCCGCGACTCCATCCATACGCGCTACAACAAGTACGGCATGGATTTCTACCTGATAGATACCGCCGGGCTCCGCAAGAAGGGAAAGGTGACGGAAGACCTCGAATTCTATTCGGTGATGCGTTCCATACGCGCCATAGAGAGTTCCGACGTCTGTATCCTGATGCTCGACGCCTCGCAGGGGGTAGAGTCGCAGGACCTGAATATCTTCAATCTCATCGTCCGCAACCGGAAAGGGTGCGTCATCGTGGTGAACAAATGGGACCTCATCCCGAAGGACAGCAATACCATGAAAGAGTGGCGTGCAGCGATAGCGAAAAAACTCGCTCCGTTCAGCGATGTGCCGGTCATCTTTACCTCCGTGCCCGACCGGCAGCGCATTCTCGAAGTGCTTCAGACAGCCCTGCGGGTTTATCGGTCGCGTGCGCGGCGGATTCCGACTTCGGAGTTCAACGACTATATCCTGCCGATAATCGAAGAGACACCGCCGCCCTCGATAAAGGGAAAATACATCCGCATCAAATATGCGGCCCAACTTCCCAACCCTACGCCCGTGTTCGCCTTTTTCGTCAATCTGCCGCAGTATATAAAGGATACGTACAGGCGTTTTCTCGAAAACAAGATACGCGAGCATTGGGATTTCTCGGGAGTACCCATTCAGATATATTTCAGACAGAAGTAACGGTCGGTTTCCCGCCTCCCGCAGAAGCGCTGCCGGGGCGGGGCGTTCATGGAAGGTTTAAACGTTTCGTAACATGTCACACCAACAACGGCGCACGATTGCGCTGCCCCTCGCCATGCTGATTGGCGCGGTATTCCACGGCTTTTTCAACAAACTCTCCTTTTTGCCCCCTTACCTTATCTTCGCGATGCTGTTCGTGACCTACTGCCGCGTGTCGGCCGGACAGGTGCGGTTCCGGACGTTTCACTGGGTATTGCTGGCGGTGCAGATGTCGCTGGGCATCCTGCTCTATCTCGTACTGTGCCGGGTGAATCCGCTGCTCGCCCAGGGGGCCATGATGTGTTCCTTCGTGCCCACGGCGATGGCCGCTACCACGATAGGGGGCATGCTCGGCGCCGATGTGGCGACGATGGCCTCGTTCTGTCTGATGAGCAACATGGGGGTGGCGGTGGCCGCACCGGTGCTCTTCGCCGCCATAGGGGCCAATCCGGAGCTCTCGTTCCTGCAGTCGGTCGGAATCATCCTGTGGAAGGTCGTGCCGCTGCTCATCCTGCCTTTCGTCTGCGCCGTCCTGCTGGAGCGGTTCGCCCCCCGCTGGCACAAGGCTGTCCGTGACCGGCAAATCATTTCATTCTGGATATGGGCCGCCTCGCTGACCGTGGTACTCGGACGGACGGTGGAATTCCTGCTCGCGCAGCCGAAAGAGAATTATACCGTCGAGGTACTCCTCGCTGCGGTTGCGTTGGTCATCTGCCTGTTGCAGTTCACTCTCGGCAGATATATAGGCCGGCGTTTCGGCGATACGGTGGCGGGAGGACAGTCCATCGGACAGAAAAATACGGTATTGGCCATCTGGATGGCTCAGACGTGGCTCGACCCCCTCTCTTCGGTGGCGCCCGCCGCCTATGTCATCTGGCAGAATATCGTGAACAGTTGGCAGTTGTGGCGTTATAAGGGGGACGGCAGGGGGCGCAGTTGAGTGCTGAGCCGTCGAAGCGGACGGATGCCGCACCTTCCGGGACGAAAGAGACCGGAAGGTGCGGCATTTCGTCTCTCGTCTCTCATCTCTCATCTCTCGTCTTTCGGCGGTCGGCCGTTTAGCCGTGCTGTCGGTAGGCGATGAGCCTTCCGGTGTCGAGGTTGTGCGTCGCCGCCATAAGCAGACCGCCGCGGGCTGCGATGAATCCCACGAATGCCAGCCACAGGGCGTTATTGCCTATCAGACCGACGGTGGAGTAGTAAAGTCCGAAATAGAGGGCGATGGCGATGAACATGGTGTTTCGCAGTGTTTTCGTCTGTGTCGCACCGAGCAGGATGCCGTCTATCAGGAAGGGCAGGCATCCCACGAGCGGAATGGCGATAACCCATCCGATGTAAGCGCCAGCCGTATCGAGTATCGCTCCGGAGGGGTTGAAGAGGGAGAGGATGCTGCGCCACCCGGTCAGGTAGACGGCGACGTAGAGAACGGCTATGCCGAGGCTCCACCCGAAGAGTTTGCGGATAGCCTCCCGCAGGGCCGGACGGTTGCCAGCGCCGATGTATTTGCCGGCCAGCGATTCGGCGGCGTAGGCGAATCCGTCGGACATATAGGAGAATAGGGTGAAGAGTTGCATAAGGAGCGTATTGGTGGCGAGCACGGTGTCGCCGAAACGCGATGAGGCGGCCGTGAAGAAGGTGTAGGCCGTCACCAGACAGAGAGTACGCAAGAAGATATCCTTGTTGATGTGGAAGAACTGCGTCATGGGTTTGAGCCGGATGCTGCGCCGCAGGTCGGCATATTTTGCCAGCCGGCCGTAGTAGACGCCCCAGAATATCCACGACACCGCGACGCCCGTGTACTGTGCCACCACCGTTCCCCAGGCCACGCCCGCGATGCCCATGTCGAACCGGAAGACGAACAGGGCGCTGAAGACGACGTTCACCACGTTGGAGATGATGGAGACGACCATCGGCGTTTTGGAGTTCTGCATCCCGATGAACCAGCCGTGTATGGCGAAGAGCGATATGGAAGCGGGTGCCGCCCAGATGCGGGCGAAGAAGTATTCGGCTGCAAGTGCCCGAGCCCCTTCGCTGCCCTGCATTAGCCCAAGCGAGAACCGCCCTACGGGGTTGCGCAGCAGAACGAGAAGCAGGGCCAGCACGATGGCCACGGACATGGAACGGACGAGGATGTCGGTACATTCGCGCAGGTTGCGGGCTCCGTAGGCCTGTGCCGTGATGCCGCTCGTTCCCATGCGCAGGAAACCGCACGTCCAGTATATCATGTTGAATATCGTCGTTCCGATGCCGATGGCGCCTATTGCGGCGGCACCGTCGCCCAGCCGGCCCGCTATCGCCGTATCGACCATGCCCAGCAGGGGGATGGTGATGTTGGATATGATGTTTGGGATGGCGAGTCTCAGTATTCGCCTGTTCATTAGGTCCATGGCTTTGCGTGTCTCTCCCGGAATGTGCAAAAATATCATTTCCTCCCGAATGGGACAAGAAGGTTTGTGCAAAAAGGGGCTGCGCCGCACAGTCGGCCGCCGGGATTGCGGAGGTGTGCCTCCTGCGTTTGGTAAGGTTTTTGAAACATCCACGGGAAAGATGCTCGGAGGGCGGCTTGCGGAGATGCCCGGAGTGTAATACCAACTAAAATATTTTATGATTATGAAACGTTTGTCTTTACTTTTGCTCGCCCTGTGCGTGATGGGCGGCGCAGCGAATGCCCAGAAGAAGCCGTTCCGCGACGGCGATGTGTTCTCGAAGGGCGATGTGGTGCTCAACCTCGGTATCGGGTTGGGCAACATGGTGTATAACGACAGTTATACCAAGAAGGTGCCTCCCATATCGCTCTCCGGCGAATACGCCGTGACAGGAAACCTGTTCAACAACGGCCGCGGCGTAGTGGGACTCGGTGCCTATATCGGTTACACCGGAGCCAAATACCGCGCATTCGATAACCTTGATGCGGGGTGGAATTTCAACAACCTCATTCTTGGCGTGCGCGGTGCGCTGCACTACCAGTTCGTCAACAGGCTGGATACCTACCTTGGCTTGTTCCTCGGCTACAACATCACCATGACCAACGATTACGGTTCGTTTCCCTCGGGCCTCAGACCGTCGGCCCCGGCAGTGGGCGGTTTCGAATTCGCATTCTACGTGGGTGCCCGTTACTATCTCACGCAGCGGTTCGCCGTTTTCGGCGAGGTAGGGTACGGGCTCGCTACGGTGAACCTCGGCCTCGCCTACAAGTTCTGACGGCAGGTGCAGGCCGAAACGACGGGAGCGGAGTCCTCGCAAGGGACTCCGCTCCCGTCGTATTGCGGAGACTGCGGGGCATTCCGTTGAGACAGTCGGACTGTCCCGCGCAGCTTTGGCCGCGCTGCCGTCAGAATTCGTAGCCGACGATTTGGGATGCGTATTCGCTCCACTGGGCACGATAGGCCTCTACCGAGGCTGTAGGTACATATATAGTTGGGTTAGGCGTATTCTCAAATGTATAATTGCCGAGTACAGGCGGGATGACCGAACGGCAATATACGCTTGTTAAAGCGAAGCAACCGCAGAATGCTTCATCCTTGATGAGAGTGACGTTTCCCGGGATAATAATGTCTGTGAGAGAATAGCACTGGGCGAATGTATCTGTTCCGATGGTGGTAAGGTTTTCCGGAAGTTTGATGCTTGTCAGCGAGGAACAGCCCGAGACTGCATAAGTCTCGATAGATGTAACCCCTTCCGGAATGGCAATGCCTGTTAGGGTAGGATTATCAGCAAATGTATTCTTCGGAAGAAACGTAATCGACTTGTCGAAGATGATGGTGCCGACGCCGTTTTTGAAAGTATGCGAGACGATTGCGGCGTCGAATGCGTCTGAAGACAATTGGAGGCAGGGGCCGGTCGTCGTATACAGAAGCTGCGTCGACCCGACGGCCTGTTCGACGGTGTACTCGATGCACTGTGTCGGGACGAAGACAGAACGTACCGTCACTACCGTACTGCGGGGGCGGTCGGTATTTGCGGCGATATCGAGTACGATGCTGTGCGGGGTCAAGGCCCGGCTCGACGGCGCGACACGGACCCAACTCCGTGCCTCGTCGGGAATCTCCGCCTCGCAATCGCTGTCGGACAGAAATGCCAGTTCGATACGGCCTCCCGCAGCATCCACGCATTTGGTCGTCTCCTCGACGGCCGGGATACCGACCTTGTCGAAGAGGAGGGTACGCATCAGCATACGTTCGCCGTTCGTGACGAAAATGACGACTTTGCTGTCATCGTTTATCTCCGCGCCGGAAACGAGAACGATTTTGCCATTGATGCCCGTCGCATCGTCGGGCTCCACCTTGACCTTCATATCGACAGAGGATAGCGCTTCCACCGTCGCTTCGGAAATAGCGCCGGTCACTGTGTAATGAAGTTCGCGGGTAGAGTTGACAGGCATGCGGGTCAGGTCCGATTCCGCAAACGATATGTTCAGCGAAGTTCCTTTCGGTACGGTAACCGTCGTGCCGTCGGATAGGGTGAGGTAGACGTTCTCCGCATCCTGAGTAACGTCCCGGAAGAACGATTCTCTGGTCGTTCCCGTCTCGCCCGTCGCTTTGCCGAGCCTTTCCCACAATGCGCCGTCGGTGTCCTGACGGATACCGATTGTCGGCGTCAATCCCTCGTCGCCTTTATCGCCTTTGTCACCTTTCTCTCCATGATATATGGTGATAGGGGCGTGGTGGAGAAAACGGAGTGTGTAGCCGATGATGGTGGTGCCCTCGACAACCGGAACGACATCGGTTACGCAGTCGTTGTCCTGCAGTACATCGACAATGGTCTGTAAAGCTGCAATGTCGGTATTCATTTGTCGGCACAGCTCCTCGAGTTGGGTGACCTGGTTTTCGAGGTCGTCTACGCGTCCGGTCAATACTGAATCGTCGTATGCGGTACAGTTCGACAGGATGCTAGCTGCGGATAATAGTGCGGGCTGTATTCAACTTCTTGGTAACAAATGACACAGGCGGCATCATGCCGCCTGTGCGCTATGGTTTTGCAAAGGAATCTTTTTCCTGTTTCGAGAGGGTCGCTTTCCAGTGTGCCGCATTGAACATGCGGCCGTAGAAATCCTCCCAAATTTCTTCGGCGACCTCTATTGTATATTCATATTCCTTTTCATAATCGAAATCATAGATAGGACGGTCGTATAGCTGCCACTCGGTGTTCGGGGTCTCCCGTACCTGAAAGCCCCATGCGGACTCGTAAAGGTTTTCCCCTTCGGGCATGTCGGGATGCTGCCGTTTGTCGGAGGCTACATACAGGTTCCGCTCTACCGAATCAAGTAAAATAGGGTCAGGAAGCGGCTGCGGTTCGGGCAGCATTTGTGAATCTGCCGGCTCTTTGGAGAGTATCTCCTGACATACGAATGCACAGGCAGGCCTGGCCTCGAACGGAAGGAAATCGACCATCAGCCCCCGAAGTTTATATTCATATCCTTTCTCGTACGGAAAATCGTAAACCGTAAATTTGCCAAATTCCCAATCGAGGTGCTGGGCATGTTTGACGATAAAACATCCCTCCGTGTATTTGTTATACAAGTCGTCCTCGGAAATCTCTCTATCCGTATAGGGATACATTTTGACCGATGCCACGTAAAGCGTCATTTCTTCGATGTTGACGATCGATTCTCTGTCAATGCCGATATTTTTCAGCGGGTCTTCCCTTTCGGTACAGGTTCACATACTGCAAGCGGCACACAAAATGAAAATGAAGAGAGGGAATTTTTTCATGGTCTTTGCTCGTGTTAAGGCATCGGATGCGTTGTTCCCTGCCACAAAATTAAGAATTTTTGTGGTGCAGTTAGGGCCTATGCCTACTGTTTTGACATATGGTTCCGTATATGCAAATACGAAAAGAGTACCAAGAGGCCCTTGGAAACGAATAAAGGCCGGGAAGCAAATCCCGACCTTTATTTATTCTGTTGCAAAGCAAGGCAGTACGGATTACGAATGTTCAGGTTGGGGGCACTGACATCAGTGGGGGCTAACCCGTACTGCCATCAATCATCTACACCCCGAAGTTATACACAAACTTATTAAAAAGCAATAAAATATAAAATAGCAGAAATTCTTGTTTTTCCAATAAAAATGACAAATAAGTTAGTTAAGCCAGCCGGAGAATGCTTGATGTACTTACATTCTTTTCGGTCGCTACAACATGATTTGTGTTTTATTGTTAAAATATTTACCATTGGGGCAGTGCAACGGACAGCACGTTATTAGGTACGGACTCGCTATCCATATCTTACAATGAGTTTCATTTTTTATAAAAATAAAACCAGCGGTAAATCCACAATGAATTTTCCCAATATTTTTTGTAATAGGTTATCAGGGAAAAACAAATCATGCAAACAAACAAATAAATAAAATTAATATGCTGATTAGAAAACACTATCCAAATTAAATTTATTATTTGCTATATCGGTGATACTTTGGAGCTGTGCCAATGACGACAATTTACAAGAGGTATTGCCGGTAAATTCCGAGAATACAGAGGAGAGTCTGTATTTAGAGAATGGGAATGAAGTGATAATTTACTCCAATGGAGTAGCTGTTGAGAAACTACCTGACGGAAGAATTGTGTGGGATGGTACTGGATTAGAACCATTTGATTCTCATTCCATCATGATATATGGTTCGTGTGAAGCAGCCTGTGCCCTGACAGAAGGAGTGTCATATATGTGGAAAAAATCGGACGGGTCCACATGGAATGTTAACGATACTGATTTGTCAGAGATGGATATCTTTACATTAAATACCGTTTATTCTAAACCACACTATACAATAACTTGTAAACCACAATGTACGCTTTCCGGTACAGTCAGAGGCACAGGTCGTTATGCTAAAGGAGAAATTTGCGTTTTACAAGCGTTTCCGGAAGACAACAGAGGTTTTCTCGGTTGGTTCGATGGCGATAAAAAAATAAGCTCGTCCAATATTTACTTGGTTCAGGTCACATCGGATAAAACTTATGAAGCGAGATTTACTTATCCTATCAATGTTCATTGCGAAATATCGGTTACAAAGAATAGTTTGGGGAAACCTCTTGGTACTACCAGCGCCGGCTCTTTCGGAACATCGACCGGCAATGCGGTGACTATCGAGGCAACGCCTAATTTCGGTAATCAGTTCGTACATTGGTTAGACCTGGATACCGGCGAGATATTATCGACAAAAACCGCTTATCTATTCCCGGCAAAAAGGGATATGCGAATCATGGCTGTATTCAAACCAATGATATCAATTATCCCTTAATAAAATCCCCCTGCCGGATACTTCTGGCAGGGGATATAATTTTCAGTTTTTCAAGAGTGTTCTATAACAGGTTTTCCGGAATAACGGAATCTTTCTTTTCTTTTGTCAATACTTCTCTGCATACGTAAACCCAGGCCGGATTATCCGCAAGTGATGGGTCTGTCATTTTTTTCTCGACATGTATCGTACATTCGTATCCTTGTTCGAAGGTAAATTGTAAAAGCGACGTTCCCAACAGTTGCCATTGACCATCCTCAGCGAATTTGACAATATACGAAGGGCCTCCGAGAAATGGAAATTTGCGACTGCTTACTTCTGACGCTACATACATCGTGATATAATCGTTCTCTTCTTCCGTCGTCTTGTTTCCGTCATTTTCCGGTTTGCCGGTCGTACACGCCGTAAAAACGAACAGAGCACCGAGCATTGCAAACAGATACTTTTTCATGTACTGATAACATTAAAGTGGTCAAACAATGCGTAAACACTTTCCTACATCAAAGATAGCGATTATATCTATAATTACACTGTACATTCAAGGGAATAAACTTTTTGAATGCAGTTCCGATATAATAAGGAGTGGCTATCCATACAGGTACGTAACTTGTGGCTCTGATTGACCAGACACCGAATCCGGGAATCGCAATAGGTCAAAAAAAACGACGTAACAATCTGACAAGCCGAAAGAAGTGTACGGCAACATGTACCTCGGACGCCGGGACTCCTATCTGAAGGTAGGATTGTGAATCGGGAAAAAATAATTGAGCTGCAATAACTATTACGGCTCAATTTATTCAGAGAATCCAGGTACTACTTTTCACCGCTTCTGTAATTAGCCATACGTTCGTCGTACATGGCTTTGGCCCGGTTGTAATCTTCATCGGTGAAGATGTACACCCAACGCAGACGACGGTCGGTGAATTTTCGAAGATTCAAAAGATTTTGGTGCCATTCAACGCCTGTATGGCTTCTTTGTGTTTTTTTGAACTGTCAGATTCCCATCACAAGACAAAAGCGAAACACTTTCATCAATATGTCTCTACCCATGGGGTAGCAGGACAAAGATAGAGAATGTGTTTCACATTTCCAATCTTTTACAATACAAGGAGAGTAGAGCTGTATTCCGTCCGGAAGTTTTCTTTCCCGGCCATATAATAAACTTGCCCGAATGAAGTTTATGTATTTACTTTGCGGTGGTTTGCCGCAAGGCAGATACGGAAATAGGCAAGAAGGGAGAATCATGGAGATGAACGGTATGAAAAAGGGAATCATCCTGTTCGCTGCCTTGCTCGTGGCGGGCATGACGGCGGAAGCGCAGACGCAGAATACGTTCGGCGGGGGCGATATCGTGCTCAGTGCCGGCATAGGGGCGGGAACGGCGCTCAATATCGGTAATACGGTCGTGCCTCCGATAGTGATACAGGGAGAGTACGGCATCGTGGACAATTTGTTCGACGCATACAGTTCCATCGGCGTGAGCGGCTACATAGGTTTCGCCGCAGGCCGCAAAAGTTTTTACTATTATCCGTACGATACGTACAGGCAGAAGATTAACAGTTTCCTGCTGGGTGTCCGCGGAACGTTCCATTATCAGTTCGTAGAGAGGCTCGATACCTATGCGGGCATTACCCTCGGCGGCGAGATTGCGAACGTGCGCGAGGAGGGTAGGTGGTGGAACGGCCAGCCGCCCCGTTACGGCGGTTTCCTGGCCGATGTCTTCATCGGTGCACGCTACTATGTCGTGCCGCAGCTTGCGGTCTACGGAGAGCTCGGTTTCGGGGTGGCCTATTTTACCCTCGGTGTCTCGTTCAAGATATAGCGGAAGGGAAATAGGGTGTTTCCCCGGTCGGGCGGAGCGTCGCCGTGCGGGGGAATCCGGGCGTCCTGCCGGAATCATTTGTTCCGGCATTTGTTTTTTTATTGATTAGAAATCACTATCTTTGCACGCCCGTAAAATACGGGTGACGGATCAATTATTTAATAACAGGTATAAAACGTAAAACAAGTGGATTCACAGAGTTACAAAACAATCTCCGCTAACGCAAAGACGGTCAACAAGGAATGGCTCGTCATCGACGCCGAGGGGGAGGTTTTGGGACGCCTTGCCTCGCAGGTCGCGAAGATACTGCGCGGCAAACACAAGCCCAGTTTTACCCCGCACGTCGATTGCGGCGACTACGTTATCGTCGTGAACGCCGACAAGGTAAGGCTGACGGGCAAGAAGATGACCGACAAGGTCTACGTAAGACACACCGGCTATCCCGGAGGACAGCGTTTCGCCAACCCGGCGGACACCCTCAAGAGGAAACCCGAATTCCTTCTGCAGCACGCCGTGAAGGGAATGCTGCCCAAGACGCGCCTCGGAGATGCGCTTCTTCGCAACCTCAAGATTTATGCAGGGGCGGAACACCCGCACACCGCGCAGAATCCCAGAACAATCAAATTAAACGAGATTAAGTAGAAACTATGGAAGTTGTAAACACCGTAGGACGTAGGAAAGCTGCCGTTGCACGCGTTTACGTGAAGCCCGGTAAAGGAACCATTACCGTAAACCACAAACCCATGGAAACATACTTTCCGCTGGATATCTTCCAGTACGTGGTGAAACAGCCCCTTCTGGTGCTCGAGAACCCGGAAAGCTATGACATTACCATCAACCTCACGGGCGGCGGTATCCACGGGCAGGCTGAGGCTGCACGTCTGGGCATCGCACGCGCCCTCATCGAAATCAATCCCGAGTGGCGCGGTGTGATGAAGAAGAACGGGTTCCTGACCCGCGATTCGCGTGAAGTGGAGCGCAAGAAACCCGGTCAGCCCGGAGCGCGCAGGAAATTCCAGTTCAGCAAACGTTAGTATTTACGTCCTTACAAAGCACGAAAGCGGTTGTCAAACCGTGCAGACTACCCGGAGCGGTATTACTCGCACGGCTGCCCTTTCGCGGAAAACCCGGCGGACCGCCTGAAAGCGCTACCTGCGGGTTGATGTAAAGAGAATTAAAATTAGAAAAACAGACAGTAATGCCAAGAACAGATTTTAATCAGTTACTGGAAGCCGGAGTTCACTTCGGTCACCTCAAAAGAAAATGGAATCCCAAAATGGCTCCGTACATCTTTATGGAGAAGAACGGGATTCACATCATCGACCTCCACAAGACGGTGGTGAAGGTCGATGAGGCGGCAGCGGCCCTGAAGCAGATTGCCAAGAGCGGCCGCAGGATACTCTTCGTCGCTACCAAGAAGCAGGCGAAAGAGGTCGTTGCCGAAAAAGTGTCCGCGGTCAATATGCCGTATGTTACGGAGCGCTGGCCCGGCGGTATGCTTACGAACTTCCCCACCATACGCAAGGCCGTGAAGAAGATGGCGACCATCGACAAATTGACCGCCGACGGCACTTACGACAATTTCTCGAAAAGGGAAAAACTCCAGATTTCCCGCCAGAGGGCCAAGCTGGAGAAGAACCTCGGTTCGATAGCCGACCTTACCCGTCTGCCCGCAGCGCTCTTCGTCGTTGACGTGCAGAAGGAGCAGAATGCAGTGAAGGAGGCCAAGAGACTCAGCATCCCCGTTTTCGCAATGGTAGATACCTGTTGTGATCCGACAGACATTGATTACGTGATACCTGCGAACGACGATGCGACCAAGAGCATAGCCGTCATCATAGATGCGATGACACAGGCTATCGCCGAAGGACTTACCGAACGCAAGCTCGAAAAGGACAAGGAGGCCGAAGCGGCTGCCGCCGAAAGCAAGGAGAGGGAGGCGAAACCCCGTATCCGCAAGTCGGTGAAGGTGGCCGGCAGCGACGAGTTCGAGGCCGAGCAGCTCGCAGCGGAAGAGAAACCCGTACAGGAGAAACCCGAAGCTGCGGTAGAAGAGGAAATCAAGGAGGAGGTTGCCCAGTAACTCCTGCCGTGATTACCGGTATAATCAAACTACGGGGGAGTGCCTTCGGGGCATCTTCCCGTAGTTCGGTTAAGGCGCAGCCCCGGCGGGCTGTGCGGATAACATTAGGATAACCATTAAAGAAAGGAATTATTATGGCTGAGATAAAGCTTGCAGACGTAGCGAAACTGCGCAAGATGACGATGGCCGGCATGATGGACTGCAAGAATGCGCTTGCAGAAGCGGACGGCGATATGGAGCGTGCCGTGGAGATTATCCGCGAAAAGGGTAAACTCGTGGCCAGCAAACGTGCCGACCGGAATGCAACGGAGGGTGTCGTAGTGTCGCGCGTGGTGAACGGCACCAAGGCATACATGCTCTGTCTTGCCTGCGAAACCGACTTCGTGGCGAAGACCGAAGGTTTCGTACAGGCTGCCAACGAGATATTGGAGATAGCTGTGAAAAACGATGTGGCCGACCTCGAATCGCTGCTGGCGACCAAGGCGGGCGACCGTACCGTGGCCGACCTTGTTTCCGAGAAGTCGGGCCAGACGGGCGAGAAGGTGGAACTGCCTTTCTATGGCCGTATCGAGGCTCCCTACTGCGCGGAGTATGTGCACATCAACCACAAGGTAGGTTCGCTCATCGGGTTCAACAAGGAGGTACCGGCCGAGCTCGCACACGATGTCGCCATGCAGGCTACCGCCATGGCCCCCGTGGCTATTGACGAGGCGCACTGCCCGAAGGAGGTGATTGAGAAGGAGCACGAGATAGGCCGTGAACAGGCCCGTCTGGAGGGCAAGCCCGAGAACATGCTCGACAAAATTGCCGACGGTAAGGTCAAGAAGTTCCTCAAGGAGAATACGCTTTGGAGCCAGGATTTCGTGAAGAATCCGAAGGAGAGCGTGGGTCAGCACATCCAGTCTGTGGACAAGGAGGCCAAAGTGGTGGCTTACGTGCGCTTCTCGTTGAACGATTGATGATAAACGCGGTCGTTGTGCCGCAGTTGTTTGAAGGAACCGCCCCGGTATCGGGACGGTTCCTTCGTTGTATTCGGTCGGGTGGACAGAGGGATAGAAGGGGCGGGCGACCGGAGAAGACGACCTGTCGGTTGGTGAAGGTGCGCCATTTATCTCGTAGCCCATTGGGTTGTTGTGGGGGGCGGGAGCTTAAGCCGGTGTCCGGTGCTTTTGCGGAGTATACGGGAAGGAATGTTTACGGCTGAGGGGAACGGAATGTCCGGTGTGTAGGGCGGCGTGTGCCTGTTGTTCATTTGGCGGCCGGACAATGCGTTGGTCGGAGAGGGGCTTAAACCGGTATCCGGCGTTTTCGAGGGGTCTGTGGGTACCGATGGCAGTCAATCGAAAAACTGTTTTGGAGGACGGTGGGGCGTTCTCCGTGCTTGCAGAGGGCGGTTTCGGCCTGGTCGATTAGGGAATCGTGGCGTCGATGATTTCCCAGTCCGTGTCGGGGAATTCTCCGAACGGGTATTCGTAGACGCGGCCGTCATATCGAAAGATGAGTTTGCCGGGCAGGTCGTGTTTGTTTACGATGAGGGCATAGAAGCCGTTCTCGTTGGTGGTGCATGTTCGGCCGTCCTCAGTACGGACGGAAACGTCCGGCACGCCGCGTTCGATGCCGTCGGCATCGAACCGTACCGCGTGACCGAAGAGGGCGAATTCCTCTTCGGAGAGGAGCAGTGGGGTATATCCCTCTCCGAAGGAGGTCAGGATTTCATTCAGGTCGCTGACCGGCAGGCCGATTTTGCGCCAGGCCTTCCGTACCTTCCGGGAAACGGGATAGAGAAACGGGTCGCCGGTTCCTGCGTAAACGTAACTTTGCAGGCCGTATGTCTGGGCTTTCCGCTGCCTGACGAGAAGCCGGTCGGTGAACCAGGCGAACTCCACGTTGGTGATAATGTCCCGTTCGAACAGCGAACGGATAAACGGTGCGTATTTTGTCTGTACCGGGAGGTCCGCATGCTGGATGACATAATAGAGCGTAGTCAGCGATTCGTCCGAAAGCGGAAGGGTCCCGGCCAGATACTCTTCGAGTATCGGGAGGGCTTTCCGTTGGTTGGCGGCATCCGTGCGGGCCATCTCTTCATAAAGAGGGAGCAGTTCCGTCACGTCGGTTCCCGCCCGTGCAAGGCTGTCGAGTTGCCTGCGTACCCGTTGGTCGTCCTCCATAATCCGGCGGAGCACCGAGTCGTAATGACTGCCGGATACTTCCTGTGACCGTAGAGGCGAGAATACCGCGGCTGCGGCAAGGAGAAGGACAAGCGTTTTTTTCATATTCATGTTGGCTATTCGTTCCGGCGTTCGTCGTATTGCGTCCGTTTTCCCCGCGGTATGTACTCTTCCCGCAGCAGACTATACACTTCGATATCGGAGAACCGTCCGTCCGCCTGAAGCTCTCCGGCCCGTGCTATTCCCTCCAGTGTGAAACCCAGGCGCCGGGGAATGTTGCTGCTTTTGGTGTTGCCTACGGCGCATTGTATCTGTATCCGGTTCATGTCCAGTTCGCTGAAGGCCAGGCCGCAAAGCGCCTCCACGCACCGTGTCATGATGCCGCGTCCTTGGTACTCTTCGCCGAGCCAATAGCCGATTTCGGTTTTCCGGTTCGCCCGGTCGGTATCTTTGAATCCGACCAGCCCTGCGAAACGCCCGTCGGCGGTTATCGTGCACAGCAGTTCCCTCCGTTCGGACGGGACGGAGAGGACCGACTGCAGGTAGGCATACGAATCGTTTTCAGTGCGGGTTTCCGCCACGAAAGGCAGCCAGCGACCGAGATATTGCCGCTGCGTATCTATCATCCGGAACATTGCCGAGGCATCGGAGAGTTTCGCTGCGCGGAGGCAGATGCTCTCGTCGAACCATATCTTTTCCATTCCTCTGTTTTCTTAGGTTGCATCATTCGTCGGGCGGTTCTCCGTCCGGCTGCCACAGGCAGCGTTCCAGCACGACGCGGCCGTTCCGATGGAAAGGTACCCCTTCGTTTTCGAGCAAATTCCGCTGTCCGTCCCATCCGGGAGCGGTACCGCCCCGACTGTTCACCACGCGGTGGCAGGGGATACCGCGTCCGGACGGAGTGCCCCACAAGGCTCGCCCGACGAGCCGCGCATGACGGGGACGCCCCATCATGCGGGCTATCGCCCCGTAAGTGAGTACCTTGCCGGGAGGTATCTGCCGTACGATGGAGTAAACCTCCTCATAAAACTCCTCCGGGCCGTGTGCGGCCCTCTTGCCTGTCTGTTCCATGCGGATGTACCGGTATGTTGTTGCATGTCTTGCCGCCGGGCAGCATATCGTATCTCCTCCTTCTTCCCGCCGCAGCGCTGCGGCGGGCGTGCAGCCTCTCCCGCTGACGGCGGGTCCGGTACGGTCGTCGCCTTTTCCTGCGGTAGTCCGTATCCGTGTCGGAGAAAGGGCTACTTTTTCCAGCGTTTCAGGGTGGGAAACAGTTCGGTCATGTGTGTACGGGCCGCTTCTACGGCAGCCGCATCGCCGCCGCTGTTCATCGCATACATTTCCGCACACTGTTCAATCATCTCTTCCATGGTGAGTTCTTCGTTGAATTCGCCTCCGGCGAAACAGTAGATACAGTAGTCTTCATTCCTGCTGTCGTCGCTGTTCGTACCGTAGAATCCGGGGTCTCCGAGTGCCATTCCGCAGCTCTGGCAAATTTTTTTCTCCATATTGCAATCTATTCCAAGCACAGAATCAAGTACATAAATGTTTATCGCCGATAACGGGGATGCAATTTCGTGAAAAATGTACTATATTGGGACGCCAAAACGTTTTTTATAAAGATTAACACAGAGGATTTTGTTTGACATATGACAAATATTTCGATATGAATATTGCATGTGGTGAAATATGTATCATTTTTTGAAACTCTTTACGCATGTAATCGGATTCAAAGTTAATTATATGAAACAATATCTGCTAATTCTATAAACAAAATTACAAAATGAGTTTATCGTATACTTTTAAATCTTTGGCAGCCTTCCTCTTCGTGCTGTTTTGGGGGTGGGAGCTGAGTGCCGTACCGTCGTATCCGCGGCCCATCAGGGTCGAGCAGCCCGACGGGACGATCATGACCGTGCGTCTGTACGGTGACGAAAGGTTCAACTATGTTACGACGGTGGACGGCTACAACCTCGTGGCCGAAAACGGTGTGCTCTATTATGCGCAGGTACAGGGGACGAAACTCGTATCTACGGGGGTACAGGCCCATGACCCGATGAACCGGACGAACGAGGAGCGCCGTATTCTCAGTTCCGTGAGCTTCGGCTATCCCCATGGTGTCGCGGCTGCCGCGATGGTGGCCGATGCGGGCAGCGGCGTGGCTTTCGGAGCTTCTCCCGTGCTGGAGGACGATTTGCATCTCCGGACGACGGCGGCCGGTACGAATACGGGGGAGGAGTTCAGGTCGCTCGTGATACTCGTTTCGTTCAGCGACAGGGATTTCAGCATAAGCAATCCGCGGGATGCGTTCGACCGGATGCTCAATGAAGAGGGATACTCCGAGAACAATGCCATGGGCAGTGCCCGCGATTACTATGTGGACAACTCCAACGGAAAGTTCAACCCCCATTTCGATGTGGTGGGGCCGTTCCAGCTCAGCCAGTCCGTGTTTTACTATCCGGGCAACGAAGGGCAGTTCATCATCGACGCCTGCAACCTGGCGCAGGCCAACGGAGTGGATTTTTCCCCGTATGTGGAAGAGGACGGCGATTTGCGCGATGTTTTCATCTTTTATGCCGGCTACAACAATGCCGAGGCGACGGGCGGTTATCTGCACCCTGCCAGAATGTTCTTCTCGGACCCCAACCAGAGTTTCGGCCGGTGGGGCGGCGGTGCGTTGAAGGCGGCCGCGTACACTTCCGAGCTGAAGGGCAATACGGGCACCGTGATGGCCGGTATCGGTACTTTCTGCCACGAGTTCGGTCACATCCTCGGATGGCCCGATTTCTACGATACGGACTATGCGCAGAACGGCACGGGATTCAACCTCGATGTCTTCTCGCTGATGGCGTCCGGTTCCTATGTGAAGGACGGCCGGGTTCCGCCGGCCACGTCGGCCTATGAGCGTTATATGGTCGGCTGGGCCGACCTGACCGAGATAACCGAAGAGGGAGAATATACCCTCGAACCGGTCTATAACGACAAATGCTACATGATAAAGTCGATGAACGAGGGAGAGATATTCGTGTTCGAATACCGTAACGGTACCTTGAGTACGTGGGACAGGTACCTGCAGACGGGCGACCCCGACTCCTCATATGCCATCGTGGGCAGCGGTTCCGGTATGTTGGTCTATCATATCGACAAGTCCCAGAACAGGGTGGGCGGATACCGTGCCAGCGACCTTTGGAGCCTCAATGCCAACCGTGTGAATGCCTACGGCGACCATGAGTGTATGCGTTTCGTAATGGCTTCCAAGGTCGAAAGGGAGAATTACGTGCTCAGCGGTTTCGGCAAGATGTTCTTCCCGGGGACCGAGAATGTCACGGAATTCACCTCCGGCTACTCTCCCTATTTTGTGGGGTGGGACGGATTTACGACCGGGTTTGAACTGTATAATATCAAGGAGAATGTCGGGACGGGCGTTACTTTCGAGGTGAAGAAGGTGAGCAGCGGTACCATCAGGGACCTGACCGTCACACCCGGCCAGTTCGATATAGCCGTTTCGTTCGTATCGCCTTTCAACGACAACTACAGGGTCGTTTGTCAGGAGAAGGGGGGCGAATCCCAGTCGGTGACCACGGTGGAACGTACCATCCATTTCACCGGACTTAAACCCTCCACGAATTACACCATATCCATTTATTACGAGGATGCGACGGAACCCATGGAGGTGCAGGAGGTGACGACCGAGGCGCTCGATTTGTCGAAGATGCCTACGCTCGGCATGGAGAATACCTATCAGGAGGGCGAGGCCATTGTGCTGAATTACCGGAATATCGCTTCCGAAGTCACTGCTGAGAAGTGGACGGTGAACGGCGAGGAGGTCGATGGAACCGTCGTGAAGCTCTCGTCGGGGAACAATTACAGAATTATGGCCGAAATCACCACCGATGCCGGTGTGGAGTATCTGGTCAAGTATGTCAATGTACGATAGAATTAACTGAGGATAGCCATGAAACTGAAACAGATATTAACGGTATTGGCTGTGGCGGCAGCGACAGTCGCATTGGTCGGATGCGAACGCCCAAAGGGAATTAACGTCACTTCGAAGGAGTTCGAGAGAAAGGTGACGGAGGGTGTCTATAAAGTGGCCAAGGCCCAGTATGCTTTCAACAAGACGACCGACCAGCTCTACTTCAACAAGGCGACGAATACGTTCCGTATAGTCTCCAATGACGGCACGAAATATATCGAGGTGGCATTTGCCGCCCCGATAGGCAGCGTAGGGGCAAAGGTGCAGGCCTCCGTTAAAAGCGAGGGTTTCGAAGATGTGGAGAATTTCGACTCCATCGAGTTTGAAATCATGAAGAAGGAGGGGCAGAACTGCTGGCTGTGGTGCCAGGCTCATGCGCTCGGAGTGCTTGCCTTCTACATCCCGTAATCGGCGGATGGAGGCGCCTGTATGCGTATTGCGGGGATATTTTGTGAAAATATCCCCGCTTTTTTTCGAAGAATCGGAAAAGACGATGCAACATTTCGGTCCGTCGGGGCGTCTTATAAAGAGAACTGAAAAATCAGGGTACCGGTTTTTTCGCCGATTCTTTTGCTTATCAGATTATTTTTTTCTTAATTTGTTGGGATAAAGAATGCTTAAACATATGAAAAAATCTACTAATGTGAAGCTTACAGGCTTTTTATGTGCGGCGGCCTTTATGGCGACCGGTATCGTAAACGCTCAGGAGCCCGCCAATTACGGACGGCTTTCGGGTAGTTTTGAAACCAATACGATATGGTATATGCCGGACAGTTTGGTATATAATAACGGCAACCCGATGCCGGCGGACAGAATAGGGTCGAACAACTACCTGAAACTGGACTATACGCTTGGCAAATTCAGCGCGGGTGTGCAGGGCGAGCTGTATGCGCCGGTACTGAGCGGTTATCAGGAGCAGTACAAGGGCGGCAAGATAACCAATAAGTATGCGAGCTGGACGGATGACAACTTCTTCGTGACGGTCGGCGACTTTTACGACCAGTACGGCAGTGGCCTTATCTTCCGTGCCTACGAGGACAGGGCGCTCGGTATGAACTCTGCTGTCGAGGGTGTCCGTGCGGGAATGAACATCGGGGATGCGTTCGCCATTCGGGCGATGCTCGGCCGGCCGAGGCTCTATATGGACTATGCGCCGTCGTGGCTCCGGGGTGCCGACGCTACGCTGGCGCTCTCGTCGCTCTTCGGCTTCAAGTCGCAGTACCTCGCCCTCGAGGGAAGTTTCCTGTCGCAGTATGATGCCGCGCGGCTTAATATAACGAACCCCGAAGGGCAGCGTCTCCTCAGCTCGGACATGAGCGCATGGTCGGCCCGGATGGTGTACGAGGCGGCCGGTTTCTCCGGACGCGTAGAGCTCGTAGGCAAAACGCCGGGGGCCTATCTGGTCGATGGAATCGATATGGCTTACTTCGGGCGTGCCCAGTTGATAGAGCTCGGTTACAGCGGATACGGCTGGGGCATTTCGCTCACGGGCCGCAATGTGTCGCATATGGATATGAAACTTACGGATTCCAAGGATTTACAGTACAGCGGTCTGGGGAATGTACTCAACTATATACCGGCCCTCACGCGGCAGTACACCTATTCGCTGGCCAACCTCGACCCGTTCCAGGTCAAAACCAAGGGCGAACGTGCCGCGCAGATGGATGTCTTCTATAACATCCGCCGCGGTTCGCAGCTCGGCGGCAGGTATGGCACCAAACTCCATGTGAACGCTTCGTTGATTTATCAGCCAAAGGATGTGTATTATGTAGGCAAGGTGCCCGAGGATGCGAAAGAGATGAATTTCGTCTACCTCGATGCGAGCTTCGATTTCGAGAAGCAGTGGAACAAGCAGTTCAAGACTACGTTCCTTTTCGCTTTCCAGCGGATGATGGGCGAGGAGTGGACGATGGTGCCCATCAACCGGTACGTGTTCGCCCTCGACGGGCTTTATAAGTTCAATACGAAACATTCGCTGCGTCTCGAACTGCAGTATCTCTATTCTCCGTTCGTGACGATGGAAACTACCGGGGCCGAGGGACCCGTTCAGGAGAGACTGAACGACAAGAGGAACAACGGCGACTGGTGGGCTGCGCAGCTCGAATACAGTTTCGCGCCGGTCTTCAGTGTTTTCGTAAGCGACATGTACAATTTCCAGTTGGAAAGGGTACATTATTATAATGTGGGAGTGAGCTATACCAAGTCGCGGACGAGAATAGCGCTCTCCTACGGACGCAACCGCGCCGGTTACGTATGCTCCGGAGGCGTATGCCGCCAGATGCCTGCCTATACCGGTTTCAACCTCTCACTGACGACTTCGTTCTGATGTATTGACCAAACTATGTAGAACAATAAATTCTTTTTAAAATTATGAGAACATTCAAAAGTCTGAGTTTCGTACTGATGGCTGCAGCGCTGTCGCTGACGGCTTGTAACAACCCGAACGGAGGGAACGAGAATCCGTCGTCGGGTGAAAAGAAACTGATGCTGTCCGTGGACAAGACATCCATCATGTCCGACGGACGCGACAAGGCTACTTTTACCGTGAAATACGGAACGGAGGAGAAGAGTGTTGACGTTACTTCCGATGCCGTTATCATGAACGGTACCGTTGCTATCGAAGGCTTCACGTTCACGAGCACGACTCCCGAGACGTACACTTTCACCGCTACCTACGAAGACCCGGAGAGCGGTGAGACGGTAACATCCAACGAAGTAACCGTGACAGCATCGTCGCTGACGCTCTCGGTGGATGCGGAGACGATTGTCAGCAACGGCCTCGGTAAGGCGACCTTTACGGTGACCTATGAGGGGGAGGACGTGACGGCCACTTCGACTATCACGAACGTAACCCTTGGTGAGGAGTATGCACAGGGTGCCAATGAGTTCGTATCGCCGAGCTATGTGGGCGAGTTCGAGTTTACCGCCAAGTACAGGAACTTGACCTCCAATACGGTCAAGGTGACGGTGGAGGCCGCGCCTGCCGCAGAGTTGCGCCTGGTGGTAGATAAGCCGCGCCTGCAGTCGGGCGAGTCCGCTACCTTTACCGTACTGGACAAGGGCACCGATGTGACCGCTTCCGCCAAGATTAAGAACGTGACTTCGGGTGACTACCTCGACGGCGCAACCTTTACCATGGGGTCGGACAAGACCGTGCAGTTCGTTGCAGAATATAACGACAAGACCTCGCAGACGCTCAGCGTCGGTTCCGGTGACTTCCACAAGAGTGTAATGGTACTGAAATTTACGAGCGTAGGATGCTCCTATTGTCCGCAGATGGCTACCGCCCTTGAAAAGGCCAATGAGTCTTATGATAACGGGACCCGAATGGTTGAAGTTTCCGTTCATCACCCCAATATGGGCAGCGACCCGATGATTCCCGCAAACATCGACGACTTCAATGCCTATTTTAGTGTACCCGGATTGCCCATGACCTATTATGATATGGATTTGTCCGTCTATTCGTATGGAGCCGAATCGACTTCGGCCATTCTCGGCAAGGTGAAACCTTTGGCTCGGACGGTTGCTGGCGTGGGTATCGCAGCCGATGCGGAGGCCGACGGTTCCAACCTCAAGGTCAACGTGAATGTGACCGCCTCCGTGGCTAACGAATATTATCTTGCAGTCATGCTCCTCGAGAATGGTATCGTACATTCTCAGACAGGTGGCGGTGCCAATTATGTACATAATCATACGTTGCGCGAAACGCTCAGCGAGAGTATTTTCGGTGATTCGCTCGGTGCCATGACCGTGGGACAGACCGTTTCCAAGGAGTACTCGATTACCGCCAATGCCGAATACGAAATCGACAACTGCTCCATCGTATGTTATGTATGCACTAAATCGGGGGATGTTTGGAGCGTTTCCAACGTCGTATCGTTCCCGGTCGGCAGTTGGGCAGACGTAACATTTGAGTAGTTCGCTTTGAACCCTGAAACGGAAAACTGCACCACGTATCGTGGTGCAGTTTCCATATAGGGGCGAAAGATTGTTTTTATCAATGTATTTTCGTTAAATGTTAAATATTTTTTCCGTAAATCTTTAACCATATCAAATAAACCTTATTTATATGAAGAGTATGAAATATTTCAGTTATGCGCTTTGTGCGGCAGCCCTGGCGTTCGCTTCCTGTACGCAGCCCACCAACGGGAACGGGGGAGGTGATAAGGACCTTGTCCTTTCCGCTTCGAAGAGCGAGATTACCGCGGACGGCACGGACAAGGTGACGTTTACTGTGAAATACGGCGAAGAGGATGTGACGGCGAACGCTTCGATTGCCGATGCGGCGACCGGCGAGGCGCTCTCCGGAAGCGAGTTTGCGACGGAGACCGCCGGCAGCTACGAGTTCGTCGCCTCTTACGACGGCAAGGAGTCCAATAAGGTGAAGGTCGATGCGACTACCGTTTCGGGTCTCGTCCTCTCCGTGGATAAGGAATCCATTGTCAACGACGGTGAGGATACGGCCACTTTCACGGTGACTTTCGACGGGAACGACGTGACTGCTCAGGCCACCATCGTCAATCAGACGAGCGGCCAGGCATGGGCGGAGGGTGTCCATACGTTTGTCTCCTCTGCCTCGGGCGAGTATGAATTCAAAGCTTCCTACAATGACATGAGGTCGAATACGGTGAAGGTTACGGTAACCATGGAGGCTGTGAACCCGCTCGTGCTGACGGCGACCAGGCCGCGTATTGCAGCGGACGGTTCTGATGCGACCTCTTTCAAGGTGATGTATGAAGGCGAAGACGTTACCGATGCGGCGAAGATAAAGAATCTCGCGACCGGCGAGTATCTCGAATCGAACAGTTTCTCCTACAGCGGCGACCTGAAGGTCGTGGAGTTCGAGGCGGAATACGAGGGAGCTACTTCGGAACCCATCAACGTAGGTTTTGGGGATTTCTACAAAAATGTTCTGTTCTGCCGTTTCACTGCTACGTGGTGTGGCCCCTGTACCTCTTTCTCGTCGGTCCTGAGTGCAGCACTGGAGCAGTATCCCGACCGTTTGGTACAGGTTGCGATTCATCAGAACGACGAGTACACCTCCAATAATTATTACGACTTCGCTTCGTACTTCAAGTTCTCCGGTATTCCGGCCATCTTCTTCGATTTCGACAAGGAGGGTCCGTCGGCCGTATCGATGAGTGCTGCCGATGTCGTCAATACCATCAAGGAGTATCAGGCGACCGGGGCCAAGGTGGGCATCGCGATGAGTTCTACGGTCGATGCAGCCCGCAATGTCAAGGTTACGGTGAGGGTAACCCCCAGCGAGGCGGGTTCCTACCTCCTCGGCGTAGCATTGCTGGAGGATGGAATCGAAGGACCTCAGAACGGTACGAGCGGTTACATCCATGACAATACGATGCGTGCGTTGGCGACTTCGCTCGGCGGCGACAGCCTCGGGGATGTTGCGGAAAATACCGAGGTCGTGAAAGAGTACACCTTCAGTCTCAAGGGATATACGGACAATTGCCGTGTTGTGGCGTATGTGAATACGGCCGATGGCGACGTATATGCGACTACCAATGCGGCCTCCTGTCCCGTGAACGGCCGGACGGATTACCGTTTTGAAACGGCGGCCGAGTAGGCGGCCGAGTGGTATGCGGCTCTTCTGCCGCGATGATAAACAGTTCGGGGAATCGCTGATAGGCGATTCCCCGAACTGTTTTGTGGAAAAGAATAATGATATTGGTTATTTGTTGTTGTTTTGCTAAATTTGAAAGCTAATACATAAAAACACTGTTATGCGTGTCGGATATTTTGTTGGTCTGTTTTGTATGACAGCTTTTGCGTTTGTCGCATGTGAGAAAGCTGGGGAAGATGGCGGGAACAAGGAACTTCGCCTGACCGTAGATTGCAGCGACCTTGTTGCGGATGGTGTGGACAAGGTGACGTTTACCGTGAAGTATGGCGAAGAGGATGTGACTGCTTTTGCCGAGATACGGGATGCGGCGACCGGCGAGGTGCTCTCCGGAAGCGAATTCTCGACGGATACGGTCGGGAGCTACGAGTTCGTGGCTTCGTATGACGGCAAGAAATCCAATAAAGTGAGCGTTAGGGCGGAAGCTGGCGCAGGACTGATTCTTTTGGCAGACAGGGAATCCATTGTCTGTGATGGCAGGGAGGCAGTTACTTTCACTGTGATGCTGGATGGCGACGATGTGACGAAGCAGGCTTCAATCTCCGATGCGGCTACCGGCGAGGTATTGGATGGGAACGAATTTGCGACCGATGTTATCGGTAGTTACAAATTTGTCGCTTCGTATAATGGACAGGAGTCGAATAAGGTGGCCGTTGAGGTGATAGCCGTTTCGGGAGAACTCGTACTGTCGGTGGATAAAGAGTCCATTATGAATGACGGGAGAGACCGGGCTACTTTTACCGTGACGTTTGAGGGGCAGGATGTGACGGTATTGGCGACGATTGTCAATCAGACGAGCGGAGAAACCTGGGACAGGGGAGTGCATTCTTTTGCCTCTTATTTGTCGGATGAATATGAGTTCAAAGCTTCGTATCAGGGGTTGCAGTCGAATACGGTGAAAGTAGTCGTAACGAGGGAAGAGGCCAATCCGCTCGTTATAATGGCAACCAGACCGCGTATCGCGGCGGACGGTTCCGATGCGACCTCTTTCAAGGTGACGTACGAAGGTGGGGACGTTACCGATGCAGCGAAGATAAAGAATCTCGCGACCGGCGAGTATCTCGAATCGAACAGTTTTTCTTACAGCGGCGACCTGCAAGTCGTGGCATTCGAGGCCGAGTATAATGGGGTCGTTTCTGAGCCCGTTCATGTAGGTTTTGGAGACTTTTATAAAAATGTTTTGTTGTACCGTTTTACAGCGACATGGTGCGGGCCTTGCAGTGCATTTATGTCTGTATTGAAAGTGGCGTTGGGAGTTTATCCGGACAGGCTTGTGGAGGTTGCGATACATCAGTCGGATATGTATACGTCCAATGATAATCCTTTGTTCCTGCAATATTTCTCGGTGCCTGCAATTCCGGCGGTATTTTTCGATTTCGATAAGAAAAACCAGCAAGATCCTTCAGTCATGAGTGTTACCGATGTTGTCAACATCATCAAGGAGTATCAGGCGACCGGGGCCAAGGTGGGTATTGCGATGAGCTCTACGGTCGATGCCGACCGCAATGTTACCGTTTCGGTGCGGGTCACTCCGAGTGAGGCGGGTATGTACCGGTTGGGGGTTATCTTGCTTGAAGACGGCATAGAGGGGGCGCAGTCCGGAACAAGTCGGTTTATCCACGACAATACGATGCGTGCATTGGCGACCTCGCTCGGCGGCGACAGCCTCGGGGAAGTTGCGGAAAATACCGAGGTCGTGAAAGAGTACACCTTCAGTCTCGAGGGATATACGGACAACTGCCGTGTCGTGGCGTATGTGAATACGGCCGATGGCGACGTATATGCGACTACCAATGCGGCCTCCTGTCCCGTGAACGGCCGGACGGATTACCGTTTTGAAACGGCGGCCGAATAAGAGAAGGGCGGAAAAGCGGTCGGAAGACTGCGGATATGAAACAGGGGAACCGACTTTTAGTCGGTTCCCCTGTTGTTTTTCACTGCCGTTCCGTTCCTGGGACGCGTCCGGCCCTGCTGCTGGCCGGTTATTCTTTTGCCTGTTGTTCCGGTGCCTGTTGCCCGCCGGCCGGGGCGGAAGCAGGAACTGGAGCCTTCCCGGGGAGGATGGAGTGCCAGGGGATACCGTCTATCGTCGAGATATCGACCTTGCCCGACTCGACGAAGCCGCTGATGAGCGTGTCGCGTGCGTCGGCATTCTGGAACGGATAGAGTTCGAAAGCCGGCAGTACGGAGACGAAATGTTCCAGTATCTCCGCCTGGATGGATTCGTAGCTCGGCCAGTTCTTGTTGGCCGAGAAACAGTAAATCTGTACCGGCAGGCCGTTTGCCGTCGGGGCGAGCGTGCGCACCATGAGGAGCAGGTCTTTGTTGATGGCGGGATGCCGCTTGAGATACAGGGTCATGTAGGCCCTGAAGAGACCGACGTTCGTGTCGATGGTGCCGTTTACCAGTCCGGCCGGATTGTCCGTATTGACCGTCTGGCCAGCGGCGGCCTGTTGCTGTTTTTCGGTGATGAATTTTCCCAGTTCTTCGTCGAAGCCTTTCATCTTTTCCAGAAATTCGGGCGTACAGGGTTTGATGTAGTCGAGCTTCAGGGAGTATTCGCGCATGATGCGTCTGCCGCCGGAGTCGCTCATGCCACGCCAGTTGATGAAAGAGCCCGATACCAGCGAATAGGGCGGGACGGTGACAGTCGTGTTGTCGAAATTCTGTACTTTCACGACCGTCAGCGTAATATCGGTCACGATGCCGTTTACGTTGTTCTGCGGCATCTCTATCCAGTCGCCGATGCGTACCATGTCGTTCTCCGATATCAGTACGCCTGCGACGAATCCGAGGATGGTGTCCTTGAATATCAACATCAGGACGGCCGTGAAGGCTCCCAGGCCCGTGATGAGGTTGAACGGGGATTTGTTTATCAGGATGGAGACGATGACGATAATGCCGATGCAGGAGAAAATCACCTGAAGGATTTGGATGAAGCCCTTCATCGGGCGGTTTTGCAGCTCTTTTTTGGTTTTCAGGGTATCCCCGACCGTATTCAGTATGGCATTGACCGAGAATATCAGTGCAACGCAAAAGTAAATCCAGGTGATTTTATCGCCGATGATGAACCATTCGGAACGTTTGTCGAAAGCGAAGGGCAGCAGGGCCGAGATGATGAGCGGCGGTATGATAGCCGTCAGTTTCCGCAGAACGCCGTATTTGGCGAGCGAACTGAGGAAATTGTCGTGCTTGCGCTTCAATACCCTCCGGGTGACCCGTGAGGCGATGGAGTGTATGATGACCGCGACGATGAAAGCGATTGCGACGATGAGTATCAGGAAGATGATTTCATCTGCCGTGTCGAGTATCTCGCGGGGAAGTCCTATCCAGGTGAGAAACTCCTTGATGGCGTTCAGTAGAGCTTGGGCGAATCGGTTCGTGTTCATAACGGTGTGTGCGCTGAATCGCTGCGCGGGCGTTCTTCTTCCTTATTGGGTATTTGTCCGTTTGCGGGGCATGCGGCCCGCAGCATATGCGTCCGGTGGCGGGTGCCGGTCGGCCGCAGAGCGGATTTATCCGGTGTTTCAAATCGTTGTATCTCTCGCAACTCTACACAAAAAATATGCCCGAATCCCTTTCCTGCAGAAAAACGGCCTCCGGATATTCGGAACGTGTCGGCGGGCGGTGTGGCAATGCCCGGCCAATCCGGAGAGTCGAAAGTCGTGGAAACCGTGCCGTGTCTTGTCGGCGTATTTTCATGGCTGTTTTTATCAAAATCTCAATTCTTATGGAAAAACGGAATGATATGTTGTCGGGGATACCGGAGACGCCGGTGCATGGCAACGGGGTGGTGCGGAAGACCGGGCAGGTGTTTGTCTCCGCTGCGGGTGCAGACGGGGTGCCTGCCGACCTGTGGGGACCGGAGATGCGGCGGCTGTCGCCTTCGCTGAGTGCCGGCCATGTGGCCAAGTATGCGGATTTCCCCGTGGAATATTCCCTCGGTTTGACGAACATCGAGGTTCCGCTCCATCGTGTCGTGTGCGGTAAGCTGGAAGTTCCCCTTTCGATTGCCTACCATGCGTCGGGTATCCGGCTGGAGGAACTCTCCGAAGCGGTGGGACTCGGTTGGTCGCTCAATGCCGGCGGCGCCGTGGTCAGGGAGATACGCGGTATGATGGATGACGGGGTTGCAGACCATACCGTCCGGACGGGCGGCACGGCTACGCTCGACTATCTGTCGCGGGTGATAGCGGGTACCGAGGACTCCTGTTGGGATAAGTATTGTTACTCCTATCCGGGCGGTTCGGGGAGTTTTCTTATCAATTTCAACGGCAGCGGTGCCGAACTGGTGAAAACCTCTTGTAACGACGATGCGATAACCTTCGAGTATGCGGAGGTGAATGACGGATTCTGGGGAAAACGGAAAATCGTCGAACGTTTTATCGTGACCGACCCGCTCGGAAACCGATATGAATTCGCCTGCAAGGCGGATGTGAGGCCTATGAACGTTTTCCGCCATGAGGTGGACGGTGTCGTGACCGACGACATTTCAGTCGATAACTCTGCCTATATTACTACGGCGTGGCTGCTGACGAGGATAACGTCGGCCGACCTGGCCGATACGGTGGAGTTCGAATACGAGGACAAGGGGATGCTGACGGAAAAGGTGGAGGGTTTCGCAGCCTATTACCGCAAATCGGCGGATGCGCCGGATTCCGACCTTTTCTTGCAGATGGATGTGACCGGGCAGGTTCCCGACCGGGTACACTGTCTTGCTTACAGTTGCATGTTGCTGACCGGGATACGTCACCGGGGCGGCCGTGTGGCGTTCCGCTATACGGATGCTCCGCTGCCGCTGGCACCGGAACTTGAAAACGTCCCGTCGCGCTATCCCGAAGGTTTCGACCTGAACCCGGAGCGGAGGCTCGCTGCGATGCTGGTGTACGATATGGAGGGAGAGTTGGTCTGTAAGGTGTCGTTCGACAACCGGGAGGGGGAACACGATGTCAAACGTTTCCGACTGAACGGGCTCTCGTTTTATGACCGCGACAGCGTGCTGTACGACTCTTATGCGTTCGAGTATTACGGCGTGGAGGGGCTCGTCTCCATCGAACCACAACCTGAGGCTCCGCAGAGCCGGTACGCCCAGGATTTCTTCGGATATTACAACGGTCGGAACGACAACTGCGACCTTAATTTTTTGACGCCTTACGGACCGGTAGAGGGCCGTCAGGCGGGTAAACGGGATTACTCTTTCCATCATGCCCGTTATAACGCGCTGAAGGCCATTTCGCGTCAGGCGGGTTCCCGGACGGAGTTCTTGTATGCCCCCAATACGCATCGCGATGCGGTGGCAGGTGATGTCAGCATCGGCCTGCGAATCGCCGAAATCAGAACCTACGACGAGGGTACGCTTGTCAGGCGCCGGACATTCACCTACCGGCAGAGCGGTACGACCGTCGATTTCCGGCGGCTCGACATAGCCGATTTTACCGAGCGGAGGCAGGTGGGAGTTGCCGCCGGCCGTGTGGACGAATATCTCGTCATCCACTCCGATTCCGTCCTTCCGGGAGCCAGGGTGGAGAATGCCCGGGTGTTTTACGGGGAGGTGACGGAGGAGGTGACGGATGTGAGAAACGGAAAGTCCGTCCGGACGGATTATGAGTACGATACGCGGCTGTGGGCCTGTGATTTCGTCTCCAAGAACTACCGTTTCCCCGCCTTTCCGGACGGAGAGCAGTGGAAATCCGTATCGATTCAGGATACGACCGAAGCATCCGACGGTACCGTTCACTATATAGGCGAGATACGCGGTTATTTCAAGGAGAAACCGCGGTTCTTCGGGAACCTCGGCCGGCGGGTGGAGTACGAAGGATTGCCGGACGGCAGCTATCGTGCGGTGCGCACGACCGAATGGACGTACGACCTGTACAGTCCGGAGGTGATGCAGTTGGTGACTGTCGGCCTGTTCGTGAAGAACATGGTGACGACTGCGACGCTGCAAAGACCTGTGTGGGCGCGGGAAACCAACCACATGCGTACGGTAGAGGACTGCCTCTATTTCGACGTGACCGAGAGTCTGCTGCTCTTCCGGCCCGTATCCATGCGTGTGACGACCTGTTACGGCGATAGGGAACATACGGTGGAAACCGGATATCTGTATTACGCTCCCAAGCCTTACCGTCAGTGGCCCGACGGTACGCTGGGGCAGGAGGAGGGTTACACGTCCGGCCTGCTCCTGCGGCAAGTGCGGGTCGAGACGGACGGCGACGTCTATGTGCAGCGTCTTCTGTATCCGACCGATTACGACCTGCCCGTTTACAGGAAAATGTGTGCCGCGAACATGCTCCATACCCCGGTCGGAGTGGAAATCGTGAAGAACGATACGGACAAGAGCGCCGTATATATCGGTTTCGGGGAGGTTACCGTGACCGTGGGACTGGAGGAGCGGAGCGTGTTCAGGCCCTGTCGGGAGGAGCGGTATTTCAACGGAGAGCTTTTGGCCGAACGGGAAATCAAGGAGTTCGACCAGTACGGCAATCCGCTGCATATCGTTGCTACGGGACAGCCGGAGACCTGTTACGTGTGGCGTTACCGGGGAATGTATCCGGTGGCCGAGATACGAGGCGCTTCTTACGAGCAGGTGGCGGCGGCCCTGAGGGACCGGGACGATGCGGACGATATTCCGGACAGTGCCTTCATGAATATCCTGAACGGCCTGCGCGACGACCTGCCCGGCGCCCTCGTATCCACGTACACCTATCGGCCGATGGTCGGCATGACCTCGGCGACCGATGCGGCGGGCAGGATGAAGACTTTCCATTACGATGCCGTCGGCCGTCTCAACGCGGTGAAGGACGACTGCGGTAACCTGCTGGAGACCTGTGAATACGGTCGGAAGTCCTTGCGGATGGCCTTACCGGATGCCGAAAACGTATCGGAAACCGTTGCTGCATCGCCTGCGGACGGAGTTGAACCCTGTGTGATAGGAGGAGAGACGGAGGCGGACTGGTATGTGGATGCCGCCCGCTACCTTTCGCTCGGCACTCTCCGTGTGAGCGACGCATGGTCGGCCGGTATTCTTGCCGACAACAACGTGACGGTGCGGAAACGCTATACGGCTGCACATACCGCCGTTTCGGCGGAGGACTATGTCGCTACGGTCACCTATTACGACTCTTTGGGAGAGGAGCGTCAGCGTATCGAGGTTGGCGGTTCTCCTTCGGGCAAGGATATCGTCACCCCCGTCCACGCCACTTTTCTGAAGGCCGGCGAGGTGCTCTCCTACCTGCCTTATCCCGTGGTGTCGTCCAATGCGGGTGGATACCGCGCGGATGCCGTTGCCGAGCAGGAGAGCTATTATGCGTCGGCCTTTTCGTTGGCTCTGCCGAGGCCTTATTTCAGGAACTGTTTCGAGATGTCCCCGCGCGGATTGCTCCTCGAACGTACTCAGCCGGGGTTTTCGGCTTCCGTTTCCTCCCGGTTCGGCCTGGATGCGGCCGCGGCCGACGATGCGGTACTGCGCCTGTCGTATTCGGCGGAGACGGGCGGATTCTCCGTGGCGCAGGCATATTACGGCGAGGCCGGTTTCCTCGAGAAGAGTACCGCGACCGATGAGGACGGCCATACGGTCGAAACGTTTACCGACGAGGCGGGACGTACCGTCCTTTCGCGCTGCGACGGGGCCGATACCTACCGCGTCTATGACGGCATGGGGCGGCTGGCCTACGTCGTCACTCCGGAAGGTGCCGCCGCACTCGAAGCGGGTACCTCGTATGCGCCGAATAGCCGGCTCGTTGTCGATTACTGTTTTGCCTATGTCTATGACCTTCGGGGGCGTGTCGCGGAGAAGCAGGTGCCCGGTAAGGGGTGGGAGTATTATGTGTACGACCTCGGCGGCAGGGTACTGCTCATGCAGGATGCCAACATGCGGACGACGGACGATGACGGCAACCTCGTCGGAGGCTATTGGGTAATGTCCGATTACGACGCGCTGGGGCGCCTCGTGTCGCGTTACATGTGTCATACCGTCTCGGCTGCGACTCGCGCGGACTACCAGGCGGTTGCCGATGCCGGTACTCCGCTTGCGCTGCCGCGGACAGTGCTGTTGGCCGCGTACCGTTACGACCGGCCGTTCGGGTACGAATACCGGCGGCTCGCCGTGGAGGACGACCGCTGGCTGTATGTCTATGCCGGTCGGGAGACGGTTTGGTCGGGAGTTTCCGATGCGGCGGAGGCGTTCCTCGGTGCCGGGGGAGCAATAAAGTCCGAATTTCTGATAGGTTCGTTTCTGACGCCTTCCGGCCGGCCGTTCCTCGCCTACTATGTGCCGTCCGAGTATGCCGATGTGGCGGAACGCCTGGTGCAGGCGTACGACGACTGCGAACTGTCGTCCGTACCGCCTTCCGACCGGCTGCTTGAGGCGGTTGTCACCCTGGTGCGGGGTACGTTCGCTTATGAACCCGTCGAGGGAATCTGTACTGCATCCGATTGTGATTATCGGACGCGCGGCCTGAAGACGCATGAAACGCTTGCCGTCGTGTCCGAAGGGATGAAGACGAGCGGTGCTTTCGTCGGCCGATGGTTCTACTACGACCGTCTGGGGCGGGTGATTCAGGTGGTCGAACGCAACGTGCACGGCAGCCTCAGCCGTTACAGCATGAAGTACGATTTCATGGGGCGGCTGGTGCTCAGCGAGGAGTGCCACAGTTGGTCGGACCGTTGGGAGAAGTCCGATACGAAGCGTACGGCCTATACGTATGACGCCCATGGACGCCTGTTGGCTGAAACGGTCGTGCTGAACGGCCTCGAAGGGAGCGTGTCGTACGGTTACGACGATTTGGGGCGACTGGTGTCCAAGACGGTCGGGAGCGGCGGTACGCATGTGACGACGCATTATGCGTATGATATCCGCGGACGCCTGACCGGGCTTGAAGCGCCGGGACTCTATTCGCAGGAGATGACCTATTCGTCCGGCGGTAATATCGGGCGGATTGTGACGGGGTCGCAGGTTTTCGGTCGGGAAGGGGTGGTACATACCTACGGTTACGACGGTCATAACCGTCTGTGTCAGGCGACGAGGGTGCAGCAGAACGACCGCGTCACCTATACGATGAATTACGACGGCAACGGAAACATCCTCGCCCACCAGCGTACGGCTTCCCCGAACAGTGCCGAAATCCGCCGTTACACCTATTCCGGCAACCGGCTCGCGTCGATGACGCGCAGCGTCTCGGGGACTTCGGGAACATCGGATAACTACGTTTTCGGTTACGACCTGAACGGCAACCTGACATTTAATCCGGAAAGGCCGATGCAGTTCCGTTATAATTATTTAAATTTGACGGACAGCATCGTGTGGCCCGAAGGCGGCTGCCGTTACTCGTGGCTTTCGGACGGCTCGCGAGCATCCGCTGCGGGTTTCGGTTCGGAAGGCGGCAAGGGCAGGGACTACCTCGGTTCTTTGATATACGACTACAATCAGTCTCAGTTGGAGCTTTCGACAGAGTTTTCCGGCGGTCGTCTGGTTAGCGGCCCGTCGGGCGATAGCGTTCTGCTGTATGTGCAAGACCATCTTGGCAGCGTGCGTGTGGTGCTGGCGGACGGTCGTCCGGCGGCCTATAACGAGTATGCTCCGTTCGGGGAGTCTGAGACGGCATACAGTACGGATGTTTTCCAGGGTCAGCGGCTCGCCCCGCAGTACAACAGGTTCCGTTATAACGGAAAGGAGGAGTTTCCGCAGCCGGGTTCCGACCTGCTGGATTACGGCGCCCGCCTCTACGACTCCGTCCTCTGCCGCTGGAACGCCATAGACCCGTTGGCAGAGAAGTATTGCTTCCTGTCGGGTTATGCTTATTGCGGCAATAATCCGGTACGTTTTATCGACCCGTACGGGTTGACGATAGCAGAGGGAAGTCTTCAAGAGTTCGGGCGTTTGCGTCAGACGATACGGGATAAGTTGAATTCATGGATTGCTTTGAAACAACAATATATCAATGCATTCTACGCACAGGGAAACTCCGGAGAACCGAATACATCGTATTTCGATATGATGATACAGTCGGTGCAGAGGTCGCTGGCATTGATGGATATTATTGAAATGAGTACGCGTATTTATGAACTCAACTTTTCTGAAGGTAACACAGGAACTCTCAAACACACTCCCAATACCCGGCATTTTACGTTAACGTATGGGAACGATGCGTTGTTCGTGCATGAATTGACGCATGCCGGTCAGTTAGAAAATGGGGATATAGGGTTTACGATGGGAGCTGAAAAGGCTATACTAATTGATGTATTTGATGAAGTGGCCGCTTATGCTGCGCAATTTGCGTTTTCTCCGATAAGTGTAGAAAACCTCAATCCGGATATGCCAATATTCATGATGAATGATATTACGGTAGAATGGTTATTGACGCTTACAGATTTTTCTACGGGGAATTATCTTTATAATCCTGAGTTTAATACATCCGTCAGTATGGTGCCGGTAGATGTCAATATGACGTGGAATGAGTTGTTGCGTGCTTACCCTTATGTGAATCTTGGGCAATATGGAGATTGGGGGAATACTGCAATAAAAGATGTTTTACATGAAGAATTAGTATGGTAATGAAAGTATTGTTTTTGACGTTCATGTCAATGTGCATGGGCATCGGTATTTGCATGGGCATGGGTACCGAACCTCCTTCTGAGCCGTTTCAAGGTACGTTTGAAACTCACATTAAAGGTTGGTGCGAGCCAGTTCGTTTGATTTTGCATGGTCGGGGAACGTTTGAATATTATAGTGAGTATGGCGGTCTGTCGTATAAAGGTATCTGGCAACGTGTCGGGGATGATGCGATTCGATTAATCCCATTAGATACTTCTATTATAGATTTGATAACATTTAAGCGTCAAAGCATTTCTGATACGGTTCGTATCATTAATAGTGATATGTTGCGTCTGACTCACTATGATTATTCTCCTCCTGTTGTCCGCGATTATCATCGGGTCGAGGAATAGAGGGATTTAGGCAGTCATTACCGCCGGGCGTAGCGGTCGTTCGTTCGGCGGTTTTTGTCATTTCGGTTAATTTACAGATTATTCTGGAGTTTATGAGAAAGCTGTTATTGTTTTTTGTCGCAGTATTGTGTTCTTCTTTCGGTTTTGCGCAGCATTCGGACAAAGGTACCATGCCGCCGCTCGCCTATAACTATTTTGCCCCTGCAGGCACCAGTGTGATGGATATTCCGGCCTCGTTTGTAAAGGATGAATTGAAAATTAGGGTAAGTGTTAGCGTAGGTTTTGCCTCGGAAATAGAGGATTGTGCCACGGAAATGGAGCCTGTATGGGCTCAGTTGACATCCGTAAGTTATTATTCATCTGAAGGCAAATGTATTTGTATACTACAAAGCGATAGATATCTAGGTTGTCGACGTCGGCGTATCTTGAATTTTTGTACCCAAAAGCTTGAGCCGTGGCTGTTATCGCAGTCCTATCCGACTGCTTTCCGCTATTTTTTCGATAAGAGTAGGACCGTAAATATTTATTTTTTTGTGACTTTGGTTCCGGATAATAATAAGCGGGAGTAAGTCCTAATGGCTTCGTATGTTTGATTGCATATTCGTGCGGGCATCCGGACAGAGACTGTTCTGTCCGGATGTTTTTTATGGGTAATTTCGTATCTTAGAGACAAAAACTTTGATACGGCCATGAAGCGGTTCGGTGTTGTTCTGTTGGTATGCGTCTCGGTGTTTTTAATGGCTTTCATGCCGTCTCCGGATGTGGTCGGCAAGTATGAGTCCATCTGCATACAGAAATGGCATGACCCGTTGACGAACTATGCCGATTTTCGTAAAGTGGATTTGCGAGAAGATACGACGTTTCTGATGCAGTCGGCTAAGGAGGCGTATTATGGTAAATGGCAGATTAAGGGTGAGTTTTTGATTTTAACGGAGATGGTTCCGGAAGATATTCCATTATGTGTCAGTAGTGGGAATCGCCTGCGTCAATGGTATTATTGGATTAAAGACAGGAATATGCTCATTCGGTTTATCGGTCAACGTCAGTTGGTTCCGGTTGATACGCTTGTCCGGATATCCGATGAGAGGTATTATGAAGCTTCTCCGTGGGGTGATGGGTTGTAACAAGCCGGTAAAAGTACAAGAACTTAGAAAGAATGATAAAGAAACGATTCGGTTTGGTCTTGTTGGTATGTGTGCCGATAGTGTTGATGGCGTTTAAACCGTCTCAGCTGGATATGATTGGCAAGTATGAATCTGTTTGTATGGAGAAACAGCAAGATTTGTTAAAGCGATATGTGTTTTTTCGTAAACTTGATTTGCGTCAGGATACGACGTTTCATATGAGTTCTCGTGACGCTTCTTTTCACGGCAGTCGTTATGGCCGATGGCAGATTAAGAGGAAGTACCTTATTTTAAGGGAGATTGTGCCGGTGGATAGACTTGCCGATTCATGTGCTTTCGGTCAGGAACATTCCTATGAGTGGGTTTATTGGATTAAGAACAGAGATACGTTGATTCAGGTTGATGGACGTCGTCCGCGTGTCCCGATTGATACGCTCGTCCGGATTTCCGATGAGAAATATTATAAAGAAAATAAGGCTCCTTCATGGGATGACAGTTTTGAGCGCACTCAGTGTTTGCCATCATGGCGGCAAGAAAATTGACCGGTATATTCGGCATCTGTATAGCGAATAATAATGTGGTGGATATCAGTCTGTTATATTGAATTTTTCGTATCGGGGCAGAAATTTTCTGCCCCGATATTTGTTGCAAATAAATTCGTATCTTGTAGTAGTCATCCATCCATATATTCATCAATTCGACCTGGAATGAGTATCTGGGTGCTTATCATAGTGAGAGGAGAAGCATTAGAGAACAATATGGAAATTGGGGGGATACTCCGATGAAAGATGTTATGGAAAATGTTTTTAATGATGGATTCATATGGTAACGAAAGTATTGTTTTTGACGTTCATGTCAATGTGCATGGGCATCGGTATTTGCATGGGCATGGGTACCGAACCTCCTTCTGAGCCGTTTCAAGGTACCTTTGAACAAAGTAAACGTTCTATTGCACCAGTTCGTTTGATTTTGCATGGTCGGGGAACGTTTGAATTTTATGATGAGTCTGGTTACGTGCCGCACCAAGGTATCTGGCAGCGTGTCGGGGATGATGCGATTCGAGTAGTCCCGTTGGAGACTGCTCCTATAAACTTGCTAACAAATAAGTATGAACATCTTACCGATACTGTTCGTATCATCAATAATGATGTGCTGCGAGTGACTTTTTGGTATACGCTGTCTCCTTTGGTATTTGATTATCATCGCGTTGAGGAATAGAGAAGTTTAGGCAGTCATTACCGCCGGGCGTAGCGGTCGTTCGTTCGGCGGTTTTTGTCATTTCGGTTAATTTACAGATTATTCTGGAGTTTATGAGAAAGCTGTTATTGTTTTTTGTCGCAGTATTGTGTTCTTCTTTCGGTTTTGCGCAGCATTCGGACAAAGGTACCATGCCGCCGCTCGCCTATAACTATTTCGCCCCTGCAGACACCAGTGTGATGGATATTCCGGCTTCGTTTGTAAGGGATGAATTGAAAATTAGGGTAAGTGTTAGCGTAGGTTTTGCCTCGGAAATAGAGGATTGTGCCACGGAAATGGAGCCTGTATGGGCTCAGTTGACATCCGTTAGTTATTATTCAGCAGAGGGCAAATGTATTTGTATACTACAAAGCGATAGATATCTAGGTCGTCGACGTCGGCGTATCTTGAATTTTTGTACCCAAAAGCTTGAGCCGTGGCTGTTATCGCAGTCCTATCCGACTGCTTTCCGCTATTTTTTCGATAAGAGTAGGACCGTAAATATTTATTTTTTTGTGACTTTGGTTCCGGATAATAATAAGCGGGAGTAAGTCCTAATGGCTTCGTATGTTTGATTGCATATTCGTGCGGGCATCCGGACAGAGACTGTTCTGTCCGGATGTTTTTTATGGGTAATTTCGTATCTTAGAGACAAAAACTTTGATACGGCCATGAAGCGGTTCGGTGTTGTTCTGTTGGTATGCGTCTCGGTGTTTTTAATGGCTTTTATGCCGTCTCCGGAGATTGCGGGACAATGGCTGTCACTAGTATTGCTATGAGTAGGGTATGATAAAAAAGGTAGTGTACACGGTGTTTTTTTGTTTGTCGTTTTTTCCTCTGTTCGGACAATCGGAATCCGGTGGCGTGCCTGTATTCATCAGCGACATGCGAACCCACATTGTGGAGCTGCAGACTTCATGCGTAAGGCGGCCGACTAAGGTAGCGGTTGGAGTGCGGTGACTTTTGATAGTGATTTGCATGATATTGACCGGGAGGTCCATCCGATAGATGTGGAGTTAAGCTACATAGAAGGGTATCTGGAGGGCAGACGAAGAAAAGGAGCGTCTCCGGTCATTTATCGTTGCGAAAGCGAAATAACGAGAAAACGTCCGGACCGTTGTATTTGGCGACTGTGTGAGGATACGATAGTCCGATGGATGTGGCATCAACCGTATTCAGTTATCGAATGTCGGGATTATGTCTTTACGGAAAATACAAAACGGTGGACATTCGTCGTCACGCTCTACCTGATGCCTCGGAAGTAATCATGCGTTCAACCGGAAAGATTATGATGCTTTCCGGTATTTTAAACGGGTATGTTCTAAAGATGAGCCTATGAGGAAATTATTGCTGGTATTTGTATTGGGGTTATTCGGACAATGTGCCTTTTCTCGGCCGGATGATATTCCGGTGATTATACATAGAGACTGGAATAACCGAGTGGAGTTGGTTTCCTCTTGTGTGAAGGATACCGTTCGTGTATGGGTAGGTGTCACGTTACGTTTCAATGCCGAATTTTTTGAACAAACACGACAGGTCAAACTCAGCAGCGTTACGTTCTCCTCTTTGGCACTTAATGTCAAAGATAGTTCGGGAAAGGTGCGGTATCTTAAGTATGACCGCTATGACATGCCGCCAGACTCTGTGCGTTGTATTTGGGATGTGTGTGCCCGAGAAGTTGTTAGGTGGATGTGGTATCAGTCGTACGATGACCTGAGCGGAAATGAATACGATGAATATGACGAGTTGAAAAGAGTGCCTTTTGACAGGACGTATTATTTCCCTTTGTATTTAATTCCAGCATCTATGACGCAAAAGATTTCTTGGAACAGATAGGATATGGTAAAATAAAACTGAGGTGAGAGATAGACTGCTTAAAGGGATGGACAATTTATATTGCTATTGATAGGAAAGTGTAATAGCATGAAAAAGGTTTTGTTGCTATTTGTTGTTGGAGTATCGTGTATGAGTGTCTTCGGACAGTCGGATGCGAAGATACCTATGTTTATCACTGGTATTAAGAACCAGACACTTGAGTTACACACCTCCTGTGTCAAACGGCCTACCGATGTTGGCGTAGTTGTTTCGGTCGTTTTCGATAATGATTTGCGGGATATCAGTCGGCAGCCCCGACCTACAGATGTGCGCCTGCAATTCATTGAGGGGTATATGGACGGCCGGAAACGCAAAGGGCGATGGCCAACCTGTTATTATAGTGAATCGGAAATCAGAAAACGGTATCCGGACAGATGTATCTGGCGATTATGTGAGAATACGATAGTCGAATGGATGTGGCATCAACCTTATGCTGAGATTAAGGATAGGGAATATCTTTTTCCGCGCTATACGATGCAATGGTCGTTTAGAATAACCGTCCATTTGCTCCCTGATTGAGAAAGGAAAAGACGGAAAGTTGTCATAGCTTTCCGTTGTCCTTTTTATTGTGTTTCTTTTACGTTTGATATTCATTGCTTTAGTGCCGTTCGTTGCAGAGATTATGAAAAAAATATTCTTGTTGCTTTTGTACGTTATGATAAGTGCGGGAGGAATTATTGAGGCACAAAATGTTGCTGTACCCGTTATTGTAAATAGGGATTCTTGGGATACTGAAATCGAGATAAGTACATCTTGTGTACAGGATACATTGAGAATTGTTGTAACGGTTGTGTGTAGGTTCGATACGGACCTATATTTGAAAACACGTAAAGCACAGCTCGTACAAGTGTCTTTGGATAAGGTAGAATTTATGGTAAGAACGAATGGAGCGTATCGGAGGCAGGTCTATCAAGGCAGGGAAGAGTGTAAAGACGATGATGGAAGCAGGTGTATCTGGGATTTGTGTACAGAGAAGGTCTTAACATGGATGTGGGCTCAGTCATATGCCTATCTTGATGGCGATGTATTTGATGAATCATATTTATGGTTGCATCCATTTTTAAGGAGGGAAAAAGAGTGTTGAATTTACGTGATTATCAGTATTTTGTTTGTTTGTCAAAATCTATAATCAGTTAGTTTCAGCACAAAAAATGCGGATAATGGACGTTGTTTCGTTACCAAATCGTGACCCATTTTAGCGTTAGGCATATACGTCTGTTTTTCAGCTTGTTTCGCAAAACTTCTCATTTCTAAATAGCTCAATATCAATTACTTTTGTGTTATAAAAAATATTGAGTTATGCGAAGTACATTCAAGGTTCTTTTCTATCTGAAAAAGAGTAGATTGACGGCCGATGGCTACCCAGTCATGTGTCGTATCACGGTCAATGGCACCCAGACAGCTTTCAGTTGCAAAATGACTGTCCCGGCAGAGTGTTGGGATATGGCGGCGAATCGACCGAAGAAATCGAAGAATCCGCGTATCATCGAGATTAACGACTACCTCGACGACATCGAGAATCGGTTGAAGAAACACTATCGTCTTTTATGCGAGAAAACCGATTATGTGACAGCCCAGCGTGTTAAAGATGCCTATCATGGTTTCGGGGACGATAACAAAACGCTGCTCGAAGCCTATGATTACCGATTACAACAAGTCCAACAGGATATAGGTATCGGTCATAAGCAAGGCACTTACGATAAATTGTCGAATGATCGTAAGTGTTTGGCGTCGTTTCTGAAAGACAAATATCGGGAAGATATATTGCTCAAGGAATTGGACAGCGAATTTATCGAAATCTATTATCAATGGATGTTGGGAGTCAGGAGTTATCATGCGACTACCGTGTTCGACCGGATTCAATCGCTCAAATGCGTATTATACATCGCCGTTGCGAAGCATTGGGTTTCGCATCACCCTTTTCTGGACTTTCATTGCCGTCCCGCTCCGGCCGAGCGGACACGTCTTACGGACGATGAGATTTGTCGTTTGATGGCTCTGGACCTCCGGTACCATCGGCAAAGGGCCATCCGGGATATGTTCATCTTTTGCTGCTTCACCGGCTTGGCTTATGCCGATCTTCGTAATCTGCGTTATCGGGATATTATCGTCAATGAAGCGGGTGTACCCTGTATCTATGCCAAGCGGGAAAAAACAGGTACGGAGTACCGGATACAGCTGTTGCCAATTCCGTTACAGCTTATCGAGCAATACCGGGGTTATCCGGGTAAATTGTCCGAAGACCGGATTTTTCCGGTCAAGGACTGCAACAGCATGATAAAAACGCTGAAAAAACTCGCATCCCGGGCGGGCATCGACAAGAATCTCTCGACGCATTGCGGGCGACATACTTTCGCCACGACGCTTACTCTGGCCAAAGATGTGCCGTTGAAGACGGTGTCCGTGATGCTGGGCCATAAACACATCACTACGACGGAGATTTATGCCAAGATTACGGCCTCGAAGATGAAGAACGACATGAGGCGTCTGGAGGAGCACCTGTCCGATACTTTCATTTTGCAGCAAGAGGCGCAGCCTCCGAAGCCATACAAATCCTATTACGTAAAAAAGGGGGCATAACGGGGCCTTTTCACGACAACACCCTCGGAACGAATTGTTCCGGGGGTGTTGCATGTTACCGAACACGGGCTACCGACGCTTCCAGGTCTTGAAATCGCGGTAGTTTTTCCGAAGTACCTCATATATTCCAGACTCGGGATACAGAAACTTTCCGCACACGGAAGTGAATGGAATCGTCCGTTCGTCGCGCAGTTTCTGCAAGGTGCGGGTCGTGATATGCAGTTTGTCGGCCAATTGTTCGCTGTTCATGTAATGTTCATCCGCAATGGTGGGGCGCATTCGCTTTATCGCCTCTGCGATATTTTGTTCGATTCGGTCGGCCCATCCGATAAGCTCTCGGAACTCCTCAGAATCTACCGTTATCATGTTTGCCATCTTCTACTGTTGATTTTTACGTTGTTCCAAAATCCGTGCGATGTCCGCTTCAAGGTAGTAATACTTTCCGCCTATGGTGGAGTACGGCAGTGTTCCGTTCTCCCTGTATATCTGCAATGTGCGTTTGGATACGTCGAGCAATTGGCAGACCTGCTGTGCGTCGAGTCATTTTTCAGGTGTCGCCGGGGCTGTTTTCTGTTTGAAATCGGCCACTGCGACCGAAAGACGAGAAAGGCGGTTTTTCAGTTCCGTGTACGCCTTTTGTTCAATCAATACGAAATCCATCCGTAATAAATATTAGCGTTAAACAAATTCTAAATGCCGGGACCTTTTTTCCGGGGTGCGGGATTTTTCGGGGGAATGTTTCTCCGGTCTGCAGAAGCCGCGTACCGGCCCCTGCCTTGCAGGGTCAGGCGGTCGGGAACGCGATGTATGGCCCGGATGACTCCCGTGCGCACACGCTCCCGCTCCATGTGCCGGTAGAACAGTTCCAAATCATGAGGGTCCAGCGGGTCCAATCCGCATTGACAGCATCCGATGATTTCGTTGAGTGTCACGATGCGCCGGATGATGCCGTCCGCATTTCTTACGGCAGACAAAGCCTGCCTCAAATCCCGGCTGCGAGGCGCCATCCGCCCGAAGCCCTCGATGTCGGGGACCTCGGCCTGTATGAATGCCCGTTGGGGAGCGGGCTCTCCGGGGATGACACGCCGGAGTTCTTCGTCGATGAAGGTACGGTAGTCCTTGTTGCTGCCGCTCTCCAGGCGCAGCAGTTCCATCGTATCGAATACGGCCATCATATATACCTGACCGGCATTGCCGCCGTCGGTGGCTTGTACCCTGTTCTCTTTCATAAGTTTGCAGATTAAATGGTGACCTTTTTATGCTTGGCAGACTCCTGTCGGGGTACATGTCGTTGGTTCTGTTCCTGTGTTTGCCGGGTGCTGTCATGCGATGTTTTGAGCTGTAATGACTCGGGAGCGCAGTTCAGAAGCCCCAGAAGTTGTTTCAATTTCTGGGGAGAGCCGAGTGTCTGGCGGCGAAACGACTCCACATCCACCGGGTCCAGCGGATTCAAGCCCTGTTGCTGACATCCTACGATATCAATTATCGAGAGCGACTGTTTCGGTGCACCCTTGATATGGGCGATATTTATCTGCCTATCCTGTTGCTGCAGCCCCACCAACGCCATTTGATCGGGTTCTATTGCTTGGAACGAGAGATACGGTATGGGTTTTCCCGGTTCGATACGCCGCAGCTCCTCGTTCACGAAATCGACGAAATTCTTTCGGGCATCCATCTTCATATTACATGCCTCGTGCGTTCAGGTATCAATAGAGAGCAGTAAGACTGTCTTTTCCCCTTCCTCGCGGCGTAGCTGCGCGACCTTTTCCCGCAGATCGGGCGCTGCCACACCATACCCGTCGATGGCCTGCCGATAATCTTCGGGAAGGGTTTGTCTTTTGCTTTTTTCCGCCATTTGGGTAATCGGAATATCGTGTTCAAGAGCATACATTGCATCTTTCAGCGAAACGGCGGCAGCTATCTTAATTGTGTGGTCATCAAGCTTGGGAGTTATGTCTTTCATATAGCGACCGGCATTATCCTGTGTCAGTTCGGGCAGCGGAGACGGCGATACAAGGTGTATCATCAGCTGGTCTGATACCGGTTGTCCCGGTGTCAGTCGGTCCAATTCCCGGCATACATCCCCGACAAAATCTTCGTTCGGAATCAGTCGTGTCGTTCTGCACGTTTCATCCATTATCATTAGGTAGCTGTACTCCTCTGTTTTCTGTTCATCCATATTCGTTCAATATTTATGATGTTTTATATTTTAGATTTTCAACGGTTTGACACAATCGTTTGAAGAATAAACTTTTAGCAAATTATTTGAGAAGTAGCGGTAACGACTAAGAGACCGTGCAGTTTTCAACGTTTCGCTATGTTTGACTGTCAAATAACTCTTTATGCAAAAATACGCAAAATCCTTAAACGAACACAAGGATTTACTATTTATTATTCTCTTCTATTAAGTTCCACAAACCGACAATTGAATCAAAAATCAACAATAGAAAGTATATAAAAGTGAATACAGTGACACTATTTGATAAAATAGTTATCCATTGCATGCATTCTGTAGATATAACACTACTGATTGCACCGCGAACAGTATAGCAAAGAAAAGCAACAAAAATTAATGACATTTCTATTATCAAATCTTTTTTCATGCTATGTAATACGTCTTTTATATTGCCGCCTTTTTGATTTTTGAAAACTACAAGTTCTTTCAAAATTAGTGCAAGAATTGTTACATAAAAAGCTAATATGGTAACTAACAAAGGTATTATATTATGGCTGATTTGCAAAATAAAATCTGTTTTATCACCACTATAATTAGAAAACCAGCCAATTAGAAGTGATAATGAAAAATATCCGATATATCTAAAAATTTGATTTACTCGATTCATCATTTTGCAGCATTAAGTAGCTCTACAATTTTCTCAAATCTATTTTGAAATAAATTATCGCTTTGCATTTGTACTTCAAGATCGTCAATTTCAATTTTCTTTGTCGTTTCTCCTGTTTTTACATATCTACGTAAACCTTTTACTTTCAAAGTAATGACATTTCCACTATCAGCAGACGCATTAACTAAACCATTCAACTCTTCATTATCATTTGATAATGACAGTTGTTCAGAATCTGACGACTTTAGCTCAAATGTCGTACTTTTACTATTCGTAATTTTGCTTTGATTACTAATTAATGCATTGATACTTTCGGAAACTCGCGGTAAATTAGGATATGAGAAGTGAAATCTAACCATAGATACCCCTTTGGGATATTGCTCTAGGAGCTGCCAAAATTCTGTTTTCTGATATTCTTTTTTTATTGATATTGTTAGTCCATAAGTTTTTAATGCTTTTTTCAAAGAGTATTCCATTATGTTACGGACGACATCCGTTGTAGAAAAGGCAGTAGGATCATCTTCTATAGCTATATGTTGTACATCTTGACGATTATCAATAATAACAAAACAACTCGGAGAATAATGATGTTTTTTCTTTTTAAAATTTTCTTCGAGACTAAGTTGCTTATTATTTGCAAGTTTCAATATAATAATTCCATTACTGTTATAACGTAATTGATGCTCAAAGACACCTTCTCTTTTGCTATTAAATTTGAAGTTTGCATTTAATAGTATTTCTTGCAAATAGGTTTGTTTTGATTCCATACGTTGTTCAACCTCGGGCATAGGTTGGAACAAATTAGCTCCATCATTTATAATTGGTGCGAATTGATATGTATATAATATGTAGCTTGCCATAATCGTTTCTTACAACATTATGTTTATTCACTAAAGGTTTAATCCTTTATCAAAATCTGCTTGATATTGAACTGGGATTGTTTGTCTTATTTTTATTATATCCTGATTCTTACCATAGTTAAAACCATGATTAGTACAAATATTCTCAACAAACTCATTACAATTTATTCTACTTATTACATCGCCTCCATTTCCTGCAGTTATGGCGAGTTGTCCAATATTAGGCATATTGGATATATGTACTTGAATGCGACCTTCACTTCCCCAAGCACCTTGATTTTCATTATGTTCCCAAACGATTGATGTACTGCCATCAGATTTGGCAAGATATCCTAAGAAAGTGTAGTATTCATGTTCATTGGCAAATTGTATTTGTCCTTTTGAACCAAAACTTGATTTATACATAGTTATGCTGCGTTATAAATTTGAACTAGTTTTGTTTTTATCTCTTCGAAAGTCAGACTTGTACTAAAATCAGTCGTTAATCCAGTGTTTATCACATATACAAATGATTCTTTCCTATAATATTTATCTCCGACAAGTCGCAAGGAATTTTCAATTGTATCAGCTTTTGCTAATAAGCACACTAATTGATAGTCCCTGTTTATTTGTTGAGTTTTATTATTTGGATGCGCTTTTGTATTATGTTGTGTTGCAGTCAATAATATCAGATTTTCAACATAATGAGCAATCTGCGGAAACTGTGATTTGGGAAAAATGTGATGCACTTGTGTAGCCTCTCCATTACCCCAACTATCATGAACTTCGCTTTCTGTTTGGATTTTGCGAATTAAGGCAATTGCTTTCTGTACATAATATGTATTTATAGCCTCTTGCCTTTCTTTCTTTTCAGGTGTCAATGCCTCCTGGCGTGTTATGGTTTTATCTTTGTCCATATCGCGCCAATTCTTTTTGTTATACATCAAATCTGAGTAGTATGTAATCTTTCCATTACTTCCATGCAAATGATGTTCAGCCGCATACACGTTGAATACCTTATGAAACATACGTCTTATGTCTAATCTTGAATGCGACGGAGTATTTCCATTTATCAATTTGAAATATCTGTCATAAATTTCATCTCTTGCCGTAATAGGATTATCTATGCTATCTTTTGCATATTCTTCAAAATACTTCATAAAGCCACTATCAGTCATAACTTTCATAAAGTAGCAATATAAGAAATTATATGCGTTGCGATCTTTTCTTGAAATATAATCCAACAAATCTTCATTAGCGACAGAGAATGTAAGAGAACCATCTACTATTTCAACATTCAAGATGTGTGCATATGCTAACAATTTTAGTGGTTGTGAAAGCACTTTGTTATATTCATTATATGCTTTCTTGTCATTTGCCCATGGTTTATTAAATATCACTCTTGAATTTTGAATAAAATATTGTGATCCCCATATATCATTAATGACAAAGACAGGCTTTGTTGCAACCATATTCATAACGCAATCGGCCATAAAACATACAATGTCAGGAGTACATTTCTGGTCAACAAACCTAGCGTCATGAGACTTGCGTATATCTAAATCAAATTGACTAAGATATTCATTTATAGTATCTCTCATACCTGTTGAGATTTAAGTTTCCCAAAAAAGAAAACGGAGTTATTATCTATATTAAGAGAACGTGTCCCTAAATTTCTAGCAATTGCATAAAACCTTGTAAAGCTATCTGTTGCATAAAAAGCCAAATCTGCTTTAGAAACAGAATCAGCATCATTCACTAATGTCAAGATTGCAACAGAGCCATCTGCGATACAACCCTTGGGCAAGAAACACGCCCGTGGATTATATGTAAGATTTGGCAATAGAATACAATTTGACTGATTCAGATATTTTGCGACATCTAAACCAGTTACATCATCAATATAGCTGTCATATTCAGGAATGTTGATAATTTCATTGTTTCCTATGTTTCTTGATTTCAAGACCCTTATTTTTCCATTACTCTTTGTTATTGATTTGGTAATGACTCTGTCTCTATATGCTTTGAACACGTTGAAATCCATCTTATCGGCAACTTCGTCAAACTCATTGTTGCGATAAATTATCCAATATGGAAATTTGTCATCCATTAAATATTCCTGTTTATGTTCCAATACCGTATTTGTTATATAAGATTCGACAATTGTATTGCTTGGCTTTTTCTGTGTATCAAGAATGAAGCATATTGTTTCAATCTTAACTCCCTTAAATCCTTTTTCTCCAAAATCTATAATATGAGTCACTCTCTTTTCTTTCATCAATGAACGAGTCAAATTGAATTCAGGAGCATTAATCAAGCTTTTGGGCACAATCAATGAAACGACGTTTCCTATTTTCATTGCTTTTTCAATGAAAAATGAAAATATATTATTAGTATCTTTATTATAGATGTTTGATTTATACTTAGACAATAATTCTTTTTCTTTTGTCAATTTCTTATACGGAGGATTACCTACTACAATATCGTATCTTTTATCAAACTCATACAATAAGAAATCTGCATTGATGTAATTAATATGCACATTAGCAGGAATATTTATTTTATCTACTAATTCTTTTAAAATTTCAATGCTTACGGCATCAATATCCACAACATCAATGTTTATCGCAGGGACACTTGAATATTTTTGAATCAAGGTCGGCAAGAAATTACCAACTCCAACTGATGGCTCCAGAATATTCAGTTCAGAATAATTTTTCGCATCTGGCAAATTTTTAACAATTGAAAAGCAAATATCCTGCCTTGTGTAATAGGCGGCATTGTCTTCTCTTTGTGCGTTTGCCAATTCTGCAATTTTAGACAAATCAGCAAAACTACGGTGGTCTGCAGTTTTTATATATTCCAATAAGCAAGATGGTGTGGTCAAACTTTTCACTTCAATAAGTGATTTGATGTCTTGTTCAGACATTGTCGGTTTGCATAAAGCAGCACGTATTTTGTGTGCAATCTGCTGAAAAATAATAGTTGGAACCGCTTCCCCTAGATTTTGTCTAATATTCATTTCTTCTTTTTTCAGAAAATCATGCTTCTGCTTTTCTGAAAAAGCGTTCAACTCCTTAAATGGGATATCAGTCCATACAAAAGAGGAGGGAACAGACATCATCAGCATCAATTCACGGATACTAAAAACTCTGTTGTCGGTAGGATGTACTGTGTTTTGGCTTGCCATAATATCATTTCGAGTATGAATGCAAGGAGCAACCTTATCCCAACACTGACGAGTATATTTGTCACCATTTTTTTGAGCATTATATACCACAATCCCATTTTTAATAGTATGTGGAATTTTTGATATGTCAGTATTATCAAATGCTGATTGTCCCTCCTTAATATCCGCAATCCACGCCTCCATATGAGGTGAATACTTTCTGAAATTATGATAAATATCATCAGCAGATATTTCTCCCATTTTTTTCAAGGACGGAAGGTGACCTATAACTTGGCGCAATGTCCTTTCTGGTTGCCTGTCTGGATATAAATCAAAAGGCGTAATTTCTTTCATATCTTTTCTTACGCCAATAACGAGTGTACGAGTACGGCTAGACGGATTTCCGTAATCTTTAAAGTTCAGGACTTGATATGATATGTTATAGTCTCCTGAAAGATTTTTGTCTATGGCATTTTTTATGGTTTTATCTTGACCATCAATGTCGGTACATACAGAGTTCAAGAAAGCACGAACATTCTCATAAATAAAGAATTTCGGCTTAATTTGCATCGTCATTTTGATTGATTCAACAACTAAAGAATTTCGCTTTAGCTCATCTTTCTTTTTATGATTTGCAACGGACATTCCTTGACATGGTGGGGTCGCAATGAGAACATCAAGATCAGTAATATTATATCCTCTTTTCCAAAGGGCAAGTTCTTTAAAAACCTTATCTTTAGTCTCTTGCAACGTCATATCTCCACAGATATAACCGCTCTGATATACACACTTGTGATTAAACGACTGTATTTTTAATCTTCGCTCCAACAACTCGACAGTTGCTATGCAGTAAAATCCCTCTTCTTTAAAACCATAACACCCAACACCAGCACTGCTAAACAAACTGATGTAAGTTTTAAGACCATAAGTTGATTTAGCCTCAGACAACATAGCAGAAGCTAAATCAGGATCAATCATTTCATATTTTACTCTAGCCATATTATATATCTCGTTTTAATGCCTCAACAACAAGAGATAATGCTTGAGGTGCAATTTTTTGTTCACTTGATACTACGGCAGACACCTGATCTGCAAGCCATAAAGTCAATAGTTGTTCAGCATTGACATTAAATAATTTAGATAAAATAGATACCTGCTCTTTTTTTGCTCTTCTCTCACCTTTTTCTATTTTGCAATAAGTCGCAGTATCAATATCTAAAGCCGCTGCTAATTGTCTCTGTGGCATCTGATTCTGAACACGAAGCTCTTTAATACGCTCTGAAAACATAAATTTACTCTTTTGTGTCTTGACATTATTTGGCAAAAGTACAAATAATATTTGAGCCATGGGCTATATTCCCAGACCTTTTTTATGCTGACCTTTCCGACTTTGGAGGAAAAAGATTCCAGCAAGTAGTTTTGGAACGCCGAAAACATTTCGGGCGTCCCAAAACACAACTTGCTATGTTCGTTTGAACATAAGATTTAAGTATCGAAATCACGACTAAAAATAGAAGAATAATCTTTGATAAGATGCTTATTTGAGATTGGTCATATTATTTGTTGTTTCCAACAAGTAACGGTCGGTTGGTTGGTTTGCCCAATTATTGGTTAGCATCATGGTCGGTTGGTCTCTAAGCCGTCAAGAAAAAAACGGTCAACAGAATTGCAGGAATGAACAGCACCTTGCCTATCGGTAAAGCACGACATTCCGACAAGGCGAAAACGGTGTTCCAAAAACACCGCCAAGGGAAAAAGATTATTTTCTGGAGGGAGTGCAGTTTCCCGTTTGCCACAATTTTTTATTGTGTCCTATAAAAGCACCTCACTCGGTTTTGAATGAAATTCTATAAACAAATAATGATAGACATATATGCCTATTCAATAGTTTTGTCTTTGACGATTCTTTTCCGTCAGTCGTTTGTTTCCGTAGCCGTCAGTGTCCATTGTACAGACGTGAAAGGGAAAAGGTTTTCGGGCTGAATACGCTCTGGAAGAGGAAGATTCTGCCCGAAACGGCGCAGCCGCCTGACCTTTTCCCTTTCAATAAAGTCTGTACTAACTTAATGGACGAGCAAGGAAACAGGCGACTGACGGTCCGTAATTTTCATATCGACCTACAAATGCTTTTCTCCATATCTCCCAATTTTTCAGAGAGTTGTTCCATGTCCTGACTTATCTTTTGGGCGGTTATCTTTGCGTAGATTTGGGTCGTCTTTATGTTGGTGTGCCCCAACAGTCTGCTTACGGTTTCAATCGGTACTCCATTGGATAATAAAATGGTGGTCGCCGCTGAATGTCTTGCAACATGATAGGTCAGATGGGCTTTTATACCGCACAATTTGGCAATGGTTTTCAACTTCTTGTTGCAAGTCGTATTGCTCGGCATAGGGAATACCTTGTTGTCTTTTGTCATGCCTTTGTACTTCTCTATGATACGTCTGGGTACATCTAACAGACGGATATTGGATTCCGTGTTGGTCTTCTTTCTTCGGGTGATAATCCAAAGGTTTCCGTCAAAGAATGTCTGCAAATTGTCATTGGTCAGGTTCTTGACATCAGAATAGGACAAGCCAGTGAACGTGGAAAACAGGAACAAGTCCCTGACAAGTTCATGTGTCTTATCGGGCATCTCGGTGTCCATCATTGTGTGTATTTCCTCTTTCGTGACATATCCTCTGTCCACACTTTCGGGAGAGTTAATATACCCAGCAAAGGGATTGAAAGGCAGACGTCCGTCATTCCGCGCTATGGAAACGATGTGTTTCAGCACAATCATGTAGCCCCATATAGTATTGGTACGGCATTTCTTTTCAGTGCGCAGGAAATACTCGAAGTCGTTAATGAAAGAGAGGTTCAACTCTTTCAGAGGAATATCCTCACGTTTGTAGGTATGAGGCAGGAACTCACGGATATGTTTGCAGACGGTCACATAACGCTGGAATGTTCCTTTTGCCCTGCTGTATCCTACTTTCTTGGCAAACTCGCTGTTGTGCTGGTCAAAAAGTTTCAATAAAGTCTCCTGCTTGACACCGATACCGAGATAGGCATCTTTTAATTTGGCGGCAGTGACATACCCATCAGTCTGCATCAGCTCTTGATAACGGCGGTTTACTTCCACCCGGATTTTATCAACGGCAATGTTGATTTTCTGTGCTTCGATGCTCTTGCCCGAGGCTCTGTTGTTTTTCACGTCCCACAGACGCAAAGGCACATCCATCTTGCAGCTGAACTGCTTGATTTCTCCGTCCACCGTAAGGCGGCACATCAAAGGCAGGTTGCCATTAGGCTTCTCGCTACCTTTCTTTACGTAAAATAATACTTTAAAGGTACTTCGCATAACTCACTTTTTTATGGTTACAAAATTAATTCATAGTGAGTTACAGACAGTTATGACAAATAATGCAAATTGCAGAAATATAGCCACTTAGCAACACGTTTTGACTATATCACTCGGTAATGATGTGGTAACTGAACATTTGCATCATTACGCTATATTACGGATTCCTTCTGCCTTTCATTAAGAGTGAAATATGGCGTAATAGCCACATTCTCAACCTATTTTCTGCACTTCTCCGCTTTCTATTACTTCGTTACGTGTTTATTTTAAGTCCTTTTCGTTTATAAGGCTCATCCTTCCGTATTTCCCGCAGCTGTTCTGCTGCCCGCCTCATTGTTTGCAGTTTTCGGACCTGGCTGCGGAATACAGCTTCGGTCTGCCGGAAATCCTGCCGCAGGCGCACGTTCTGCCCCTCATCCGAGAGCGGGTCTATGTCGTGCCGGCAGCAATAATAGAGCGATACGGTATCGGTCATCTGCACGAGCGTTCCTTTGTCGTGCTGTATGGCAGGCCCCAGACATTCGAGCAGGTAGCGGGTTTTGTCCTGCCCGGAAGTGAAGTGCAGGCCGCGCATATCCTCCATGTCGTAGCGTCCGAAGGTCAGTATCGGCATGCCTCGCTTGCGGATGGATGCGTGCTGTATGCTGTCTATGAACTGCCGGAATCCTGCCTCTCCGATACCCTCGGTCGATATGTCGTACACCTGCATTCCGGGGCCCAGAGCCACGTAAACGCTGCCGTGAAGCTGTTTCTCTATCATGGCTGTACGGTTCGTTAGAGAGTTATTCCGGTTTTGCGGTTTATTGAGCGCCGGGCCACATGCACCTCTTTTCTGTCCGGTTGCGGTTTTCGCAGGCCGGGGTACATTCGTGCCAGCAGCGCTGCGGCGACTGCGCGTCCGTCTTCACCCATCGGATGTATTAAGGAATCGGGGTGTCGGAGCGCCGTTCCCGTTCAATCTGCCGGTACGAACAGTTCGGGCAGCAGCCGTCCGTGCTCCCGGATGTGCAGCAGTTGTACGATGCGCCGATTGTGGGGCGTAACGTACAGGTGCCCGACCCCGTTTTGAGCCACGAATCGCAGGTAGTGCTCCAGGTCAGGAGCCATGTCGAATACCCCGTGCGGGATGGCGTAAGGCAGCACCACCTTTTGCTCTATCGTTATTCCTTCGCCCGGTTTTTTGCGTGTTCGGTGCAGGGCGGAACGTATTCCGGTCTCCAAAGGTGCGACATCATAAAGGGCAAGTCTTTGCATGGAATATTCCTGTCGGAAGTAGTCGCGGGCCTGCCGCTGGAGAAAGAGCCGCAGGGCTTCGTGCGAGGCGAAGAGCCAGCACGTGCCGTCGCAGTCGGCCAGCGGTACGGTCGGGAACGGTGCCATTCCGCAGCGTATGACGTTGATGCCGGGGCCGTATCGTAAATCGTGCAGGTAATCGGCATCTTGACACAGTGCCATATGGGAGCCGTCCGGGGAGAGCGGGTCGAGGCCCTTGTCGCGGCAGTAGGCCGCCGTGCGCAGCCGTACGGCGGCATCGGGAACGGCTCCGAACGAGCGGACGCTCTGCGGTCCGAAGGTCTGTTCCTCGAAGTCCGGCCCCGTTGCCGGGAAACGGAACATTCACAAATCAGGCAGGAAGCGGTCGCAGGCGAAGTAATCGATGTTGGCGTCGATAAAGTGCCGCCAGGAGGTTTGCGTCCCGTCGTTGCGCTCGAAACTTACGGGACGGTACAGCGGGTCGAGCGTCAGACAGGCCCCCGGCGTGGTATCTGGAATCGTTGTCATGGCTGGAACGGTCGTTTTCATTTAGCAAATGGTTTTATCGTGCCCTTTGGTGCTCTTGCGTCCGGGTCCCCGGCGTGCAGGAGGCGGAGATAAGGTTTCCGTTTCGGCTCCGGTATTTTGTGCTGTTTCCCCGAACGGTATTCTATATCCGGGAGAACGGGCCGGCGTAATATCCGAAACGTCTGCACGCGGCTCGGGTCTTTCGGCCTCGGCTTCGAATCTGCCGCTGCGGATGCCGTAGTCGGCCGCCAGAATGTCGCAGGCTATATCGCGCGTCTGCCGTTGGAGCGCTTCGTACCCGAAATCGTGGTGCGAGGCGGGATTGTCCGCACGGGCTTCGAGTGCATCCCGAATCTTTTCGGCCAAAGCCGCAAAGCGTCCCTCGTAACCGAAGGGATGAAAATAATCGGCGGCCAGATGACCGGCATAACCATTTTCTGCAATGTACAGCAAAGAGGCGATGTCGTAATTCTTACGACCGACGAGCAGCATATTCTCCTTCGTAAAACGGTCGAAAGCATAGAAGTCGGGACTCATCCGGTAGTGCTCGACACAATATGCATCGGGCAACGAATCTCCCGGGAGCATCCGCTCGCAGGAGAAGTCGCACTGCGAATAACGCAGCCCGCACTCTTCGGAGCGTTCGTCGCGCCGTGAAGCTCTCACGATGCAATTGTCGGCCAGTGCCCGTACTTCTGCCGAAGGAGCGTCGATAGCGAGCAGACGCAGCGTGCCGGCATTTTGTCGCGGGTCGAAATAGACATCGGCACAATGTTGAAGGTAACTATGACGGGCTTTACGTCCCAACGGTGTTTCGCTGAACAGCAATACGCCCTGTGCCGTTTCCACTCCCGTGATGCGAACAGAGCCGGATTGCGGAGCCTGTCCCTGCAGCCGTGCCGGTACGGTACGCAGGAACTCCCGATACCCTTTGCGTCGTATCAGTTTTTCGTGTGCGGCGGCATCGGTCGGCAGCGGCAGTCCTTCGGCGAGCGCATAGGCCGCATCGAGCAGGAGGGTCTGCGCCGTAGGCTGCCGTCGCAGTCCGCGCAGCGATTTACGGTACTTATCCGTATCTTCGGGCCAGGTATTCCGCAGACGTTCCTTGCCGAGTCGGTAGGCTTCTATCTTTAACTCCGTCAAAGGCCGGTCACCGAAACGGTGCAGCATCCGGCGGACGAAACGGCGGTATTGCCGCTGCCATTGCTCCTGCCGCCGGGGGTCGTCCTGTCGTCCGGGCAGGACGATACGGAAAGCATGGAGCGGCTTCTGTGCGGCGTCGAGCAACAGGAACAGCTCGGTATCCTCTCCCCGGTCACGACGAAACGGGAACATTCCGGCGATACGGGCCATGAAATTTCGGATTGCAGGCATCGGATATGCGTCTAAAGGAATCTCCGGCGTTTTAATGTCCCACGGTTTCACCTTCGATATCGTCAGGCACCCAGGGCACAACGCTCACTTCGGGCGTTGGCTGCGGGCAGGTCGTGACATCCATTTCGGTTTGTTCCGTTACCGTGCAACCTGTCAGTGTGCCACAGGACAGGCTGAGGACGATAACGACGAGACATCGTATTTTCATGATTTTAGCGGTTTTTGATAAGAGAATGAAGTTCCGGGTCGAGAGCCGCTCGGTATTCGAGGTTTTCATCGAGTGCACATGCCCTCTGGTAGGCGTCGAATGCCTTGTCCTCCTCTCGGAGACGGGCATAGGCAATAGCGAGCAGATAGCATACGCGGGCATCGTCCGGCGGAAGCCGTTGCAGCAGTTCGCAGGCCCTCCGGTCGTTGCCGAGCGAGAGGAGGCATACGGCCGTGTTCAGGTCCCCGTAGGGCATTAACAGCTCCAGTGCCTGTATGTACTTCTTTGACATCAGCAGCTCCGTACCCCGACGGTAGAGCGTATCGGGTGTGACGGTCGTAAGTGTATCCTGCGGCGGATACAGAGCGTCGTTCCCTGAACAGACGGGAAATGTATGCCGCACGTAGCGGGCGGTCGTATCGGCGAATGTCAGCAGCGAGGAGATGTGATACACGAGTGTATCGGAGGGTGGCAGCGGGTACCGGCTGCCGTCGAGGGCTTCCACGCAGCCTTCGAGCGTGAGGCGCAGGCGTCGCCCGGCACTGGCGGTCGGAATACGCTGGGTAAAGCGGTACGTGGCCTCGCCGTTGCGGTGTGCGGGATAGTCGGCCCGTACGTCCGTCACCGGCGTATGATGTACGAAGCGACGGTATGCCTGTGCCGCCTGCACGCTGTCTGGCTGGAAAAGCGTCAGATAACGGGCATACTGCCAGGTATTGCGCTTTTGTACCCGGCCGAAGAGTTCGCCCGAAAGGACGATGTTTCCGAGCGGCTCGCGTCCGTCCTCCCGATGCAGGACAGGGGTGATGACTACGCGACGGTCCGCACCCGACAGCTCTGCGGGCAGGCGGACCGTGAAATCGACCGTTACCGCACCCAGGCGTTCGGGCAGGGAACGCGCAGGTGCCACGACCACGATCTCTTCGATTTCGATATGATAGGTTTCCTCGCCGTTCTCGCGGGTCACGGTAACGGGAGTCAGCCCGAAATCGGCCGCAGCGCTTTCCCGTATCTCTATCGTATCGGCTGTAGCGGTCGCTTCAGGTCGGGCATCGACGCGCAAGGCCCGGGGCGTATGGCTCAGGACTGCGGAAACGTCACGGCGGTCGAGCCGCCGGGCAACGCTGCATCCGCCCGCAAAGAGCAGGAGCACGGCCAGCGTGGAAACGATAACACATAATATTCTTTTCATGAGTTGGTTACGTTAAATCGGAAGGATTGGTACTTACCGTGTAATTGTACGTTGCACCCCGTTCGTCGCGCAGCGTGAAGGTGAAATAGTTATTGACCGTCTGCCACCGGGTTTCCCCATCCGAATTGATGAATTTCAAAAACGTGTTGCTTAATCCGTTTCCGTCATGAACGGTAATCCACTCTCCCGGCTGCCAGTTTTTGTATTCGCTGTCTTTCGAGCGTTTGTACTGCATCTGCCATTGGGACTTGAATGTTCCCGAAACTTTCTTGTAAGATACCTGTATTTCATTGCCCGTATCGAAGCGTTCGGTCAGAATTTGCAGCTTGCCGCAGGCGGCGCCTGCCTTCCATGCCAGCGTATTGCGGTAACGCTCTTCATCGTGCCCCGACCAGAAGGTAACTTGGGTTTTGGAGATACGGTAATCGCTCGAATTGGTCCCGAAGATCGTGATGATGTACTGATAATGGTTATTGCGGCGTATGCTGAAATCCGAAGGGTCTCCATTTCCCAGATAAATACGGTAATCGAACAGGTTGCCCCGTATTTCGACCCGTACAACCACATAGGCGGCATATCGGGGAGACAAAACAGCCGTGCGGTCCCGGTAGTCGGTGATGGTCGGAACGGGATTCTGGATGTTTTCAAGCAGATAAAAGGACGTATAATAACTCCGCAGCGAACTGCCGCTCTTATCGTTTATCGGATAGGCGACGACCTCTCCCGAACCGCCGAGTCTGTTTTCTGCAAAAAGCATATTCTTCGCAGGAATATTATACGGAACGACATGCAGGATGCGGGCGTCGCTGTCGAGGGTCTTGTCGAGTTTTATATTGACGCTCAGCAACACGAATATTCGCTCCAATTCGATGTCGAGTGTCGTTTGCCGGTCTATGGTGACTTCCAGCTTTTGGGACAGCAAGGTCGCATGACGCGGCGGAAAATCTTTTTCAGGATCTGCCGCCTGAAAGCAGAACTGTGTCAGTTGTGCGGGTGTCTGTTCCCCCATGTCGTACCCCAGATTGCCGATGCAGTAAATCCGGCACGCTCCTTTGGGTACGGCTACCGTCGGCGGCAACGACGACTTGGTCAGATACGCATGGTAGGCATACTCCGCCGTTTCGTTAAAAATGTAAAGGTTTACATTATCCGGACGGCCGTTTACCACTCGGGTTTTCGGTATAGTATCGTCGTATGGGTCGTCGGTATCGACGATGCGCTGTTCCACGACACCGAAAGAGAGTTGCAAAGGTACGGTCCCCGCCTCGGGTACGGACGGTGAGGGCTGGAACCGGAGCTCCTCCGGCTCGGTCTTCTGGCATGCGCACAGCCACAGCGTGCCCAGCACCGTGATGAAAATGAGAAATCGCTGCATAATAGGATGAAGATGAAAGGTTAGGATGTTTAGAATAGATAAGTAAAACTCACCTCGCATTTCGAGGGGCCGAAAGCGAGCCGGCGGGTGCGGTATATCCGCTCGTCTTCGGTGGCAGGGAGGCTGCGGCGCCCCCGCCGCTCCTGCATATAGTAGAGTCCGATGCCGGCTTCGAGCGAGAAGTTCCAACGCGGAGAGAGCGGCCACGCATAACCGTAGGAGAAGCCCGCACCGGCCATCCAGCCCCGGCGGTAGCTCTTCTCCGTACCCACGTCGTACAGGGCGGCCGAGAGATTGCCCGAGAGGAAATGCCCCGTGTAAGGTTGGTAGAACCAGTAGCGCACGGCAGGGCGCAGGGCGACATGGCTCATCTGCAGGCTATGTCCCCGCACGGGATTTCACAGAGCAGCAATCTCGAAAGAATAGTGCGGGGCAACCATAATTTCAAGGCCTGCATTGAGCGTTCCGGCGGCCAGCGCCAGCAGATTGCTCCTGACGCCGCAGTATTGTGCCGCCGCAGGCTTAACACCCGCACAGAACAGCGCAAGCAGAATGACTAATTTGATTTTCATGACTGGTCGATTTTTCGTGAACACCGGTATGTCGGTCGGATGTCGCCCGACAGTAAAGAGCGGCGGAGCGGAACTGCCGCCCCGCCGCACGATGTCGGATATGTCCGGGGGTTATTGGCCTAAATTGATATTCTGAGTCGTAGGAGTTTCCCAATTCGCAACCGTGATGTCGGCGACTACATCCTGTCCGGCCAGCCCTGCAATGCCTACCGCAACACGATAGTAACCGTTACGCACAAGCTGTCCGTTGTTACTTGCCCCTGCGAGTTCGACCTGATAGCCGACAGCGACCTGGTCCTCTTCGGTTGAAAAGTCGCCGTCGCGGTCGTAGATGCCGTCGAGCGTCAGCAGAACACGGCTGCCGGTCCCCAGCGCTCCGTTTTCAAACACGTAAAACAAGTTGTTGAACTTAGCCGATGTACTACCCGGAGTCTGGGTATGGGTGAAGGTCATGGCACCGGGTTTAGCTGTACCAGTAAAATAAGGCGTCTGCGAAGCAGCCCGTGAGATTTTGGCCGAAGTGATTTTGACTGCTCCCGGATAACGCGACGAGAAGTCGGAAGACAGCGATGTCTGTACGGCGATTTTGGCCACGTCGCGCTTGAGGGTAATGGCTACTTGGGTCGGTGTGTCTCCCGATTCGATGGTCTGGGTCGCATAGCCCGACATGAGAAAGCCGCCGGAGCGCAGGCTTTTGGACGTGACATCGGAGAATGTACCGTTGTATGTGGAGGGAGCGGTTTCCGCCAGTGCCAGCAGTGCCGCTTTGGTCGTTACGTCACTACCGACGGCGGTGTTGCCGATGGCGTAAAAATCGACGCTCTGACCGGCTGCGGTACGCGGAAGAGAAAACGTGGTTTTTCGGGCTGCGAGTTCGCTCGCGGTGAAATTACGTCGCACGAGCAGGTTGCCGTCCTCGCCGAAACAGAAGAGCGTGAGCGACGACAACGATTGCTCTCATGCCTCGGTCGTAGAGGAGGAATCGAAAAAGGCGCGGGTGGGCAGGTCGGTGTTTTGCTCGCTTACGAAAGATACGGTAACTTGTCCTGCCTGAGCGGAAGGCGTCGGCAGCGGAGCTTCCTGTTTGTTACAGGACGTCGCGGTCAAGGCCAGCAGTGCGGCACTTGCCAGAATAAGGGTTTTGTTCATGATTGAAAGAAATTTGGTTTGATAATAAGCGTCGCCGCACCGTGCGGCTTGCAGGGACAAAGGTATAATCGTTTTCCGGCAAAAAGTACCGTTTCCCGGAATACCCCGTTTTGAAAATCGAAAAGTTTTTTGCCGTTTTTCAAAACATATATTATTGGTTTATAGTACATTAAATTTTAATTGTCGGCAAAACACTTTGTAAAACCGCCTTCGCCGAAAGAGCCGGCGAAGGCTTGAAATATCGCTTGATTTCCGTCGTGAGGCCAAGAGGTTACTTCAGATGTTTTTCGACGGTTCGGTCGAACGCTGCGAGCAGCTTGCGCAGAAACGAGGCACTGTCCGAGCGGTCCAGAACGAAAGTCTTTTTGACATAGATGTTATCTACACGCATGCCGAAGGCATCGCATAGCAGACGCAACAACGGAGCATAACCGGCTCTTTGCCCGGTCGCGTCCACTATGACACCCTGTTCCTGCAGGGCGATAGCCAGCTCCACCAAGTCGTTGTGACTGCCTGCCCAGCGCAGGTACCCCGGTCGGAATGGAGCTTCGCCGTTTCCCGACGTACCGAAAAGCGATACGGTATAGGCGATGCGCTGATGTTCCTCGATAAGCTGGAGTGCCTTGTCGATGCACTCGCACCACGCTTCATTTTTTTTTAACCTTGAAGAAATCCGTTTGCTGCAAACTTTGCAGCTCCACCCGCGCATGGCACAGCTCCGACAGAAACCGGTGTATCGGCTGTCCGTCATAACTCTCTTCCAATGTCGTCACGAAAACATCGTACGCCTGTGTCACCTCCTGCGCAGAGGCCGTAGCGATAAGATACTGTGCGGCGCCGTCGCGTGACGGGTCGCCGACATACCGCAGTGCGGTAAGCAATCTGTTGTTTTTCATAACATAAATAGTTTAGTGAATAATAAAAAGATTCCGGGACACGAATGCCCCGGAAAGATTATCATCCCATGCCATAGCCTGTGCGCAAGAGGGCTGACAGAGATTGTCACCCGCAGGCGAAGACCTCTTTTCACAACCGAAATATCAGCTTTTTTACAGCCGCATGGCTGTGAATTTACGCTGGACGGATGGAATACACTTGTTGTTGCTGCGGCGCATCATGTTAAGAAATCCGACAAAAGCGGTTTGCCCGTCCTGCCGGGACCGCTATTTCCGGTTAAATTAAACATTTTATATGAATCATAAAAGTAAAAATCCTGCCAACAGGCGATTATCGGTGTTTTTTAGTGCCGATTAAAGGAGTCCCGCTGAAATCCGGAATATGTATTTGCTGCCGTTTCATGGTCGCCGTTTTCCCCGTTTCTGACGTTCCGGCAACTCGTTTTGTGGTTCATCTTGCAAAGGAAATAAGGGGAATTGCCGAGCGAAGAGGGTAAGGGCTGCGCCGTTCGGGATAAAAAAGATTGACAGGCTGCAAAGGTCTGTCAATCTTTTTTTCCCGAAACCCTCATTCCCTCGATTCCCCTTATTGTCGGCAAGCTGAAACGAACAAAACGAGCATGCGGCACGGCAAAAAAAAGGTCAAGCTATGAAAACGAGCGCAAATACACACTCCGGATTGAAACGAAACGAAAACTTCGCATCGACCGGCAAGGATTTGCGGGACTGGCCGGGGCGGACGGGGCGCGGGATTCTGCGGCTTATGTCGGTGGGAATGGCGCTGGGACTGTTACGGCTCCTGCCCGTGTGGGTCTTTTATCTGTTCGCGGTGTGGGTGTTCGCACGATGTTCGGTATGGTTCCTCACCGCGCTGTTGCGGGTGCTCGCCTGTGTGTTTCTGATTCTTATACTCGCCTGTCTGTTTGTCTGATACTCCATATACGATAACAAAAACCAATAAAACTTAATGAACTATGAGCAAAGTATTTCTTTTGGGCGCGAACGTCGAAATCGACACCGAGATTAAAACGGTGGGAATCGGGCAAATAATCCGTATGGAAGGATACGAATACGATAACTATGTCGTGGCAGACATCACGCACAATAGTTACGGGTATTCCTATTGCCTAATTAATTTGCGAACATACGAATATGTTACAGCGGAAACGATACGTCCGCTTTCGCAGAAATTCGGAATCGGATTCTATTACGACGACACTGCCCCGCAGTTTATCGGTACGGATGAACTGCGTGCCGTCATACACAAGGCCGAGGAGATAGCGGATGCCGAAATCCTACGTAAAGAACAAAAACGGGAAGAACAACAGCGGACGAAACAACGCGGTATGGAAATGTTGCGACGAATTACCCCTGCCGACGTGCAAGCCGTTATCGTTGCCGAATTGCACGAGGACGACAGCGACCCGATCACCGACTATTTCGGATGCCGCAACGTCCGAACCGTTATACTCGATTTTTCGTACAAGACGCGGGAGGATTTTGCAGAAATGCGCTGTGCCGCCGCTCATTTTCCTGACACGGCATACTTGGCCGAATATAACCGCGAATACGAGCATCGGGAAAAATACAGTATGGGACACGGGTACTGGCTCGGCGAAAATTATTACAGCGGCTGGATTATTCGTAAAGAAGGGTGTTCAAATGCCGAAAGCCTCATCGACCGCTACGCATACACCGCCGGATGCAAAGGGGGAATCTATGTGCCTGAAGTACCGCAAACGGCAATGCCGGAACACTTGCCCGCAGATGCCGCCCCACAAAACATAACCGTTGAAATCATAGACTATTCTGAAAAAGCGATAGCGGTGTTCGGCGATACCAAGCCGCTGAAAGAGATTTTACGCTCATTGGGCGGACGATTCTCCCCGCGATTGCAAAATAACGGTCAGACCGCTGCCGGGTGGGTATTTCCAAAACGAAACGAGCAGAAAGTACGCCAAACCCTCGCTTCCTATTTAGCCGCATAACACAACCAACCATACACGGGGCGAAGCGACGCACGCACGCCCCTAATTAAAACACACAAGACTATGAAACAACAGCTATTGGCCGTCATAGACGCGCTGGAGGACTTGCAGGCCACCGGGCGATATACCGTGATGTATTCCGTCGCCGGACACGTACACGATTTCGATGTAGCTATTTATTGCGGGAAATGGTACAAGGGCGCCAGCCCGATGTTCCGGCAAAGCATCTACACGGACCGTCCTCTGTGCCGGCAGTATGGCGGCATCGGCAAACTCGACCTGTACGAACTGGAAGCATTCGTCCGGCGACTGTTGCGGGCCGTAACCTCGAACAACGCTTAAACGATACGCAATATGACTGACTTGCATTTTTATCCCACCGCAGAAGATATGCGGAACGATGCAGACAGGTACGCCTGTCAATGGTATGAAACGATTTCGCTGAAAATGCGGTGTATTTGCGGACGGCTGACCGACGGCATACTCGTGCGCTTCCGCATCACCGGGCAAATTGTGGACACACTCGTATTCTGCCCTGACTGTTATCGGAACCAAAACCGGGCATCGTAACCCGATATAGCGAACAAAACATTATCAATCACAAAATCAGATACAGCATTATGAAAACGAAAAACGTAAAAAACAGCAAAGAAATCACCGAGAACAACGCAACGACCGATACTACCGTACAGGCCTCGATGGACGGACAACGGGCCGAAGCCGGCGCCCCGGCGGAAACGGAAGAAATACAGAATACCGAAACGGTACAAGCCCCGACCGACCACACGCCGGAGGCGCTTCCTACCGTGCTGATGGATATTGCGCAACTCCGGACAAGTCCGTACAATCCGCGCACGACTTACGAGGAGGAAGGCATCAAAGAATTGGCGGCAACACTCCGCGAAAGCGGTTTGCTGCACCCTCTGCACGTGCGTCCTAAAGACGGTCATTATGAAATCATAACGGGGGAACGCCGCTTCCACGCCGCAAAACTCCTCGGCTGGAAACAAATCGCCGTATATGTCCGCGAAACGACGGATGCCCAGGCCCGCGATATGGCGCTGACCGAAAACCTCCAGCGGGAGGATATGGCCCCGATGGACGAGGCACGGGCATATAAAACGCTGGTCAGCGAAGGTGCGGACATTTACACTCTCGCGGCCAAGTACGGCAAATCCGACCGATATATATACGACCGGTTGAAATTGAACGACTTGATTCCCGCTATCGCCGACTTGCTGTCACGGAAAATGATTGGATTGGGAATTGCGCTGGAAGTCAGCAAATGCGAGAAATTCATCCAGCAAGATCTTTACGAAAATCATTTGAAAGGTTCTGCCGAAGATGATACGCCCCAAACGGGATGGCGCGGGAAAGGCCTTGCCGATTTCCGACGACTGTTGCAGGATGCCTATACTTCCGACCTTACCCGATACGCTTTCGATAAAAGCGATTGTTTGCATTGTGTCCACAATACCAACACATACGATATGTTTGCCGAAACGAACTCTTGCGGCCATTGCACGGATAGAGAGTGTTTGCAGGCCAAAAATGCCGCTTTCGTGTTGGAGAAAAGCCGCGCCTTGCTCAAAGTGGACCCCCGAATCGTCGTGGCGAATTGCAGTTACGGATACACCAATCCGGTCGTTAGGCAGAACCTCGAAGAGGAAGGACATACGGTGAAAAAGGTCGGATTCGGATACCGTACTTTGCCTGCCGAGCCGCAGGCGCCGCAGGCGGAACAATTCCGGGAGGCGCACGAATACGAACAGGCGGTGGAGCGATACGAAATGCAGAGGCAGGAGTACGAGCAGACATTACAGGAGGCACTCCAGCAGGCCGAAGCGGGGGCGATACGGCTGATGGTATCGCCCGAACCCACCGATGCCCGCCTTATCGCCATACCTGTAAACCACCGCGAAAAAGAGCCGGATTTCGTGAAACGGCTCTCGCAGGAGAAGCAGGCCAATGTCGAGCGGGCGATAACCAAAACGGTCGAGGACACACGGAAGATGATGCGCAAAGAACAGATGGAGGCCCCGGTTTTCTCCGCCTTCGATGAAAACGTATTACTCTATTGTTTGCTCGATGCACTTCGGCACGACCACCTCGCCTTGTTCGGAGAAAAATACCGAGAGTCACATTATTTGACCGACGCCGACAAACTCGAAATCGTCAAGAATCTGACACCCGAACAGCGTGACATCATCCGACACGACTACATTGTCGAAGCATTGTCGAAAAAGGGAGAATCGAAAATTGTCGGGCAGATGATTATGGAATATGCCAACATCCATTATAACAGGCAATTTTCGCTTATCAAAGCCGGACACGAGGAAACGTGCGAGAACCGTAACGACCGCCTCGACGAACGAATCGCGGAATTTCAGGCGAAAGAACGGGGCAAGAAAGAGCAGGAAAAGAAAAAGCGCAAGAAACAGGCGGCAACCGAAACACAGGCGGTAACTGCGGTATCGGCGGCATAATATCGGACAGGGGTACGGAGCGGTACAAAGTACCGCTCCGTATCTTTTACTCGAATCGTATGGAAAACACATCACGACACCGAAACGGACAGACGAACAGTGTCCCGAAGGAGGAGGGGGCCGCGTACCGCGTCACCTGCACTCCGGGACTGTATGACCCGGATTTTGAATATTTTTATGCCAGGCAGATTTTCATTATTTCCGATAAATCCGGCACGACCTCTTTCGCCAGCAGGATGGAGCGCAGGCTGTTCCTGCGTACCGCGTCACACCATTTATCCCGGAGAAGGATACGGGCATTGTGCCGGGAGATACACCGGGACCTGATGCGTGAACAGGCCGCAGCCGGGCAGCTTACCGGGTCACATTAAACGGGCGGACGCCTCAAGCAGATAGCCGCAGTCATGACGACTGCGGCTATTTCCGTATGCATATATCTCATTATGACGTCGGGCGGCATCTACAGCCGGTATCCCGTCCCGTAGGTCTCGGCCAACCATAAGCCGAAGAAACGGTCGTACACCTGATAGACGTTTTCTTCTTTGGTTATGAACTCCTTTTCGAGCAACTGCCGGGCTGCCGACTGCACACTGCTGGAAGAATACAGACCATGCCGGGTTACGAAATCTACCGACGTAATCTCACGGGCACGCCCCTCCTTGCCGATAGCGAACAGCAGCTCCTTCTGCCGCTCGGAAAGCATGGCGACCATGTTCTGATACATCGCCTGTTGTGCGTTCACGGTCTGATGCAGTACGATATCCGCCTCTTCGAGCGTCGCCCCTTCTCCTTTGGCGGTCTGTTCGTACAGACGGTTCAACATACTCTGCATATACCACGTATGTCCCTCGAACAGCGTATAGATACGTTCGATACACTCCCCGGAAATCTCCTTGCCCGCCTGCCGGAAATGGCGCTGTACGAATCGGCGATACGCCTCTTCTGCGATAGGTCCGAGATTCATGAACGACGCGCTCTGGTAAAAAGGCCGCGAGGCCGAAAAAAAGATATTCTGCATCATGTGCCGCTGGCTGCCGGCGAATACGAAAGTCGTATTGGTACATTTTTGAATGTGAGTACGCAGAACGGCTTCCACGTTCTTTTCGGGATACCGGGCGATTTGCTGAAACTCGTCGATAGCCACCAAACAGGGCTTGTCGGCAGCTTCGAGGTAGGCGAACAGCTCCTCCAGCGACACTTCCGGCCGGCGAATCTCCCCGATACCGATGTCGAATACGGGCTCTCCGGTGACGGCATCGAGCTTGAAAGCCGGACGCAGGGAGGCGATAGCCGCGAAAAATTCCTCTGCAAACTTCCGGCCTTTGGGTTTCAACGTATCGAAGATGTGTTTGCCGAGCATGAACACCAACTCCTTGAGCGAACCGGTAGCGTAAATGTCCACGAAGAACGTGTAATATTCCCGGGCAATCCGCTCCTGATGGAAACAATGTTCGATAAGTCCGGTCTTGCCCATGCGACGGGGCGATACGATGACCGTATTACGCCCGTTTACGAGAGCCTGTGTAAGCTCCTCGGTTTCGACTTCTCGGTCGCAGAAATAGTCGGCGGAAACGTAGCCGCTGACAATGAAGGGATTTTTCAATATTTTCATGACTTCAAATAATATACAAATCTAAATTATTGCAAATATAATAATTAAAATCCGAATACACGCAACACCGCAGAAAAACGCTGCGGCACGACGTATCCCGCAATTGTTCTTTCACAGCATTCCTGAACCGCCCGCCTGTCCTTGTCCGGTACGGCAAAACAGGCTATCTTTGTATTTATCGGGATGCAGGCTGTACCCCGCCTTGTACCCGGCAAACGGATATATTACCTGAAACGAAATGACCGGATGAAAAAATTTGTTGCTCTTGTGACTTTAATATTGGGTGCCGCTCTTACCCTTACCGCTTTCGATACGGTCGAAGAACCGGAACCGGAGTGCGTCTGCGGGGCGGCTGGCCCATTGAGAAACAAGACTGTCGAAGAGCAGGAGCTGGAGCGCTTCCTCAAAGAATTTCCGTATAAAATCTTTTTTGTTGAAAGATGGATATTGATCGTTGCATCTGAAAAATACCATAACCCGGAGTGTAACTGGTCTGAAAAAGAATTATACGAAAGTGAGCGCTGGTATTACGTAAAAAGCAGCTCTGAAGAAGAATGGTCGAGGATTGTTTGGCCTATTACTGACTTTGCCTATGAGAAGGGATACGAGTATGTGATTGAGGGAATTTGCATAGATTATTCTCCTCGAAACGATGACGTGCTGGATAGGACTTTCAAGTGTTGCAGGATTCTGTCCAGGCAGAAAAAGCAGTCGGAAAACCTGCCTCGATAAAGATATTGGAAAATAGGATGCGAATCGCATCCTATTTCTGGTATCAGCATCTTAATTTTGAGAAGGTATCATAATGGGTTGGTTGAATTCTGCATGTACCCGCATATCCCGGGTGATTTTCATAGAACAGGGATTCTTTGTGGAGATGGTTTCTCCCGAATCCAAGTCCACCCATCGGACAAAATAAAAACCGAGAGCTGATGTCGCCTGAAAGGTTAATAGGACATTGGCCGTTGCATTCAAGGAGCCGGGCGACACCGTACCACCCTCGCGGGGAGAAAGAAGATTGCCCGGATTCGCATGTTTGGATACCGATGTCTCTACGGAGTAGCAATTATTCGTCGTCGTGAATCGGGCAATGAGAATTTGGTCACCCGCCACCTTAAAGGAATATGGATTGAGCGTAGAAACGAGCTTGCCGTCTTGGTACCAGCCGGCGAAACGTCTGTTTTGTGCAGGAGTGGCCCGCAGAGTACACGTAGAAGCATAGGTATAGTTTCCGGCACCGACTGTGGTTCCGGAAAGGGAACATTCGCAGCGGGCCTTTATAGCGTATTTTTTCTTTTTATACATTTCATTGACGGTCTTGACGTCGAGATCGCTGGGGGTTTGCCTGCGTTGAATCTGTGCTCCGTCCTTTCGCCTGAGTATCGGTTCCGCAATATCGATAGCAACTGTTTCATCCGTTGTAAATGAATTGTATATCATTACCGAGGAATAATCGAACTCTGTGAATTGTTTATAATTGTTACCCAAAGTTACCTTATCGAAATTATGTCGTTGGTCCGGGTAGATGTTGTCGAAAAAAATAACGATGTAGTCATCCCGGTCCGCCCGACAATGTTCATGCTCCAATCCCAATGCATGGCCCAGTTCATGAATGACCGTATATACATCCGACCCCGTTTTATTTAAAGATAAGCTTTGTACCTTGCCAATCATCCCTAATTGAGAACTATTACTCTCACCGTATAGTATTTTAATTCGATTCGAATAGGAACTTTTACCCGTAATATCGATGAACTCTATACCGCATTTGTCCGTCCATACTTTCATGGCCCCGAGTACCATGTTTTTTGTCTGGTTAACAATATCGGTATCCCATTCGTAATAGACGATACCGTCAGTCCACGGTCGGTTCAATATCAATCCGCGAGTCGTCGGCCCGGTCAATGCCTGGAGCTGCCAGTCTGCGAGCAGAATATCTCCCTGCCAGAAGAACTCACCCGCGGGAGTACGCTCTACACGCACCCCGTTCGGATACGTCCATAATTCATTTCCGTTACCCAAAGTTTCGACTTGAACCGAAAGTTTTTCTTCCTGTTGGGGCAGGACAGGTGTTTCATCGGTGAAATCAGAACAGGCGGGCATCCATGCACATATCGCCAAAGCCAGAATACAGTATAATTTCTTCATAATTCAGCATTCAATTTAACAATCTTACATTAAATAGGATAAAGGATATGGTTAGTATCTGATAGAAGAGAGAAAAGATTGCCTGAATGCGTATTGAGATGAATCGAAGGACGTATTTTCTCTATCGGCACGAGGGGCAAGCACCTGCCGAATTTATCGATATGCGCTTCGATGTTAAATATATAAACATTATTGTGGTAATGCAAACGTAATAGCAATAATTCTTTCAAATGCAATTTAATATTGAATTATCAAAAAGCAAATAAGCCGTATTTTCATCCGTTGTCTGTGATTTTTTCTTTTTGCGAGCAATAATTCTTTGACTTGCTCTTTGTTTTGTGAAATAATTTACATGCATTTGAAATAGGATATACAACCGCATCGTGACGATACGGCGGATTATCGGAACGGATATTTTCAATGCGTGGAATTTCGAGGTTATGAAAAAAGGCCCGGTATCATGGTGATCTGATGGATTTGCAGCGTGCAATACCACAAGATTACCAATATCGGAAGCCAACGGCGGAGAGCGCTCCGCCACATCATTAACCTTAAAATTACACTGAGATGAAAAAGTTATTCTTTATGGCAACGGCATGTGCAATGGTATTGGCGGGCTGTTCGGTAGATTCTATCGAAGAGCGGGAGTATGCCTCCCGAAACATCATGCCCAAAGACGGAACTCCCTATGAACTGGAGTTCATGCAGCAAGTCGTCTCCGAGGTGGCGGGCACCCGCGCACCGATGACCGAGCTGCAGCCCACCCACCTGTACGTCGAATTCGCCCCGGCGACCCTCGAAGAGTATGACCGGCTGCTGGCTGCGCCTCAGTTCGAGTGCCTGCCTTTCGATGTATTCGAGGTTCCGGAACTTCCGCAAGGAGCCGCTTATGCGGTACAGCCGCCGTGCGAGGGTGTCGGCAAACTCTATGCGCTGGTTCGCAGCGATATGACGCTGCCCGCCGTCGAATACGAGGTGCTCAAGAGCTATTACACGCCGTATGCGGACAATTCGGGAATCGAGGATGCGGCACTGGCGCGACAGATAGTCGCACGGGCCGAGGAGCTGAACGAGCCTTACCGCACCCGTAGCGAGGCGAATGAAGCCGTTCCCCACGGCAGCGTCCGTGTTTACGACAACATCGCCGGGCGGGAAGTCGGCGTGCAGGGCGTTCCGGTATTCGTCACCGAACAGAGCAACGGAATCTCTTTCCCGAAGACGGAAACCGTTTATACCGACATGTACGGGGGCTTCAGGTCCAAAAGGACGATATGGGAAACCCAGGTCACTTTCCGCATCACGTTCGATACGGATACCTGGAGCATCAAAAACTCCAACGGCCAAACGATGGTCATCAACGGCCCGACGCAAAGTCCCGGTACCGTTTGGAGATGCGTGCCGGTGTTCGCTCTGGGGGCCAACGATGCGTACTACGCCGTCAATATCCTGCGCGGCATCAATGCGGCGCAGATGGCCGGCTTGACGTTCGATACAAAATTGACCATAAAATATTTTGATAAAAGTAATTCCGACAACGGAAAAACGAGTGAGATAACCGGTACCGTACCTTATATCAACATCTACTGCGGCGGCAGACCCTGCCAGGAAATTATCGGCATCACCAATTACGGTATCGGACAGGCTGCCTATTACCGGGCGCATCGTACTGATTATAACAATTGCCTCACTGCTGTTAAGGATAGTTTTGCGATGTACACCCGCTGGTTCTTCACGGATTACGAATACGCCCGGCTCGATGTATTGGACAAGCTGCATACTTACGATTCGAACGGTCCCAAACCGGACGGCTGGAACATTCAGGGATGGAGCGTGAATAACGGGCATAAGACCGAAACACCGTTGTTCATCGACCTTCACGACGGATACAACCAACTGGCTCCGGGTACCATCTCGTTCAACAACTACATTCCGGACGACAACATCTATTTGTCGAGCTATGGCGATGTGCAGAATATCGCATTCGAATCGGCGACTATATCGAATGTCCGCACGAACCTGCTGCCGCTCGCAGATGATTTCGTGTTTACCAATGCGGACGTGATGACGCTTTTCCGCACTTACAACCAGTTAAGGAACTAACTTAAATACGCTGCGATTATGAAATGGCTTTATTACACAGTGCTGCTGCTCGCCTGCTGCCGTATGTCGGGATGCGGCAGCGACAAGGATTCGGTATCGGTCCTTCCTTCGGACCCTCCAGCACCGGAGGAGCCGGAGTATGTGGACCCGACAGCCGGATTCAGGGAAGTAGGACCCTACGGCAGTATGGAGGATATGATTCCTGATGAACACCCGGACTCCGAATTTTCTCAATGTTACTACAACTATTTTTGCCTGTGCAATAAGAGCAGCCATACCCTGACCGTAGCGGTTTCTTCAAAATGGAAAAATATATGTGGGTTTTTACGACCGGAAACAAAATATACCGATAATTTCGGACAGGAAGTTTTCGGCACTTATCGGGATGGCCCTATCGAGTCGTTCGACGACATTCGGTCAATACGTGTTATCTATGACAAGAATGTGTCTGATGATCCTATAGAGGCAGACTTCTTTCATACGGTATCCGAACGCTATCTGTTCCCTTCCGAGGATGATTTTGCGGGGACGATTGGCGACGAGAACGAATGGATCTTCGAAAAATTCACCGACCGTCGTTTGCGCTGGGTCTATATCTTCACCGATGAAGATTACGACCGGGCCAAAGCCATGTACGACGAACGCATGGCTAATTACGGAAGCGGCGAAAAGTAACTCCCGGATTCTCTGAACGAATAGAGCCGCAATAGCTATTGCGGCTCTATTATTTTTCCCTGCTTCACAATCCGACCTTCAGATAGGAGTCCCGGCGTCCGAGGTACATATTGCGGTACACTTCTTTCAGTTCGTCGGACAGGTAGGAGTTCCGAATCAGCCTGTCCAGCAAGGAATACGTAGCGCAGAATCGGTCCAACTCCCGGCGTACCGTCTTCTCGGGAAGTCCCAGCCGTTTCCCGAACTCCGTAAAGGTCGCGCCGCCAATCATCCCGAAAGGCGTATGGGCGGCAGCATCGCCTCTCAATAATCCTCTGTCGAGCGCGAAAATCCGGTCATCGACGTGCAGCTTCGTGTTGATAAGATCGTATGCCGGAGCCAGCCGGAAATCGCCCGATTCGGTTTCCAATACCGAGAAGTTTTTCAGGTGTGCATCGCCGTTGCAGACGAGGAAATTGAACACGACCAGATCGAAGAATTTCAGCATCTCGACCCTCCAGGCAGGCAGGTATCTGCGAATCAGGTCGCCGCACTCTTCGTAGGTCAGCACATCGTATTTGTAGTTCTGGCCTCCGTTCTGTGCGGTCAGTCCTGCCAGCGACGCGAAATCTTCCTTGCGGCGCTTCGTGCCGTCCGGCTTGACATCGAAACGTTTTACGATGTAGGCCGCTTCGCCGCCTCGGAAGAAGCACAATCCGTTCTCGGCCGTCTCGATGCCGAACACCTGTGCGGCTATCTGCATCGTCAGATTTTCGTTCGCCGCACTGTACAGACGGTTGCGGAAATCGCTCAACTTCGGTTTGAGGATATAACGACCCTGTTCGCCCTCTTCGGTCAGTCGCAATTTGCCGTCCCGGACGACCATCGAGTATTTCGGCTGCACGCCGGAGAGCGAAATCCGCTCCTGATTGTGCATGAACTCCTCCTGCGTCGCAGGCTGGCTGTCGTCGTCGATGGGCGCATAATCCAGATAGGGCGATACCGTCCGGCCGTCGAACAGACGTCGGCTCGCTACGGGAGAATAGGTGTCGTAACCCTCGCTCAATGTCGAGGGACATATCGTAATTGGATTCATTGTCGTCATAAAGGCTTAACGGTTACGGCTCCGGCGACATCGGTCTGCGCCGTTGCCAGCAGAATGCCGAAATGGTCGTTCTCGTCGATATGCAGCAACCGGGACTGCACGGCGCGATTGCGTCCTTCAGAGAGCATATTGCTGAAAAACGGGAAAAGATAAGGCGACCAATACTCCTGCTGTGTCTTGGGCAGCGTCAGGCTGACGGCAGGCATCGCTGCGTCCGCATAATAAGCGTCTTCATACCGGAACAGATACTCTGTTGTTGACACTTCGGTTATCACTCCGGCCGGAATGCCGTTCATATAAACCATCCCTTGCCTCATAATTTATCGCTGTTTTTGATGCCTACCCGCAGTTCCAGCCCCAGCGTGTCGAGAATCCGTTCCAGCACGTCGAGCGAAGGATTCCCTTCGTTGCGTTCGATCTTTGTGAGGGTATTGATTCCTACGCCAGCCAACTCCGCCAGCGTGCGCTGGGTAATCTTCAGCATCTTGCGACGCTCCTTGATTGCATTGCCGATAGTCATTACAAAATCCCTTTATATTGTGATTTCAGTGCAAATATAATGCAATTCTTTGGAATAATAATCATAAATCACAATAAATGGTGATTTGTGCTATACTGCACGATAGATCCGCCATAGAACCGGCATGCACATCATGCATTCTCTGCCGGCTTAACTTATTTGTCATTTTTATTGGAAAAACGAGAATTTCCGCTATTTTATATTTTATTGCTTTTTAATAAGTTTGTGTATAACTTCGGGGTGTAGATGATTGATGGCAGTACGGGTTAGCCCCCCTAATGTCAGTGCCCCCAACCTGAACATTCGTAATCCGTACTGCCTTGCTTTGCAACAGAATAAAATAAAGGCCGGGAAGCAAATCCCGGCCTTCGTTCGTTTCTACGGGGCCTCTTCCCCGGCTACATTTTTTCGTATTTGGTATATACGACGTTCCTTTGCTTGTTGTATAAATTTTTCACTGAATATAGTTAAATAAAAGTAGTTTTACTTGTTTTGATAGATTTGTATTTATTTATTAACCAAAGAATTGCTATTATCCAAAATTTATTGTGATACTCAAATGATATTCCTTTGAACTTCGGAAGTTTATCGTTAAATTTGTTTCAATAGAAGTGCCCCGGTTTATTGGTCGTGTCCTTTACACGGGCATTTGAAAAACTTAAACTCTATGCCTATGAAAACCTTCACTCGAATTTTGTTGCTGTGCCTATTTCCCGTATTGGCTACCGGTTGCGAAAAGAAAGTAAATATTACCTATGAGCATCGTTATTGGGATGAATATAAGTTTATTAATGCCAGTTCTAAAGACGTATATTGTCTTTATGGTTCGTCTCACATCGTAAATAATCGAGAAAAAGAGAAACGTGACGGCTTTATCGTTCCTAAAGGTAATTCCCATTCTCTGTTTTTATTCGCTTATGATGGCGAAAGTCCTTTTCTACTAATAAATGGGGACGAATCTAACTTCGACTGGATAATAATCCATAACAATGAACGATATGTAGAATATACATTTCAAAAGGACGGTTATAGTCCGTATTTCGATAGGTTCTATGACTCGACATATACAGATAACAATGTTACTTTCCATGTTTATACAATTAAAGACGATTTATTTAAGAATGGGAAACCAATCGAGGAACTTCAAGAATGGCTGATAAACAATCAATAAATCTATTGATTATGAAAAAAATACAACTAATTTTATTGCTGACGTTGTCGTTATTTTTATTGGACTGCAACCCCGTCGAATACACAGAATATTATCCGACAGAGATAATAACCTATTCCTTTCAGAATTCTTCTTCTACAGATGTAATTTTCAGAATCTATTCTTCCGATTCCAATGAAATGCCAAAGGAAGATGGCTTTTTCGTACTTCGAAGTAATGAACATAAAGTTTATTCTTTTGACAGCACAAATCCGTTCTACCTGCTGCCGGATGCGACCGAGAACTATACGACCATATCCAACGGCAAGGTATATGTCGTCCAGCGTCCCGGCGATGCGGGAAGCGTGTACGACGATGCGTTTTGGGAAGAAGCGCACTATCGGTTCGTCGTAACGGATAAACTGTTCGAGAACGGAACGCCCTTATAGACCGAGTGTATCGCAGACAAAAAGGGAAAGATTCTGCATCTTTCCCTTTTTTAATTTATGATTTTTCAGTAAATTTATCTTGTTATTTAGTTGCGTGTGCCCGCACCTCACGCAACCGGATTTCCTACATAATTCGAATTTAATCTGTATTCGCCGCGAGAACCATTCTTATTACCCGTTGAACCATTATTGACTTTACCTAAAATTACTATTCCTATGAAACAGTTTTTATCTTGTCTTTTCATTATTCTGGTCTGTTTCTCTTGTACTAAATTCGAGGAGGAATATCAATGTGAGGAAATGCTGCCCGAAACGAGGACCGGAATGGCATTGAATAACGGCAATCCCTATTCATTCAAAAATATCCAATCGGCAGCCAATCAAATAGCTGTTTTTGAAGGAACAACCCCTATACGTTTAACTCCCACCCATCTATATGTCCGGTTTTTCGTACAAGATACGATTCAATATTGCATGTTGAGTGACAGTATGCGTTTATCGCTTTACCCGTATCCGTTGGACCGCCGATTAAGTTCCGGTGAAATGCACCAGTATTTGACCAATAAACACAATCAATATTTTTATTCCGTATTACCGATAAAAAATTTATCTATTCTTTCCATTGTGCAATGCAATATTTTGGATACCCTGTATATGCAGCCGACCAATTCTTTGTTGAGGACAAACTCCACGGAGAATGAAGAAGAGATGATGGACGGAAATACAGGAGAGTCTTCAGGAGTGGAGAATGGTTTGTATAGGACTTCAGCCACGGCTGTTCAATTGTCAGAAGCAGGCTGGGAAAAAGTGCTTAAGCAGGCCAAAAAAAATGTAGGTATAGAGCTTCCCACCGGGCCATCTTCTACTGCATCGGGCGACTGGTATCCTTCCGTCAGGGTTACGTATCAGGATGGCAAACTGACCGACCCCATCCCGTTACCCGGGGTAAAGGTCGTCGTAAGAGATTTTACGAATGAAGGATTCGCCTATACCGGAACGGACGGTGTTGCACGGGATATTGCAGCCAATTCCGGTCGATGGTTCACCGATTATGTGCAATATGTCCTACGGTTTGAGAATGACCAAGGCGGCACTGAGTGGATTATTCGCGATTGCGGGTATTTAACGGCGGAATATCACAACGAGAACATGATGAATACGAACTGGAATTTATTTATTGATGCCCGAAACAATGATACTCCCCACCGGTTACAATGTTTCGCAGCTACCCACTTGGGAACCTATGCCTTTATAATGGGGCAGAATGTACTGAACAAGAACTTCAAGAATTTCGACCATTTGATGATTATCGGTGTCTTCCCGGAAGAAAATTGCATAGAACATCCCGGAGCCAGCGGATGGTTTATTTATGATGAACGGCTAAACCGCTTGAGTAAGCGTACCGACATAAAAATATACGGTTTAGCTTTAAATGATACTATATCCAAAGCAGCTATGGTAGCTTCTACTATCCATGAATTTGGCCATGCCTCCCATTTTCAATCCGTTCTCAGCACTCCTGAATCGGACAGAAACAAAAATTATAAAAAGGCTGAAAACAAAATGGTCGAAAGTTATGCCGTTACCGTACAATACTATGTATCCAGCCTCATCTACGGACGAACGAAGGCCGGGGATTTATTGCAGCATGATTCTCATCCGGATTATACTAAAGTCGGACCTTCGTTGATATGCAACGGAGTTACGGTAGAAGATTTGCAAAACACCGTCATCTATTCCGCAACCTTCGTAGAATGGATGCAGAAGATATGGGAAGTCCCGAGAGTTCAGGACAAACTGGATAGAAGCGTTTTCGATTTGATACTCGACAACCCGTACCGTCTCATTTTAGACAATTACAACGAGATGCTGAAAGGACCGGAACATACGTCCGTCGGAGTAAAAAATGATTATTATATCAATTCCCGTTATATGGGAGATGTCGAGGTCCTGTCGTTCGAGATTTCGGGCGAAGGATACAACATCGAATCGGATGCTAAACAAGAACATTTTTACGTAACCTTTTCTACAAGAGGAAAACGTACGATAACGCTTACGGTCAATCATCTGAAACTGAATACCGTTTTGCGTGCCGTTATGGAAGTAGATGTTGCAGACCCGCCGGAAATCATCGCCTGTGCCTTGTCGAGTACGCAGCCGCGTATCGGGGACAGAAATTGTTATACGATCAAAAACTATCCAAATACCGTTATTCCGTATTGGTCAATCGGACGGTATGAAAACCGTCAGTTCGTGGATTACTCTTCCCACTTCTTCATTTTGGATGCCCCCTCCGAAGAATACTTTTATATCGTACCGAGATTCGGAGGCAAATATGTCATCCAAGCCACATATAGAACAGGAATCAGTACTTACGAGACGTTGGAATTGGAAATCAACGTCCCTACTGAAACTGTCAGAATGCCGGGAGTTGTCACACCTTGGCCGAACGATTCTACTTATATTACCAAAGTAAGAGCTTACCTGAAAAACAATGGTACTGCCCAAAAGCGTATCATATACAATGCAGGACCTTTTTACTCGATTTCGTCTGATACTTTGGGCGGTAGTTATGATTTCTATGCTTTTTCCAATCTGCCGTTCGAGAACCATCCGAATTACAGTTACATCGTTCCATTGTATGAAAACAAATACCAGAACAATCAATTCGCTTATGATACGAAGATATACAGTGAATGGGGCAATACCGCAAACGACACTCCGGTATTATGTTATATTTATAGCGGAGTGCGTCCCGGCGCAGTTCCACTGTATTCGATTGAAGAGGTACGATTGGAAAACAATGTAATCGTAAACGCATTCAGATACGTATCGACAGCAGACAAACCCAACCAACAATACACTTCTACCGATCCTGTTACGAAAAAAACATATACATTGAAAACCATCAATCACGGCAGAATCGGTTATGTGTATCCTAATTCAGAGCTATAATAACGAACGAAGGCCGGGAATTTGTTTCCCGGCCTTTATCGTTTCTACTGGACTTCTCCTGGCTACATTTTTTCGTATTTGGCATATAGGACGGTCAGCGTCGCCGAAGGTTTGCAAAGGTATTGCACTTTGGTCGAGAGCCTCGTTCGGTAAGTGGCATCGGCATACCATCCGGCGAACCGCATCCCTGCGCTGTACTGCGGGGCCCGCAGGGTGCATCCGTTTTCGTAACAGGCGATGCGCAGGGTTCCGTCCTCCTGGCGCAGGTAGTACGGAGCACCGGTCACCGTGAGCACTTCATCACCGTAAGGCACGGCCCGGACCTCGTTGGCCAGCATGTGCCGGAAGGTGTAGGTCTTGCGGAATCCTCCGTCATCGACCAGCAGCACGTCGTACTCTATCCATCCGTTCGCTTCGGTCACGACGGGCGGATTGTAGATTACCGGCAGGGAGTTTGGGCCGTTCTGATTCCACAGGGCGATCGTCCCGGTCTGTCCGTAAGGATTGGTGTTGAACTTGAAACAGGATGCCACGCCTTCCCGGAGCGTCACCGTGCCGCTTATCTTGCGGCCGGCCGTATTCCCGGCAATGTCGAAATGCAGATTCCACGCCTTCGAGGGGATGCAATAGCCGGAGAGTGCTGCGTCGGAGTTCTCCAAATCGTCGTACACGTCGAGCGTGTAGCACTGCACGCGGGTGTCCACCTCGCTCTCGCCCTCGATGGTGATGTCGAGCGAATAGCGGGTATTGCGGCGGACGTTGAAATCCGTCGTGTTGTTCTCCCCGAGATATACCCGGTATTCGAGTACCTTGTTTTCCCGCACGGCCCGAATCATCAAATACGCCGCATACTGCGGGGCATGGTCGGCATCCTTCAGCCGCTGGTCGGTAACGGAGGCAACGGTTCCCTGACAGTTCTGCGGCATGTACAGTTCATCCGTATAGCGTCCTTGTCCGTCCATTACGATACTCCGGTTGCTGGAGACATATTCGTCTTCCTGCGTCGAAGGAGCCGTATCGCCGAAGACCGCTCCCCGCCGGGGTATGTTGCAGACTTGCAGCGACACGATTTCCACACCATTCATAGCGGGAGCTGCGGAAATGCTGTACGTCACTTTCGCCATATCCCTTTCGAGTTCCAGCGGCGGCAACGTCACCTGATTTCCCGGCTGCTGCTCGATTTGAAGTTCCCGCATCGCCGACATCGGCAAGCTCCGAAGCCCGACCATAAAGTTTACCGTCCTGTCAGTAACTTGCGCATACTGCAATTCCCCCAGATCGGCATAGGCATTGGCGATGACATAGAGTTCGTAGTTTCCCGGAACGCAATTAAATTCCAGCTCCATAGACGTAAGATAGCTGTGCAGAACCAGCTCTCGGGAGTAGGCATCGAAAAGATAGACGTTCAGGTCGTTTACCGTGTCTTCATCCGCCGCACGTGTTACGCACTCCATCTGCCCGGCCTGTACGGGCATAACGACCCGTACCTGCCCTTCGGGGATGTTCCGCTCCCCGGCGGGCTGTATCTCGCGCGAGCAGGCGGCACATCCCGCAGCGACGAGGCCGCAAAGAATAATCATTGATTTGAGTTTCATCGGAAGTTAATTTTTGAGGGTTATCGATTTTGTTTTATACGGCATCGTCCGACTCCACGAGTCGGAAAGAGCACTCCGCTTCCTGTTGCTGCCCGAAGTTGTCGGTTACGATAAAGCGCAGGGAGGGGTCGTCGCTGCCCGTTGGCCGGTACCAGAGCGTAAAGCGCCACGCCAGCGGGTCGGAAACGTCCAGGTCGGGAACCACGCGCAGTTCGTATTCTTCGCGGTCCGTGTAGTACATCCCGCGCGAATCGCGCAGCGTGCCTTTTCCGTCGGTCTGTACCCAACTGAATCCGTACTCCGCGCCTGCGTAGTCGCCCTCGCGCTCCAGAGTGAAGCGTATCTCCACCTCTTCGCCCGGTGCGACCTCTGCGGGCAGCGGCCAGGTGGAAATTTTGAAAGAATACTTCTGCCGGACCTCGATGCCGTCACTGCAGGCTGCCGCCAGAAGTCCTGCGCACAGCAGGCAGGCGGCCGTTCATACGTGTGTTTTCATCTGTGTTGTTGTTTGTGTTAGAATTTGTTGTCGTTGCACCAGGCCGCCAGCCGTCGGTCGTCGTACATGGCGCTCGGTTTCCCGCACCGCTCCAGATGTTCGATGACGAGCGGTCGGGGCAGTATGCCCCGGCAGACATAGGTCGAACCGCAGGGTGTGCCTTTCGTGGCGGAGTATTCGATACGTCGGTCGAACATCAGCAGCTGCAGCTGAACTCCGGCCAAAGCCCGCATACAGCTTCCGTTGCTGAAAGTGTTGTTCGAAAGGAGCAGGGCGAAAGGCTTACCCAGAGCGATGCACCGACGCAGAATCTCGGTCTTACGGCTGTACGGCGGGTTGGAAAGCAAAATATCCCAATGCGGTGGTTCGAAGTTGAAGAAATCCTGTCCCCGGGACAGATGCGACCATACGCAGCGGATGCCGAGTGAGCGCAGGGCCCGGACATATTCGCTGTATTCGGTATCGAAAGGGCATCATACGATTTTGTCGCGTGGAATATATTTCAAAACAGGAACTACCGCATAGTGCGGCGTATAGTATTCGTCGCCGGGACGTTTGTAGATACGTGCGATTTCCATAGCGATTGACGTAGCTTTAGTTGATGATGAAGCGTATCCCGACGGATACGGTGGTGCGGAAGAGTGTGACGGAGGAACCTGCGGTGATGCGTTGTGCCACTTCCAGCGACAGAGCTACCCGGTCCGAAAGAAAGGCGGACAGTTCCGCCGAGAGCGCTCCTCCCCACAATACGGCATTGTCGTTTACCAACCGTGCCCCGTCGTAGAGTGTCCTGCTGCGGCCGCCGACTGTTTCATAGCCGACCAGCAGGGTCCCGCCCGCAGATACGCGGACGTGATAGCCCCGGTCGTGCAGCAGGTGGACGTAGTAGCCGACACCGGCCAGGTATTGTCGCTGGGGTACGCACTGCGGGCCGTAGCGGAAGTCGCGGTGCAGATATTCGACTCCGAACTTCCAATGTGTGCGGTTCCGGTTTGTCCGCTCCAGCGCTATGGCCGTACCCCATGCGTACTCTCCGTACCGGCTGCATACGCTCAGTCCGTCCACCGTTCCTGCCTGCATGTGTAGTGATAGCTGGCGGTGCAGGTCGCGCTGTGCTGCGACCTCGGTTGCCGGGCAGATGCCGAGGAGCAGAAAAAATGCGGTGATAAGTCCTTTCATGTCTCTTGCGTTGTTATCGGGATTCGGGAATAGGTTTGGCGGCGAGGATGTCTCGGTTTTCGACACGGAGACTTTGGTGGCGTCCTCCGCCTCGCTCATAAATATCTATGTGCAGAGCTTTACCGTCGGGAATGGTCATCTTGGGAATGGCCCACACGGTACGGCCCGTCTTGCCCGTGTCGATTTCGGACAGGGGGTGCAGGCGGCGGACGGGAATGATTTCTATATCCTGCACGGCCGTGCGGCGGGGCAAGCGTTTGTCCCGAACATACATGCGGATATGGTCTATGTCGAAGGGTATGCGGCTGTCATTGCGCATTTCGATACCGAAATAGAGCCATCCCTCGCTGTCGATATAGATTCCTGTGAGAAGCGTTTGCAGTCCGTAGCGCTTGTAACCGATATGTTTAATCTGCGGCTTGTCATTGTTGTAAATTTGTTCCGTCGCACTGTCTATGCGAGCTGCGTCATCCCCGTCCAGCGCATCGAGGCGCACAGGTACCGTCGGCGCTTTCCCTTCAGGAATTTGCGCTTGCAGGTCGTTCATAATGCGTATCGAGAGCTGCCCGGGGTCATCGGCATACCGCACGTCGAAAGCGTAGAAGCAGCCGTCGGCGGTGATAACCGTCAGATTGGTTTCTGCCTGAAAGTCGCGCACGGCAGCTTTCAGTCGCACGACGTTGGCCGCTCCTGCGGCTTTGTCGGCGATGATATCCGTCGAACCGAGGTCCACGTACTGCACGGGGGCAGGGAAAATCAGGTGCGTGGTCTTGTTGAACGACACTTCGACCTGACGGGGTGTTATCTCCGACTGCGGTATCTGGGCCTGCCCGCTGCGACCTGCGCAGAGGCAGAGCAGAAAGACGATGTATCTTTTCATGGCTATTTTTCGATTTTACTGTTCCGAGACAAGAAAAAGCGTGTGTCCCGCTTTGAGCGTTATTCGCACTTCGCGCAGTTTGGCCGAGAGGTACTTCGTGCCTCCCGAGAGGAGCGAGCGGGTAAGGTCTGAAGCGATTTGCTGACCTGCACCGCGTGTCACCGTAATCCCCGAGCCGAGGTTGTTGCCGGCACTCGCCGCTGCCTCTTTGAGTGCCGAGCGCTCTGCGGTATCGGGAATGAAGAGTCCCGGCTGGCCGTCCGTATCGTAGGCCGTAAGATTGACAGTGAGAAGTCCGGCGTCGGATGCGAGCGACTGCACCCGGATACCGAGCCTTTGGCCGCTGATTGTGGCCGTGCCGTAGATTATCGTTCCTTCCGGCAGGAGGGTCTCTCCGGCCTGCACCCGGTCGAGCAGCCGCAGGCGTACCCGCTCCCCGGCCGCGATGCGCTGTTCCCCGGCGATGCAGGCATGAATCATACCGGTCGGAGTCGTCGTATCCGGTCCCACTGCGGTACGGAATGCCCGGTTACGGGGTATGTCCGGCAACGTGTCGGGCAGGGCGAGCGTGGACACTACCGATGTTACGGGCCGCACGACGGTTATCTGTTCCGCCGGACTCACGGTCGCAGGTACGGATGCCGCAACAGGTTCTCTGCCGTCGGCAGCACCGTTAGGGAAGTAGCGGGCCGCCAATGCATAGCTGCGCTCCAGTACCTCGTCTGCCGTAGGATGTTCTACCGACGGAGACGTCCGGCTTTCCAGGCGGCGGGTCAGCTCCTCGACCTGCCGCTGCAAATCCGCGACACGAGGATCCTCAGCAGGTGTCGGACGGTAGAAGGAGGCTATCTGCCGGTTCAGCGTCCGGTAGGTATCGTGCGAGGCGTCGATGGCGCTTGCTCCGGCTCCGGGTGTCGGCGAAGTTTCTATCCTTGTCATACTGTCCGAAAGCAGCGTGTCCTCGGAGAAGTCTTCCAGCGACCGTACTTTGTCCTGCCACAGCTCCTGCCGGTGTATCTCTTCATAAACCTTGCGTTTATCAGCGTTCATTTCGCTCACTGTCGCATCGGGAATCGACGTATCGAAACCTTCGAACATCTCGTTGCCGGGCGTCTTCTCCTGCGGGGCGTAGAGCATCCACAGAAAACCGCCGCACAGGGCCGTCATCGCACCGATGGCAAGTCCGGAGCGCAGGTGCTGCCATGCCTTTTGTTTGGATGCCTGCTGGGACTCTTTACCGGGTTGTGTCGCTGCCATAACATACGGAGTTTATCGAGGTGCTGTCTGTCATATCGGTAATCAGCGGTACGGGATGCAGGTGTTCGATGCGGCCGCGCAGCCGTTCCCTGCCCGAGGAGATGTCCCGCAGCGTAGTGAACAGATTCAGCGTCAGCAGTGCGAGCAGCAGGCCTGCGGCAGTCCATCTCCTCTGTTGCGGAGAGAGCGCATCGCAGCGGTGCCGCACTCCCTCTGCGGCCCGTCGCAGCCGCTCCCGGAGATGTTCGAGATTATTTTTCATGGTTTGTGAGGTCTTTGTTTTCCGTTACTATGAAATTTTCAATGAGGAATCCCTGGGGATTGCTGTCCGAACGCTGGGTGTTGCGCAGCGTGCAGTGCGTCACGAGACTGCGGAGCGTGCGGTTGCTGGCGCGGACGATATGCTGCCGGGCATAGGTTACAACCCGGTAGGGATAGCTGTCGAAGTCGCAAGCGATGCTGTCCACTTCTATCCGCTGGATAATGTCGCCTCCGATGATGCGGTTGTAGTAGCCCCGCTCTGCCAGGTTGCGGTAGTAGGCGTAGGCGCTGCCGTCGGCCAGGGCCAGGGCACGTGCGACGTTGCTCTCGATGGCCTCTTTGTCCGGAGCCAGCGAAAAGAACAGTTCGTGAAAACGGCGCACGTGTTCGCGGGCTTCGACCGGGCGGTTCTGCGCGGCATCCTGTGCGAGGGCCAGCATCAGACTTTTGCCCTGGTCGAGTACGTAAATCTTCTGCCGCTGCCGCTCGGCGAAGTCGTAGCTTCGCCACAGGGCGACGGCCGTCAGCAGCGTGTTACCTGCCAGGACGAGCACGACGACGAGTCGTATGCGGTCGAACGCGCTCTGGATATTGGTCAGTGTCTTGAACTCCATGATTGTAAGATTGAGGATGTGCGATATTTCGGGTATGCCCCGCCGCATTGCCTGCCGCAGCTCCGGCAGTTCCGGCAATATAGCCGCCCAGGGCACTGGCCCCCGCATTGATGCGGTGCTGATACATGCCTCCGCCGCCCGACTGGATAATCCAGCTCGCCACGGTCGGGATGAAGAAGTAGCCGACGATACCGATGATGAGAAAAATGCAATAGACCGTATTGCTTCCGTCAGGGATGAAGTCGGGGTCGCGCAGCTGTTCGATGTCCTGCGAGAGCATCAGGGTCTGCAGACGCGAGAGCATGGCCCCGAACAGGTCGCTCACCGGCAGCCAGAGCGAGATGCCCACATAACGGGCTATCCATGCCGTCAGCGTGGACTGGAATCCGTCATATACGGAGATGGCGAAAGCCAGGGGCCCCAACAGCGCGAGGACGATGAGGAAGAACGTGCGCAGGGTATCCACCGCGAGGCCGGCCGCCTGAAAGAACAACTCCAGCAGGCTGCGGAACCATCCTCGGACCGCTTCTCCGATGTTGTACGCCGTTCGTTCGGCGTACATCCCGGCCATGACCGCCAGGTCGCGGGGACTTCATCCCAGCTCATCGAGCTGACGGTCGAACTCTTCGTCGCTGACCAGATAGGCCGTTTCCGGATTGCGGAGCATCGCCTCGCGCTGAAGCTGGTCCTTCTCTTGCTGGAAGCGATGCACATTGAATGTTTCGTATTCCATGAGCGAGGCCGTCGCGCGGTTCACCGGCCGAAGTATTCCGTCGATGGAGCCCAGCACCAGCGTCGGAAAGAACATGATGCACAAGCCCAGCACGAAGGGCCGCAGCAGCGGAAAGACGTCGATGGGCTCGGCGCGGGCCAGCGACTGCCACACGCGGTAACCTACGTAGAGCATGGCTCCGATGCCCGCGACGCATTTGGCCACGACAGCCATACTGCCGCATTGTACGAGCATGTCGCCTTGCAGGTTGCGAAGGAGCTGGTGCAGATTGTCCCAGTGTATATCCAAAGGCATTACCATAAGAGGATGAGAATCGAAAGGTTAATAATAGCGTTCCTGCTGCGAACCGTACAGGGCTGCCACCCGCGCTGAATCGCCGGCGGCCTTGCCGCGAAGGTAGGAGACCGATATTGTCTTGCGGGTGTAATAATGGAGCAGATTGCGGTAACGTGTTATGTCCCGATACACCTTGTCTATCATCTGCATCCGTTCGTAGTCGTTCATGCGCAGCGTCGTGACCGATGTCAGCTGTTTCAGCTCGTCCAGCAGATAGCTGCCCTCGGAGAGCAGCAGCGTATATCCCGAGGCGATGGCGGTCAGCTCCTCGGCCGAGAAATTGCTGTCCGCGAGCATCTTCCGGAAGTTGTTCACGTAGATGTCGGACATCTCGCCGACCATCAGCACGCATTGCTGAACCTTGCGGGCGTCACGTACCAGATTGTTCACCGAGCGCAGGGCGTCGAAATACTTTTTCCCCTGTTCATAGATTTTGACCGTTTCTTTGAAGTTATTCAGCATGTGCGAAGCGGTCGTCGCCGTTTCGATCACCTCATTGGTGCTGTTCACAATGCTCTGAGCCAGATTGGAGGCATCGAATGTCAGCCACTGTGCGTGGGCCGCCGTCGTTGAAAGAACGACCAGCAGGGTCAGCAGCAACCGCCGGGGATGTTTCAGTGTCGTCGTATTTCCGTGTTCGTGTTTCATCGTTTATCGTTTTTGTTCTTCGGCCCGCCGCGCGGCGGCGAACTCCCGCAGTGCTTGTTCCATATCACCGCCCGCACGGGCTGCCAGGCGTTGTACTTCCACTTTCTCGCGTTCTTCGGTCGTATAACACCCGTACTCTTCATCCGATACTTCAACTGCATAGACGGCCGACCGTACGCCTCCCAGTCCTATTCATACCTCCTTGTATTGCCGGGTGGGATCGTTGGCAAGATTCAGGGATAGTATCTGGTCGCGGGCCTTGTCCGTGAGACCGAGCAGGGACTGCACCTGGTCGAAGCGGTTCACGTATTTGCGCATGTCGAGCAGAATCTTGCAGTCGGAATTGTTCAGGATGGTGTTTTTGATAATCGGGGATGTCAGGTCGTCGAGCTCCTGCGTGACCACCACCGCCTCGCCGAAGAACTTGCGGCACGTGCGGTAGGTGTACTGCACGAAATCGGCCATGCCGGTTTTCATCAGGGCTTTCCACGCCTCCTCGATGACGAGCATCTTGCGCTGCCCCTGCAAGCGCCGCATCTTGGAGATGAAGAGCTCCATGATGATTATCGTCACCACGGGAAACAGGATGGGATGGTCTTTCACGGCATCTATCTCGAAGACGATGAACCGCTTCTGCAGCAGGTCGGGATTCTGCCGGGCGTTGAGCAGATAGTCGTACTCGCCCCCTTTGTAGTAGGGTTCCAAGACGTTGAGAAAACCGGCGATGTCGAAATCCTTCTCTCGGACCTTCTTGGCCTTCAGCACGGCGCGGTAGTCGGTCTTCACGAACTCGTAAAAGGTGTCGAAGGAGGGCTCGACGGCCGCATCGCACTCCAGATGTTCGATGTAAAGGGTAACGGCGTTCGAGAGGGCTACCTCCTCGGCCCGGCTCGGAGCTTCGTCCTCCCGTTTCCAAAGAGTCAGCAGCAGTGTCTTGATACTCTCTTTCTTTTCCAAATCATAAACTCCGTTTTCCGAATAAAAGGGGTTGAAGGTGATGGGTTCCTTTTCGGAATACGTATAGTAAATCCCGTCCCGCCCGCCGGTAGTGCGGTGAATGAGCGTGCACAGTCCCTGATACGAATTACCCGTATCGACCAGCACGACGTGCGTGCCCTGTTCATAATATTGACGGACCAGATGGTTCATCATAAACGATTTGCCGCTTCCCGAAGGCCCGATGACACATTTATTTCTGTTGGTCGTGATGCCTCGCCTCATCGGTTCGTCCGAGATGTCCACGAAGACAGGACGTCCGGTCTGTCGGTCTGCCAGGCGGATGCCGAAAGGCGACGGCGAAGAGCGATAAGCAGTCTCTTCTGTGAAGAGGCAGAGCGCTTGCTCGGCGAACGTGTAGAAAGACTCCTCGGCCGGGAATCCTCCTTCGCCGCCCGGGATGGCGGCCCAGAAGAGTGTCGGCGTGTCGATGGTATTGTAACGCGGGTTGCAGCCCATACGGGTAATCTGCGCTCCCACCTCGTTGCGGACGGCCCGCAGTTCCTGTTCGCTGCGGGCCCAGGCCAGGACGTTGCAGTGCACCCGAACGGGCAGCAGGTCCTGCGAATGGGCCGCATTCAGATAGGCGTCTATCCACTGTTTGTTGATGGCGTTGGCCCGCGAATAGCGCGACAGGGCGTGCAGCGTCCGGGCATTTTTCTCGAAGCGCTGGAGAATCTCGGCCGGGCTGTCCAGAAAAATCATCTGGTTGTAGATATGCTCGCACGGAAGCAGGATACCCACGGGTGCGGCGAACGAAAGCAGGCAGTCGCTCCGCTCGGTAGAGAGCCGGTCGTAGCGATAATCCGTGCCGACGAGGGCCGGCAGGTCATCCAGCTCGGAGAGCGTGTACAGCGCGAGTATCTTATCGCCGACGGTCATACGGTCGGAATCCAGCCGGATGTCCTGCAGCCCGGGCGTCTCCGACCCCGAAAGCGTGAGATAGCGTTCGATGATGCCCGCGTGCCCGCGGGTGCCTGTCAGCTCCCGGTCGCGGAGTCGCCGCAGGCTGACCAGACCGCTGTCAGCGAGGATACGCTCGAACTGTCCGACGGCTTCGGTGAAACCTTGCAGCGTCTGGGCGTCCGTCATCGGTGCCGGGACGATACGGCCCCGGCAGAGCATCGACAGGTCGCTCCGGCGGCGGCTGCGCTCCCGTGTGGTCTTGGTCAGAAACAGGTAGCAGGTGTGGGCGAAGAACTCGCGCTCGTTGAAATGTCGTTCGAATGACCGTGCCAGAAAGCTCAGGTCCTCCTTTTGCAGTTCAGGCCGGTACTGTTCCCGCAGAAAGATATCTTGTTTATGCACGATGCAGTATTCGGGCAGCACGCGCAGGGCCTTGAGTCACGCCTCGTGCAGGGCTTCGTACTCCTCGGCCGAGAGCGTGTAGAGCTCCGGCAGCAGGACGGCGAATGCCGCCGTGATGTCGGCATCTTTGGACAACAGGTAGTCGTTTTCGACGGCCAGCAATGGAAGTTTACTCTCCAGCGTGGCGGTTTTCAGGATATTTTCCATACGTATCGTTGTTAATGTGAAGCATCGTCATCACGCTCCGGCGCGAGGCAATGCGGCGGGGGCGCCGGCAGCGGGCGACTCTTTTCATCAGCCCGTGTTCCCCGTAAACGGCGTTCAGACGGAATGTAAGCGCCGTGGCTCCGGCTCCCACCGCGAGGCCCAGCGTCAGGTAAGCGGCCGTACTCATTCCCGCCAGGCGGCAGACGACGATGAGTAGAACGTCGAAGAGCAGGCCTCCGGCAAAGAGGAACAGGTAAGGGCCTCGCAACCCCTTGAACTCGGGTCCGCGTCCCACGCCCTTGTGTATCTCGTATTCGGCCATCGCGTTACAGGAAGAATGAGCGCAGCACCGTAGCCGCGACGATAAGAAAGATGCAGGCGCCGAACCAGCTCGCCGCCGTTTTGCCTGTGTCGGGGTCCCCGGAGGAGAATTTCTGGTAGGTGCGGATACCGCCGATAAGTCCGACGATGGCACCTACGGCATACGTGAGTGTAACGGCCGGCTCGAAGTAGGACTGCACCATGCTCGTGGCATCCAGCAGTCCCTGGACCCCGGTACCGCTCTGTGCCCGGAGGCTGCCCGTCGTTCACAGCAGCCACAGGCTTGTTATGCTGAGTTTCTTTTTCATTGTCAGGTGGATTTTTGTCATCGTTTCGAAGATAGGGGCAGGCGGCCCGTGGCCGGCCCGCCCCGCAATATGCCGAAAGGTTACCTTCAGCTCGAATCGAAATACGCTCCCATAGGTGTCGTTTTTTTAGGTTAAACAATCTCTTCGGCGGAGGTGTCCGCCGCTTCTGCCTGGTCGAGAAACCGGGCGATGCGGTCGTCGCTGCCGCTGATGCTTTCCAGCAGCGAAGTGTAAATCTGCGTATCCTGAACGCTCCGCACGGCCCGCACGAGTGCGGCGCGGTGTTCGGCGGCGACCTGCTGTCCGTTGCACAGACGGATTATCCACTCCAGTTCGCGGGGACCTATCCCTTGTCCGCAATCGTGCAGCCCCGGGGATGCGCTCTCCATGACCGCGTCGTGCGGTGCCTCGGTGTCGGAAGGAGTCTGCCCGTCGTCCGGCTGCTCTGCAGACGGTTTTTGGCCTTGCAGCGTGCTGCGCAGGTAGTCGTCGTAAAACGCTATCCGAACAGGGTCGGTGAACATCTCCGGCAGCCGCCCGGAGGATTTTCCGGCAGTTGCGGAAGCAAAGGTATCGCCTGCGGCGGCGGATTCTCCACCCTGTCGTGCGTTGGCGCTCTTTGGCGCAATATGGCGGAGGCTCCCGCCGCGCGGGACCAGGTCGTCTTCCGGGACCGAAGCCGTATCGCGGCGGAAAGGGTCCTTCGCCTGCGGGACGTCGGCAGGGACACCCGTCTTTCGCGCCCAGCGCTCCAGCAGCTCTGCCAGCCGACGCAGCGGCCGACCGAAGAGCAGCGCATCCAGCCGCCGGGCGAACAGAAACCGGTCGAGGAACAGGTAGCAGAACAGCAGACAGAAAATCCCTCCGCCGAACCATTTTAACACCGTCCCCGCGTCCATCGCTGAAGCGGGTAACGGTATTCCTCCAGATGCGCCGCAACGAGGTTGCGCACGACGGACGACACGCTGCCGCCTGCCGGGGCCAGCTCCCGCAGCAGGGCCGACAGACGCTCATGTTGTGCGGGGGTAAGATACACGGCACGCCGGCCGCCGAACGAAGGATGCGGTTTGAGAAAGCGGGACCGGTAGCGCTCCGGAGTGATGCGCCAGGGCAGGTAACGCGCCCGCACCGTCGTCCGATACCGCTGCCGATGCAGTCAGCATCGCAGGAGTACGAGCAAGAGAAGCACCGAGGCCGCAGCACCCAGCACCGTGAACCACGCGGCGCACTGCGCATGCGTAGCAAACCAATTTACAACCGATTCGTGCATATTAAAAAAGTTTATTCAAATCCTTCGAGCAAAGTTGTCTTATCCGTTCGCCATACTGCTCGAAATGGTATGCGAGGATGTTGTCGATAAAACTGCCGACCGTCAGGTTCCGCTTGCCGAGAAGCCCGATAAGAGCGGTGATTTTGCGGTGCAGCGCCCGGTCGATATAGACTCCCTGCCGTTCGTTGCAGGGGCGCGATACAAGAAAACGTGCCGTGTAGTCGTCGCACGGAAGGTGCAGGGCGCTTTTGCTGCGAGGCAGCGTGTGCTCCGGTCGCTCCGACGGGAAGGTGCCGTGTGCTGCGGCATCCGGACCCGTTCCTGCCATGAGGCTGCGCAGGTACTCTTCGTCGAGCCTCTTATCCGTTTCGTCCTTCATCCTTCGGGTCGAGATTCAGTGCGAGGCACAGTTCATTCATCAGGTCTGCAAGGCCGCACTCCCGGGCCAGCGCCGCATCGGGAGGCAGCAGCGTCGAACGGCCTGCCCAAGTGCCGGGCACCAGGTCGCGGCCCAGCGCCGCACGGACGGGAATGCGGCTGTGCAGCAGCCGCAAGCCGAGCTGGGAGATGCCCGTAGCATAAATGTCGTACAGACGGTTGCGCTCGCGGCGGTCCTCCAGGTTCCAGAACAGAAAGATGCCCCGCAAGCGCGAGGCGCCCGTGGTGATAAGGCGGTCGTTGAGCGTCGCGGCGAAGTTCAGGGAGCTCTCCAGCACCATGCGGTCCGCCTTGAGCGGCACGACCAGATAATCCAGGGCGGCCAGCGTCGAAAGAACGCCTTCCGTGCCCATTGTCCCCGGCAGGTCAAACAGTACCGCCTGACAGCTTTCCTGCTCCCGGGCAGCATACTGTTCCCATTCCCGGAGTGCCGTCTGCGGGCGGGCCGCAAGGACCGGGTAAGGCTGCCGGTCCAGACGGCCGAACTGCGCCTCCAGCCGCTGCCGCACGAGTGCCGAGGCCTCGGCTGAAGCCGTATCGCGCTGCCGCTGCCGAAGAACGGAATACTGCGGGTAGTCGCAGTCTATCACGGCCACGCGAAAGCCGCGCACGTAATGCAGTCACGAGGCCGTCAGAATCGTAAAGGTGGATTTGCCCACGCCGCCTTTTTGACTGGCAAATGCGAAATGAACGGGACGTGTTTCCATAAAGATGAATCGATGAATAAGTGAATGAATAGGTGTTCGTACGAATGTCCGTCTGTCTTTTCAGCTGCGTATTCGTCCCGACGGACGGATAGCTAAACAGCTATGCAATTATTCAGCTATGCGGCTATCCGAATATTCAGCTATCCGCACGGATACGGACATAGCCGGACAGATGGATAAACGGCCGAACAGGGTGCAAAGTAAATATGCCGGCAATAGGATTGTACGGGGCCTGACAGCCGTGGCACGTGCTGGCGCTCTTTGGCGCAGAATGGCGAGGGCTGAAAAGTTACATTTCCGGCAAACGGGCCGTATCTTTGCAGCGGGAAATCCCCCGCAAAGGGACATGTCGGAAAATCTCACGATTTTCCTCCTTCAACCGGCCCTGCGGCCGGTTTTATTAGCACACGCTAATAGCAAGGGGTACTTTCGGCCGCCCGAAATAAATCCGGCCGCCCGAAAGGGCCGCGCAGAAACTCTGCACGGCCGACGGTTCTCCCGAGTCGAACCTTGAACACGATATGATATGCCGATGCGAAACACGAACAGAAATGCCGCCGGACGCAAAGTGCTGTCCGACCCAAAGACACACAGGTACTACCTGAAGCTCAACGACGAGGAAAACGAACGATTCCTGTCGATGATGCGGCAGACACAATACCGCCGTGCGGCGGATTTTATCCGTGCACGCCTCTTCGACTGACCTTTTCGCGTTGCCGTGCGCGACCGCAATACGCACGATTTTCTCGTCCGTCTGACCGAATTTTACGAACAGTTCCGGGCCGTCGGGCGAAACTACAATCAATGCGTCAAGGCCATTCACACCATCTACGGCGAGAAGAAAGCGCTCGCTTTTCTCTACAAACTCACCGCAGAAACCCGGAAACTGGAACAGCTTATCACCGAGGTCGTGCGCCTCACGCGGGAAATGCAAAAATGGTATAAAGAGCGGGAAAACGAGGGTAAAACAGGCAAGGATGTTGCAAGTCAATAATCGTAGCAAAAAATAGGTTTTTAGCGGATTTTTGCTTATATTTGTATGATATATATTCAGTATCGAATGGTATTCGGAGATTGGAGACAGAAAAGTAAGGGGCTGACCGTATCGCCGTCATTGTTATGGGAATATGACATGGAGCGGTTCGATTGGCAGAGAATGCGCGTGGTAGTGATGCAGCGTGTCATAGAGCGCGGGTCGGACGAAGACATGTACGCTGCGCTCCGGCTTTACGGCGGATTCCGAAAAGTTCGGGAAATAGTAAAGGAAATTCCCGTCCTCGCTCCGATAGATATGAACTTCGTATGCCTTGTGTTCGGACTGAAAAAGGAGGAACTGAAATGTTACACACGCAGACTGTCCAGAGAAAAACTTTTGAACTCTTAACGAAGTTAATGCAAGACCCCATGCTGCAAGGATTCAACCTTGCCGGTGGAACGGCTTTGGCCTTGTATATGGGGCATCGCATGAGTATAGACCTCGACCTGTTTACTCCCGATGAGTTCGATACTGAACGTCTGGACGCCTATCTGACAGAACACTACGGTCTGCACACGACGTTCAAACGTAACTTTACACTCAAGGGTATCATCGACGGAGTAGCTATCGACTGCATACGCTATGCCTATCCGTATCTTGCACCCGTAACGGTCGAGAACGGCATACGCCTATATTCAAAACAAGATATAGCGGCCATGAAACTATCGGCCATAGCCGACAACGGTACTCGTTTGAAGGATTTTATCGACATAGCATATCTTTCGACTCTTATGTCTTTGGAGGAGATGCTGACGGCTTATGACACCAAATTTCCTAATTCCACACGTTTAAGGGCGATAAAAGGACTTGGGTATTATGAAGACATAGATTTCAATGAGCCTATAATGTTGTTGGAAGGGAAATTCGAATGGAAAGCCATCGCACAGCGATTGACCGACATGGCCAAACACGATACCGAACTTTTCGACATGCCGCCTGTCAGAAAAATAGGAATACCGTCCGTTTCTCCGAAAAAGAAAACCTCGAAACCGAAAATATAAATCGCGCATGATTCCCACCGTGAGCTACGGCAGCAACTTTTACGGAGTGCTTGCCTACAACAATCTGAAGGCCGAGGCGGGCAAGGGCGAGGTGCTGTGAACGCAGGGCCTTGCCCGCAAGTCGGACGGCGGCATCGACCTTGCCGACTGCCTCGACACTTTCCGGCTCTTTGCCGACTGTAATCCCAACGTCCGTAAACCGGTCATCCATTTTTCGCTCTCTCCAGCACCGGAGGATAACCTTTCCGACGGTCAGATGGCCTATCTCGCTCGTGAATTTATGGAGCGCATGGGTTACGACCGCCAGCCGTACATCGTCTTCCTGCACGAAGATACCGGACGACGGCACCTGCACATCGTCTCGGTCCGGGTGGACGAAGAGGGACACGAACTGCCGTACCGTTTCGACCTGAAACGGGCAATGGCACACTGTCGGGAGATGGAACGCAAGTACGGCCTGCGCCCGCCACAGGCCGGGGAAACGACCGCCGAAACTCTCTCATCGCTTCGCAAGGTCGAATATCCCTCGGACGACTTTACGGCACGGCTTCGCAGTACGGCACGGGCCGTCATCGAAAGCTACCGCTACCATTCGCTCGGCGAGCTGAACACAGCTTTGGAGCTCTTCAATATCCGCATCGAAGAAGTACGGGGACAACACGCCGGACAGGAGTTTCACGGACTGGTGTACGGTGTCCTCGACGATAATGACCGGCGCATCGGCCCCACCGTCAAAGCCAGCAGGCTCGGCCCCGCTTTCGGCTGAAAGTCTATCGAAAAGCGCATCGCCCGCAATACGGCAGTTCTCAAGGCCAATCCTCATTCGCTCGATACGCTGCGGAGTGCCGTCCTCTCCATACGGACTGTGTCGTCCTCCGAAGAGGAGTTTGTCCGGCAGCTTCGTAAACAAGGCATAGAGGCCATATTCCGCCGCACGGACGAAGGCCGCATCTATGGCGCGACGTTCATCGACCGAACCGAGCGTTTGGCCGTGAACGGTTCGAGATTAGGGCGGGAGTTCGCCGCCCGTACATGGAACGAATGGCTGGATAGATTCCGCCCGGAGCCGGTATCCGATACAGTGCCTGCACAGGAACAGTCCGGTTGCCCGAACTCCCGTATGGAGGAAGTTTCATTCGGAATACCGCAGCAGCCACCGTCCCTTTTCGAAGAACTCCTTTCAGCGGGAGCGGAAACCTTCGGAGAACTGTTCGAACCGCTGCCGCCACGACACGAAGAGTATATAGACCCGGCATTCCGGCTTGATTACAAAAAACGCAAGAAGAAAAAACGCAAGCATATCAAATTATAAAACCTCATGCAACAGGAAGATGACCTGCGCGGTCTGGCCAAGACCGCCGATTTCATGCGCGGAGTGAGCGTACTGTTTCTCGCCGTGCACCTCTATTGGTTCTGTTACGGCACGCTGGCAGAGGCGGGCTGAACCAATGCCATCGTCGATAAAGTTCTCGCAGGCTTTCAGCGCACGGCGGGACTTTTCTCCTCGCCTCTTTATACCAAGCTCTTCTGCCTGCTCTTATTAGCGCTCGCCTGCGTGATGAACTCCGGTGTCAAGAAGAAGTCCGTTACCCGCCGAAGTATTCTGTGGCTCCTTGCAGTCGGAGGAGGGCTGTTCTTCGGCAACGGTCCGCTGCTCGACCTGCGGCTGTCCGCAGCCCTGCGGACACTGTTGTATGGGCTGACGCTCCTTGCAGGGTATCTCTGTCTGATGGCCGGCAGTCTGCGTATCTCGCGGCTGATGAAGAGCCGCCTGCTCGAAGACCCGTTCAACGAGGAGAACGAGAGTTTCATGCAGGAAATGCGTCTGAAAACGAACGAACACTCCGTTAATCTGCCGACACGTTTCCGGTATAAGGGAAAGCTGCACACAGGCTGGATAAACGTAGTCAATCCCTTCCGTGCGACCATCGTACTCGGAACGCCCGGCTCCGGGAAGAGTTATGCGGTCATCAACAACTACATCAAACAGTCCATCGAACACGGCAGCGCGATTTATCTGTACGACTTCAAATTCCCGGATCTGAGCCTTATCGCCTACAACCACCTGCGGACGCATCTGGACGGATACACGGTAAGGCCCAAGTTCTATGTCATCAACTTCGACGACCCGCATCATTCGCACCGCTGCAACCCGCTGGTGCCGGAGCTGCTGACCGACATCGCCGATGCTTACGAAGCCAGCTATACGGTGATGCTGAACCTGAACCGCTCGTGGACGGAAAAACAGGGCGACTTCTTTCCCGAAAGCGCCATCACGCTCTTCGCAGCAATCATCTGGTATTTGAAAATCTACAAGGACGGCCGGTACTGCACTTTTCCGCACGTGATAGAATTGCTCAACCAGCGATACGAAGACGTATTTACGATTCTTTCGACATACCCGGAATTGGAAAACTATCTTTCGCCATTCATGGACGCATGGAAAGGCGGGGCGGCCGAACAGCTGCAGGGGCAGATAGCCTCGGCCAAGATACCGCTTTCGCGTCTTATATCTCCGGCCTTGTATTGGGTGATGTCGGGAAACGACTTTACGCTCGACCTGAATAATCCGAAGGCACCGAAAGTCCTTTGCATGGGGAACAATCCCGACAGGCAGAGTATCTATGGCGCCGCACTGGGATTATACAATTCCCGCATCATCAGACTCATCAATCAAAAAGGAAAACTCAAATCGGCGGTTATCATCGACGAGCTGCCGACTATCTATTTTCGCGGACTGGACAATCTTATCGCTACCGCACGTTCCAATAAGGTCGCCGTATGCTTAGGATTTCAGGATTTCTCGCAACTCAAACGCGACTACGGTGAGCGGCAGGCGACGGTCATCATGAATACCGTCGGCAACATCTTCTCCGGACAGGTGGTAGGCGACACGGCGCGTATGCTCTCCGAACGTTTCGGGCGTATCGTACAGCAGCGCGAATCCATGAACATAAACCGCAACGAAACATCCATGTCGGTCAATACCCAACTCGACAGCCTGATTCCTGCGGCGAAGATATCGAACCTGTCACAGGGAATGTTCGTAGGCGCAGTGGCCGATAACTTCGGAGAGGAGGTCAGACAGAAGGTGTTTCATACGCAAATCGTCGTCGATAACGAGCGGGTGAAGCACGAGGAGAAAGCCTATAAGCCCCTGCCGGAAATCTATTCGTTCAGGGATGAAGAAGGACGCGACACGATGCAGCAGGAAGTGCAGGACAACTACCGTCGCATCAAAAAGGAGGTCGAACAAATCATACAGGACGAACTCAAACGCATCGAACAAACGCCGGAGCTGGCTCACCTACTCAAAAGCGAAGAGAAATAGACCGGAGGAGCAAACAATAAAAGGGCGAGAAATTTGTTATATTACTAAATATTGGTAACTTTGTAAAGAGCAATATCGAAAATATGAAAACGACATCGGTTGCATTGGGAAGTTATTTCGACGATTTTATCAAATCGAAGATTGCGCAGGGACGCTATAACAATGCCAGTGAAGTGGTCCGGGCCGGTCTGCGGCTGCTGGAGGAGAATGAAAACAGATTCATGGAGCTTAAGACGGCCATCGAAGAGGGCATCGGCAGCGGCGAAGCGGTCGGTTTCGATGCACAGGAACATCTTAAGACACTGAAAACGCAGCGGCAGAATGGCTAAAGTTCGCTTTACCAACAAGGCGGTCGAAGACCTTTCCGAGATTTGGAATTACACGTTCGACAAGTGGTCCGAATCCCAGGCGGATATCTATTATACTTCACTTGTTTCCGCCTGCCGGAAGGTGGCGGACAATCCTTTCCTGTTCGGACAGACCTACCGTAACATTCGGGAGGATTTGTTTGGATACAGGTGTCACAAACATATTATCTTTTACCGTGTTTTGGAAAACAGGGATGTTGAAATCATCAGAATCCTGCACCAGCGGATGGACTTGGAAAACCGGATGAATGAATCTAAAGATTAAAGACGAGATAACAATAACAGTCAGATATATATTGGTAAGAAACTAAATAATCTTTAATGGTAAATTGCAATATCTGCCCCCATCATAGTTATCAAAAAAATTTGATATATTTGTATTATAAATGAGTGTGACATAACTATATTAAATGCTGACGCAAAAAACATATATTGATTTATTTTCTGGTTGTGGTGGCCTTTCTTTAGGACTGCATAACGCTGGCTGGAAAGGTGTTTTTGCTATTGAAAAAAATCCAGACGCTTTTAAAACATTAGAATATAATCTTATCAATAGGTTACATCATTTTGATTGGCCCCATTGGCTTCCACAAAAGGCACTTGATATTAATGAATTACTAAAAACTTATAAATCTCAATTACAATCTTTAGCAGGTACTATTGATATGGTAGCAGGAGGGCCTCCATGTCAAGGTTTTTCTATGGCAGGTCGTAGAAATGAATTAGATATAAGGAACCAGTTAGTTAATTCATACATTCGATTCATCAAATTGGTAAAGCCCAAGCTAATCTTTTTTGAAAATGTAAAAGGATTCACGTTGAGTTTTCAAAAGAATAAGGATAAAGGTATTGCTTATTCTGAATATGTAACCGAAAAATTAAAGGCTGCTGGTTATCAGGTCTATGGAGAATTAGTAAATTTTGCAGATTATGGAATTCCTCAAAAAAGAGTCCGTTTTATTTTAATTGGTATTCAAAAAGAAATAGCTGGTAATAACAAACTTATGGCTAAAAGTTTTTTTGAAAGATTACAAGCAAACGTAATACATTTTTGTAATGAAAAAAATATCGCTATAGATACAACTTTAGAAGATGCTATTTCCGATTTACTTATGGCCAATGGAACGTATCAAGCACCAGATATGCCGAAGTTTAAAATGGGGATTTACAAACCTGCCAAAACGCAATATCAACAATTTTTAAGACAAGACGTACAGTCTATTAATCCAGATAGTCATAGATTTGCGAATCATAGTCAAGCGATTATTAGCAAATTTACTGCAATACTGGCTACAAGTAGACGAAATAAAGATTTGGAACAAAATTTAAGAGAATTGTATAATATAAAAAAACATACTATTATTCCACTGGATGGACAAACCCAATGTCCCACAATTACAACTTTACCAGATGATTATATCCATTATTGCGAGCCTCGCATATTAACTGTTCGTGAATATGCTCGCATACAGTCTTTCCCAGATAATTTTGAATTTAAAGGAAAGTACACTACAGGAGGGAAGGTTAGGACACAAGAGGTTCCGCGATATTCCCAAATTGGAAATGCTATACCACCATTGTTTAGCGAACAAAGTGGTATCATTTTACAACAAATGATTTGAGAGCAATATGAGTGATAAATTAACATTCAAGACAAATATACAATTAAAGAGTATTATTGGTAAGGATCTTATCAATGATGATAATATTGCTATATTGGAACTTGTGAAAAATGCTTTTGACGCTAATGCTAAAAAAGTAACCATCACTTATTCGCATCTTAAATCAAATGATGATAATGTGACAGCCACCTATTCCGATAATACATCTCGTTTAATAATCCAAGATGATGGCATTGGAATGAGTATGAATGATATTAAAAATAAGTGGCTAAATATTGCATATTCTGAAAAGAAATCTCGCACAAGACAATATAATCGTTTAATGGCTGGCGCGAAAGGGGTGGGACGTTTCTCTTGTGATAGATTGGGACAGTATTTAAATTTATATACAAAACAGAAAGGTTCTCCCAAATATATTTTATTGCAAATAGACTGGAAAGATTTTGAGGTTGAAGACCAAAATAAAGAAATTCAATCGGTACCTCTCTCTATTTTTCATTTAACTAGTGAAGACCTACGAAATAGAGGTATTTCTCCTTTTGAAAAAGATCAAGGAACTTGTCTTGAAATTATTCATTTGAGAAGCTTGTGGACTAACCAAGAATCTAGTGGTGTTTGGAATACAGACAAATTGGTTAAGTTAAAGAAGTATTTAGAAAAACTTATAAATCCAAATCAAGCTTTTGAAGCACAGAATGATTTTGGCATTTTCTTAAATGCATCTGAATTTTCGGTTGAAAATAAAAATCTCCCTAAAAATGAGCAATTTATAGGTCGTATTCAGAATAGGATTTTTGAAAAATTAGATTTTAAAACTACTAGTATTGAATGTAGAACTATCAACGAGGGGACTTTAATATATACTGAACTAAAAGATCGAGGAGAAACAATTTTCAGCATAAAAGAAAAGAATAATTATTTCCCCTGGGTAAAACAGGCTAAACTTACTTTATATTATTTAAATCCATATTCCAAGGCTTTCTTTACGAAACAAACCGGAATAAGGTCTATTGACTATGGTTCAGTATTTCTCTTCATTAATGGCTTTCGCATACCACCATTTGGTGATATCGATAATGATTGGCTTAATTTAAATCAACGAAAAACACAAGGTACAAGCCGTTATATTGGGGTTCGAGAAATTGTAGGTAACATTGAAATTTTAGATACGGATAATGATTTTCAGATTATATCAAGTCGGGAAGGTATTGTTAGAAATGAGAATTTTTTGAAATTAACCAATTCTAAAGGTAATGACAGTTTTATATTTAAAGCTTTAAGACGTCTAGAACGGTATGTTGTAGAGGGTATTGATTGGGACAGATTACCTAAGCAGCTGGATGAATCATATAATCAGATTGAAAAAAAGATTCTATCAGGAGAATTTACCGAAAACGATGTAATCTATTATGAAGACGATAGAATTAAACGTCAACGGATATATGCTTCAATTCATGGTATTATTTCCGCACGTCCAGAAGACGTTGAGGCGTTATATATTAATGAAAATCTTATTCTTGATAAAATTGAAGAAGAGAAACAGAAATCTGAACGAGAAATAGAGCAGTTATTGCATGATTTTGAAACGAAGAAAATAGATATAAATACAATTAATCGTATTCTATCACACAAAGCGGAACAAAGCAAGGAACTTGAGAAACAGTTGAAGGAGTTTGCTAAATATGAAACAACACCAGCTACAGCCAAGGCAATATTGGAGTTGCAGCAATATAAGGAAACAATTAAAAGACAGGAAAAGATTATCGAGGGCTTAAGAGCTGAATTAGAAGAGTTACAACAAAAACAAGCCGTTGCTCAGATAGAAAATCAACAATTACAAAAATTACACTTAGAAGCTGAAAGGAAAGTTGCTCAAATAGAAAAAGAGAGGAAGGAAACAGAGCAAAAATTATATATAGAGCAAACAAAAAATAAATATCTGGCATCAACGAGAGCCATGTCTTCTGATGAAGAATCATTTCACCATCTTATTAATAACTATTCTCAACAAGCAGACACGGCTCTTGTAAAGATTTCAAGAATTGCCAACAATTACGCACTGCCTAAAGAACTATTGGAAGCTATTGATAATTTGAGCCTATATGTAGGTAAAATAAACAAACTTACAGCTTTACTGTGTAAATCCGACATTAAAACATTATCTGAAAATGTATACATAGATATTCCGGCTTATGTACAAGAATATTTGACAGATTATGCAAATACAACGCAACGAATCAAGATAACTTTTGGGGAAAACAATGTAATCCTAAAACGCAATATTAGTATGCTCGATATATCAATCATTTTAGATAACTTAATTATTAATTCATTAAAAGCAGGGGCCTCCGAATTGTTTGTAAAATTTAGCAAGAATGAAATAGCCAATAAAGTATATATTGACTTTTCGGATAATGGTGATGGGGTTCAAGAACCAATGTTGTCTAATCCTCAAGCCATGTTTGAAGCAGGTGTAACAACCCGTTCTGGCGGTTCTGGCATTGGTTTAAGTTCCGTTAAAAATCTAATGGTCAACACCTTATTTGGCGATATAGAATTTATTGGTAATGGTTTGAATACTCTAAAAGGAGCAACTTTTAGGTTAATCTTCTGATTGCTATGGACAAGAAAATATGTGTCATCATTGATAATGATCCTCAGGAAGAAAATTTTAAGGAAAATATTTGTACCCCATTACGTCAGGAGTTTGATATTTCATTAATCTATATTAACCCGAACCATCCCGATTTTGAGGGAAATGATGGTATGCCTGATATGCAAAAAGTTAACGCTCACATCCACACAATATGTTCAAACTCAAAAATCCATATATTTGCTTCTGATCTTAATTATAACATTTCAACATTTTCAGGATTAGATATTATATCTGAATTTAGGACGTATAACAAGCGTACTCCTGTTATTTTATATTCAGCAAATATAAAGCGGGCTATAACATCTATTATAGCTCCATTTATGGAGAAACAGATTACTCCAGAGCAAGCCATTACACAAATTGAATTATTAACAACAATAAATAAATATGTTAATGGGAAAAGATATTATGAAGCAGTCATACGACTTATTAAGAAACCAGAGGATATCTTAACAGATATTTTATTACAGAATCTTAAAGAACACAGCGAGATTATATGCCAATCTTGTTATCCAAAATTTCAAGGACGAAATTTTGGAGAAATCGCTCATGAAATAGAATGTAATAGTCCTCACGGCATAGGATTTCAAAATAGTATTATTGAACAAACGTTAGCTTATCTTGCCGACATACACAATGAAGACAAGTAACATAATTTGTATTTATCCAAGCGATCAGACTACGGATTTTTTATCGCCTATTGTAAAGGTATTGGAATTATATGGGGCAAGTATATTTAGATTACAACCTAATGATTGTCCATATAATGACATAAAACGCAGAATTTATGAATCTGAATCCGGTACGCTTGTATTTTTCTTAGGACATGGCGCTGACAATCGATTATATGGAGCAATGGTAAATGGAAGTAAAGATATTTTTGTTAATTCAACTGAGAACGACATATTCAATGACAAAAATATTGTTTTGTTGGCCTGTAAGTCAAATGATTTTATACAATCATATCTAACTAAAAAAAGAACACAATACCCACCTCTTAATGCGATAGGATTCGGAATACTACCTACAGATTGGAATGATGTAATTGCTGAACGAGACGGCGATGCAATGGCATTTAATGGGATAATTGAGCAGGATATAGATTATTTCCGCACAACATTAGTTCAGATATTCTCTAGTACAATTAAGTATATTTTAGACAAAGGATTTTCTGTTAAAAAGTTTTATACCCATATTAAACTTAGACTCAATAAAGAGATAGCCACATTACTCACAGAAAGGCAAAAGATGCATTATAGTGAAATAGCTGCTCTTTTTCATCGCGTAAAAGAAGAAGTGTATTTTTATAGTCAGGATGAAAACTGATAAAATCGTAGATAATTTGTTGTAATTGGCAAATAAGTCAATATTTATCAGATAATTGCTTTCTGAATTATAATATATTATGTTATTTGTTTCGAATATAAACTAATGTGGTGTTAGGAAGTTCGTTCCGGCAATAAGCTAATTCAAAGTTATTCGACAGGGCGTATTTAATCAATTGTGTTAATTTTTTTAACCCGTAATTTGGGGGATCGAAATCCGGCATTTTTTTCGATAACATATTGCCTACTACTCCTAAAAAAGCCCAGCTGTCATCATCACGTGCAGCTTCAATAGTATTAACAAGCAATGTAGATAATTCTTTATCTACAAGTTTTGGTGACATTCCTATATCTGTGTTAGATACCTCTAATTGCCTGTTACGTTCTCGTGATTGTTCTGGGACCAATTCTTTCGGATTTAATAATTCAATTTTCAATAAATCCATGCTTAAAATTTCTACGTAAATGAATTTATCGCAGGCTTTAATAAACGGTTGTGGTGTTTTGTGCTCACCAAATCCAAAAACTATCTTGTCGGCTTCACGCAATCTACTGACAAGTCGCGTATAATCACTGTCGCTGGAAATAATACAAAAACCGTTAATATATTCTTGACAATGCAGTTGTCCACTGCATCAATAATTAGCGCTGAATCAGTTACATTTTTGCCAGTCGTATAAGCGTATTGCTGATTGGTACTATCGAATGTTCGAGTAATATATCTTTCCAACTACTTAATTTATTGTCAGAAAAATCTCTGTAAATGTGCTTTATTGTCAGCGTTCCATTTTAAGTTATTCCATCAGATGTTTTTAATTGTCCGATAAGATGCATTATCGGCATCAATCGGGACCGCGAACTTCAAGTCGCTTTTTTTATTCTCGGCTATTTCTGTCATATGAATTTAGTATTGCTTTAATCTCATCTAAAGTAATTAAAAACTCGACAATCTCCAAATCTCCGCCACCGTGCGCCATCCCCGGCCAACGTCCGCCAGCGGGTGCGGAAAGGGCTGCACGGGCATTAACTTCGCGGCGGGAGCCGCAAGTGCGGCTTGCCGGTACGATTATCCACTTATTCATATTCATAACAATTCAGACAATGGCAACACAACAGAGCGAGGCGCCTGCGGCGCCCGAATCCCAGGATGTTCTTCTGGCATTGAACAAGCAGAACAAGGAGTACGGTTACGTGACGGAGCTGAATCCCCAGACGGGGGATTTCACGTGGGAGACACCCGAGGGGAACGACTATCGGGAGCGTATGTTCCGCTTTCCGACCAATACGTGACTGGGTCAGTTTTTCGAGCAGTTCCGCCGTCAGTACGGCAATCCCTCCCGTATCGGGTTCGACTTTTTCCGCGTTCCCGTGGATATGGCGGACCGTGTTCTTTCGGCACTCGTAAGGGTTCGCATCGAAGAGAGCGGTACCCGTGCGGACCAGAAACTTTTGGACGACTACCGGCTCAACGACGAGGGGCGCAACGCTCGCCAGGCCGAAACGTACAGCTTCGAAGAACGGGAACTAACGGATTCCCTGACCGAACTGGGCCTTACACCCGGGCAGCTGCGCGATGCGCACGAGATGGGCAATCTGATGAAAGGTTACATCACCTCGACGCCGCTGCCGATATACAAAGAGATAAACGGCGAGCGCAAGCCGCTCGGCGAAGCCTGTTTCTATGCGGTCCGCGAGGAGGGGCGCACGATTGTAAAGGCCCTTCCCGTACTGAAAAGCCCGCAGTACGACATGACCGCCTATAAGGAGCTGTTCACCGACCGGCAGCGTAAACAGCTCGCCGCGAACGGCCATCTGGAGGGGACGAAAGTCATGCGGGACTTCACGACGGGCCGCGAGTGCGAGTGTTACGTGAGCTACCACGAACCTACGCGCCGTCTGACTACGCTGCCGGTCGATTCCCTGCGGCCGCTGACCCACATCTACGGCCAGCCGCTGTCGCGTCAGGAGCAGGAGGCGCTGCGCGGCGGGCGTCAGGTCGAAGTTACCGATATCTAGCGGCGCGACGGACGTCTCATTTCAGGTATTCTGCGTGCCGACGCCAACCATCGGGGTTTTTATTTCAAGGATACGGAAACGACCCTGCGCATCGGCGAGCGCGTGAACGGCGCCCTCATCGACGATACGCAGCGTGCGAAACTGGAAAACCACGAACTGGTCTATGTCACGGGGATGCGCCGACGCAACGGCACGACCTATTCCGATGACGTCATCTTTACCGAGGGCAACATCCAGCTCGTCGGCCAGGCGGCCCGCAACTATAAGCCGCAGCAGGCGCAGCGGCAAATCCGTCCCCGTCCCCGAACGGCCCGTTCCGCACGTACCGAGGCATCGCTGCCGCAGCCCAAGCGTCCCGGTCTCCGCAACAGCGGTCTGAAATAATCCCCGGCCATGAAAACGACATCCACACCCCGCACTCAGGAAGCGCCTTCCTGTTTCGAGGCTGCGCTGCGAGCCTTCCTTCGCCGCCGCCATCCCGAATTGCTCTCCGACAACGACTTTATCCTCCGGCGCAGCGAGGATGCTGCGGCCACCTTCTCCCGAGGACGACGGGACGGGCATTCCGTCTATGAAGCCCTCGAACTCTCGCGGGCCGTCCTGTACGACGGCCTGCGCTTCTCGCGCTACGACACGCTTTTCGAAGTCGTCTCCGAATGGTTCCCGGAAGTCGCGCCGCGCCGCCGCCCGGACTTCTGCCTGAAACTTCTGCCCTTGTGCACGCAGGTCTTCGAGCGCTACGCTCCGGGCGACGATTTCGAGAGCACCCCGGCTTACCGGGTTCTGACGACCGAATTGATAGGCATCGTACAACAAAACCTCGACCGCTATGGCTTTTAACAAAAAAGAACACCTCCGGCAAAACATCCGGGCTATCGAAATAGCCTTGCAGCAAGGCGAAGCGACCGCTGCCGAACGCGAGGAGCTGGCCCGTTACTCCGGTTTCGGCGGTCTCAAATGCGTTCTGCAGCCGGCCGCTGCGGATCGCGACATCGAACGCTGAAGGAGCGACCGGGAGCTGTTCCCTCTGGTGCGGGAGCTGCACGAGAGTGTGCGCAAACACTGTACCGACGAGAAAGAGTACAAACGCTGCATGGACGGCATCCGCAGTTCCGTACTGACGGCATTCTATACGCCTCCCGTTTTCGTAAGGGCCATTGCGGATACCATTTACCGCACGGGCGACATCTCTGCGGAGCGTATGCTGGATCCCTCTGCCGGAACGGGAGTTTTCGCCGAGGCGTTCAGCGGGGAAGGACGCGCGGCAGAAACGGTCTGTTTCGAGAAGGACCCGCTCACGGGCGCCATCCTCGGCAAACTCTTCCCCGGCTATGAAGTCCATACCGATTCTTTTCATCGCGTCAATAGCGATTATAACGGTTCTTTCGACCTGGTGGCCTCGAACATCCCGTTCGGCACGATGCAGGTGTTCGATGCGGCTTTTGAACGCAGCGGAGACAAGGTGCGCCGCCTCTCGCAGCAGGCTATCCATAATTACTTCTTCATCAAGGGCGTGGATATGCTGCGCGAGGGCGGTATCCTGGCGTTCATCACCTCGCAGGGCGTGCTGGATTCCCCCGGCAACGCCCCGATTCGGGAGTGGCTGATACACCGCTGCAATCTCGTCTCCGCTCTGCGCCTGCCCAACAACCTGTTCACCGACTACGCCGGCACGCAGGCGGGCAGCGACCTGATTGTGCTGCAAAAGAACAGCGGCAGGGAGGCCCTGCGCACTTCGTGGGAGGAGGAGTTCATGCAGACGGCCGATAACGGCGACGGCATCGTGCAGAACCGCCTGATAGCCGCTCATCCCCATCTGATTCTGCATACGACCGCCCGCCGGGACGTCGATTTGTACGGCAAGCCCGCAATGGTCTATACTTTCGAGGGGAGTGTCGGGCAGATGGCCGAACGTTTGTCCGGCCTGCTTGCGAGCGATATGAAACGCTTCGACCGGACGCTGTACCTGACCCATCGGCAGGAGGCAAAAGTCACAGCGACCATATCTGCGGGCCGCAGTCCTTCCGAAGAACAGAGTGCCGAGCGGAGTCCGGAACTCGGCATGCCCCCGGAAAGGAGCGGTTCCCTGTTCGGGAATACCGTCGGGGCAGCGTCCCCCGCACCGGCGGCCGGCGGGGTGTTCGACCTGTTCGGTCAGGGCAATCTTTTCGCTCAGCCTGCGCAGGAAGAGCTATCGCCCGAGGAGCACCGCCACAGGCACGAAGAGTTTCTGGCCCGTCAGCAGCAGGCGCTGGAGCCGCGCCCCTATACGGGCAAGGTGCAGCCTTTCTACCGCAACGGCACCCTCGTCGAACAGGAGGGACAGTACGGGCATTTGAAGGATATAAGCAGGAGACAACCGATGTTCCACCCTCTGCGCTTAAACACGATGCAGCGCTTCCGCGCCGAGGCCTATCTGCCGCTGCGGGACACCTATCACCAGCTTTACCGGCTGGAAGCCCGCAACGAAACAGAGTACAGGGGATTGCGGCGCAAGCTCGGAAGACTGTACGACAACTTCGTCCGGACGGTCGGCGACCTGAACGGCAAGGAGAACGCGAAGCTCATCCTTCAGGATGCCACGGGCCGCGAAATACTGTCGCTCGAACGCTTCGAGAACGGTAAAAAACGCCTCGCCGATATCTTCGCGTGCCCCGTGTCGTTCGCTGCGAACGATGTGCAGCACGTCGATACGGCTCTCGAGGCACTCACGGCGTCGCTCAACCGGTACGGCCGCGTCGATTTGCCTTACATGTCCCGTCTGAGCGACATCGCACCGGACGAATTGGTCGTACAGCTCGAAGGACGCATCTATTACAATCCGATGGCCAAGACATACGAGATTGCCGACCGTTTCATTGCGGGGAACGTCATCGAAAAGGCCGAATGGATTGCGAACTACCTGACCGAGCACCCCGACGACGAAGCGTCGCGCCGCTCGCTCGACGCCCTGAAGGAGCACACACCCACGCCGCTGACTTTCGACGAGCTGGACATCAATCTGGGCGTGCGGTGGCTCGATACGTCCATTTATGCGGATTTCGCCCGCGAGCTGTTCGGACTCGAAAAGAAGCCGCAGGTCATCTATATCGAAAAACTGGACGAATTCGATATTACGACCAACGAACGCAATGCGGCCATCTCGGAGGAGTATTGCGTCAAGGGCCAGGACCGCAAGTACGACGGATTGTCACTGTTCATTTACGCCCTGCACAATACGCTGCCGGATATCACCAAATGCATCGGTTACGATGAGAACAACAAACCCGTCCGCGTGAAGGATGCCGAGGCGGTACAGCTCGCCGACGCCGTGGTGAACCGGATACGGCAGGCTTTCAGCGACTGGCTGCAGGAGCGTCCCGAAGCGTTCAGGCAGCAGCTGACCGACCGTTATAACCGTCTTTTCAACTGCATCGTGCGTCCCCGCTACGACGGCTCCTTCCAGTCATTCCCCGGCCTCGACCTGAAGGGTCTGGGAATAGACTCCCTGTACGGGAGCCAGAAAGACGCCATATGAATGCTCAAGCTCAATGGCGGGGGTATCTGCGACCACGAAGTCGGCACCGGAAAAACACTCATTATGTGTGTGGCGGCATATGAAATGCACCGGCTGGGCCTGGCGAAAAAGCCGCTTATCATCGGATTGAAAGCCAACGTGCACGAGATAGCCGAAACTTTCCGCACGGCCTATCCCGATGCCCGGCTTCTCTATCCGGGCAAGGAAGACTTCACGCCCGAAAACCGCGTCCGCATCTTCAATGACATCAAGAACAACAACTGGGACTGCGTCATTCTCACGCACGACCAGTTCGGCAAGCTGCCGCAATCTCCGCAGGTGCAGCAGGAGATTTTCCAGGCCGAGCTCGACGACCTGGAGGAGAGTCTGGAAGCATTGGAGCGGTATGGCGATGAAGTTTCAAAAAGAATGCGCAGCGGGTTGGAAAAGCGAAAAGAGAACCTTGCGACCAAGCTCGCAAAACTGGAGGATGACCTTCTGCGAAACAAGGACGACGTAGTCGATTTCCGGCAGATGGGCATCGACCATATTTTCGTGGACGAGAGCCACAACTTCAAGAACCTTACCTTCAACACCCGACATGCACGGGTGTCGGGGCTCGGAAATCCCGAAGGCAGTCAGAAGGCGATGAACCTGCTCATGGCCCTGCGCGATATTCAGTCCCACACGGGCCGGGACCTCGGGGCGACGTTCCTGTCGGGTACGACCGTCAGCAATTCGCTTACGGAACTCTACCTGCTCTTCAAATATCTCCGGCCCCGGGCGCTGGAAAGACAGGGTATCACCTGTTTCGACGGCTGGGCTGCCGTATTCGCCCGCAAAACCACCGAGTTCGAGTTCTCCGTAACCAACGAAATCGTCCAGAAGGAGCGGTTCCGATACTTCATCAACGTCCCCGAACTGGCGGCCTTCTATGCGGAAATCACCGATTACCGAACGGCGGAAGACGTAGGGGTGCGCCGCCCGCAACTGAACACCGAGCTGGTGAATATTCCCATGACACCCGCACAGGAGGCATTTATCCCGAAGCTGGTGCAATTCGCCGAAAACGGCGATGCCACGCTGCTCGGCCGGGAGCCGCTCAACAGGAGGGAAGAGCGGGCCAAAATGCTTATCGCAACCAATTACTCCAACAAAATGTCGCTCGACATGCGTCTGATAGATCTGTCCCACGGCGATGAAGAGGGAAACAAGGCCAGCGTCTGCGCTGCCAAACTGAGCCAGTTTTACCACCGTTACGATACGGCCAAAGGCACGCAGTTCGTATTCTGCGACCTTTCGACTTACAAGCCCGCCGAATGGAATGTTTACGCCGAGATAAAACGCAAGCTCATCGAGGATCACGGCATCCCGGCGCATGAAATCCGCTTCATTCAGGAGGCGACGACCGACAAAGCACGCAAAGACCTCTTCGCAGCGATGAATGCCGGCAAGGTGCGCATCCTCTTCGGTTCGACGCAGAAGCTCGGTACGGGAGTCAATGCCCAACAGCGGGCCGTAGCGGTCCACCACCTCGACATTCCGTGGCGTCCGTCCGATTTGGAGCAACGCAACGGACGTGCCCAGCGCAAGGGAAACCGCGTGGCGGAGGAGTACGCCGACAATACCGTCCATGCGTTCATCTATGCAGTGAACCGTTCGCTCGATGCCTACAAATTCAACATCTTACAAAACAAGCAGATGTTTATCCGACAGCTCAAAAGCCGCAGCCTGGCAGCACGCACCATCGACGAGGGGGCGATGGATGAAAACAACGGCATCAACTATGCCGAATACGTGGCCTTGCTCTCCGGCAATACGGACTTGTTGGAAAAAGCCCGGCTGGAGAAACAAATCGCCACGCTCCAATCCTCCCGGCAGGCATTCCTGCGCAGCAAGGGAGCGGCACGCACCCGGTTGAAGGAGTGTACCGACGGTGTGGCGACCAATGAGCGGATTATCGCACGCATCGAACAAGACCGGGCCTATTTCGACCGAGTAGCTCCGGCCGATGAAAGCGGCAGACGTCCCAATCCTCTCAAGCTCGACGGCGTGGAGTCCGAAGATGTCAAAGTCCTCGGAAAGCATCTGACGGAGCTCGACCGCACGCTCAATACCAACGATGACTACCGGCAGATAGGCACCCTGTTCGATTTCCGGCTGCTGGTACGCTCCGAGCGGGTGAACAAGGACGGGCTCGACCTGGTGGTCAATAAATTCATGGTGGAAGGACCCAGCGGTATCAAATACTCCCACAACAACGGTCATTTGGCCGCCGACCCCAAACTCGCATGCGAGAACTTCATCAAGGCCCTCGGCAGCATGCCCAAACTCATCGAAAAACACGCCGCCGAGCGCGACCGTCACGCCCGCGATATTCCGACTTTGGAGCGGATACTGGAAAGCTCCTGGGACCGGGAGTCGGAGCTGCGGGAATTACGCACACAGCTACAAGGCGTGGAGCAGCGGATAGCGGCGGAGATACTTACGAAAAATATGGCGAAGGTCGTGGAGAAGGAGGAAGCGGAGATACCGCCTGAAATGCTGCAGGAAGTGACGGCAGCGGCGCAGGCCCGGCCGCAAATCGTTATGGAAAAACCGGTCGAAGAGAAGCTCACCGGCGGAAGCGACATCCTCCATGTCCCGGCAAACATCTATGCCGTCAAACCGAGAGGACCCAAAGTATAACCGAAGGAGGCTCGGAGTACCGGCGCATAGAGCGGGGCCATGCGGCCCCGCTCTATGTATGTGCGGCATTTAATTCTTGACCTGAATAGCCGTATCCGGAACGGCGCTGTCCATCGTCTGCCGAAAGATAAGCTGGCTGTCCAGCGAATCTTTCAGGTCGATAAGGTCAATCAGGTCATAGTAACGAATCCCGTCGATTTCATCGTAACGCAGGCGGCCGCGAAGGGTCCGGCGCCGAACCTCTTCGGGGTCGAGCTGCAGCAGTTCGCAAATCTCTTCGGCCGTCAGCGTCAGCAGTGTCCGGCGCTGTTTGCAGATATGCGTCAGCAACGTGTTCAGGTAAAGCGACTTGCGGTAATTGCGCAACAGGCGGGCGAAACGGCTTCGTTCGATAATAATCATCTTTTTCATTTGTGTTTACCGGTGTTGGTTCGACTCATGTTGTTCGAGAGCCCGCAAAACCTTCGATTTGACATAGTAGATTTTGCCTCCTCTGCGGAAATAAGGCAGCGTCCCGTCGTTGCGGCGGCGAAGCAGCGTGCGGTCGGACATTTTGCTTAACAGGCGCATCTTGCGCGTGTCCAGAATCTCTTCATTTTCCGAGAGCTGTTCGGCGGACAGTGCCGACAAATGTTGTTCGATGGCATCGAGTCGCTCGTATATCCTGAACAACAGATGCCCGTAAGTGGGTTTGCGTGCTCGCATCGTAGTAGGAATTTTGGCGCAAGGTAGAAATGCGTTTCCGAACCGGCCTTTAGTTAAGCCTTTATAGAAATATCCGCCAACCGTCCCGCCGATAACAATATCGGAAGAGGAAATTGCGGGCCTGATGATGCGTAAATACCGATTTCACGTTATCTTTGCCGCGTAAACTCTTAAACTATAATGGCTATGAAAGAATTGATAACAAAGATTCAGGAATCTTATCAGGCATTCGTAAAGGACGCGAACCTTCAGGTGGAAAACGGCAACAAAGCGGCTGGTGTGCGGGCACGAAAGGCCTCTCTGGAAATCGAGAAAATGATGAAGGAATTTCGCAGAGTATCCCTCGAAAACGCGAAGAAATAATCGGGACAGGCCTTACGGTATTCCGTACTTGCCATACTGCATCGACCAATACGAATGAAAGGGAAAAGCGAGCTTGATTAAGCTCGCTTTTTTGTAAAGTATTTATTTTCAAATAAATATCGTGTGGTTATTGCTTTTTCAAGCAAAATAGACTATCTTTGCTTTCGAGTTATTCAGTTATGCGAAGTTTGGGGAATCCGGTTGATAGACTTTCGTAACCAATTCGTGACCCATCCCTTTTTATCTCTGATATTACAGTTTGTAAATCAACGAGATAGTCTAAATGGAAACAACCGGAGTTTATTTTCATGCTCTTGATAGACGCTATCGGTTTCCTCTGTACTTGATTCCGGAATCATAGATTAGGTAGGGGTACATAACTGTCGTTAGAGGCGTCATTGGAAAACATGATGTATAATTTTATGGGTGCCGGTGAAGGTGATGTAAATGCAGTGTATTGATGTGGATTAAGTATTTTTATTATCGGCTGTATGTCTATGCGTGTCATTGTCGTTTTATGCCAGAAAGACGCAGACAGCTATCGGATTTGGCGGTATATGCAGTTGCCTGTGTATGGATATTTTGCAACTTCTACATAAGTTGTTTCCGTCGAGCCGGTTGTTGACGACTTTGACGACGTGGCCGTTGGGTGGATATATCATGATAGGTATATTCTTTTTGTTGCCGATAGTTGTGGGTTTGTCCATTAATCTGGAAACGTGCGAAGCGAGGTGGAAGCATACGAATACGTTTGCGATAGAGACTCGTGACGGCATCCTTATCGGTCTCATGTGTGTTTTGATTTTTGCATATGCCATTTGGGGGTGGTAATTCAACGTAGATAACTTCCATAAGGAGTTTCCTTGTTTGCGGACATCCGGGCAGAGACTGTTCTGTCCGGATGTTTTTTATGGGTAATTTCGTATCTTTAGAGACATAAACTTATCTATGAGTGGATATGTCTAAATCCTTCTGTTTATATCTACTCCATGGCGGATATTACGGCAGAGTGGGTAATAGGGATTGAAGATGCAACGGGGGGGCATCCATATGGACCTGGAGGAAGTAATCATACAGGGCAGGCACTGCTAAATATCAATTCGACATGGAATGAGTATCTGCGTGCTTATCATTGTGAGAGGAGAAGTATTAGAGAACAATATGGAAATTGGGGGGATACTGCAATAAAAGATGTTTTACATGAAGAATTAGTATGGTAATGAAAGTATTGTTTTTGACGTTCATGTCAATGTGCATGGGCATCGGTATTTGCATGGGCATGGGTACCGAACCTCCTTCTGAGCCGTTTCAAGGAACCTTTGAACAAAGTAAACATTCTATTGCACCTGTTCGTTTGATTTTGCATGGTCGGGGAACGTTTGAATTTTATAGGAGAAGAGAGTCTGGTTACGTGTCGCACCAAGGTATCTGGCAGCGTGTCGGGGATGATGCGATTCGAGTAGTCCCGTTGGAGACTGCTCCTATAGATTTGCTGACAAGTAAGCCTGAACATCTTACCGATACTGTTCGTATCATCAATAATGATGTGCTGCGAGTGACTTTTTGGTATACGCTGTCTCCTTTGGTATGTGATTATCATCGCGTTGAGGAATAGAGAAGTTTAGGCAGTCATTACCGCCGGGTGTAGCGGTCGTTCGTTCGGCGGTTTTTGTCATTTCGGTTAATTTACAGATTATTCTGGAGTTTATGAGAAAGCTGTTATTGTTTTTTGTCGCAGTATTATTGTGTTCTTCTTTCGGTTTTGCTCAGCATTCGGACAAGGGTACCATGCCGCCGCTCGCCTATAACTATTTCGCCCCTGCAGACACCAGTGTGATGGATATTCCGGCTTCGTTTGTAAGGGATGAATTGAAAATTAGGGTAAGTGTTAGCGTAGGTTTTGCTTCGGAAATAGAGGATTGTGCCACGGAAATGGAGCCTGTATGGGCTCAGTTGACATCCGTAAGTTATTATTCATCTGAAGGCAAATATATTTGTATACTACAAAGCGATAGATATCTAGGTTGTCGACGTCGGCGTATCTTGAATTTTTGTACCCAAAAGCTTGAGCCGTGGCTGCTATCGCAGTCATATCCGACTGCTTTCCGCTATTTTTTCGATAAGAGTAGGACTGTAAATATTTATTTTTTTGTGACTTTGGTTCCGGATAATAATAAGCGTGAGTAAGTCCTAATGGCTTCGTATGTTTGATTGCATATTCGTGCGGGCATCCGGACAGAGACTGTTCTGTCCGGATGTTTTTTATGGGTAACTTCGTATCTTTAGAGACATCAACTTATAGATTGGCCTTTGTGGATTCTTTGAGAAAGGCAGAAGATATCATAATCGATGTTTGGCCTCCATCCCATGATTTTGGGATGAATTTGTTCTTTGAAGTAGAGACTTTGTTCTGTTATGTTTTGTTATATATTGTATTTCGTCTTTATCTTGTCTTCACGGTTAAAGTCTGCTCACGGAAGAAGAACATGGCAGTATGTGATTGAAATATGGGGCGTAAATCAATGTCCCGACTTTTAGTGGAATGTGTTTTCGGTGTGATATTTCCGTTGTTATAATTTTGGCAGACCGTCATGTGGCCTGTTGGACCGGGGTATGGGCAAAGGGAGAGAAGTCCGTCCTGTTCGTATAGACCGACGTTTGGCTTTTCCGTTTGTCCTTCTCTATCCGAAGAGTTGAGCCGGTCAAGTCCGTGCACTCTTTGGACATCAAGTAGACTCATCTGTGATGCAAAAATAAGAAGACAGTACGGATTTCTTATGGTCGGGTTGGGGGCACCGGCATAAGGGGGGCTAAATCCGCACTGTCTCGATGATTAATTTTGCGCTTTAAATATAGCGACAAATTTATTAATCGGCAACAATATATATTGAATAAAAAATGTGCTTTTATGTGAAGGAGCATAGTGTTACGGGCAAGTCGGACCGGCACTGACATACTCGGTACGGAGAAGGGGGGCCGTGCGGGGTGCCGGTGTCTGTATAAGAAAAAAGAGGTCTTCCAATTTTTTGAAGACCTCTCTTTCTTTGGTCGGGATGAAAGGATTCGAACCTTCGACCTCCACGTCCCGAACGTGGCGCGCTAACCGGACTGCGCTACATCCCGCTTTAAAAGCGACGCAAAGATAATAAATTATCCGGATGCAATCCAAACGTCGGAAGATTTTTTTAGTTTGGGTCCGTTTTTCTTGCTGCTGGTCTGTTGCCGGGAGGGTACGCCGCTACGTGGCAGGGGGATGCCGGCTGATGCCGGCCGGGTATGCAGCGGACGGGACACGGGTAAAGAAGATACGGACAGGCAAAGCGTACGCATCATTCGACGTTTTGTCGTCCGGTTCTCGTTTTCTGACCGGGAAACAGGTCAGACGACCGTATCTTCGAAGATACGGGGAATCCCTGTGGAAAAATCGAGCCGCTCTCCTGTTGTCGGGTGGATGAAACAGAGTTTGTAGGCGTGCAGGCAGACGCGTCCGGCCGGGTTGGTCTGTGCGCCGTATTTTTTGTCGCCGGCTATTGGTGTTTTCATCCATTCCATGTGGGCCCGTATCTGATTCTTCTTGCCCGTGTGGAGCGAGAGTTCCACGAGGGAGTAGTTCCGCCCTTCCCGCAGGACGGTATAGTCCGTGGCGGCCTCCTCTCCCGTACCGTTGCAAGAGGCCCAGACTTTGCGGTTGCGGTCTTCGCGGAGGAGAGTGGCGATGGTTCCTTTCGTCTGCGGCAGGCGCCCCTCCACGACGGCCGCGTAGCGTCTATCGAGCACCATGGTTTTCCAGTTCTTTTGCAGGATTTCCTGTGTCCGCTGGTCTTTGGCATAAATCATCAGACCGGAAGTTTCCCGGTCGAGGCGGTGCACCACAAAGAGCCGGGCCGCGGGATTGTTCCTTTTGATATATTCGCTCAGGATGTAGAAGGCGGTTTTGCGGTGCTCTTTTTCGGTACCGACCGAAAGCAATCCGTTCCGTTTGTCGGCAACTATCAGCCGTTCGTCTTCGTACACGATGCGGAGCATCGGGTGATGCAGTGTTCCGGCTGTCCGGTGTTTTGTGACCGTAACCGTGTCGCCTGCTGTCAGCGGGGTGTCGTGGCGGGTGGTATGGCATCCGTTCACCGCGACCTGTCCGTGCGTCAGATACGATTTCACGGAGCTGCGGCTTCTGCCTTCCATGCGTTCCAACAGAAACGGCAGCAGCGTGCCGTCTCTCTCTACTTTATATTCCATAGGTCATAACAGTTTCTTGTAATGGCACACGAGCAGTTGTCCCGTTTCGTCGCGCAGATGCATCCCGTTGCCGCGGCAATATTTGAATACGCGGCAATTCCCGCACGCACCGTGCCGCATCCATTCGCGGTCGCGGTATGGTGCGAAACGGTTGTTCCATACGTCCATGAAATTGTCTCGGTAAATGTTGCCCTGGTCGTAGCGGGCCCGAATGCTCGTGCATCCCGAGATGGCGCCGTCTACCCTGATGCCGGCGATGGATACGCCGGCGCTGCAGTGGTAGAACGTGTCGCGTACATCGCCTTCGTACCGGCCGAGAAAGCCTTCGCATCCGTAATTGACCGCGATGCGGCCTTCGCGGCGCGTATCTCGGATGAACTCCATCAGACGGCGGAATTGTTCCGTATCGAGTTGCAGACTCGGGTCGTCTGCGCCGCGGCCTACCGGGAAGATGGTGAAGATGCGCCAGCGTTTCACCCCTTCGGCTATCAGGAAATCCCGGAATCGGGGCAGGGTGGCGAGGGTGTCTGCATTGGCGCAGGTCACGGCATCGTAGAGGATGTCCGGCTGACGGGCGAGCAGCCGGAGGGCGCCGAGCGCGCGTTCGTAGCTGCGTTCGTTCCGCCGTATGCGGTTATGAGTTTCGGCGAAACCGTCGAGGCTGACGGTAGCCGTATGCAGGCCGGCACGAAGCAGCGACTCCAGGCGGCGTTCGTCGAGCAGCATTCCGTTCGTGACGATGCCCCACGGATACCCCCGGTCGTAAAGGGCCCGTCCGACCTCTTCGATGTCGCGCCGCATCAGGGCCTCTCCGCCCGTAATGACGATGAGAACCCGATTCGGAACGACATGTGGGGTTATCGTATCGATTGTCCGGAGAAAATCGGCGGCGGGCATGTCGGGTACGGCGGCCTCGCTGCGGCAGTCGCTTCCGCAGTGACGGCACGCGAGGTTGCAGCGGAGGGTAGCCTCCCACATGATGGTACGCAGTTCGTGAGCCGCGATGCGTTTGTCCTCTATATTGGAGAATATGTCGAGTGCGAGCCGTCTGCGCACTCCCAAGCCGTTCTTCATCCTCTCTCCGGCATTATTCGCTGTCTATCCTCTCCACGATGATGTCGTCCATGGTGAGGAAGGCTTCGTTGTTTGGGGCGGAGTTTATCTCTTTCAGGATGCGCCGGTATTTGTAGGTAGGCTTCCCGAGTTTGTCTTCCGGGCTTCTGTCGTCCATTATCTCGACATAGATATGTCGGGCCTCCCAGGAATTTCCGACCGCCACGGCGGCGTGTTCTATCAGGAACCGGCCGTTGTAGTTGGTGTGCGTGGAGTCCGTGCGTATCCCTTCGCCGTCTATCATGGTGACCTTGATGCCGTATATCGGGACGACGTTGCCCGATTCGTTTATCCAGCCGACCTTCCCGTCGAGCGAGATGTTCAGCGGATGGTGCTTTCCCTCCTCAGGCGGCCTGGCGCCGCCGTTTTCCGACGGGGCGTCCGCTGCGGCCGAACATCCGCCCGCAAGCAGTACCGCCGCCACCAGAACGGTCAATAGCGATGATTGTAAACGGAAAACGTTTTTCATGTCGTATGTGTGCGGTTCGTAAAGGGGGAGCGTGTACGTTCCTGTCGAATCTTTCGGCAAAATTAATAATTGTCGGTTAAATGATTGCGCGGACGGGGGCTCCGACCGGAATTATCGGTACGTCGTTTTCATTTTTTGCGCTCCAGAGCGAAATCCACGCTCTTCGTGACGGTGCCGTGGTTCCATGAACTGCCTTCCCCCCGACCGGTGTAATCCTCCTCCGTTATGATGATGGTGTGACGGGCTTCCTCGAACAGAATGCCGTTCTCCCTCTCCTGTGCGTCGGCCCGGAGTTCGACCTTCTCTACGTTCGGGAAGATGTGTTCGAACTCCATAAGGTATGCGCCGGCCCGGTCTGTATAGACCGTATCGGTCAGCTCCGGTGCCTCTGCGCTGCGGGAGATTACCCGGATGCCTTCCAGCGGCGAGTGGGCCTCGGCATCGGTGACGGTCCCTTTGAAAGTGAAGCGGGCGTACGGCGTGCCGTATTCGCCGGCGGATTGGTACTCTTCGCTGTTGCACGATGCGGCGATTCCGGAGAATCCGAGCAGCGAAAGCAGTCCGGATAAAAGGCGTGTTTTCATGACTTTTCCATTGTGGCGGTTTCGGGCAGGCCTCTTCGGCGCTCCCCTTTGTTAATAGGATGCGGAAGGGGGGCGTTTTGTTGCATCCGGTGCTGAAAATATTTTCCGGCGGTACATTGCGGCGGGAGCGGGCATCCCTTTGGAAAGGGGAGTGATTCGGTGCCGATGGCATGTCCTGGATGTCCTGCGTGTGCGGAAAATGGCTAAATTTGTCGAAAGGATTTTTCGCCATGCGGGCATACACTTATATCGAACACGGGAAATTCGGACTGTCGGATAAGCCGGTACCGAAACTGACAGGGCCGCGCGATGCGGTCGTACGCGTGACGCTGTGCAGTATTTGTACGAGCGACCTGCATATCAAGCACGGCAGCGTGCCCCGTGCGGTGCCGGGCATCACCGTCGGACACGAGATGGTGGGAGTGGTGGAGCAGGTGGGGGCGGAGGTTGCCTCGGTGAAGGTTGGTGACAGGGTGACGGTGAACGTCGAGACCTTTTGCGGCGAGTGTTTCTTCTGCCGCCGCGGCTATGTGAACAATTGCACCGACCCGGAGGGGGGCTGGGCGTTGGGATGTCGTATCGACGGCGGTCAGGCGGAGTATGTCCGGGTCCCTTATGCCGACCGGGGTCTGAACCGTATTCCCGATGCGGTGAGCGACGAACAGGCCCTGTTCGTGGGAGACCTGCTCGCTACCGGATTCTGGGCTGCCCGTATTTCGGAGATAACGGAGGGGGATACGGTACTGGTCATCGGGGCGGGGCCTACGGGGCTGTGCACCTTGCTCTGCGTGATGCTGAAGAGGCCGAAGCGCGTCATCGTCTGCGAAAATTCGCCGGAAAGAGCCCGTTTCGTGAAGGAGCATTATCCCGGTGTGCTGGTGACCGGCTCGGAAGAGTGCCGGGATTTCGTGCTTCGCCACAGCGACCATGGAGGGGCCGATGCGGTGCTGGAAGTGGCTGGAGGAACCGATACGTTCCGGTTGGCGTGGGAGTGTGCACGTCCCAATGCCGTCGTCACGGTTGTCGCGCTTTATGACAGACCGCAGTTGCTGCCTTTGCCGGAAATGTACGGAAAAAACCTGACCTTCAAGACGGGAGGGGTGGATGGCTGCGACTGTGCCGAGATTCTCCGTCTTCTCGAGGAGGGTAGAATCGACACAACGCCGCTCATTACCCATCGTTTCCCGTTGAGCCGTATCGGAGAGGCATACCGTCTTTTCGAGGAGAGGGCAGACGGTGTAATCAAGATAGCGGTCGATTGCGGTAAATAGTTGTCGAGGCATCCGTTCCAGCCGGGTACAGGACGACGGAGTATCGGACAGACCGCGGTCCCCGGGCCGCATGTCGTCCGTCAATGTGTAACAGGAAGTATGAGAATAGACCACGTTGCCATTTATGCACATGACATCGAGTGTGTCAGGGATTTTTTCGTACACTATTTCGGGGCTTCGACAGGTGCCGTGTACCATAATGTCCGTACGGGTTTCAGGTCGTATTTTCTCGTTTTCGGCGACGGTTCGCGGTTGGAGATAATGACCTGCCCCGGTCTTTCGGACGATGCGGGGCCGTCGCCGCGTTGCGGTCTTGCCCATATTGCGATGGGGGTGGGCAGCAGGGAGGCGGTGGACGAACTGACCTGTCGGCTCGGCAGCGACGGTTACGAGGTACTTAGCGGACCGAGGACGACGGGAGACGGTTATTACGAGAGTTGTATTCTCGGGCCGGAAAATAATCTGATTGAGATAACCGGAGAATAGCGCTCCCTGCTGTCTGCAAGGTGCTGCGATTATTGGACAAGCAAGTTGTCTCGGTGACTGACCCTCCCTTTGGGTGGGTATGTTTTGTCACGCTGTGTATCTTTTGTCAAGGAGTAGTTCGACCGCGCTTGTTGCTTGAATCTTGCATAAGATTTGCCTCAAATTTACCTGTTTTGACTATTCATTACCTAATGTGTGGCGATAAAAAGGATAGGGGAAACGCAAATGAAAAAGCCTAAAAAACTGTAATTGCCAGTTTCTTAGGCTTGTCGGGGTAGCGGGATTCGAACCCACGACCCCCTGCTCCCAAAGCAGGTGCGCTAACCGGACTGCGCTACACCCCGTTGTCTCTGCACGGCCGGCGCATGAAAGGGCGTGTAAAAGACGGTGCAAAGATAGGCTATTTTCACCAATCTCCAAACCGGCGGTGCTGCTCACTTCCGGTGGGCGGCCACGGCCAGCAGGATGCCGAGTATCACTCCCAGCAGCGCGGCGAACAGTACCCTTGCGTCGCCCGGCAGCAGGAACGTTACCGTGTGGGCCGGGTACCAGAAAAGCGGTATTGTTTTCTTGAAAACGAAGTTCCACTGTCGGTGCCAGTCGAGTCCGGCGAGCGTGTCGCCCATGTGCAGCGGGGTGAAGAAACCGCGGAGCGTTCCGCCCGTAGCGAGTATGTGGGTGTCGGTCACTTTGTGGAGCGTCATGAATACGGGAGCGAAGATGGTGTTCATGGCCACCGATATGCAACATGCGACGAACACTTTTTGCCACGACAGCGGCAGGACCATCGCTGCCGGGGCGTTTTCCATGCCGAGCGAGGCGAGGAAGACCGGGACTCCCGAGGCGAATATCGTCATGGCCATGCTGATGCCCATACCGAGAATGCCCCACACCAGCGCACGTGGTGCAATGCCGAAACCGGGGCGGTTGTAAACCCCGTGGGTTATCCGGAGTCCGATGCATTCGCCGAAAGTGGAGAGCAGGGCGAATTTGATGAAACTCATCACCATTCCATGCTGTGCGTTGAACTCTTTGTAGAATTCGTACACGGAAGGGAACAGGAAGAAGGGGGAGAGCAGCGCGAGGGCGCAGACGATGACGATGAGGTCTTTTCTCTTCATGGCTTGGCCGTTGTCGTTCGGGTACAGGGTCGCGTCGGTGTGCGATTTCCCGTCCGCAAAGGTAGCGAAATTATCCGTACCGGTACCGTATCCTCCCGGAATCTCCGGCAGGCCGGGAGGATAGAGGGATTGTATGCGCGGAGAGACGCAGCCTGCGTCTCCCCGCGCATTTTCCGTTTTGCGGAGCCCGTTTACAGCAGTCCCGCGGCTTTCATGTACTCCGACCGGCTGATGGCGAGTTTCGCCCGGGCCGCTATGTATTCTGCCGAGGCGTTTTGCCATATCGCTTGGGCTTCGAGGTAGTCGGAGATGGGTTCCATGCCCGCCTCGTAGAAGTTGCCGCTCGTTTGCATGTTTTCCTCCGCCTGCGAAAGGGCGGATTCGGTCAGCCTGACTTCGAGGATGTATTCGTTCACGGCGTTGAGCGCCTGTTGGGCTTCGAGCTCCATCTTCTCCGCCATTTCGTCGCGCTGCAGTTCGGCCATCGCCGTTTCCGCTTTGGCCGCGCGGACCTTGTTCATGCCCTCGCCCCAGTGGAACAGGGGAATCGAAACCGCTATCATGGCCGAGAATCCGCCGTTGTCGAAGAGCGGCCGGCCGTTGATTTTCATGCCGTACGTGTAGTTATAGCCTCCCCGAACTCCTACCGACGGCAGAAAGTCGCTTTGGATGAAACGCTGCTCCTGTCGTTTCAGCTCGACCTGCTTGCACAGCATGGTGTATTCGGGCCGGGCCGTGATGTCGGTTCCAGCTGCGGCCGGGGCGGTTTCGTCGCCGAACGATTCGGACGGAACGATGTCGCTGTCGAGCGGCAGTCCGACCATCTGACAGAGATTCATCCGGGAGAGCCGGACACCGTTGTCGGCCCGCTGTAACTGCAGTTCCGCCCGGTTGAGCTGTACCTGTACCTTCATCAGGTCGTTGCGCGACTTCATGCCGGCCTCCACGGCATTGCTCACCGTCCGCAGAAACTCCTCCACTACCGCCTTGTAGGCGCCGGCGGATTTGCGGAGTTCGAGCGTCTGGACGTAGGTCCAGTATGCCCGGTCGGTTTCGACGATGACCTCCTCTTCGGTCAGGCATACGTTGAGGGCGGCCAGCTCGTCGCCGATACGGGCCATGCGGTAGGCGGAGTGTATCTTGCCCCCCATGTAAACCGGCTGTTCGATGCTCACGCCGGCCAGATAGGAGTTGTTCAGGTCGAGCTTCAGCGACAGCTCGGGCAGGCGGAGGAGGGAGAGCCGGTCGAGCCACGGTTCGAGGGCGGGGGGAACGATGCCCTCCAGAGTACTTGGGTCGAAGAGCCGTATGTCGCCGAGGGCCAGTTTCATATCGTTCGCCGACGAGGCGTAGAGACCGTATGCGCCCGCGGAGAATTTGGGAAAGAAGTTGGCCTTCGTGGCTTTTACCGTGTAGGCGGCCTGTTCGTCGGCCTGGCGTGCGATGGCTATCCGGCGGTTGTTTTCCAGTGCCATCTCCCTGCACCGGTCGAGCGAGACCTCCTCGCCGCCGGCGAGTGCCGGCAGGGCGAGAAGCGGCAGGGCGAGGATGATGATTCGTATCTGTTTCATGGTTCGGTAAATGTGTGGACTATTTTATCCGGATGCGGTAGAACAGTGCGTAGAGCACGGGAATGAAGAGCAGCGTAATGAGTGTTCCGACCAGCAGACCGCCCATGATGACGACCGCCGCCGGGCCGAACAGCGAGTCGCCCAAGAGGGGTATCATGCCGAGGATGGTCGTGAGCGATGCCAGCATGACGGGACGGAAACGGCTCGCCGAACTCTCCATCAGGGCATCGACGGGCTCCTTGCCGGCGTTTATCTGAAGCGTGATTTCATCCATCAGAACGATGCCGTTCTTGATGAGCATGCCGACCAGTCCCAGCGTAGCGACGATGGCCACGAATCCGAACGTTTTGCCCGAGAGCATCATGCCGAAAATCACGCCGATGAAGAGCAGCGGCAGACACAGGACGATGATGGCCGGTTTCCGGTAATCCTTGAACAGGGCGATGAGTATCGCAATCATCAGGATGACGGCCAGCGGATAGTATTTGAACAGGTATTTCATGGATTCGTTGCTGGCGCTCTTTTCGCCTTCCCACTTCATGTCGTACCCTTCGGGCAGTTCGATGGATGCTATCTGTTCCGCTATGGAGGCGCGGGCGTTCTCGACGGCTGCGCCCGGTACGGGGATACACTGCGCCCGCATGGCCCGTTCCCCGTTCCGGCGGATGACTACGGGTTCTTCCCACTCCACGTGTACGCCGTTGACCGCCTGGCTGAGGGGAACGGTACTGAGCAGGGAGGCGAGCACCTCCTCCTCGGACAGGGTGCCTGTCAGCAATCCCCCGACCGTCTGGCGGTCGAGACCCGCGGTCGCAGGCATGAGTCCGAATACGGGCGTGTGTTCGAGCGATTCGATGGGATTCCCGTCGCGGTCCACGCAGCGCATGTAAATGGTCTTGCTCTCCGTCCCTTCATAGAATGTTCCCGTCGGGATGCCGTCTGTCGCGCTCATCAGCGAGAGACCGATGTCCTGCCGGCTGAGGCCGATATTCCGGGCTACGGGCTGGTTGTAATCGACGATGAGTACCGGTACCTTGAGCTCCCAGTCGCTTGTCACCATCTGAAGCGAGGGGCTCTCCTCCATGATGGCGGCGGCCTGGGCCGTCAGGTCGCGCAGGACGGCCGGGTCGGGACCGCTGAATTCCACTTCAATCGGGAATTTCTTGTACATCAGGTTGTAGCGTTTCAACCGCACGTAGGCGTCCGGATAGTTGGCGTTGAGGTACGTCTGTATTTCGTCGAAAGAGGCCGTCAGTGCCTCGGGCGAGGTGTAGTCCACTATCAGTTCTCCATAGGCCAGCGACGGGTCGGCGATGCTCCGCACGAGGTTGTACCGGCTGGGCGTGCCGCCTATCGAGGTCGTGACGTGGGTGATTTCGCTGCGTCCCAGCAGATAATTCTCTATGGCGTGCAGGTCTTCCCCGACCTGTGTGCTGTTGGTCCCTTCCGGCAGTTTGTACTCTATATAGAGCTGGTCGTAATCCATATCCGGAAAGAAACCCTGCGGCAGGGTGCGGAAACAGAGCAGGCTGACGGCGACCAGACCGAACCCTACGCAGAGCGAGACGATGCGGTGAGACAGCACCCAGTTCAGTACGCTGCGCAGTGCCCGGTAGTAACGGTTTCCGTAGGGGTCTCCTTCCCTGTTCCCTTTCACCTTCAGTCTTTTGTCGGCGAGTATCGGGACGAGCGTGAGCGCCAGTATCCAGCTCAGCAGCAGCGACACGGCCAGCACGATGAACAGGTCGCGTACATAGATGCCTGCCGTATCGGGCGACAGGAAGATGGGAAAGAAGGCGAGGATGGCGATGAGGGTGGCGCCCAGCAGGGGCATGGCCGTTTTCCGGCCGATACCGGTCAGGGCCGTGCGGCGTTCGATGCCGCGCTGCATATCCACCTGAATGCCGTCCAGTATCACGATGGCATTGTCCACCAGCATTCCCATGGCGAGTACGAACGATGCCAGCGATACGCGCTGCAGCGAGCCGTCGAAGACGTTCAGTATCATCAGCGAGCCGAGTACCGTGACGAGCAGGTTGAACCCGAGGATGACACCGCTGCGGAATCCCATGGCGAACATGAGGAGTACGACCACGATGAGGACGGATTCGACGAGGTTTATCAGGAACGAATCGAGTGCCGCCTCTACCTTTTCCGGCTGGAAGAATACTTCGTGTATCTCCATACCGGCCGGCATGCGTTCGTTTTCGAGCCGTTCCAGCGTCCGTTCGACCTGGCGTCCTATTTTGGTGATATCCGTACCGCTCAGCGCGGAGATGGAGATGCCCAGTGCCCTCCGGCCGTCGTACCGCAGCTCGTTGCGGACAGGATTTTCATACCCTTCGGTAACGGAGGCGATGTCGCGGAGCCGCAGCTGGTCGTCCTCATGTCCCTGCAGCAGCAGGCTGCCGATGTCCTCCGTCGTGCGGTAACGGTCGTTCACGGTTACGCGCAGCCGGGAACCGCCGCTTTCGTAGTATCCGGAGTACACGGTTTTGTTCTGTCCGTTCAGGGTGGCGAGGACCTCTGCCGGATGTACCCCGAGGTTGGCGAGTTTGTCTTCGTAGAGCTCTATGTAGATGCACTCCGGCCGCTGGCCGTAGATGTTCACCTTCGAGATGCCTTCGATTTTCATTACCTCCTTTTTCACGAGTTCGGCGTACCGTGCGGCCTCTGCGTCGGTATAGCCGTCGAAGGTCATGGCGTAGAACATGCCGAATACGTCGCCGAAATCGTCCATTACCACGGATACGGAGGCTCCTTCGGGCAGCTCCGCCTGTACGTCGGCCACTTTGCGGCGGAGAATGTCCCAGCACTGTTCCGTCTCTTCGTTCGTGACGAGTGTGGAGAGCGATACGTTTATCAGGGACATGTCGTTCATCGAGCGGCTCGTCACTTCGCCGATGTCCTTCATCGACCGGATGCTCTTCTCCAGCACATCCGTCACTTCGAGTTCCACCTGATGGGCGGAGGCTCCCGGATAGACCGTGACCACGGCGGCCTGTTTCACCTTGATTTCGGGGTCTTCGAGCTTGCTCATGTCGTAATAGGCGAAGACGCCGCCTATCGTCAGTACGGCGACGAGGAAGTATATCAGCTTCCTGTTGTCGAGCGCCCAGTTTCCTAAATCTTTCATAGCAGACCTCCCACGTTCGTTGAGGTTGCGGCCGGCAACGGCTTGACCTTGTCGTTCTCTTTTAGGGCGTGTACTCCGGCACTCACCACCTGTTCCCCGGCGTGCAGTCCCCCGGTTACTGTCAGTATGCCGTCCCGCGATATGGCCGACGGTCTTATCTTACGGAGTGCCACGGTGCTGTCTGCGGGGTTGTAGACCCACACGGCCGGTGTGCCGTCGTGCTCCAACATGGCCGACAGCGGAATTTTCACCGCTCCCGTCGTGCCGCTCCTGAGCCCGATGGTCACCATGACCGACATACCCGGAGTCAGCGGCGTGTCGGGACCGGTCGGCAGGAAACGGAGTCTCGCGGTGTAGAGCTGGTTCAGGTTCGCTTTCCGGCTGATGGAGACGAGCTCTAGCGGGAACTCCCGGTCGGGATATATTTCCGAACTGCAGCGGTAGGTTTCGAACTCGTCGCTGCGGATGAATTCGCTGGCCGGAATGTTTATCTCGACCTCCGGCGCGGAGGAGCTAATCAACGACACCACGGGCATGCCGGCCGCGACGGTCTCCCCGGCATCGTAGTGGATTTTCTGTACGTAACCGTCGAACGGTGCCGTGAGGCGCGTGTCGGCGAGGGCATTGCGGTGCGCATTGTACTTCGCCGTTATCTGCTGGAGGCCTGATACGGCCTTGTCGTAGTCGTTTTCCGATACGCTCTGTTTTTCGTAGAGCCGGATGACGCGTTCGGCTTCGGCCTTTACCTGTTTGTATTCCGCTTCGGTAGCCGTCAGTTGCAGGGCATAGTCGCGCGAATCCATCCGGGCGACCGTTTCTCCTTTGCGTATCTGCTGTCCGACGGTGACGGGAATCTCCGCAATCGGCCCGCTGATACGGAAAGCGAGGTTCGCCTCGGACGATGCCTTCAGTTTGCCTGGAAAACTGATGCTTCTTTCCCCTTCGCATCCGGTCGCTTCGGTCAGTTTGACGGTTCTGACAACCTCTTTGGGGAGGCTTCCGTGCCTGCATCCGGTCAGCAGAACCGGCAGCATCAGTAGCAGGACGGTGCATTGTTTCACATCTTTCATCTTCTGTCCGCTTGATAAATTTCTCGCTAAAGTACATGCGGTGTGATACGGTTCTATATTCTGTCCGGTGTTGAAAATGTTCTGAAAAGGAAATACGGGTTTCGATATAATTCTTTTTGGCGGGAATATGTCTATATTTGGAACATGAATGGCACATATAGGAACATATCATTCCGGGATGGCGGAGATAAGGTTTTTAGCGAAATCAATTTCGATGAGGAGGGCCGTCTCTTTTTCGACAGTTTTTTCATAAGGGGGAACGAGAACGATATTTTCTGTATGGAGAATATTCCGCATATCGTGAATGCGGCCGGGCTGTGTATCTGTCTGGAAGGGAGTGCCGATGTCGTGATAGGCTCCCAGAGTTACCGGCTGCGCAAGGGCGACATGTGTTCGGTCCTGCCCCGCACGATATTGTATGCAATCCGCAAGAGCGAGGATTTCAAAGGGTACGCGTGCGTGTGTACGCCGCAGTTCCTGATGAGTTTCAACATCCCGCTGGGGACACCGCTCTACCTGTTCGTCCGGGATAACCCGTGTATCTCCCTCGGTGAGCAGGAGTGCGGATGGTTGTTGAAGATGTGCCGTCTGCTGGAAGAGCATGCGGCCCGGAAAGAGCATCCGTGCGGCATGGACATATCGCGTCTGCTCGCCTCGGCGGTGGTCTATGAGGTTATCGGCATCTACCGAAAGGGGAATGTCATCGAGCAGCAGCCGTTCTCGCGGAAAAGCAAATATTATGCGGAGTTCGTCCGGCTGCTGACCGCGAACTATGCGCAGCACCGCAGCGTGGAGTTCTATGCCGACAGGCTTTGCATCACTCCGCGTTATTTGTCGGCCATCTGCAAAGAGCTGACGGGAATGACCGCTACGGAGTCCATCAACAACCATGTGATGGTCAATGCACGTATCTTGTTGGCCTCTACCGACATGTCGGTACTTCAAATCTCCGAAGAACTCAATTTCCCGAATCCGTCTTTCTTTTCGCAGTTTTTCAAGAGACACGAAGGAGTGGTGCCCAAGACATACCGGGCAATGCACCGATACGAGGTCGGCAGCGATGTGTGAGGTCCGTTCCGGCTCTCTTGTATCCGCTTGCGGGAATGCTCGTTCGTTCGGACCGCGGCGGTCCCGGCTGTCATTTGGCTTTGAGCGCTTTGGAGATGCTCTTGCCGATACCTTCGAATTTGTTGAAGTTCGGTAACAGCGATGCGTTGAGCAGGTCTCTGTTCTCGCTCTCTTCCGCGATGGTATGTATCGGGTATATGAGAATGAAATTGTAGTCCGAGAAGTATTTCGCCATGTAGTTGGGTATCTTTTTCATGCCGGTCTGAAACGAAGGAAGCCCCTTGTGGCTCATCACGATGATGAGTCCGTCGTCGGGCTGCATATCCCTCGTGATGATGAGAAAGTCGTCCCAGTCGTCGAAAAGGCGGAACTCGGCTTCGATGGGATTGTCCTTGTGTACGTCGCGCAGGATGTCGAGCGTCTTTTTCGTCCCGTAAAAGAGCAGCTTGCTGCCCGTGTTCTGCGCAAGGTTCCACATCTTGATGACCCATAACGGGAATCCGAGCTCCTCTTCGGCGTTCTCCGGGATGACGACGAGGTTGCGTTTGACCGTGGCCACGGGCTGTACCGGCCGGTAGATGTAGGTGGTGACGTTGCTGCTGCCCAGAATCCGTTCGGTGGTATGCCCGAGGAACGATTCCGAGAACTCCTTCTTTTCGTGCAACCCCAGGACGAGGTCGGTTACCTTGTTCTCTTTGATGACGCTCATGATTGCATTCGGTACGTTGACATCGTACCGGAGCAGGGTGTTGAGCTGTATGTCTGCCGAAGCCGCCGTCTGTTGTGCCTTCTCAAGAATTTTGTGCGACTTTCCGTCGGCACTGGGGTCCGACTCCTGGTTATTGATGACGTTCAGCGCATAGACGCCTGTCCGGTTGTCTTTCCTCTTTATCAGGACACTGAGGTTGATGAGTTCGTCCGTATTTTCCGAATCTTTCAACGGTATCAGGATGTTTTCCCGGAACCGGCCCTCTTTCTTGTTGTCGGAGATGGATTCGCTGAGGGAGATGTTGCGTGCTCCGCGCTGCGCTGCGAAAGAGGCGATGGTGCAGGTGACGAGAATCATCACGATGGTGCCGTTGAGTACGCTGTCGTTCAGCAGCCGGATGGGCTCGCCTGCGGCCGTTTCGCCGATGATGACGTTGTAGCCCACCGTCACGGCGGCGAGAGTGGCGGCCGCCTGTGCATTGCTCAGGCCGAAGATGACGCGCCTCTCGTCTGCGGAGTATTTGAACGATTTCTGGGTGAAGAGCGCGGCGAGGTATTTGGCGAGGATGGCGACGCCGGTCATGACGGCCGCCACCTTGATGGTTTCGAAATCGCGGAAAAAGGCGCGGTAATCGACGAGCATGCCGACGCTTATCAGAAAAAACGGGATGAAGATGGCGTTTCCGACGAACTCGATGCGATTCATCAGCGACGATGTGGAGGGTATCAGTTTGTTGAGCGACAGACCCGTGAGAAAGGCCCCGATGATGCCTTCGATACCGGCCAGTTCGGCGAGCACCGCGCCGAGGAAGACGAGAGCTAGAACGAAGATGTATTGCGAAACGCTCTCTTTCACCCGTTTGAAGAACCATCGTGTTATGACCGGGAACAGGAAGATGACGATGCAGCCGAACAGGAGGATGGAGACGCCGAGCTGGGCCCAAAAGTGGGGGTCTACCTCGCCCGTGGCCATTCCCACGATGATGGCCAGTACGAGAAGCGAAAGCGTGTCGGTGATGATGGTGCCTCCGACGGCTACCGTGACTGCCCTGTTCTTCGTGATACCGTATTTGCTGATGATGGGGTAGGCGATGAGCGTATGCGATGCGAACATGCTCGCGAGCAGTACCGACGATTCCGTCGAGAAATTGAGTCCGTAAAGGCCCGCGACGATACCCAGGACCATGGGTATCAGAAAGGTGTACATGCCGAACAACAGACTTTTGGAACTGTTGCGGCGGAAGTCGCCGAGGTCTATTTCAAGGCCCGCGAGGAACATGATGTAGAGCAGACCGGCCGTACCGGAGAGGATGATGCTGCTGTCGCGTTCCATAAGGTTGATGCCGTAAGGGCCTATGACTGCACCGGCGATTATCAGTCCGAGGATGGGCGGTATGCTGATTTTGTTCAGGAGCAGCGGTGCGAGCAGGATTATCGTCAGGATGACGAAGAATTTCAGTATTGGGTCTGTCAGCGGCAGCGTTATGTCGAGTATGTTCAGCGGAAGCATCGGCAAGTACATGATATTACTCTGCCAAGTTAATGATTTTGGGCGGAATTTTGAAGTCGGGAACGGCTTTTTCCACTCTTCGCTCCCGATTCTTGTATCCTCCTGCCGCATTTGGCCCGTTTCCGGTTTGCCGGCCGTTGTCCCGTACGACGGTCGATGCCTCGGATTTGCCCCGGGCGGCAGCGGAAGCAGCATAAAAAATACCGCCGGGGAGCTCCCCGGCGGTATGCTATACGGTTGCGGATGAATTTACTGCCGGGCTTTTTGGTATTCGGCCAGACCGGTCTTGAGGAATGTGATATACTCCTCGATGTTGAGGTTGTATCCTCTGACCGGCAGCAGCGGTTTGCCCGTATGGTCTACGATGATGTAGGCGGGCTGGGCATTCACGCCGTATGTTTCGGCCATGAAGTTGGAGTTTATCCGGCCGAGTCCTTTCAATACTTTGCCGTTCGGCAGCGTCACCCAGTCTTCTTCCGGGACATTCTTCTTATCGTCGCCGTAGAGCGATACCACGACGAATTCGTTGCGGAGCAGCTCTTGTACCGTCGGGTCCGACCATACCCGCTGTTCCATTTCGCGGCAGTTCACGCAGCCGTGGCCGGTGAAGTCGATGAAGAGCGGTTTGTCGGCTTTGACGGCGGCCTCCATAGCCTGTCCGTAGTGGTAGTAGCCGTCGATGCCGTAGGGCAGCGGCGCGAGGAAATCGGCGTATTTCTTGGTATCGCCGGAGGAGGTCATCGTCGAGGTACCGGTATAGGCCTGGCTGGTGGTCGGGCCGGTATAGGCACCGAGCACGAAGTCCTGCGACTGGATGGGCGGCATATATCCGGAGAGTCCCTTGAGCGGTGCACCCCACATGCCGGGTAGCATATAGGCGACGAATGCGAATACGATGATGGCGAGTACGAGCCTGCCGACCGAAATGTACTTCAGTTCGCTGTCGTGTTTGAATTTGAGCTTGCCTATCAGGTAGAGTCCCAGCAGGGTGAATATCGCTATCCACAGGGCGAGGTAGATTTCACGGTCGAGGATGCCCCAGTGGTAGGTCTGGTCGGCTACGCTGAGGAACTTGAGACCGAGGGCGAGCTCGACGAAGCCGAGTACCACCTTCACCGAGTTGAGCCAGCCGCCGCTCTTGGGCAGTTTGTTGAGCAGCGAGGGGAAGAGCGCCAGGACAGTGAACGGCAGGGCGAAAGCTACCGAGAAGGCGAACATCGTGATGATGGGCTGCCAGAAGTTACCGCCCGATATGGAGTTGATAAGGACATTGCCGACGATGGGGCCCGTGCAGGAGAAAGAGACCAGCACGAGGGTGAGCGCCATGAAGAAGATGCCGCCGAGACCGCCCTTGTCGGATTTGGTGTCGGTCTTGTTCACGAGTTTGCTGGGCATCGTGATGTCGAATGCGCCGAAAAACGAAGCGGCGAATATCATGAATACGATGAAGAAGATGATATTCGGCAGCCAGTGCGTAGCGAGCCAGTTGAATATGTCGGCCGTCACGGCATCGCCGCCCAGCCAGCGCGTGATAATGATGAGCGCAGCGATGGGAAGCGTGTAGAGCAGGATGATGAACAATCCGTACATTCCGGCCCGGAACCGGCCGCGTGCCTTGTTTTCGGAACCTTTCAGGAAGAAGGAAACGGTCATCGGCACCATGGGGAAGACGCACGGGGTAAGGAGTGCGGCGAAGCCCCACAGGATGGCCTCCAGTATCATGCCCCAAAGCGAACCGCCCCCGGCGGCCGTAGTCTCTGCGGCGACCGCCGTCCCCGAAGCGGACGTGAGGTCTATTTCGAAATCCCAATACTGCATCGGCGTGCAGCCCACGTCGTTGCACACCATCCATTCGACGTATCCCTTGAGGCTTGCCGAGGGAGCGGTAAGAACGACCTTCTGTGCGATGGTGGCGGCGTGTTCGTAGTAGCCTATCTCCATGCCGAAGACTTCGTCATATACGACGATGGGTTCCGTCAGCTCGTATGCTTCGCCTTCGAGCCGTGCCCCCTCCGTACCTTCGAATGTTATCATCGTGGGGTTCGGGCCCATGGCATCGTACGGCCCCAAGTCATACATGTGCCATGTGTCTTCGATAGCGGCATCGAACACGATTTCGAATGTGTTGTTGCCCAGGTCGTTGACCCTGTACTTCCATTGTACGTCCTGCGAATGCGCCAGCGTCGAACCCATCAGGAGCGACATAGCGGTCAAGAGGACGGTTTTAAAGAATTTCTTCATGAGGATGGTGTATGAATTAATTTTAAAGTGCGCTGTCATGCAGTCCGTTTCACAATTTTAAAGGGTATTCGTGCGTTATCGGTAAGACGCATAGTACGTTCCGGTAGCGTGCGAATGAGGTCACAATAATAGTAAAATATTTGTTTAGGAGCAATTTTCTTTCTATTTTTGACTTACAAAACAGGTTGGACGCAGGTCCGGTTAGGTGACTTTAACATTTGATTAACAATATTTTATTATGAAAAAACTTTTTGTAACGGTAGCCGCTGCGTTGCTCGCGGGCGCCGCTCTGGCTCAGATGCCCGATGTGAAGATAGAGAACCACCAGGGAGATGTCATCAACACCTCTTCGCTCGTGAACGGCAAGCCGACCATCCTGTCGTTCTGGTCCACGACCTGCAAGCCCTGCCTTATGGAGCTCAATACCATCAACGACCAGCTGATGGACTGGCTCGACGAAGCCGATTTTCAGGTGGTTGCCGTTTCGATAGACGATACGCGTTCCGCTGCCAAGGCAAAAGCGCTCGCCAGCGGCAACGGCTGGAGCGACTTCATCGTCCTCTACGACAAGAATCAGGATTTCAAGCGTGCGATGAACGTGAACATGGTACCGCATGTTTTCGTTCTGGATGGGGAGGGAAAGATTGTCTACAACCATACGGGCTATACTCCCGGTTCGGAAGCCGAACTGCTGGAAGTGATAAAGGGCCTTCAGTAAAATGCGATTTGCGCAGGGGAGCGTTGTCGTGTCTCCATTGTCCCGCAGTTGTTTGCTGCGGGATTTTTTTTGTCTCCGTGAAAAAAATTTCAATCCTGTGCAACAAAACGGCTGGCTGATGTATCTTTAAAGTAGGAAGGCGATGCGGAGATGGCCTGTTCCTGTAACTTAAAACTATGCTTATGATGAAAAGAGTGACTTTGGCGACCGTTTGCTTGGCCTGTGCGGTCTCCTCTTCTCCAAGGGGGATACCGCCTATGGGCCGGAACGGTCGGAAAATTATGTACCCGTCTATATGACGCGGGCGGAACTGGAGGGTTCCGTGAAATATCTCGATGGAGAACGCGGCATGTCGGACCCCGGCAAGATTTATGTGTACGGCGACCGTATTTTCGTGAATGAAAAGTACCGGGGCGTGCATGTTATCGACAACAGCGACCCGTACAATCCCCGCCGGACGGGTTTCATCGTGGCGCCCGGCTGTATAGACATGGCCGTGAAGGGGAATATCATCTATGTGGACAATGCGGTGGATTTCGTCGCATTCGATATGGTGTCCCGGAGCGTCACGGAACGCATCCGCGACTATTTTCCGGAACATTCCGTCTCTCCCGACGGACGGCAGTACGACTATCCGTACAACCGCCCCGACGGTTACATACTCGTACGATGGGACAAGGCGGACAACTAAAGCGTGAGCGCGATATGAAAAGGATATTTGTTTCAGTTGCGGTTTGTGCGACACTGGCCCTGGCGGCCGCGGCGTGCAGCAGCAGTGCCGACGGCGGTATGCCGTCGCAGGGCGGAGGTGGCGAAGGGCAGGGCGGTTCCATGGCCCGTTTCACGATAGTCGGCGACTGCCTTTATACGGTGGACCATACGACGCTGAAGGTCGTCGATATCTCCAATCCGGCGCATCCGGGTGCGATGCCCTTCAAGGATGTGGAGCTCGGTTTCGATATCGAGACCATCTTTTATTATGATGACATGCTTTTTATCGGGTCGCGGAGCGCCATGCATATCTACGATATTTCGCGTCCCCACTATCCGAGTGAACTTTCGGTTACCCGACACTTTACCAGTTGCGACCCCGTTGTGGCCGATGGCGGTTATGCTTACGTTACCCTGAATTCCGACAATGCCTCCTGCTGGAGGGGAACCGATGCGCTGCAGGTCTATGACATTGCCGACCCGAAACACCCTTTCCTCGTATCGGCCGACGAAAAGATACGTTCTCCCAAGGGGCTCGGGGTGGATGCCGCTGCCGGCAGGCTGTTCGTCTGCTGCAAGGGAGGACTGAAGGTATACGACCTTGCGGAACCGGGTTATCCGGTGTGGGTGGACGACCTGACCAATTTACCGGAAGTGGGCAGCATAGATGCCTACGACGTCATACCCCGCGGCGGACTGTTGATACTGATAGGGGCGGACGGACTTTATCAGTTCGATTATACGGAGGAGAATCTGTCGTTTGTAAGTAAAATAGATTTGAGAACACTTTGACCATGAAGAAAACTGCTAACCTTATTTTGCTGACGCTCCTGTTGGCTGCGTCGCTGCCTGCCGCACTTTCTGCCCAGACGGGCAGCGTTGCAGGCAAGGCCTACTATCTCGACCGTAGCCGCGGTTCGGGGCTTATCGACTGGATGCCTGTCGAACAAGACGGCCGGCGTTATACGGTGGCCCTCAGGCCCTTTTACCTGATAAATTCCGGATTGAAGGCCGATTTCGAATTCGAACTCCGGCAGCCGGGCCAGTGGCTTCAGTTCGAATTGATAGGCCGGTATAAGGGGTGGTACGACCCGATGCCGGAGGAGACACATTACGGCTGGGAGAGCATCGAGGCTGCCAAGAACCGTTTCCAGCGAATGGAGGGAGGCGGTTTCGGAGTAGCCTTCAAAACGTTCTTCCGGCCCAACGGCTGGTACTTCAGTGCAGGCGTCGTATTCAACTATTACGGCGTATGGTATGACGGATATACGTATGTCTCTTTCGAGGAGGAGGGGTCGTCTTACCTGAAACGCGAGGCGGGCGTCATACGGGCCGATTACTATAAGCCGGGATTCAATTTCAATATCGGTAAACATTTCGCCCTGACCCGCAACCTGTTCTTCGATGCGTATGTCGGTGTGGGCTATGCCTACAGTTTTTACGACAGCCGGCACCGTTTCGCCTTCGACGGAACCAATCCTTTCACGTTTGCTTACCGGGGATTGCTGGTGAGCGGCGGTTTCCGTATCGGCTGGCTCTGGGGCGGCAGCCGCTGACCTGTCGGCCGGTGCTTCGCCCGGATGGGCGTGGAACGGAGATTTGGACATGAAAGTACAGGCGGCCCGCGGGCCGCCTGTCTGGTCTCGGGACGGGACGAGGGTTATAAAGCCTGTTTGATTAAGCTCATGATGTATTCTAGATGGTCGTTATTGGAGACTTTGATTCCATAATCGCCGTTTCCCAAATGTCCGATACCGGAGATGTCTCGGGCCAGATGTTTGGGGTCGTCCAATGCGCCGCGTTTGATGTTGATTATCAGTTTCAGTCCGGCTGTCTGGATTGCGATATCGGTAATATTGTGGCCGTCTTTTTTGAAGGCTATGTAAAATTTTTGCGGCTGGACTTCGATACCGTCGGTCAGATTGTGTATCGCAGCTTTGAATTGTTGGTATAGCTCCGTGACCGTATCCGGTTTTCCTTTTAGCAAATCCTCTTCCGTATATGTCTTGATGACTGCGGTAATCGTTTTAATCGCAGCGGTGTTTTTGCCTGTAAGTTGTTTGATGCTCTCTGCATTTTTGCTTTTTTGAATAGGCGTTATGCTGACCGTTCTGTTCTCATAGCGTTTTACCTGCAACAGTTCGATGGAGAAATCCTTGAAATTGGTCGCCTCGATTTGATTTTCCGTAAAATCCGAAGAGACGAAAATTACGCGGGTCTGTGACCAATCGACGGCAGTCCGTTTCAAGGTACGGTTCAGGGACTCGTTGTATTCGATGATGAAGACCTCTTTGTTTTGCAGCATCAGGTTCAGATAGGTCACTCTCTGGTCGAAGACGCTGGCATTCCTGTCGCGTTTGTATTCGATGATGGCGAAAGCCTTGCTTTGGGGGTCAAAAGCCAGCGTGTCGATACGTTTGTTTTTGACGGAAAACTCTGATTTTACCAGTTCCAATCCCATAATCTGTTTGAGATTTAACTCGAATAAACGTTGTATGTCCTTTTCGAGTTTGAACGGTTTTTCCTTGATTGCGGTTAATAGGTTATCGGCACCGGCGTTGAACAGTATCATGTGTGCAGGTTATTTGTCCGTATTGGAAAGATGTCGGATTCCGTCGTGACCGACGGATTGATTGAATGTTGTCCGGATGAGTGGCAAACGGTCGTAAACGGTGTATGCAAAATACATCTGTCCGGCTCAGCCGGACAGCGTTCATGTTCGTCCGTGTCGGTCTGCGGATTTATCGGCGCAGTCTGCCGAAAGCCTGGACATTCGTTCCCTGTCGGAGGAAAAGCGAGTCGTCCGTGCTTTTCCGGTCGATGGTCAGGGTATCGGTGAAGGCGATGTTGATGCCGTTGCCGACGCTTTTCCCGGTCAGGATGAGTTTGTCTCCCTCGCGTTTCCAGCTTTCGAGGACCAAGGTGTACATATTTACCGAACTTGCCGTACCGTCCGCATTGAGCTGCATACCCTGCGACCATCCGCCCGCTTGGCCCGGTACGGGTTGGGTCCATGTTCCTGTCAGGTCGATTTCTTTGGGCTTGCAGCATACCGATGCGGCCGCCAGCATCAGGATAAGAAGTTTTTTCATCGGGATGTGGTTTTATGTCTCTTTGCTCTGGTGGTACGTTCGGGAACGGCTGTGGTCGTTCGCATAACGCTCTCCGGCGCTAAATTACCAAATATTTCGATAGGTTCGACCGACCGGACCGGTTTCCGGAGCGAAGGACTCCTTATCCTTTGATGGCGAAGACGAAGGTTTCGATGCCGTTGAGTATCATCTGCAGTCCGATGGCGGCCACGATGAGCGCCGTGATGCGGATGAGCGGCATGAGCATGTTTTGCCGGACGAGAAATTTCCCTATCCGGTCGGCATTGCGCATGATGAGCAGGTTCAGCAGCAGGGCGAGTATCACGGCCGCTATCGTCATCCACCGGCCGTAAACGGCAGGCATCGTCACAGCCGCGGTAATGGTTGCCGGGCCGGCTATCATGGGGATGGCTATCGGGACGGCAATCAGTTCCTCCATGCGCGTATTCTTGTCTATCGTGAGGAAAGCACCCTTTTGTAATCCGACAAAACCGTTGTAGAACAGGACGATGCCGCAGGTTATCTGGAAAGCGTATATCTTCAGGTTGAATACGTAGCCGAGGATGGCTTCGCCCAGAAAGAGAAACAGCAGCAGTACGCCGATGGCCGTCACCGTGGCCTTGTCCACGATGCGGTGCAGCTCGGCCCGGGAGTAGTTCTCCTGCAGCGAAAAGACCACGAAAACCTTCTGTATCGGGTTAATCAGCGCGAGAAAGGCGAAGAAGGCACTGAAGAATGTTTTTATATCCATGACCCTAATAATGCATGATTACGAGCAGCGAAAGGATGGAGACCGTTATCCACAGGATGATGCCGAGTATGAGCGGTTTCCAGCCAACCGACTTGATTTTTTCGACCGACAGTCCGGCACCTATCAGGAAGAGCGTTACGACGAGAGCCGATTTCGATATGGCCGTTATCGCCGGTGCGACGGTACTGATACCGGGCAGGTAGCTGTTGGCCAGCATGGCGAGGATGAAGAAGAGGATGAACCACGGTATCGAGATTTTCTTTCCCTTGTTCTTGAATAGGAAGGCGGAGAGGAGTGATACGGGAATTATCCACAAGGCGCGTGCCAGCTTGACGGTCGTGGCCACTTCGAGGGCCTCGTTGCCGTAGGCGGAGGCGGCTCCGACAACCGAACTCGTGTCGTGGATGGCAATGGCGCTCCACAATCCGAACTGGTGCTGCGAGAGGCCGAGCAGGTGTCCGATGAAAGGGAAGACCACGAGGGCGACGGCATTCAGCAGGAAGACAACACCGAGCGATACGGATATCTCCTTCTCCGATGCATTGACTGCGGGAGCCACGGCGGCTATCGCGCTGCCACCGCATATCGCCGTGCCGGAGGCTACCAGATGGGAGGATTTGCGCGGCATTTTGAGCCATCCGCCCACGAGGTAGCCGAGTATGAGGACGGTCGTAATCGAGGCGACGGTGAGGCCCAACCCTTCGCGGCCCACTTGCAGGGCGCTCTGCACGTTCATTCCGAAGCCGAGCCCTACGACCGATGCCTTGAGCAGGATGTTCGTGGCCTTGTGGTTGAGCTTCGCATAGGGATGGCCGAAGAACAGGGTGAAGAGAAAGCCGCCGACAAGGGCGATGGGGGCGGATACGTAAGGGGTGGCACAGAGTACGAGGGCGAGAATGAATCCCGTTTTGGTGAAGACTTCGCGTTTGGTGGTTTTGCTCTTTTCCATGAAATATCGGCATTTGTCGTTTACAGTGCAAAAGTAACGCCCTGTCCGATAAATGTCCAATATATAAATGTATTCGTCTATAACTTCGTGTTATGATGATTTGTGCAGAACTGTTTGAACAGTTTCGGGAGCCTGCCATAGTTGCCGTGAGCGGTAACGAAGCTGAAACTGCGGTTGATTTCGAGACCGTCCGTGTCGACAATACGCAGTTTGTTGTGTGCGAGTTCGTCCAGAATGGCCTGAATGGAGATAAAGGCGAAGGCTCCCGAATCGTACAGGTAGCGTTTGATGCTTTCGCTGCTGCCGAGTTGCATCTCAATGTTCATGGATTGCAGTTCCAGACCGCAGCGGGCGAGGGCTTCCGTGAGGATGTCCAGCGTCCCGGAACCGTTCTCCCGGATGACGAGGGGGAGGCGACCGAGTGTTGCCATGTCCACTTCGTCGTCGCGGAAAGCCGAATTCGATGCAGAGGTTACCAGTACCAGTTCGTCGTGCATGAAGGGTTCGTAGTGCAGGGCATGGCCCGCGGCTTTTCCCTCTATCATACCGATGTCGATACGTCCCCCGGCGACGAGCTCCTCTATCTGTTCGGTATTGCCGTTGGCCAGTTCCACGTCGATTTCCGGATAACGTCGCCGGAACGAAGCGAGGATGCCCGGCAGGAGGTATTGGGCGATGGTGGTACTTGCGCCTATCCGGATGTTGCCGGCGGGTCTGCCGGCATCGTCCGCGAACGTGTCGTTCAGGTCGGCGTAGATGGCGAGGATACGGTTTGCGTAGTCGAGCATCAGCTTGCCGTGTGCGGTAAGGGAGACGTTTCCCCTGCATCTGTCGAACAAGGGGACACCTAACTGTTTTTCGAGTTCGCTGATGTGTCTGGTGACGGCCGGCTGCGAAATGAGCAGTTCGGCGGCGGCTTTGGTGAAACTCAGCCTGTCGGCGACCGTCTTGAATACTTTCAGTCTGAAATCGGTTATCATCTTATCCGTAATTCGTGCGGCGGAGGTGGGTGTGGCGTTGCCTGTTGCGGGGCGGAGTTTCTGGACCGCCTTGTCGGAACAGAAACAAAGGTAACAATATTATTCGATGAAAACACCGAAAGCGCCTGCCGGTAATCGGTGTGCGTTGCGGAAGATGCCGTTCGAAGCCACATGTCAGGATGACGGGGCAGCGGGCGCGCCCCCGGATGTTTCTGCCTGCCGGCAAAAGCGGATGCATGCCGTCGCTCTTCGCAATCGGTTATTGCCGCGGCCGGGGATGGAAAAGAAAGACTCCCCCTCGGGAATCAATCCTGTCGGGGGAGCATTCTCTGTCGCCTCTGTCGTATCCACGGTGCCGTGGAAGGCGGGGCGTGCATTCCGGATTATTTCCGGAAATATCTGTTGTAGAGTCCTTCGAACCCTTTTCCGTGACGAGCCTCGTCCCGGGCCATTTCATGGACAGTGTCGTGGATGGCATCCAGATTCTGCTGTTTGGCGAGTGTGGCGATGCGTTTTTTGTCTTCGCATGCACCGGCTTCCGCCTCCATGCGTTTTTTCAGGTTGGTTTTCGTATCCCAAACCACGTCGCCGAGCAGTTCGGCGAATTTGGCGGCGTGTTCGGCTTCTTCCCATGCATAACGCTTGAAGGCTTCGGCTACTTCCGGATAGCCTTCCCGGTCGGCCTGACGGCTCATGGCAAGGTACATGCCCACTTCCGTACATTCACCCATGAAATGTGCGTTCAGCCCTTCGAGTATCTCCGGAGCGACGCCTTTGGCTACACCGAGCACATGTTCGTCCGCAAAGGAAAGCGCTCCTTCCGATTCGACGAGTTCTTTGAACTTCTCTTTGGGTTGCTTGCACTGGGGGCAGAATTCGGGTGCTTCATCGCCTTCGTGTACGTATCCGCATACGGTACAAATCCATTTCTTCGTCATAATTCTTAGCCTTTTCGTAAATTGATAAAAAAGTCGTCTTGCAAAAGTAATCAATATTTGCGAACCGTCATACACGGGAAGAAGAATCGGGAACGGGCGGCCGGAGCGCTTTTCGGTTCGGAGATTCGGTTAGGCACAAGGCTGCTGGCTGCCCGTAACTTCTCCGATAACGTCCCGATGGGAATCTTTCTGTCCGGATATGCGGCTAAGCTTCATATTTTTACAAAATATCGACAGACAGAGTAAAAACAAATGAAGGACAGAAGCCGTGCCGTATAATTCAGAGAGCAGGATACGTTTCCATGTGGTGTTGATTCTGGCTATTGTGACGATGGTTTGTCTGGGGGCCATGATTTATTTTTATACGTTCCGGGTGAACATCGACCAGCAGAAAGAGGCGGTCAAAGGTTATTCCGTGGAAGTAAGGAATATCAACGGTCTCATACAGTCGGTAAGCGATACGAGAACGGCGGCCAACATGTATGTCATTACCCGGGACAGGAGATACCTCGACGATTTCGAGAAGTATATGGGGGAGGTTCGGTGTCGGGCCGATTCGCTGCTGTTCGATAATCCCGAATACGGAGCGCAGATTGCCGAATTCAACGAACTGTTGGAGGAGAAAAGGAGTATCGTAGCGGAGCTGACGGCCCTTTTCGGCCGGAGCGATACGATGGCCCCGCTTGACGAGGTGATTCGCATCTATGAGCCGGCCGATACCCTCAGGCAGATACGGGTGACTACCGTGACGACCGATACGCTGACATTACCCGCGCCGAAAAGACGCTTTTTCCGGCGGTTGGCCGATGTATTCTCCGCCCGGGCGAAAAGTGCGGAGACCGTGGTGGTGAATTCGTCCGTCGCGGTGGATACGACCGAGATTCCGGCGTCGGTCATGGTCGATATTAGCGGAGCGGCCGAACAGGTGCGCCGGAATTACGAACGGCAGATGGCTACCATCGAACGGAATGTCATCTCGCTGTTGTCGGCCGACCAGACCATTTCGTCCCGGATAGCGGCCATTCTTCTCGACCTGCAGAACGATGTGATGCATTCCCGTATGAACGAAATCGAGCAGTACGAGAATCTGGTACGGCGCAACAGTACCTTCTCCATCGTGGGCGGCACCCTGGCACTGGTCGCAATCATGGCCTTTATTGTGCTTATCGTATTGAATGTCAATAGAAGCGTGAGAATACGGGAGAAGCTGGAGGAGGCGAATCTGCTTGCGCAGAAAACCATAGAGAGCAGGCATCGGCTGCTGCTCTCCGTGTCTCACGACATAAAGACTCCGATGAACTCCATTCTCGGGTATCTGGACATCAGCGATGCCGACGGCAAGTTGTCGGCGCAGGAGATAGCTGCGATGCGCAATTCGGGCAGGCATATTCTCGCTCTGCTCGAAAATCTGTTGGAGTATTCCGGACTGGAGCAGGGAACCCTGCAGGCTGTTATGGAACCGTTCAATGTCCGTGAGCTGTTCCTCGAAACGTCCGATATGCTCAAGCCGCTGACTTTGCGCAAAAATTTGCATCTGGAGTACGACGTACGGATAGGCAATGAAGTGCAGCTCGTTTCCGACCCTTTGAAAATCAGACAGATTGTAATGAATTTGCTTTCCAATGCGGTAAAGTACACGCCTCAGGGCGGCATTCGGTTTACGGCAGCTTACCGTGCGGGGATGCTGGAGTTCTGCGTTGCCGATACGGGGGCGGGGATTCCTGCCGAGTTTCTTGCGAAACTTTACGAACCTTTTACCCGGAGTGTGGAAAATAGTCATTATGCGGAAGGTACGGGTCTCGGTATGTTTGTGGTCAAAGGACTCGTCGAACTGCTGAACGGAACGGTGGATATCTGGTCGGAAGTCGGCAAGGGAACGGCCGTAGAGGTCAAGATACCGGCCGGAAAGGCGGAGGAGACGGATGCGGCGGCTGTCTCGGGACAGGCTCCGCAGCACATCATTCTGGTGGACGACGACCCGTCCATCCTTCTCCTGCTGGAAGATATGCTGCACCGGTTGGGGCATGACGTTACGCCGTGCAATACGTGGACGGAGTTTGAACGGGCCTTGTTTGCGGATACCCTGTATGATGCTATCCTGACCGATATGGAGATGGGAACCTTTTCCGGGGGAAGCGTGCTTGCCCGGACACGGGATGCCGGCTTTTCGGTACCGGTAATCGTCATGACGGGAAGGGGGAATTTCGGACTCGACCGGGCCCGCAGACTGGGGTTCAGCCATTATCTCTGCAAGCCGGTCTCCATGTCGGCCCTTTCCCGGCTGTTCGGAGCGGTCGGCTCCGGGAAGGCGGAGTCCTCTTCTGCAAAGGAGGGAGTGGGATTCGCTGCCCTCGAAGAGATGCTCGGCGGTGACCGGGCGGCTGTCCAAGAGGTATTGGAGAGTTTCCGGACAGCCACTCGGGAGAATATGGCAGCGCTTGAGAGGGCGACGGAGGAGCAGGATTTCGGGCGGGCGCAGGCGTTATGCCACAAGATGCTCCCCATGTTTCTTCAGATAGGGGCCGTAGAGGCCGGGGATTTACTGAAAAAGATGGACTCCATGCGCGGTCGTCCGGCGGAAGACTATCCCGGTTGGAGGGAAGAGATGCACCGCCTGCTCGAACTCGCAAAGGAGGTGCTGAACCTTATCGAACGGGAATATCCGGCTTCCTGAGGACGGTCGGGCGTTCCGAAAAACCGCCCGAAGACCGTCCGTTGGGAAGGGGACAGTCTTTCTTTCAGACATGGACCGGAGTGTCGCTCCGGGCTATCGATTCCAGCATGGAGGAGGGGAGGTTCTGTAACGTCACTTCGTCTCCGCTGGCGAAGAGTACGGCACGGCGGACGACATTCCGCAGTTCCCGCAGGTTTCCTTTCCAGGCATAATGTTCCATGGCGGCCATCGCATCCCGGCTGAATCCTTTGATATTCTTATTCAGTTCCTGGTTGGCGTTTTCCAGGAAATGTTCCACGTATCGCGGCAGGTCGCCGTGCCGTTCCCGCAGGGGAGGCATTCGCAGCATGAATTCATCGAGTCGGTGGTACAGGTCTTCCCGAAACCGTCCGGCCGCAATGGCCGCTTCGAGATTTTCGTTGGTGGCAACGATGATGCGTACGTCGATAGTGATGTCGTTGGCTGCGCCGACCGGGCGTATCTTACGCTCCTGCAGGGCGCGCAGCAACTGTATCTGTACGTCGTAGGGAAGGTTGCCTACTTCATCGAGAAATACGGTACCTCCGTTCGCTACTTCGAATACCCCTTTCTTGTTGGCGACAGCCGATGTGAATGCTCCTTTCAGGTGGCCGAACAGTTCGCTGGGGGCAAGCTCCCGCGAAAGGCTGCCGCAGTCTACCGCGATGAAGGGGGCCGCACTGCGCGGACTGTATTCGTGTATCATGTGGGCGGCATGTTCCTTGCCCGTCCCGCTCTCGCCGACGATGAGGACCGACATGTTCGTGGGGGCTACAATCCGGATGTAATCGTACAGTTGTTTTGAGGCCGGGCTCTCTCCGTAGACGATGTTGCCGACCCGGTTTCCGTCCCTGTCTTCGTCTCCGTCCCCGTCCCGCTGTTTTTTCTGCGATACGGAGACCCGCGGCGAGGGTAGCGGTGCATTTTGCATGGCCTGTTCGATTTTTTCCTTGAGTATTCTCGGATTCACGGGCTTCTCCAGATAGTCGAAGGCACCCAGCTTGATGGCCGACACGGCACTCTGTATTTCGGCATAGCTGGTCATTACGATGACCTGTACGTCGGGACGTTTGTCCTTTATCCAGGCCAACAGCATGATACCGTCGCCGTCGGGGAGCCGCAGGTCGGTCAGGGCGATGCGGAAATTCTGCCGCAGTATCTCTTTCTTGGCCAACTCCATCGTCATGCAGTGCGTGGGTTCGTAACCGTTTTTCTTTGCCCAGTTCGATATGGTCAGGCCGTATGCGGCGTCGTCTTCTATAATAAGTATCTTGTTCATGGCGAATAATTCCGTTAGTAGTCGGTAAGAGAATTGGTACAGGCGGATATTACCAGAAAGGGGAACCTGTGAAGCGGAGGCAGTGAATCTTCTTGCCGGCGAGGCAGCCTGTATCCGTGCGGTGTACGGACCGGTGTGGGTTTTGCCGGTTTTCGGCACAAGTGTACCCGGTATCGTGCGTCCGGGCAGGGGTACGCCAATGGGCCGAAGGACCGGACGGTTGATGGAAATATGAAAGCGAATACCGGTTCAGTATATTGAATACATTTACCATGCATCTACCTAAGTTGGGGCTAAATACGTTCTTCAAAAATTCAGAATAAAGGTACGGCGTTTCTTGGATTGATACAGGGTATTGTGTCATTCCGGGACTTTATCTGGGAAGTTCCGGATGATTTTGCCTTCTTCGAGGCTGAACATACCGGTATTTGGCCTCCGATTCAACGATAGAATAACAGGGGCGATCCAAGGGGAAATTTTTGTTGTGACAATTTGAATTATTGCGGTCGTTGTGGCCCGTTCCGGGGCTGCTCGCCGTAGGGCGGTCACTGCCAACCGAGGTAGTCGGCGTAGATTTCGACTGCGCTTTCGACGAGCTTCCGGCAGCGTTTCCGGTCTTTGCCGGCCGGTCCGCACAGTGTGGCACAGAATACCGAACCGTGGCGCCGTTTGAATTCCGCCACGAGTTCCCTGACCATACGATAGTTCTCTTCGCGTGTTCCGGTATCGCCCGGTATGCTGGTATCTTTCTCGAATCCCGCCATTATCACAAGGGCGTCGGCTGCCCCGCAGGTTCCTCTCAGACGACTGGTGCCGTCGCCGAAAGAGGAAGCCATTCTGAATGCGGTTTCCTGGTCGAGGCCGTAGTGTCCAGCCAGTGCTCCGCAAACCGCTTGGGACGAATTGCAACCGAGTTCATAGAGCTCTCCTGCCTTGAAAATCAGAGCCGCTTTCATTTGGGTCGTCATTTTCGGTTATAATGACTTTAAATCCGTCAAAATACGGGCCGGTTTCCGCCGGAAACGACCGGAATAGTATCCGTAATTACGGTAATCGGGTTCCGTAGCGGAATCGGGAGGCCCGGCGGTATGAACGGAGGACATGCAGCGGTGCCTTTCCGGCCGGAAGATGGTGACCGTGGGGATTCCGGAATGCATGGCGTACACGGTGATGCTATTCAATATCGTTTATCTGCTTAACATCCTTCGGGGAGAAAGAACGTATTTGTTGTCTTTATTTCTAATATAGCGTCCATTTTGGGAGAAGATTCCAAAAGGGGCATATCAAATATTTACCTTTACATCATTATACCGTAAAACCTTTCCCTGACCTGACCTAACTTAACCTATGAATTCCGGTATTGATAAACGTGTTGCCACTCATACTTCCCATATTATTTTAGAGGACCTTTCGCGGTTGCCCATAGGTACTGAACCGACCTATCTGGCCGAGGGGATGGTCGGACTCTGCACCGGCGGAAGTGCCGTCATCGAACTGTTCGACTATTCGAGTCGGGTGTACTGCGACGACATGGTCGTGATACTGCCCCTGCAGTTCGCGTCGCTGCACGACAGGAGCGCCGATTTTTCCATGCGGTTTTTCAAGGTGGACCGGGTGCTTTTCATGGATATCATGAGCGGTGTATGCCGGATGACGCCCGATTTCTACTTCTATATGCGGAAACATTTCTGTTTCCATTTTACGGAAAACGAAGTGCGGCGTTATAATTTATGGTGCGATTCGCTGAACTTCAGGATGGAGCATAAGAAGCCCGCATACAGACGGGAAACCTCCATCCATCTGCTGCGCTCCTTCTTCTGGGATTTGTATGTCGATTACCGGGAGAATCCACAGGTGCACAAACTGTATAATTTCACCCATAAGGAGCAGATTATCTTCAACTTCTCGATGCTTATCGCCGAGTATTACAAGACGGCCCGCGAAGTTTCGTTCTATGCCGACAAGCTGTGCATAACGCCCAAGTACCTGACCTTGATAGCGACGCAGGTGACGGGACGTTCGGCGCGGCAGTGCATCGCCGATTTCGTCATCATCGAGATGAAGGCCCTGCTCCGTAACGCCAATGTCGATATCAAAGAGCTGGTCAAGGAGCTCGGCTTCCGGAACCAGTCGGCACTCAGCCGTTATTTTCGCCGCCAGACCGGCATGTCGCCTTCGGAATACAGAGATTCGATATATCTGACTACGGCTTCCGGCGACCAGCCCGCATAGCCCTTTCTCATTGCGGTCGCTGCGAGTATTTTCTCGACGGCCGGGCAGCCGGAAGCGGAGCTGTCCGGTTTACAGGGCAGTACCTTTGCGGGGAACGAAGGTTCCGGTCAAATCCGCCTGTTCGAGTGTAAGAAGCGCCGTTTTCCGTGCAATACCGCCTGCATAACCCGTCAGGCTGCCGTTGCTGCCTATGACCCGGTGGCAGGGTACGATGATGCTGACCGGATTGTGCCCCACCGCGTTGCCTACGGCTTGCGCCGACAGGGCGGTCTTTCCGTTTTGCCGTGCGACCTTCCGGGCGATTTCACCGTACGTAACGGTCTGTCCGTACGGGATACTGCACAGGATTTCCCATACGGCCATGCGGAAAGGCGTCCCTGTGAGGTGGAGCGGCGGCAGGTATCCGGGATTCTTCCCGCTGAAATAGAGGTCGAGCCACCTCCTCGTCTCTTCAAAAAGCGGCAGAGGCCGGGATTCGCAGGCAGGGGAGAGCGTAGCGGCAAAATATTTCTGTCCGTCGAACCAAAGACCGGTCAGCCCTTCGCTGTCGGCGGCAATCATGATGCCTCCCAGCGGTGATTGATAGCGGCAGGTATAGTGCACGGGCCGGGCCAAGGGTGGTGTTGTCGGTGTGAAATCGGTTTTCGTCATGGCAGTCTTATTTGTTTGTGTTTTGTTCATGGTTTGCGTCTCTTTTCGATGTTCGGCAGGAAGCCGGTGATGACGCCGAGCAACGGCAGCAGGGTACTGACGCGGAAGATGAATTCGATATTCGTCCGGTCGGCGAGCCACCCGAAGAAGGCGGAACCGATGCCGCCCAGTCCGAACATGAGTCCGAAGAAGATGCCGGACACCAGTCCTACCTTGCCGGGCATCAGGTCGGTCGCATAGACGAGGATGGCCGAGAAAGCCGATGAGATGACGAACCCGATGATGACCGCAAGCGCGATTGTCCCGGACAGATTGGCATAGGGCAGCAGCAGGGCGAAGGGGGCTGCTCCCAGAATGGAGCCCCATATCACATACTTTCTTCCGAAACGGTCGCCCAGCGGGCCGCCGATGACCGTGCCTGCCGCCGATGCGGCGAGGAACCCGAACAGGCAGTATTGTGCATCCTGTACCGAAACGGCGAACTTGTCCATGAGAAAGAAGGTGAAGTAGTTCGTCATGCAGGCAATATAGAAGTATTTGGAGAATACGAGTACCGTCAGGATGACCATGGCGGTGCGTACTTTCCGTTTGGGCAGTTCGTATGGCCGGGATGCCGTAGCCGCCGTACGGTACGGTGCGGCCGCGAGTTCTCCCTTGTACCAGTCGCCGATGCGTTTCAGCAGCAGAATGGCGAGCAAAGCGGCGAGGGCGAACCATCCGATGGAGGTTTGCCCGAAGGGAATGACGATGAGTGCGGCCAACAGCGGTCCCATGGCGCTCCCCGCATTGCCGCCGACCTGAAAGATGGATTGGGCCAACCCTTTCCGCCCGCCCGAGGCGAGTTGGGCGACGCGCGACGATTCGGGATGGAAGACCGACGAACCCCAACCGATAAGCGCGACGGCGAGCAGGATGGAGAGAAAGCCGTGTGCCGTTGCGAGCGTGAGCAGTCCGGTGAGGGTGAAGCACATCCCCACAGCCAGCGAGTAGGGTCTCGGGTGCAGGTCGGCGTAACGTCCCATGAGGGGCTGCAGGAGCGAGGAGGTCATCTGAAACACCAGCGTGATGATGCCTATCTGGGTGAAGGTGAAGCCGAAATTATCTTTGAGGAGAGGGTAGACAGCCGGTATTACCGATTGCATCATGTCGTTGAGCAGGTGTGCGGTGCTGACCATGAAGAGTATCGGGTACACGGTAGCGCTCCCTGTCGGTGCACATGCCGGAGCGGAAAGATGTCTGGTTGCGGGATTCATGGCATTACGGTTCCTCCAGAATGATACGTATCGTTTTCAGAGCGTTTCGGGTGTCGTGTGCCAGGATGAAGGCGGCCAGCCGGTCGTGGGAGGGCTGCGATGCGAGCAGGTAGCCCGTATCCGCATAGATACGTTTGAAGCCGTCCCGCAGATGGATTGCGGTCGCCCGGTAGAGTCCGCTCAGAATTTCGTTATGCGTCGCTTCGGCTATAGTCGCGTGGAAGTTCACGTCGGCGTCTATGCACTGTTCTAGCCGGCCCGTTTCGGCCGCCTCTTTCCGTTCGGACAGGTAGGCCTTCATTCTGAAGGCATCCTGCTCCGTATACCTTTCAGCGGCCTTTTCGACGATGGCCGCTTCGAGGATTCGCCGTACTTCGTCCAGCTCCCGGATGTCGGCCCGTTTCAGGCGCTGCGTCATGAGGTCCGGTGCGTTCCGGCTTACGACGAATGTCCCGGCTCCCTGACGTACCCGGAGGAGCCCCATGTCGGAGAGTATCCGGACGGCTTCGCGTACCGTGGAACGGCTGACTCCGAAGATGCGCATCAGTTCCGGTTCGGGGGGAAGTTTCTCTCCGATGCCGAAAATGCCTGCGGCAATCTGTTCCTGGAGTCGTGCCGCCAACTCTTCAGCCAGCGATTTTTTCCGTATGGCCGGATTCTCCATCATCATATCATCTGATGTTTGTGCAAAGGTAACGCTTTTCCGGGAAAGATGTTTTGTTCGTTCGTTTTTTGCCGCTGGATGACCCGGCCGCAGGTCGCCTCCGAAAAGGCTTCGTTCGGGGGACTGTCGGTAGTAGTGCGTTTGGTAAATGACGGAGTATTGTTCGGAACGGCCGGAATATAAAAGGATGTGATAGGCGTATAAAAAATGATTATTTCAACCGGCGGACATGTTCTGGTAATGTTCATTATATTTGTCCCGGAAAAAGTTATCAATCATAAAACAGAGCGTTATGAAATTTACGAAAAGACTTACCGATGCGTTCAATGAACAGATAAAGGCGGAGATGTGGTCTGCGAACCTTTACTCGTCGATGGCAATCTATTTCCAGAGCATGGGGTTGGCCGGCTGCGCTCATTGGATGAAGAAACAGGCCGAAGAGGAGCTGGAGCATGCCAACAAACTCATCGAGTTCGGCGTTACGCGCGGCGGAGAGATGAAGATAAGCTCGATAGACGCCGTTCCCGGTACCTGGGCGGAACCCAAGGCCGTGTTCGAGCATGTGTACAAACACGAATGCCATGTTTCGGAACTTATCGATAATCTGATGGACGTGGCGATAGCCGAAAACGACAAGGCTACGCAGGAGTTCCTCCGGTGGTTCGTGAACGAACAGGTCGAGGAGGAGGAGAATGCACAGGCCATTCTCGACAAGTTCAATGTATTCGGCGTGCACGGTCTCTACTGTGTAGACCACGACCTTGCCAAAAGGTAGCGGTATCCGTTTCCGTCGGAACGAAAGGGATAAAGGGCGGCTTTTCGGGCCGCCCTTCCTTTTTCCCGGAAGAAAATCGCGCAGCAACGGTTGCGTATGTTGCCGGAGGCCGCCGGCGAATAATTGGCGGCACCGGCACCTGTTGCTAAAAAGAATTTCAGAAAACGAAAGTTTAAGTCATTCCATAGCTCGTGTCCCTTACTGTCTATACCCATGGCTGCGTCGTACACGGTGAAATTATCGGGATGGATACATCGAGGCTCCAGAGTTTGAATTACAGAATAGTCATTTCTGACCGTCTGTTCACCATTGATTACGCAAATCTCGGATACCATCTGACTTTGCCCAACGGAATAGATGCCGGAGTGCCGGTGTGGAACTATTGCGGTCAGCGTAAGGCTCTTATCATAAGCCGACTGCAGAAAGACAAGTTCATGCGACTGTGTGCAGCCATCGAGTTCTGTGCCACCCGCAATATTCCTTTCGAGATTGCGGGGATGTCTGAGAACAGCTCCATGACCAAGAGACTGAAACGCCGATATACCCTGCGCCCCGACGTGTTTGCACCCGGAGCCATCAACACAAGGGAATTTCTGAAAAAGAATGCGGACAGATACCTTTTTGTTGCAGGAGTCGGGCAAGTTCTTCTCGAAGCCGGTGCTGCGGGCTTTCCATGTCTGCTCGCATCGAATAAAGGAGCCGAATATTTCACATTCCTGACCAGACACAATGTTCGGGAGAATTACGGCAGAAACCTGACGTTGGCCCATCCGGCAGAGCGGCATACCAATGTCCGGGTGTCGGACATCGAATTTGGCCAACTCGATGACTACGATATTTCCGATGCCATACGGAAGAATTTCTCCTTTTCCAAGTGTTTTGAGGAGTAACTCAACTATATCAATATCCTCCGTCTCCCCGTTTACGCCCTCAATGGCAAGTGCTTCCTGCCTGCCTCGATTCCGTATCATACATATTTACCGAAAACACGTCAATTAGCTGCCTGTGTGTTCGATGTGCCGAAATCATGCGCTTTTACAAAAATGCACCGATATCTTAAATCCTGCCGATGACGTGTGATGGGATATGTCTTCCGGTGACGCTTGTAGCGGGTGCTTTGTACAGCCCGATAGCCCTGTCGGCTTTTGGAAGGCTTTTTGCGCCGTCTTAATTATGTACTTGTTCGTTAGCTTCGTAGTCGTGAAACTGCCTAAATAAAATGTGCCCGACACACTGTGTCGGGCACATTTGTTCGTTTCTCTGCCAATCAACGAGCAAGTGTCAGCTTTATATAATCAATATTCCTCCTCGTTGAAGAAGAAGTCGTCTTTGCTGGGGTAGTCAGGCCAGATGTCTTCGATGCTTTCGTAGATGTCGCCCTCGTCCTCAATCTCGTTCAGGTTCTCTATGACTTCAAGCGGAGCGCCGGAACGGACCGCGTAATCTATCAATTCGTCTTTTGTGGCAGGCCACGGCGCATCTTCCAATTTGGATGCGAGTTCTAATGTCCAATACATAATTTGCCTGTATTTAAGTTGTCACTCAATCCTACAAGGATGCGAATGTATAAAAAAATTTTCAATATGCAACTCCCTCTCATCAATGGGCACTGATTTTCTTGGCTTTTGTCTTATGCCTTATCGTAACGTATTTGCCCGGAGGCTTATTGCGCGTCTGTCCGGTAAAGAGGGCATTTGTCGCCGGCCTTCAGGGTTCCCACAGGATTTCCTCTGCGCCGAGGAGCATGGCGAGTCTTCGTCCGAGTACGTAAAAGTAGTCCGACAGTCTGTTCAGGAACATGAGCGCATTGGAAGAGATGGGGTACTGCGCGGCAGCGCGACAGGCCTGGCGTTCGGCCCTGCGGCAGACGGTACGGCAGATGTGGGCCTGCGATACGACGATGTGTCCGCCCGGCAGGGTGAACCGCTCTATCGGCGGCAGGACGGCGCTGATTTCGTCGATTCGTTTTTCGAGAAATCCGATGTCAGCGCCGTTGAGGTCTTTTACCTTATCTTCGCTGCCATGCCCAAGGGCCATCAGCGATTCGGTGTGCATCAGCAGTCTCGATATGACAATCAGGTCGTCGTCGAACTGTGTAACGTCCTCACCGTTCAACATGTCCCGGAGCATGGCCGTCTGGGCGGAGAGTTCGTCGATGGAACCGTAGGCCTCCACCCGGACGTCGTATTTCGGGACGCGTTCTCCGCCGATGAGGGAGGTACTCCCTTGGTCGCCGCCTTTGGTATATATTTTCATCGTTTCAGAGTTTTATGTGTTCATTGTTCAGGCCGTCGGAACCGAAAAGAAAGATGACTGTCCGACAATCGATGCTCATTCCTCTGTGGTTGCTTACCGCCTTCATACACCCGCGGTAACGAGCTTTTCCTTTGGCAGGAGAGAGCAGGCAGACGATGTGCCCGGGGGCGGGCAGCGTTTCATTGCCGACGGTCGTCGCCGTCGTGAAAACCTCCATACTTCCTCCGTCTTCCCTTGCGGGGCTTTCCGCGACAGGTTCTGCGTCTATGCAGCATTGCCGGCATACCAGATAGTCGTATAGAGCCTGTATCAGGCTGGCCTGCCGTACGGTACCGCCATGTTCCCTGAGAGCCGAATAGACGCTGCCTTTTGCAGGGAGGTGCCGGCGTTTCATGTAGATATTCCGAACCAAACCGTAGGCAAAAGGCGAGTGAACGCCATGTCCCCGGAAATGGCGTAGCCGGCAACAGGAGGCTGCGTGCATGAAAGCGTTGAAGATGTAGTCTCTCGCTCCTGGCATCTATTCCTCGTGTTTAAGCCGGCCGGCCAGACGGCCTGTGGAGAAGGCTATCTGGAGGTTGTAACCGCCGGTGTTGGCGTCGAGGTCGAGCACTTCCCCTGCGAAATACAATCCCCGTACCAGCCTCGACTCCATCGTGGCGGGATTGACTTCACTGACCGTTATGCCACCTGCGGTAACTATGGCCTCTTCGAACGGGCGGTAGTCGCTGACAGGAATGCGGAAATCCTTCAGTGTCCTTATCAATGTTTCCGCCATCTCCGGAGCGGCCTGCCGAAGGAGCCGTTTCGGATGTCCGCCGACGGCTTTGGCTATCGGCATCACCAGTTCTTTCGGGACGAGCCGGCGCAGCAGGTCGGCCATCGGGGCTTCCGGACCGAGCTCGCCGGTCTCCCGTCCGATACGTTCACGCAGGGTGGCCTCGTCCAGCGCCGGTTTGAGGTCGACAGACAGCTCTACCCGGTGCCCCTCTATCAGGGCATCTACGGCTGTCCGGCTCATGCGCAGTACGACGGCCCCCTCTACGCCGCGCGGCGAAAAGGACATCTCCCCGAACTCCTCTGCGACGGCCGTTCCGTCCAGAAGAAGTTTGGCGGATATGTTCCGCAGATGTAGTCCGTACAGAAACTCCCGGTCGGGCATGGAGGTCTCCAGCGGGACGAGCGATGGCCGGATGGGTTCGATGGTATGCCCGAGGGCATGGGCCAGAGCGTATCCGTCACCCGTGGAACCTGTGGCCGGGTAGGAGGCGCCTCCCGTACAGAGAACGACGGCCGGGGCTTCCGCCCGTCGGAGGAATCCCTTTTTCGTCTTGTAATTGACGCCGCGCACCCGGTTGCCGAGCAGCAGTATCTCGCAGACGGCCGCATGACAGATTATCTCCACGCCCGCCTCCCGACACCACTCCACGAGTGCTTCGGCGATATCCCATGCCTTGCCGCTTTTGGGGAATACGCGTCCGCCCTGTTCGGTGGAGAGCCGTACCCCGAGCCTCTCGAAGAATTTTACGAGTGCCCTGTTGTCGAACTCCGCATAGGCAGGGGCGAAGAACTCCTGGTTGGCCTGTATCTTTGCGAGGAACTCTTCGGCGGGTCTGATATTCGTCAGGTTGCAGCGTCCCTTGCCCGTGATGCGTACTTTGCGTGCGGGTTTCTCCATTTTTTCCAGCAGGACTACTTTCGCTCCGGCCGAGGCGGCGGTACCTGCCGCCATGAGTCCGGCAGCCCCGCCGCCGATTATGATGAGGTCGTATTCCATATGTCCGTCTAATTTTACGCAAAGATAGCCTCTTGTCCACAAAACGTCTTATCGGCGGCGGTTATTTATCCGTTGCATGGAAAAATGATTATCTTTGCCGACGCTAAACGAAACCACGATAGAGATATGTTCAGCCGCAGGTTCCTGAGGATAAAAGTTATAAAGGCCCTTTATTCGCATTTCAAGTCGGGATGCGACTCCATGATAACGTCGGAGAAGAATCTCGTCGGCAGCATAGACAAGGCCTATGACCTTTATTTTCAGATGCTCCGTCTCGTGGCGGACGTGAAGGTCTATGCGGAGGAGCGGATTGAGCTCGGGCGCAACAAGAAGCTGCCCACCTATTCCGACCTGCATCCGAATCTGAGTTTCGTCGAGAATGGGGTGATAGCCCAGATAGAAGAGAGCGCGGCGCTCAATGCACGGCTTGAAAAAGCGGCGCTGGGGTGGAACCAGTATCCGGAGCTCATTAAACACCTCTACACCCTGATGTCCGAAAGCGAATACTACAAGCGTTACATGCAGTTGCCGACCCATGGTTATGCAAGCGACCGGACCGTGGTGGAAGACTTCTACATCGAGACGGTACAGAACAACGATATGTTGGAGTCTGTCGTGGAGGAGCAGTCCATCCTGTGGTGCGACGACATAGATTTCGCCCTTATCATGGTGGTACGTACCCTGGAGAACTGCCGGGAGAAGCAGGACGACCTGCCCATCCGGCGTGAATATAAGAGCGAGGACGACCTTTCCTTCACGAAAGAGCTGTTCCGTAAGACGGTCGTGCATTTCGACGAGTATCAGGAGTATATCGAGAAGTTTACTACCAACTGGGATGTGGAGCGTATTGCGTTCCTCGACAACATCATCCTCGCATGTGCCGTGGCCGAGATTGTCGGATTTGATTCCATACCGGTCAAAGTGACGCTGGACGAGTATATCGAAATAGCCAAATATTACAGTACGCCGGGCAGTAGTCTCTTCATCAACGGCGTGCTCGACCGGATTGTCGAGTCGCTCCGCAGTGAGGGAAAGATAAACAAAACCGGCCGCGGGCTGATGGAGTGAGCGGACAGCGGCGCGATGAAAGTGGGGAGGAGATACATGGCATTGCTTTTAGCCGGAGGCCTTGCGGCCTGCTGTTTCTCCTGCCGTTCTCGTGGAGCTGCGACTCATCTTCCGGGTACGGTGCTGGAAGTCTCCGATTCGTCCATTCTCTCTCTCCGCAGGGATACGTTCGATTTGGGCAGGCTTCGGGAAGGAGAACGCATCGTGAAGGAGTTTTCCGTGAAGAATAGCGGCAATGTACCGTTCGTCGTCAGCAGTGCGGAGTCCGATTGCGGATGTATCGTGTCCGAATACGACCGCCGGCCCGTTGCGCCTGGTGAGTATGCGCCGCTCGGTGTATCGTTCGATTCGCGCGGCTACCGGGGATACCTGCTGAAGAGGGTGGCGCTGACTACCACGTTACGTCGCGAACCGCTGGTATTCTATCTGGAGGCAGTCATCGAATAGGGAAAAATAGACGTTCCGTCTTGTAATTTCACTGAAAAGGCTTACATTTGCAGAACAACATTTTAATATAGTAAGGATACGACGATGAGTTTAAACATGATTTATTTGCAGCAGGCTGCCGCACAGGGAGGCAGCGGTCTCAGTTTCATCATAATGATGGTTCTGATATTTGTCGTGATGTGGTTCTTTATGATACGTCCGCAGCAGAAACGGCAGAAAGAGCTGAACAATTTCCGCAATTCGCTCGAGGTGGGGCAGAAAGTCATCACCGCCGGCGGTATTTACGGCAAGATAAAGGAGGTGAAGGAGGCTTACGTACTGATGGAAATCGACAACAACGTCCACATCCGCGTAGATAAGAATATGATTATGAAAGACCCGACGGACCTGCCCCAGCCGCAGAAGTAGCCGTCGTCCGTTACAGACGATATGCAGCACGGCCGGATAAGTGAACTTATCCGGCCGTGCTTTTCCTGCGGACAGGCATCCGTGCCGTTATTTCGTGGCGACGAAAAACATGTCGAAACATTTGTCGTCGGCTTTCTTGAGAAAATAGTCACTGGTGCAGATGGAACTCGTCAGTTCGTGGTCGGCTTTCAAGAGTTTCCGACGGTTCAGCCGGTTCATGATGTCGTACGGCAGGCGGAGCATCCATCGGGGCAGGTGCTGCTGCAATTTGAGAATGTCGAACTTCATGATGCGTTCCACCGACTGTCGGTTGTTCTCGTAATATTGCATGACTTTTCCGTTGCCGTATATGCCGAGCGGCTCGTAATCGTCGAAGTAGCAGCCGATGAGTCCCTTGAATTCGTCTACGGTGTACTCCCGCAGATGCCACGGATTGCGCGTGAGCGACATCTCCTTGTTGGGAGTCGTGATTATCAGTTTGCCGCCCGGTCGGAGTACCCGCCGGATTTCGTTTATTGTACCGAAGTCGTCTCTGATGTGTTCGATGACCTGAAAGCAGAGAACGAAATCCATGCAGCCCGATTGTATTCCCTTTAGGGGAGGCGCCTTCATCCGGCAGAACTCGACATTGCCGCCTTCCGGCAGGATGCCGGCCGGGGGAGGTGTCTTGTCTATGGTGGTGAATCTGTCGGCATGCGGTGCAATGACGGATACGCCGTATCCGCTTCCGGTTCCTATTTCCAGTACGTTGCCGTGGACTATTTCCGCTGCCTTGCAGTAGGCCAGCATGGAACGCTGGAAAACGTAGTTGTCGGATGCATCCGTTTGAGATACCCGCTCTGCGCTCTGTATGGCCATTGTGTCATCCTTTCTTTTTTATTGCCTTTATCGTTCCATCCTCTGTATACACCGCTCCGTGGCTCAGCAGGTGGCCGAGCGCCCGCTTGAACACCTTTTTGCTCATGCCCGTGACGGTGGCCACCTTTTCCGGGGAACTTTTGTCGTGCAGGGGGAGGGTGCCTCCCGCTTCGTCGATGAGGAGTGCAAGCCGGCGGGCCGCATCCTTCACCTCATCGAATCCCTGCCGTTGCAGGCTGATGTCGATTCGGCCCTCCTCCGTGATGCGGTTCACATATCCTTCGAGTCTGTCGCCGATGTGTATCGGGCGGAACAGTTGGTTGTCGTACAATACGCCCCAATGGCGGTTTTCGATGACGACCCGGTAACCGACCGGAATGCGGCGGGCCACCAGGATATCCACCCGCTGCCGCGGACGGACGGAAACGGATTCGTTGGAGATGAAGCCGTTGAGTTTCGTGGTGGCGACTACCCGACCCGAAAGGTTGTCGCGGTAGACGAATACCACGTATCGCTTGCCCGGTTCCATTCGGAAGGACTGGTTGGAGTTGGGTACGAAGAGGTCCTTGGCCGTTATTCCCCATGCGAGGAATGCGCCGTGCAGGTTCTTGTCCACCACTTCGAGAAAAGCCGTTTCGCCCGCAGCTGCATAGGGGCGTTCGGTCGTGGCGGTCAGCCGGTTTTCGGTATCGTGATAGACGAACACCTCTTTCGTGTCGCCAATTCGGTCAGCGAGCGACACGTAGCGGTTGGGAAGCAGCACTTCGTTGCCTTCCTCGTCCGCGAGGTAGAGTCCGTAATCGGATATTCTGTTTACCGTCAGTGTGTGGTAGCTTCCCGCCTGCAGCATGATTGAAGATTTATCTCTTGCAAAGTTAAGCCGGAATCCCCGCATTTCCGCATGCCGGAGGATTTTTATTTGTCGCAGTTGAATGGTGTATCGTGGACCTGGCGGCGTCAATGTCGTCATAAATCCCTACTTTTGCGGAAAACTCATGGAGATGGTATTGCGGGCAGCATTGCTTCAGATGGATATCGAGTGGGGAAAGCCTGCGGCCAATCGGGCCGTAGCCGGGCGGTTGGTACGTGCCCTGCACGATACGGATATTGCCTTTCTGCCGGAGATGTTCACCACGGGATTCATGGCTGCAGACACCGCTCTGGCCGAACCGATGGAGGGGCCTTCGGTGGAGTGGATGCGTTGTACGGCAGCCGAAACGGGTATCGCCCTGGCCGGAAGCCTTATCATAGGCGACGGCAGAGAACGGCCCTACAACCGGTTCGTGTTCGCCTTTCCGGACGGGCGTATCGATTGGTACGACAAACGGCACCTTTTTTCGTTCAGCGGCGAAGATACGCTGTATGCTCCCGGATGCGCCAGGGTCGTATTGGAATACAAGGGTTTCCGTATCCTGCCGATGGTGTGCTACGACCTTCGTTTCCCCGTGTGGAGCCGCGCTCGGTCGGATTATGACGTGGCTGTCTATGCGGCATCCTGGCCGCAGGCCCGGATAGGGGCGTGGGATGCCTTGCTTCGGGCGCGGGCCATCGAGAATCAGTGCTACGTGCTCGGCATCAACCGGGTGGGCAGCGACCCGTCGGCCTTTTATGACGGCCATTCCGTCGCAGTGGATTTCTTCGGCAATGTCATGGGCAGGCTGGCGGAGGGCGAAGCGGGCGTTATTCGTACCGAACTCGACCACGAGCGGCTCGATGCCTACCGAGAACGTTTCCGGGCATGGGAGGATGCCGACCGTTTTACGCTGACGGTGTAGCGCGTTCCGTTTTCCTTCGGCCGACTGTTGCGGCAGAAGAGTTGCGGAAATAAAATCGTATCTTTACACGTTTAATTTATCAATGGGATTCCGATGAAAAGATTGACCTTGTATGCGGCGACATGCGCGGTTCTGCTCGCGGGGTGTTCGCAGCCCTCCTATTCGCAGGTCTCGGCGGGGGGAGAGGAGTTTTCGGCTATCGCTCTGCCGGCGTTGCCCGAGAAGCTGGATTTTGCGGGCGAAGAGGTGCCGCTGGAGTATTTCGACGTCCGGGAGGCTCTTCAGCGGGAACTGCTCGTGACCTCGTACATGCATTCCGGTACGTTCCGGACGCTGCTGAACATGAAGCGCTACTTCAGCGTCATCGAACCGATATTGGAGCGGAACGGGATTCCGGACGATTTCAAATATCTGTGCATGGCCGAGAGTGCTCTGAATCCGGAAACGGTTTCACCGGCCGGGGCGGCGGGGCTGTGGCAGTTCATGCCCAAGACGGGTAGAGAGTACGGATTGGCCGTCGGGTCTCAGGTAGACGAACGGTACGACATCGAGAAATCGACCGAGGCGGCCTGTGCATACCTGCGCGATGCCTATGAACGGTTCGGCAGTTGGACGCTCGCGGCGGCGGCCTACAACGCCGGCAATGCAGGGGTGAGCCGCCGCATGGAGATTCAGGGAACGGAAAACTATTACGATACTTTTCTGCCGCAGGAGACCATGCGGTACCTTTATCGCATCCTCTCCCTCAAAATCGTGGGGTCCGACCCGGAAGCATACGGGTTCCGACTGCGTGGGGACGATTACTACGGGCCGCTGGACGATTACCGGACGGTGGAGGTGAGCGGACGCGACATCAAGTGGCCGGAGGTGGCAGGCCGTTACGGGACGAACTATAAGATGCTGCGGTTGCTCAATCCGTGGATGCGCGATTATGTGTACGACAACAAGGAGGGTCGCATCCTGAAGGTCAAGGTGCCCGGCAGAAATTTCAGGGCTGCGCGGTAGGAAACGGGCCGCGGGCGCAACGGAGAGCTGTGAAGTGAAGGAAAACGATATGATATCGGTCCTCGGAGCGAGGGCCAACAATCTGAAGGATATAGACGTCGATATTCCGCGCGGGAAACTGGTGGTGATAACCGGCCTGTCCGGGTCGGGCAAGTCGTCGCTCGCATTCGACACCATCTATGCCGAGGGGCAGCGGCGTTATATGGAAACGTTGTCGGCCTATGCGCGGCAGTTCGTCGGAGCCATGGAGCGTCCCGACGTGGACAAGATAACGGGGCTCAGTCCTGTAGTGGCCATCGAGCAGAAGACCACCAACAAAAATCCCCGCTCGACGGTGGGGACGGTGACCGAAATCAACGACTTTCTGCGTCTGCTCTATGCGCGGGCTGCACGGGCCTATTCGCCCGTGACGGGCGAGGAGATGGTGCACTACACCGACGCGCAGATAGCCGACCTGATTATGGACGGTTACTCCGGCCGGAAAGTGGCGCTGCTGGCTCCGGTCGTGGCCGGCCGCAAGGGGCATTACCGGGAACTGTTCGAAGCTTTTGCCAAAAAAGGGTACATTTATGCCCGTGTGGACGGAGAGATACGGGAAATCACGCCCGGCATGCATCTCGACCGTTACAAGGTGCATAACATAGACCTCGTCGTAGACCGTCTTGTGGTGAACGACGGAGTGCGGGAGCGTCTGATGAAGAGCCTGCAGGAGGCGATGCGTCAGGGAAAGGGGACGATATCCTTGTACGATTACGAGCGGGACACGTCGCGTTATTACAGCCGTCATCTCATGTGTCCGACCAGCGGAGTGGCGTTCAACGACCCTGCACCGCACACCTTCTCCTTCAATTCGCCGCAGGGGGCTTGTCCGCATTGCGGCGGCCTGGGCGAGGTGGCGGTATTCGACCGGGAAAAAGTGATTCCCGACCCCCGCAAGTCCATCAAGGCCGGAGGCATCGAACCGTTCGGCAGGTATGCCAACAACATGCTGTTCGCCATTCTTACCGCATTGGGGCACCGTTACGGTTTCACGCTGGAGGAACCCATACGGAACATATCGGAAGAGGGTATCAATGCCATCCTGAACGGCGACTCGGAACCGTTGAAAATCAATATGCAGGAGTTCGCCTCTTACGGCGGGACGCGTATGGTGGGCTGGGAGGGTATCGGTGAATACATCTCCCGGCTCGATGACGATGCGGCCGGCGGCAGGGGTAACAAATGGGCCGGACAGTTCATTGTCCGCCGTCCGTGCGAAGTGTGCGGCGGAACACGTCTGAAAGACGAAGCGCTGCATTTCCGTATCGCGGGTAGGAATATTGCCGAAGTGTCGGCCATGAGTATCGAGGAGTTCGCGCGCTGGGTGGACGATGTGCCTGCGCAGCTGACCGAACGGGAGCTGACCATTGCCCGCGAGATACTCAAGGAGATACGCGAGCGGCTCGGTTTCCTTATCGACGTGGGATTGGGGTACCTTTCCCTCGCGCGTTCGTCGCGGTCGCTATCGGGCGGCGAGAGCCAGCGTATCCGGCTCGCCACACAGATAGGTTCCAAATTGGTGAACGTTCTCTATATTCTGGACGAGCCGAGCATCGGGCTCCATCAGCGGGACAACCGCAAACTCATCCGAAGCCTTCAGGAGCTCCGGGACGCCGGCAATTCGGTCATCGTAGTGGAGCACGACGAGGAGATGATACGCAGTGCCGACCATATCATCGACGTCGGGCCGCTTGCCGGGCGGAAAGGCGGCTATATCGTGGCGCAGGGTACTCCGGAGGAGATTATGAAGTCCGACAGCATCACCGCCCGGTACCTGAACGGTGAATGCCGCATCGAAGTGCCCTCCAGAAGACGCGCAGGCAACGGGAACCGTATCGTACTGAGAGGGGCGCGGGGCAACAACCTGAAAAACGTTACGGTCGAGTTCCCGCTCGGCGAACTGATATGCGTGACGGGTGTCAGCGGCAGCGGCAAGTCCACCATCGTGAACGATACGCTGCGTCCGGCCATCAGCCGTCGGCTCTACCGTTCGTTCGACCAGCCGCTCGAATACGACTCCATCGAGGGGCTGGAGCATATCGACAAGCTGGTCGTCGTGGACCAATCCCCGATAGGACGTACCCCGCGGAGCAATCCGGCCACCTACTCCAATGTTTTCGGTGATATACGCAAACTCTTCGAGGCCACTCCCGATGCGCAGGCACGCGGTTTCAAGGCGGGACGTTTCTCCTTCAATGTGAAGGGGGGACGCTGCGAAGAGTGCAAGGGAGCCGGAGTACAGACGATTGAAATGAACTTCCTGCCCGATGTTTACGTGACGTGCAAGGCGTGCGGCGGGAAACGTTACAACCGGGAGACGCTCGAGGTGAAATACAAGGGGAAAAGCATCAACGACGTGCTCGACATGACCGTGAACATGGCCGTCGAATTTTTTGAGCATATTCCCGGTATCTATACGAAACTGCGTGCGATTCAAGAGGTGGGACTCGGCTATCTCAAGCTGGGACAGCCGTGTACCACGCTGTCGGGCGGCGAGAGCCAGCGTATCAAGCTGGCGAGCGAACTGGCCAAACGCGATACGGGTCGTACCCTTTATATCCTTGACGAACCCACGACGGGGCTGCATTTCGAAGACGTGCGTCAGTTGCTGGAGGTTATCAACAAACTGGTGGAACGGGGCAATACGGTCATCGTGATAGAGCATAATCTCGATGTGGTGAAGACGGCGGACCACATCATCGACATCGGTCCCGAAGGGGGAGCCGGGGGCGGTCGGGTGATAGCGTCCGGTACGCCGGAGGATGTTGCCCGTACCGAGGGCAGCTATACGGGGCAGTATCTGAAGGAGCTGCTCGGCGCGGACCGGTAGCTCACCCGACGGAAACGGAATGGATGGTGCGGGGCGACATTTGTCGCCCCGCACCATCCTGTTTTATATAAGTTGTTATATGTGGCTGGAAGTGTATGAACGTATTACCTCTAACGGCTGATGGATTATGAAGAGATTGTTGCTCGCAGTCCTGTTCGTGTGCGCATTGTTCCCGTTGTCGGGGCAGATACGTCCTTATTAGCTGATGGTGAACGAGGAGCGTACGAAAAGGTATAGTTGGGGTGTGGAGGCTACGACCAGCCTTTTTCTTGAGGGTGGGCTGCTGGCCGCATGCAATGTGTTGTACGGCTACCATTTGTCGGAAGTCTTTACGGTCGGGCTCGGATTCGGACTGAATACGCCCGTCGGCGATTTGCTTCCCGGTACCGACTTTTTCGCCCGGCTGGAAGCCGAACTGCCTGCGGGAAAGGTGGCACCGTACCTTTCGTTCGACATCGGGGGAATGTACAGTCCGTGGAGCGGCATGCCGTTTTTCGCTTTTGTCAATCCCGGTATGGGGCTCTCTTTCCGGCTCCGGAATGCCGACCGCATCTATCTCGGTCTGAGATATCAATATATGTGGCGGTATCTCTATCCCTACAGGCTCTATTCGCATAACCTGACCTTCAAGTTCGGGTACCGGTTCTGAAGCAGCCCGACGGGAGGGGGCCGTGCGATTTTTTCAGCCGCAAGTATTTGTATTTCGGAATGGAATGCCTATATTTGCACCCGCATTTTGCATATACTTAATGTAAACAACACATTTATGAACAATTACGAATCCGTTTTCATTGCCACTCCGGTCCTTTCGGACCAGCAGCTCGAAGAGCTCGCAGGCAAATTCCGCGGTGTTATCACCGAAAACGGGGGTCAAATCGTGAATGAAGAGGCGTGGGGCTTGAAAAAACTCGCGTATCCTATTCAGAAGAAGACCACCGGATACTATTTCCTCTTCGAATTTACGGGTGAAGGTCCCATCGTAGAGGCTCTCGAAACGCAGTACCGCCGCGACGAGCGTATCATCCGCTTCCTTACTTTCCGTCAGGACAAGTATGCGGTGGAATACTCGGAAAAACGCAGGAACAAACTCGCCGGTAAAACAGTCGAAAAGAAAGAGGAGGAATAGACCATGGCAGCACCTAACGCACAACAGTCGGAGATAAGGTATCTCAATCCCGTTACGGTAGATGTACGGAAGAAAAAATATTGCCGTTTCAAGAAGGCAGGTATCAAGTATGTGGATTACAAGGACCCGGAATTTCTCAAGAAGTTTCTGAACGAGCAGGGTAAGATTCTGCCCCGCCGTCTGACCGGTACTTCGCAGAAGTTCCAGAAGAAAGTGGCCCAGGCCGTCAAGCGTGCCCGTCACCTTGCCATCCTGCCATTCGTAACCGATTTGATGAAATAATAAGAGGAGGAGAGACGACCATGGAAGTAATTCTGAAAAAAGACGTAGAGAATTTGGGCTATGCCAACGACATCGTTTCGGTAAAGCCCGGTTACGCCAACAACTATCTCCTTCCGCGCGGCCTGGCGACCGTAGCTACCGAATCGGCGAAGAAGGTGTTGGCCGAGAACCTGAAACAGCGTGCCCATAAAGACGCTAAGATACTTGCCGACGCACAGGCGCTCGCAGCGAAGATAGAGGGCCTTGCGCTTGTTATCACCGCCAAGGCGGAGGAGGGGCGTATCTTCGGCTCCGTGACCTCCGCAGACCTGGCCGAAGCGATGGCCGCTCAGAGTGTGGAAGTAGACCGCAAGAACATTTCCGTAGAACCCGTCAAACAGGTGGGACAGTATGAAGCGACGGTCAAGCTCCACAGGGATGTGAAAGCGACGCTTCACTTCTCCGTAGTAGCTGCACAGGAAGAGTAACAGTTAGACAACACGAGGAAAATGAAAAAAGATATACATCCCAAGAATTACCGGTTGGTGGCATTCAAGGATATGTCCAACGACCATGTATTCATTACCCGTTCGGCGGTGAATACGAAGGAGACCATCGAGATAGACGGCGAAACCTATCCCGTGTACAAGATGGAAATTTCCAATACCTCTCATCCGTTCTATACGGGTAAGATGAAGCTCGTGGATACGGCCGGCCGTGTGGACAAGTTCATGAGCCGTTACCAGAAACACTACGACAAGAAGAACAACAAACAGTAGTTCCCTTGCGTGTAAGGATAATTTCGGGCGCAACCAAGACGGTTGCGCCCGAAATCGTTTTGGACGGGGATGGAAAGCAGCAGGAGCAGGAAAAGGAAGCGTCATGACGTGCTGTGATTGAGAAGTTTCCGTCTCGTTTGATGAAGGATGGAACGTTTGCAGGTCGGGACAGATATCTGCATCCATATTCAGGGAGATGGGACAGTGAAACTTTTCCATTGACCGACCGGCCGGGTTCTCGTTTCGGATAATCGTTAAACGGGAACATCGTAAAGATGTTCCCGTGATTATTGATGGGCGTGGAAAGATAGAGTGTGGAGAAGGGGACGAAATGTGTCGGACGGAATTTCGTGGTTCCGCCCGGCGGGCCGTATTTTACTGCATGGATTCTGCGATGCGGATGGCAGCTTCGAGAACTTCGTCCCGTCCGGCGAGGAGACCTTCGGGGGTGGGTTCCGCCCAGTGGTCGATGCGTACCCCGCAGCGTTGCGTCTCGCTGCCGTCGGGGTAGTAGACTCCTAAGCTCGATATGAGTGTCTTGTAACCGCCGGGCAGCGGGATTTCGGCAATGTTGCCGTCTGCCCCCAAGGTCGTCGAACCGACCGTTAGGCCGCGGGGAAGGGCCTGTACGGTTATGGCGGTATATTCCGCCTGACTGATGGTGTTGCCGTCAACCAGGGCGATGACAGCACCCCGGTAATAGTCCGGATTATCGTGACCTATCGCGGGACGGTCTTCACGGAAACAGCCGGGCAGGCTGTAAACGGGGTGCGTGAATATTACATGGTTGATTGCATAGGGAGCGAAATACTTACCGAGGAAGGCGAAAATCATGAAGTCGGAGGGGTAGCGCCTGAGGTCGATGATGATGGCTTCGGTATTCTTCAGTACATTCATGATGCGTCTGCCTTGCTCATTGGAGAACTGTGCGGCGTCGATGTATCCTATCCGGTCGTTGATGAGCATACAGCCCTCTTCGGAAACGGCATATTTGGGAAAATCGATGAATTCTCTTGCGTTGCGGTCTGTACGGGTCGCTATCCGTACAGTATCTGTGGCGTTGCCGCGCCGGTATTCGACGACGTACTCATCAGCGTCGGTCGAAGTAAAGGCATAGACTGTCGTTCGAAAACCTACGGCTGTTTCGTTGGAGCAGCTCACGTATTTCCGGATATCGCTGCGGATGCTGTCGATGCTTTTGCCGTTTACTGAAAGAATCTCGTCGCCGAATCGCAGGGGAGGCCATGCCGGAATATCATCCGGAATAGGCGTATGTATATCCGCAGGCTGCGAGGGGACGACCATCAGCCGGTCTCCGATAAACTGCGCATTGACCTGAATGAAAGCTTCGGCAGGGAGGAAGGCTGGGTAGAGCATGGCATGCGAATCGTGGAGCTCGGTTATCAGCATCGCCAATTGTGCGTGGTAACCTTCGGGGCCGCACTCCGTGAAGCGGCGGATATATTCCGGCAGTACCTCGTCCCACTGCTTGTCTGTCAGGTGTCGGTTGGGGTAGAAGTATTCGATGACGTTCCAATAGCGGAAAAGTGCCAGCAACCTGTAACCCGTATCGGGAGAAGTCAGGTTCGGATAACCGTTCTCCCGGGAGAAGTCCGGACTGGAGCTTCCGGGCTGTCGCGGTTTGACATAGCGATTGAACCCGCGCCGGTCGGCGAACCGGAGGCGGCATAGCAGGTCGGACAATTCGCTGCCCAACTCTGCCGTATCGGCCGTCCACGTTGTGGCAGCTTCGTGCCTGAATCCTTCGCCGCAGTACGATTCATAACGTTCGGGGGCCTCCGTGAACTCTCCAAGGCTGTGTATCCATTCGGCGAGCAGCCGGTTCCGTTCCGTTTTGTCCGCATTGCAGATAGTCGGCAGGAGACGCAGAAGCTCGGCGTCGACATCGAGCTGCCCCTTGGTGCCGTAGAAAGCAGGGTGGTGGTATTTGGCATAGCCCCATACCCGGCACAGAACATTCAGATTGCGGACGGCCGGTGTATCGACTTTCGTGCCATTAAATCCGCTGCATGTTGTCGGAAGGGCGTCGTTCCGCCCGTTGCCTGAACCGCAACCTGCAGCGATGCCCATGCAGAGAAACAGAATGCAAAGTTCCGAAAGGAAATGTCTCATATCAAGACCGCTTTTAAAGGGTTTCGGCAAGCAAGATAGGGTATTTCCGGTTCGGAAACAATAACTAATTGGAGAACGCCTATTTGAACGGCGAGTCGGGCTCGCGGGCCATTACCTTATAGAACATCATGTCGAGAAAGCGAGGCGAAAACTTTTTGATGAAGTGTGTCGCACGCCCTTCGAATTCCATTAGCAGGAGCCGTTTGCGGCGCATGATTCCTTTGGCGATGCGGTGCGCCACTTCCTCGGCGGTCATCATCTTCTCCTCTTTGCGCGGTGTGGCTCCCTGTTCCGTGCCGTCGGCAGTCAGGGCGGAGAAGCGCACGTTGGTCGCCGTGAATCCGGGGCAGGCCACCATGACGTGTACCCCTTTGCGGCGGTTCTCTATCCGCACGGTATCGAGGAATCCGGTCATGGCGTATTTGGAGGCCGAATAGCCGGTACGTCCCGGCAGCCCGTGCAGTCCGGCCACGGAAGATACTCCGACGACCGTTCCCCGGGCCGCCTGCAGGTAGGGCAGGGCGTATTTGGTACAGTAGACCGTTCCCCAGAAATTGACATCCATCAATCGGCGGAGCACATCGAGTTGCACATTGTCGAAGAGCGCCCGCATGGAGATGCCGGCGTTGCATACCAGGATGTCGATACCTCCGAAGCGTGCGACGGCCGTTTCTACCAGGCGGCGGCAATCCTCCTCGCGGGTGACATCGGCGGCACACCAGGCCACTGCGGCCCCCCGGTTCGTCAGGTCGCCGGCGATTTCGGCCAGTTTCGTGTCGTGCCGCGCCCCTATGACGACGTTGGCGCCGTTTGCGGCGAATTCATAGGCGAGCGCCCGGCCGATACCCGACGAAGCTCCTGTTATCACTACGGTCTTGCCTTTGAAAAATTCCTTTTCGGACATAGCTGTATGGTCGTTTTGATGGTTTTTGATAATATGTGCCGTCGGCCGTCATGCGGTCAGACCTGTAGCAGGCCGTAGCTCCGCAGAATGTCCCATTTTTTCGAGTGGTAGAGGATGGCAAAGGGCTCGGGGGAGTACTCCGCATAAAGCCCTTTTATCCGGCCGAGGAGAACGGGAGGCTCCGCCGTGCCGCATATTCCGGCCACATGAAGCAGGAAATCGGCCTCAGTACTGCTGAACCGGAGCGTCTTCTCTTCGCTGTTGCTGCGCACGCGTATGCCCTCCTCGATACGTTCCATGCTTCCGCCTATCCATACCAGGCGGGCCTGTTCGTCGAAAATCCGGCTCGCATCCGGCTTTATCAGGTGACCGGCTATCAGCGACTCTTCGACGGTGGTGTGCGGAACTTTCGCCGCGAACCATTTGTGAACGGGACGGTCGAGGCCGTTGCCCGCCATGTAATTGGCCAGCGACAGTCGCAGTGCGTCGCCGACCATGCCGATGTCGTAGCCGCGGTTGTCGGAGAAGAAGACCTCGTTGTTGGCGAAAGGATTCGGAACGGAGCCTTTGCGCCTGACGCCGAAGCGTTCCGGGTTCTGTCCCGACGGGCTGTGGACGGTCATGGCGTACCGATGCCAGAAAGCGGAGCCGACCAGTTCGGCACGAAAGAGCTGCCGTACCACTTCGAGGGCATCTACCGTCTCCTGGAGCGTCTGCGTCGGGAGTCCGTACATGAGGTAGGCGTGTACCATAATCCCTGCTTCGTAGAAGTTGCGCATGGCGATGGTAGCCTGTTCGATGGTGATGCCTTTCCCTATCATTTCGAGCAGCCGGTCGGAGGCTACCTCCAGCCCGCCCGATACGGCAATGCAGCCGGCGGCGGCCATCAGTCGGCACAGGTCGCCCGTAAAGGCCCGCTCGAAACGGATGTTCGTCCACCATGTGTAGCGGCGGCCGCGCCGAAGCAGTTCCAGCGACAGGTCGCGCAGCAGCCTCGGCGGTGCGGCTTCGTCTACGAAATGGAAGCCGCGGGAACCGGTTTGGGCCGCTACCGTGTCCATCCAATCCGCCAGTTCAGCAGCCGTTACGGCGTCGTACCGGCCTATGTAGTCGAGCGACGTATCGCAGAAGGCGCATTTGGCCCAGTAACATCCGTGGGCGAGCATCATCTTGTTCCACCGTCCGTCGCTCCAGAGGCGGTGCATCGGGTTGGTCACCTCGCAGAGCGAGAAGTATTTCGACAAGGGCAGTCCGCTGAAGTCGGGACATCCCCGTTCCCGGTGGCTTATCCGTTCCGCCCCTGTATGATATCCCTCCGCCGTGATGGCTCCGGTGGGTTCCTTTTCTTCCAGAATGCGGGCGAGTGTCGTCTCGCCGTCGTCGAGTACGATATAGTCCACATAGGCGAAAACGGAGCGGTCGCTCATCAGCCGCAGTTCCGTCGTGGGGTATCCGCCGCCCATGATGACCCGTATATCCGGATAACGGAGTTTTATCTGCTGCCCGCAGCGCAGGGCGGCGAGCAGGTTGCCCGGAAAGGGGACGGTGAAAGCGACGAAATCGGGGCGGTGCTCTGCTATGGCAGCGAACAGGAGTTCCGTCATCCGCTCCTCGATGATGTTCATGGGGCGGAGGAGTTCCGCTTCAAGGGTGGAGAATTCGGCAAGCGACAGCGACAGGTGTTCGGCATACCGGACTATTTCGAAAGCCGGTGTGACGGTAGCCCGGATGAAATCGCTGATGTCCTGCAGATAGAGCGTGCAGATATATTTCGCGCAATCCTGTATTCCCATCCAGCCGAACTCCTCTTCCGGCGGGGACATGGTTTCGAAACGCCCCGCCTGCGGCAGAAAGTCGCCCCGGCAGACAGCGGTGGCGAGCGTCGGCTCCTCCCCCCGGAGAAAGGCCATGACGCCCTCTATCGTAGCGGTATATTGGCTGCGCAGTGCATAGATACGTTCGAGATTAGCGTCGGCCGCATCGCCGAGCGCCTCCTCTCCCCGGGCCGATTTGTGTTCCGCGTAGGCCGTGAATACCCTTTCCAGAAATGTCTTCGAGAATATGTCTCCAAGCAGTTCTACCGAAAGGTCGTACTGTTCGGCACGGTGTCCGTGCCGGGCGAGATAACTTTTCAGATAAGCCGTTGCCGGATAGGGCGAATTGGGCTGCAGGAAAGGAGGTGTTACAAGCAATATTTTACCCATCGTGCGGATATTATTCAATCTCTATACGCAGGCCGTCCCAGGCGAATTCTACGCCTGCGGGAAGCGTATCTTTCTTGTCTGCATAGAGTCCGATTTGGTGCGACATGTGTGTGAGGTAGGTACGGCGGGCGTGTACCCGGCGGCTTATCTCCACCGCTTCGTCCACCGTGAAGTGGGAAATGTGTTTTTCGTAGCGCAGCGCATTGATGACCAATACGTCCACACCCCACAGTTTGTCGAGCTGCCTGTCGTCTATACCGTTGAAATCGGTCAGGTAGGCCAGTGCCCCGATGCGGTAGCCCGTCACGGGGAGCAGGTAGTGACGTCCGCTTATCGGTATCACGTGAAATCCTGCTACATCGAAAGGCTCGTTTTGCCGTATCGTCCGCAGGTCTATTTCCGGAGCGCCGGGGTAGCGGTTCTCGGCGAATGCGTAGTCGAAATCCTTGCGGACTGCTCTGCCTACCCGTTCGGTGGCGTATATCGGTACCGCGCGCCCTTCGAAATAGTTGAAGGCGCGGATGTCGTCTATGCCCGCGATGTGGTCCTTATGTTCGTGGGTCAGCAGGATGGCGTCCAGTGTCTTTACTCCTTCGCGCAGCATCTGGTAGCGAAAGTCGGGGCCGGCGTCGATGACGATACGGGCATCTGCGCCGACAGGACGGGGGTACATGGCATGGGCCGGTTGCTGCGGCAGTTCGTCGGCCGGTCGCTTTCCGGGTGCCGAATCGAAACGTTCTATCATGACCGATGAACGCAGCCGTTTGTCGCGGCTGTCGTGCGAGCGGCACACTTCGCAGTTGCATCCAATCATGGGCACTCCCTGCGACGTACCCGTGCCGAGAAACGTCAGTCTTAGCATCTTCCTCCTCCGTTGGTTGTAATCCGTGTTTTGATTCTTCAAAAATAACGAATTTTCGGGCCGCGGCAAATAAAAAGGTCTCCGAATCCGGAGACCTTTCGATATGGTGACGGCGAAGGCTTAGCAGTCTGCGGTAGCCTTTTCGAGTCGTTTAAGAATGGAGAAGATGAAGATGGCGGAGATGACGCATACCACGATGAGTACGCCCCAAATCATCCAGAGCTGCATGCCGCTTTCCCAGATGTTGGCGATGACGCTGGTCAGGTAGTTGCCAACGGCCGTAGCAGCGAACCAGAAGCCCATCATCATACCCTTGTATTTGGGCGGTGCCACCTTCGATACGAACGAGATACCCATCGGGCTGAGGAGCAGCTCGCCGAACGTCAGCACAAGGTATGTGGAGATAAGCCAGTTGGGCGATACGAGAATGTCGCTCGTACCGTTGATTTGCGTAGGATTGGCCAGGCCGCGCGAAGCGAGTGCCATGACGAGGAATCCGCAGGCCGCAATCAACATACCCATACCGATTTTCTTCGGAGTCGAAGGTTCCTTGCCTTTCTTGGCGAGGGCTCCGAAGAGCGCTACCGAGATGGGCGTCAGCAGTACCACGAAGAAGGGGTTGAACTGCTGGAAGAGCTGCGGCTCGATATGTGTACTGGGATTGAGGTTCATGTAAAGGATGATGCACAGTACAATCATTAGGGCGAAGATACCGGCCGAGATGGATTTCGCCTTTTTCGTGGTGGACTGGAAGATGCTGAACAGACTGTACATGGCGATGACGATGCAGGTCATCATGGGAAGGCTGAATCCTATCCGGGTGAGACCTTCGGCTGAATTGGCGGTGTAGTCACGTGCGAACCAGGTGAGTGTAAGACCGTTCTGATGGAAAGACATCCAGAAGAAGATAACGACCACGAATACGAGCACGAGGGCAGTGATACGCTGTTTGGTCTGTTCTTTGGTCAGCTCTACAACCTTTTCTCCATGGGCGGCGGCCTGTGCTGCCTGCTGCTTGGAGGTTACGTCGGCATGTTTGAAGGTCTTCTTGAAACCGAGGTAGATGGCCATGGAAACCACGAGCGAGAAGCAGGCTACCGCGAATCCCATGTGGTATGAACCGGCCAGAGCGTCGATGTAGGAACTTGCGAAATCGGCGATGCTGCCCGTCCATCCCTGAGCGCCGGCGAGGGTCTCCAGCTTGGAGGCCACGTCGCCTCCGGTATCCGGATTCTTGAGGAATTCGTTGGCCAGCGAGGGTATGTTGGCGTCGTAGAAGAAACCGTTTTTCTTCAGCTGCCAGTTGGCGATGGCCGTAGCCGCCGAGGGAGCGTACATGGCGCCGATGTTGATGGCCATGTAGAAGATACTGAACGCGCTGTCGCGTTTGGCGCTGTACCGCGGGTCATCGTAGAGGTTACCTACCATTACCTGCAGGTTGCCCTTGAAAAGGCCCGTGCCGACGCATATCAGCACGAGGGCTCCGATGAGCGAGACCATGGCGACGGAACCCGATGCGGGGACGGCCATGAGCAGGTAGCCGAGGAACATGACCACGATACCGAGCGTGACCATCTTGCCGTATCCGAACTTATCGGCGAGGATACCGCCGATGAGCGGCATGAAATAGACACCGGCCAGGAAGAAGCCGTAGAACTGGCCTGCCTGAGCCGCCGTGAAGCCGAACTTTGCCTGAAGGAACAACACAAAAATGGCGAGCATCGTGTAGTAGCCGAAACGCTCGCCCGTGTTGGCCAAAGCCAAAGCGTACAAGCCTTTGGGATGTCCTTTAAACATAAGATTTTAATTTAGAATTAGTTAATTATGGTAAATGAATTTTCCTTTATTCCTTTTCTGGTCAAGCGATGACAAATATATTAAAAATAAAGGTTAAAACGCCCGTATTACAGGGAAAAAGCCTAACTTTATTTGCCGTATGGCCCGATTCATGCGGCGTGCGCGAAAGATGGCGGAAAGACTGAAGATAGTAAAGGACGACCCGTGGCTGGAACCGGTCGAAGGCGAATTGGAATATCGCCGGAAGCTGTACCTTGATGCCCTGAAGGAGATAGAAGAGGCGTCGGAAAGTATCGCCGACTATGCCGATGGATACCTGTATTTCGGTTTCCAGCGCGACGAGGAGGCGCACGGATGGTGGTTCCGCGAGTGGCTGCCGGGGGCATGGGAGGTGTTTCTGTTCGGTGACTTCAACGGTTGGGAGCGGCGCAGCCTGCCGCTGGCCAGGGGAGCCGACGGTGTGTGGAGTATTTTCCTTTATGACGGCGATTGGGGCAGGGGTCTGAAACACGGCTCCCTGTACAAAATACTCGTGCACGGCGAAAACGGCTGGCACGAGCGTATTCCCGCCTATGCGCGTCGCGTGGTGCAGGACGACGCGACGAAGAATTTCACGGCGCAGTTCTGGAATCCGGAGCCGTTCGATTGGACGGGCGACTGTTTCGATATCGGCAATCTGCCTACGCTTTACATTTACGAAAGCCATGTAGGCATGGCGGTCGAGCAGGAGCGGGTCGGCAGTTATGCCGAATTTGCCCGCGACGTGTTGCCGCGCATCAAGAGGGCGGGATACAATACAGTGCAGCTGATGGGAGTGGCCGAACATCCCTATTACGGCAGTTTCGGTTACCACGTATCGAGTTTTTTCGCCCCTTCGTCGCGTTTCGGAACGCCGGAGGAACTCAAGGCTCTCATCCGAAGCGCCCATGCGCTCGACCTGGCCGTGGTCATGGATTTGGTACATGCGCATTACGTCAAGAATCTGAACGAGGGGCTGAACGGGCTCGACGGTACCGACTGCCAATACTCGCCGTCCGGCGAGGAGGGATATCAACCTTATTGGGACTCCAAGCTGTTCGATTACGGCAAGCCGCAGGTCAGGCATTTTTTGCTGTCGAACATCAAATACTGGCTGGACGAATTTCGTTTCGACGGTTTCCGTTTTGACGGCGTTACTTCGATGATATACCGCCATCACGGTTATACGGAGTTCGACAGCCGCGGGAAATATTTCGGGCCCGACGTGAACCGTGCGGCCCTGACTTATCTGACTCTGGCCAATACGCTCGTCCACGAGGTGCGGCCGTCGGCGGTGACGATAGCCGAGGATGTGAGCGGTATGCCGGGGATGTGCATTCCGGTCGGCGACGGCGGGGTGGGGTTCGATTACCGGCTTGGCATGGCGGTTCCCGATTTCTGGATACGGATGCTGAAGGATGTGCCGGACGAGGATTGGAATATCTGGGATATCTGGAACATTCTGACCGACCGGCTGCCTGTAGTCCGGACGGTGGCGTATGCCGAATCGCACGACCAGGCGATGGTAGGAGACCAGACCATTGCTTTCCGTTTGATGGACAAGGAGATGTATACCGGTATGGCGTGTGGCGTCAGGAATATCGTCGTGGAACGGGGAATTGCGCTTCATAAGATGATACGCCTGGTGACGATTGCGCTGGGCGGACAGGCTTATCTCAATTTCATGGGAAACGAGTTTGGCCATCCGGAGTGGATAGATTTTCCGCGCGAGGGGAACGGATGGAGTTACAGGTATGCCCGGCGACAGTGGTCGCTCGCCGACGATGCCGGCCTGCGCTATGCGCAGCTCGGCCTTTTCGACCGCGACATGCTCGATATGGTGGAACGCAACGGCATCATGCGCAGCGGATATGCGTATAATCACCTGATGGATACGGCAGCGAAGACGATGGTTTTCAGCCATGGATGCGTCCTGTTCGTATTCAATTGGCACCCTTCGCTGAGCATTGCCGATTATATAGTGCCTGTGCCGGAGGCGGGGCGTTACCGAATCATTCTCTCTACGGACGACCTGCGTTACGGAGGACAGGGGCGCAACGACCGGTCGGTCGCCCATTTCAGCTTCCCGGTGACGGATGACGAGGGAGTTACACGGCATTATATTAAGGTGTATAATATATGCCGTACTGCAGTCGTCTATAAAATCATCCGATAGCGGAGCCGGGCTGTACCGGTTCGATGTCGCCGATGCCGACATACCAGATGTAGCCGGATACATCGGCGTATCCCATCTGCAAGAGGAGTTCCATGTAACGTGCTACCTGCCGTCCGTAGCGGGACTGGCGTTTCAGACCGAACTTGTAGTCTACGACCACTGCACGCCCCTCTTTTATCATCACCCTGTCGGGACGGTAGCCTCCGCCGCCGGGAACGAGGAGGTCGTTCTCGTTGCGAACCGTTTCCCAGTCTCCACTGAACCAAGCTTTCACCGTATCGTTTTCCAGGGCCTTGTCGAGCGACGAGCGAAGCGTTGCAGCTTCTTTCGCCGAAACGGAACCGTTGTTCTCCAGCGCTTCGATGCCCCGGCGGATGTCGTCCGTATTGTCCGCCTGCTCGAATAATCGGTGGAGCAGGACGCCATAGTTACGCGGCGACAGCCTGTCATCCGCGACTCCCTCTTCGGCATAGCGTTGCGAATCGAAGCGGACGGCCAGCCGTCCGGAGATGTCGGTCGTCCCGTAAGCTGGGAGTACGGGCGGTTGTACGGGTTTCGTTTCGGAGGGGCCGGAAGGGGTTCCGAACAGGATGGAGAAGCCCTCCTCTCCTTCGACAACCTTTCCGCAGGCATCGCCTAGGCGGGCCTCCCCGCCGCTGCGCGATATGACGCTGTCGAGCAGGGTGCCGATGCGTTCGCTCTCCGTGCGTCCCGGAACGGGCAGCATGATGTGGAGCTCTTCGCGGGCCCGTGTCAATGCTACATAGAAGAGGTTCAGATTGTCCACATGCGACATGACGTATTCGCGGTAGTAGTCGGCAGCGAAGTGGGAGTTTTCCATCGCCTTTTTATAGTGTACGGGGAACTGTCCGACGGCAGCTGGCGGGGAGTCCTCTTCCGCCCCCGACCACACGACGGTACCGGTCTTGGTCGTCAGGGACCAATTGCAGTAGGGAATGATGACGGCCTTGTAGCCGAGCCCTTTGGAGCGGTGGATGGTGTCGATGGTGATGGCGTTTCCCCCGGAGGGCATCGGGATGGATTTGGTACTGCCTTTTTCTGTCCACCACGACAGAAAAAGGGGAATGTCCGCCACGTTCGATTTCGTGAAAGCGATTATCTGTTCGTGGAGGGCCTGCAGGTAGGAGATATCTTCGTCACTGCAGCCGAGCCCGTAACGCATGACCGTGTTTTCAAATGCCTCTTCGGGCGGCATCAGCCGCAGCCGGAGGAGAAACTCCGTATCGTTTCGGGTGAGCCGTTCGCCGAATCCGCGGCCGAGGAAACGGTTGTAAATGGCCCGGTGAATGGAGTCCTCCGGATTGCCGGCGAGCCGCAGGCAGGATATGACGAAATTCACGACGGGGGAGCGGCCGATGACCAGCGCGTCCTGTGTGATGACGTCGTATCGGTAAGGCGACTCCGGATGGGTGCGCTTGTGTTCGAGCAGCATGGATGCGATGCGTGTCGCCTCCGAGTTGCGCCGCACGAGAATAGCAATGTCCCCCGCTGCGTAACCGCGTTCCTGCAGCCGTTCCACTGTCTCCACTACCGGGGGGCCGGTCGTCTCCCTCTCTGTGCCGTAATAAGTGACGGTCACGTAGCCGCCGGTATTGCGCTCGTCCGGCACCTGCACGGCATCGGCGTAGGCTTCGGCCACGGTTCCGCGGAGCTCGTCCCGCAGTTCGGTCCCGATACGGCCGGCTGCGTGTGCATCGTCGAGCAGTGCATCTATCCGGTCGTTCTCCGACCGTGCACAGGCCGATACGGCTGCGTTGATAAAACGTACCACTTCGCTGCGGCTGCGGTGATTTTCGCGCAGCGAGGTTTTGACTACGTGGTCAAAAGCCTCTTCGGCCCTGCGGGCGAGGATACTCCAGTCACCCCCGCGCCAACGGTAGATGGACTGCTTCACATCTCCCACGAGCATCACGGGCGTGGTTTCGGACTGTGCCGTGGCGTTGCGCAGCAGCGGCAGGAAATTCTCCCACTGCATGGCGGAAGTGTCTTGGAACTCGTCTATCATGAAGTGCGAGTAGTAAGTGCCCGCTTTCTCGAAGACGAACGGCGTGTCGTTGCCGGAGATGAGCCTCGCCAGCATGTCGTTTATTTCGGAGATGTGAACGATGTTCTCCTCTTTCGACACTTCGGCGACCTTGGCCTGCAAGTCGCCCAGCAGTGCGAAGTTGCGGTAGTTCTCTTTGAGCAGGGAGGCACTGTTGATAAGCCGGATGTTGGTGTCGTAAGCCTCGGCAAGTTCAGCAAGCAGTTCGGTGAGCTGCGGTGCTATCGCTTCAATCTGTGTCTTTTTGGGCGATTTGGCCGTGCACCACCGGCCGTTGGCGATGGTGTCCGTCACCCGTTTGCCGTAAGGGGCTATCTCTCCGCCGGCTATCTTGGCGGCGTATCCGGCAGGACCCATCCGACCGTTGCTGAAGTCGCTTATGTCGAGGCCGTTTTCGGCTGCCAGGTCGAGTATCCGGCGGGCAGGGGCCATGATGGCATGTTTTGCCCGTGCGGCCTGTGCCGTCGCTTCGGCGACGATTTTGCCGAGTGCCTCCTTGCCTTTGTCCCAGCCGTTGCGTCCGCGTTTGTACTCCTCCTTGAAGAGTTCTCCGCCGAGGTTCAGCAGTTCTCCGCGGATGTCCCATTTCCGGCCGTCCTCTATCCGGTCGTTCACGAAAGCGGTTATCCACTCCCGCAGCGTATCGTCGGATGTTATCTCCTCTATCATTCTGTCCGCCGCACTGCCGAGCAGGGTTTCCACCGGAAGTTCGAGGTTGAAGTTGAGGTCGATGCCGAGTTCCCGGATGAAGGAACGGATGATGCGCTGGAAGAATTTGTCGATGGTCAGGACGGCGAAGTGGCCGTAGTCGTGCAGTATCAGGCTCCGTACCGTGGCCGCCCGTGCCCGGATATCGGCTGCCGGGAGGCCGAGCTCCCGCTGCAGCATGGGCATGTATTCCTTTTCATCGCCGCAGGCGAGGTCGTTGATTTTCGACAGGATACGTCGCTTCATCTCTTCCGTCGCCTTGTTGGTGAACGTGACAGCGAGGATGTGGCGGTAAAGCGGCGGTTCGGCGACGACATTCCGCACGTATTCGTATGCGAGGTTGTAGGTCTTGCCCGAACCGGCCGATGCACTGACTATTTTGACGTTGCCCATTGCTGATATATTATTGCCACGATAAAAGTAGTGAATAATGGCCGGAACTCGGCCTTCGGTTGGATTTTTCGGCGGAAAAGCGCTAACTTGGCGTGCCGGAACGCCCGCAGGGGTTCTTCCCGGAATACGGTTATGGAAACTTTTCTCGGCAATGTGGCCCGTTCGCTTTACGACGAATTCGGCGAAGATATATCCTCCGTCCGGATATTGCTGCCCAATACCCGTTCGAGGCTCTTTTTCCTCGACGAACTGGGGCGTCTTATCCGGAGACCCGTATGGCAGCCCCGTTACACTACGGTGGACGAGGTGATGCGCAGTCTGGCGGGGTACGCACCGGTGGAACGGGTGCGTGCCGTGGCGGAGCTTTACAAAGTCTATTCGCGCTATCACAAGGAGGGCTTCGATTCGTTCTATTTCTGGGGAGAGGTGCTGCTTAACGACTTCGACCAAATCGACAAGTACAGGGTGGATGCCGACATGCTCTTCTCCAACCTGCGCGACCTGAAGGATATGGACGGCGACCTCAGTTATTTCAACGAGCAGCAGCGGGCTGTGGTGCGCCGTTTCTGGGAGGCGTTCGGCGCGGAGGAGGGGTATTCCGACGAGAAACGCGATTTCCTGAGTATCTGGCGCAGTCTGCGGACGATATACCACGAGTTCCGGGAGCGCCTGGCGGAGCTGGGGCTCGCTTATACGGGGATGATGCACCGCCGGGCTGCGGAGCGGCTGCGGAGCGGCGAGGTGTCGGCGGACGATGGCCGTCCCGTGGCCGTCGTGGGTTTCAATGCGCTCTCGGAGTGCGAAAAGGTACTTTTCGACCATTTGCGTAATGTATGCGATGCGCGGTTCTTTTGGGACTGCGACGACTATTATATGCAGGACCGGCATCAGGAAGCCGGGCTTTTCGTGCGGGAGAATATCGCCCGTTACGGACAGGTGGCGGGGTTCGTGAACCGTACGGATAACTTCGTGCAGCCGAAGGAGGTGACGGCCGTTTCCGTCCCGTCGGGGGCGCTCCAATGCAAATATGCGGCGGACTTTCTGCGTGACGTCATCGCCCGTCAGGGGTATGCAGGGAAGGAGACGGCCATCGTTCTGACCGACGAGAGCCTGTTGCTGCCGTTGCTTTACGCGATTCCTCCGGAAGCGGGCGAAATCAACGTGACGATGGGCTATCCGCTGCGGCAGACCCTTGCGTACAGTTTCGTGGAACGCCTGCTGCGGCTTCAGACACATGCCAGGCGCAAGGGCGGGACATCGGCTTTTTATCATGCCGATGTGACGGGTATTCTGTCTCATCCCTTTGTCGTGGAGCTCGAACCGGAGCAGGCCGGTCGGCTTAACAGTGAAATCGTTGCGCGTTCGCATATTTACGTCAAGGCGGCCGATCTCCGACAGGGGGCGTTGCTGGAGACCGTTTTCACCGAACACGGGGAGTGGCGTGAGGTGGCCGAATGGGTGATGGAGGTGCTCTCCGCCGTTGCCGGGAACGGGGAGGATGAGGAAGCCCGGCTGCGGTACGAATATGTCGGCATCATTTCGGATACGCTGCGCCGGCTTGCCAATTCGCTGGAAGGGTGCGGCGTGGAGATGGATGTGCCGGTGTTCGCGTCGCTCGCCCGGCGCATGCTCCAGAATCTCCGGGTACCTTACGAAGGCGAACCGCTTCGGGGCATCCAGGTGATGGGGATACTCGAAACGCGAAACCTCGATTTCCGCAATGTCCTGCTGCTGTCGATGAACGACGACAACTTTCCCGGCAATCCGGCGGCTTCGTCGTCTTTCATCCCCTATAATCTGCGGCTCGGTTACGGACTGCCCACTCCTCAGCATCACGATGGGGTATATGCCTACTATTTCTACCGGCTTCTGCAGCGGGCCGAGCGGGCGGATATGGTTTACAGCTCCCGCACCGACGAGAACAGTACGGGCGAACCGAGCCGATATATCTATCAGTTGGAATACGAATCCCCCCATACGGTACGGCACAGGGAGATAGGGTTGGATGTCGGTATCGCGGTCCCCGAACCGATTGTCGTGGCGAAAGACGAAGCGGTGGTCCGCCGGTTGGAACGATATCTCGGTAGCGGGGGCGAGACCCTTTCTCCCACGGCACTGAATACCTATCTGGAGTGTCCGCTGAAGTTCTATTTCCGGTATGTGGCAGGACTGAAACCGGAAGACGAAGTGGTGGAGGAGGTGGATATGCCGATGTTCGGCACCATTCTCCACAAGACCATGGAGCTGCTTTACACACCGTTGATAGACGTCCCTGCACCGGAACAGACTATCGGAAAGCTGATAGGGTCGGATGCTGTCGCCGATACCGTCGAACGGGCTATTTCCGAAGTCTATTTCCACGGAGGGGAGACAAACCGCAGCGAATACGAAGGCAATCTGTTGCTGGTGCATGATATCGTCATCCGTTACGTGAACGGCAACCTGCTGCCGTTCGACAGCCGGTTGCGGGATTTTACCGTGGCGGCTCTCGAACAACGGCTGACGGCGCCGTTCGCGTTCGGCCCGAAAGGAAAACATGCGGTGACCTTCAGCGGGCTTGCCGACCGTGTGGACCGAATAGCAGGCGGACGCATTCGAATAGTGGACTACAAAACGGGAGCGCCTCATACGGATTTTGCCGGTGTAGCGGCGCTGTTCGGGAAGGAGTCCGGCGAGAGGAACCCGGCAGTACTCCAAACGCTGCTTTACTCCATGATGGTCACCCGTATGCAGGAGGCAGGTGAAATGGAGGGGACGGATGTCTGCCCGTCGCTCTATTATGTACGGTTGATGAACCGGCCGGACTACTCGCCGCTGCTCAACCTGAAGGACGGTCGGAGCATTACCGGTTACGGGCCTTACAGGGAGGAGTTCGAGGCGTATCTCGACGGATTGCTGACGGAAATGTTCGATGCGTCGGTGCCGTTCCGCCAGTGCGGGGATACCAGGCCGTGTACCTTCTGCGACTTCGCACCCGTATGCCGCCGCTGACCGGATACCCGGAAATGTGGATTTCGATAGCGGGCCGTACCTGAAATTGGTTATTGTCCGTCCGACTATTTTTTCCCACCTTTGTGGGCTCAAATAATAGATTCGATATGCGTCTTTCCGACTTGAAGACAGGGCAGAGCGCCGTTATTCTCAAGGTGCTCGGCCATGGGGGATTCCGGCGCCGCATCATGGAGATGGGATTCGTGCGGGGCAAGCGGGTGGAGGTTTTGCAAAACGCTCCGCTGAAAGACCCTATCAAGTACAAGGTGATGGAGTACGAGGTTTCGCTGCGTCGCAGCGAAGCCCAGATGATAGAGGTGATTACGGAAGAAGAGGCCCGGGATATGGCGTTGCAGGCGGAAAGTATCCGCGGCACGTCTGCGGCCGAGGCGATGGAGCGGGCAGTGGACCGTTCCCGAAAGCGGATAAACGTGGCGTTGGTGGGCAATCCCAATAGCGGAAAGACCTCGCTGTTCAATATCGCGTCGGGCAGTCACGAACATGTGGGGAATTACAGCGGTGTCACCGTAGGCGCCAAACTGGGGCACATGCGTTACAAGGGATATGAGTTCAATATATACGACCTGCCCGGAACTTACGCGCTGTCGGCCTATACGCCGGAGGAGGTGTATGTCAGGCGCCAGCTTTTCGAACATACGCCGGATGTGGTGGTGAACGTCGTTACGGCTTCGAACCTCGAACGCAACCTCTACCTTACTACGGAATTGATTGATATCAACCTGCGGATGGTCGTGGCACTCAACATGTACGACGAACTGCAGAACGACAAGGCGGAGCTGGATTACCGGCTGCTCGGCGAACTGCTCGGCGTTCCGATGGTGCCGACCGTTTCGAAGACGGGCAAAGGTATCGACGAATTGTTCGATACGGTGATAGCGTTGTATGAAGACAACGGTCAGGACACCCTCTCGCACCATATACACATCAATCACGGGGCCTGTATCGAGGAGAGTGTCGGACGTCTCGCGGCCGGAATGAAGAAAGACTCCTCGCTGGCGAACTATCACACCCGCTACCTTGCGTTGAAGATGTTGGAACGTGACCGGGAGGTTGAGAGGCTGCTGTCGTCACGGGCCGGTTACGCCGAGTGGGTCGGTTTGCGCGACCGGGAGGTGGAACGTATCGAGAAAGAGCTGGGAGAGGACATCGAGACGGCCATCGCCAATGAGAAATACGGTTTCATAGCGGGCGCCCTGAAGGAGACCTATACGCCGGGAACGCACGAAAAGGAGAAGACGACGAATATCATTGATACCATCGTCACCCATAAGGTGTGGGGATATCCGATATTTTTCTTCATCATGTGGGTGATGTTCGAGGCGACATTCGTGCTCGGCGCATACCCGATGGAGTGGATAGAGCATGGTGTCGGTGCGTTGGGAGCATGGCTGGGGAGGATTATGGCCGACGGCCCGCTGAAAGACCTCGTCGTGGACGGCATCATAGGCGGTGTGGGGGGAGTTATCGTCTTTCTGCCCAATATCCTTATCCTCTATCTGTTCATATCCCTCATGGAGGATTCCGGCTATATGGCCCGTGCGGCATTCATTATGGACAAGATAATGCACAAGATAGGCCTGCACGGCAAGTCGTTCATTCCGCTCGTCATGGGCTTCGGATGCAACGTACCGGCCATTATGGCCACGCGTACCATCGAGAGCAGAAGCAGCCGGTTGATTACCATTCTGATAAACCCCTTCATGTCGTGCAGCGCACGGCTGCCGGTCTTTGTGCTGTTGGCCGGCGTCTTCTTCCCGGCCCATGCCGGTACGGTGCTGTTCTGCCTTTATCTGTTGGGTATCGTAGTGGCTGTCATTACGGCGAAATTGCTGCGAAGATTCCTTTTCCGGAGAGATGATACGCCTTTCGTCATGGAATTGCCGCCTTACCGGGTTCCTACGTCGCGGAGCGTCCTGCGGCACATGTGGGAGCGGGCAGCCATGTACCTTCGGAAAATGGGCGGTCTTATCCTCGTGGCCTCCGTTTGTGTCTGGTTCCTGAGTTATTTTCCGCGTCATGACGACCCTGTGATACAGCAGGAGGATTCCTATATTGGTCGAGTAGGACGGTTCACCGAACCCCTCGTCGAACCGCTGGGACTCAATTGGAAAGCCAGCGTGGCGCTGCTGACGGGGGCTGTCGCCAAAGAGGTGACGGTGAGTACGCTCGGCGTGCTGTATGCCGGTACGGACGATGACGGCGATACGGCGGTGCTGTCACAGCGGTTGACCGAGGTGAATCCCCAAACCGGCGTATCCGATTTCAACAAGGCCAACGCCCTGTCGTTCCTTGTTTTCGTATTGCTCTATTTCCCCTGCCTCGCATCGCTCGTAGCGATAAAGCAGGAGGCCGGAGGATGGAAATGGGCGGCGTTCTCGTTCGTGTACAATACGGTGGTGGCGTGGATAATCGCCTTTGTCGTGTATCATATAGCGGTATTGTTGATATAGAAGGAGGTACGGAGATGTCTGGACAGATGATAATCGTCTATGTTATAGGTGTGGCGGTAGGGGCCTACCTTGTGTATAGGATATATAGAGTCGTGGCAGGGAAAAGACGGGGAGGAGGATGCCCCAATTGCTGCAGCGGGGGGAAAAACTGCTGCTGCGGGGAGTCCGAAAAGCGGGCTGGTGGAGCCGGCAGGGAGCGTTAGGTCCATCTTCGTCGAAACAGATTGAAAGGGCAGGAGCGTTTCCGCGCTCCTGCCCTTTTTGTCGGGATACGTTATGGAATGTGGCGCGTGGCGAATCAGTCGAACGACTGCATGCCGCTCTGTGCTATGCGTATCAGCCGGTGGTACTCGGCGGGAGAGAGCTCCATGAAAAAATAGTTGACGGGGTCAACAGGCTGGCCGTTGTAGATGACTTCGTAGTGGAGGTGCGGGGCGAGCGAGAGTCCGGAGTTGCCCGAAAGGGCGATGATGTCTCCCCGGTTTACTTTCTGTCCCCTCTTGACCGATGTCTTGCTGAGGTGTCCGTAGCGGGTTTGATAACCGTTGCCGTGGTCTATCGTTACGGTCAGTCCCGTAGAGGAGTTCCGTCGGGTAGCCTCCGTGACCGTACCGTCTGCCGTGGCAAAGACGCGGGAACCTTCCGGTACGGTGAAGTCGACGCCATTGTGTTGCGACAGGCTTTTGTAAAAGGGATGTATCCGCATTCCGAACGAAGCGGTCAACAGGGTGAGGTCGTTGTTGATGACGGGCTGTATCGCCGGTATGGCGTCTGCCGCGCCGTCGAGGGCCGATGCGTTCCCGCGGATACTGTCGAACGAGCGGGAGAGGTTGTCCAATCCCTCTTCGAGAAGTGCCGTGTGTTCCAAAAGATGGGCACCGAGGCTGCTGTTGCTCATCGAGAGCAGTCGCTCCATCCTGTTCCAGCGTGAAGAGGCGTATTCGTCGAGAACGTAAGGTTCCGATTCGAATAGGATGCCGAAGACGTTCCGGTCCCGCTCCTCCACATTGTCGAGTACGGCCTCCACCTCTTCGAGGCGTTTTGAGAGTGCCTCGTATTCGCGCCGCATGGCTTCGGTCGATTTACGCATGCTGTACTCCTGCGGGGTATCGAAGAAGAAAGAGAATACCACATAATACAATACTCCGGCACCGAGCAGGACGAACAGGTTGATGAAGAGACGGAAAATCCTTCGCTTCACGACCGTGCGCCTCTCCTCCAGCGGAGGGAATATCTTATGCTGCCTGCCCATACCGTTATTCGAATATTTCGTATGTGGTCTCCCGTGCCGCCCGGATGATGCGTTCGAACTCCTCGTCGTCCATATCCCTGCGGAAGTAGTTGATGGGGTCTACCGTGTGTCCCATGTAGATTACCTCGTAATGGAGGTGCGGGCCGGTTGAGGCTCCGGTGTTGCCGACGCGTCCGATTTGTTCGCCGCGGGTGACGTGCTGCCCCGGCTCCACGTCTATCTGGGAAAGATGGGCATAGCGTGTCTTGTAACCGAAACCGTGGTCGATAAGTATCTGCCTGCCGTATCCCCGATTGCGGAAACCGATGTCGGTGGACTGCACGACACCGTTGCCCGTCGCGTAGACCGGGTCGCCTATTTTTGCGGGAAGGTCGATGCCGTCGTGTTTGATGTATCTTTTATAGATGGGGTGCATCCGGCCTCCGTAGGCACCGATGCTGTTGCGCAGGTCTCGTTTGTCGATGGGCCATATGGCCGGGATGGCGGTGGCCATGTGTTCTTTGTCCGTGGCAAGAAGCTGCAGTTCGTCGAGAGAGCGCGACTGCAGGTAAGTGCGGCGCGTCACCCGGTCGAGCCGTTGCCAGCTTGCCTTTATACGGTCGCCGTAGGGATAGGCATCGAGGTATGCGTAAACGGAATCGGGATAAGGCACATAGATACCCGTTATGTCGAGGGAATCGGCTCCGAAGAGCGGTCTGTAAACGCTGATGTCCCGTTGGTGCATGGCATCCAGACGCTCTGCGTCTTCGCGGATACGGTCGTCGAGCAGGGCGTACCGCAGCAACAGCTCCTCATTCTCGCGTGCGATGCGGTCCATTTTTGGAGTATGGAAGACGAACGAGAAAAGAAGATTGACGATACATACCGTGATGATTACCACCAGTCCTTTCCGCAACAGGCGGTATATGCGCAGACGGAGCGGTTCGCGCACCTCTTCGTATGTCAGCGTCTCCGGATTGAACCTGTATTCCTTTCCCGGCATCCGTCAGTATCCCCCTCTTAAAATATCGTGTAGAATATTCGCGGTCTATTTGACAGACCGGATATACAAAATTAGGCGATTTTGCGTAATTTTACAACCTCGTTTTCATCGCATATGCGGAGCATCGGCTTCGCGACGGACAACTTGGAAGAATAACGTAACGGATAATCGGAATAGTATATCTACCTGACTATGGAATCGAACAGGATAAGGGAGACCTTTCTGGATTTTTTCAGAAGCAAGCAGCATACCATCGTACCTTCGGCACCGATGGTCGTAAAGAACGATCCGACGCTGATGTTTACCAACGCCGGCATGAACCAGTTCAAGGATATTTTCCTCGGCAACAGCCCTGCCAAATACCCCCGTGTGGCGGATGCGCAGAAGTGTCTTCGCGTATCGGGCAAGCACAACGACCTCGATGAAGTGGGGCATGACACCTATCATCACACCATGTTCGAGATGCTCGGCAACTGGTCGTTCGGCGACTATTTCAAGAAAGAGGCTATCGAGTGGGCGTGGGAGCTGCTGACGAAGGTGTACGGGCTGCCCGAAGACCGGTTCTATGCGACGGTATTCGAAGGAAGCGAGGAGGACGGTGTGGCGTTCGACAGCGAGGCGTATGCGTATTGGAAACGTTTCTTTCCCGAAGAGCGGATTTTGCGCGGCAATAAAAAGGATAATTTCTGGGAGATGGGCGATACGGGTCCCTGCGGTCCCTGCAGCGAGATTCATTTCGACCTGCGTTCGGACGAAGAGCGTGCCGCGAAACCCGGACGGGAGCTGGTGAACCGCGACCATCCGCAGGTCATCGAGATATGGAATCTCGTCTTCATGCAGTACAACCGCAAGGCCAACGGTACCTTGGAAGAGCTTCCTCACCGTCATGTCGATACCGGTATGGGGTTTGAAAGGCTCTGTATGATAATGCAGGGCAAGCAGAGCAATTACGATACCGATGTGTTCCAGCCGCTTATCCGGAAGATAGCCGGGATGGCGGGCAAACGTTACGGGGACGACCCCCGCAGCGACGTGGCCATGCGTGTCGTGGCAGACCACCTGCGGGCAATCGCCTTTTCGATTGCCGACGGGCAGCTGCCGTCGAACGTGAAGGCGGGGTATGTCATCCGCCGTATCCTGCGCCGTGCGGTACGTTACGGATATACCTATCTCGGATTCAACGAGCCGTTCATCTGTCGGCTGGTGGATACCCTCGCCGAACAGATGGGAGGGCAGTATCCGGAGCTTGTCGCCCAAAAAGGGCTTATCGTAAGCGTTATCCAGGAGGAGGAGAGCGCTTTCCTTCGGACGCTTTCCACCGGCATCAATCTGCTCGACGGCGTCATCCGCCGGGCCCAGGCCGACGGTGTGAAAGAGATAAGCGGCAAGGATGCTTTCCTGCTTTACGATACGTACGGCTTTCCGATAGACCTGACCGAGCTCATTTCCCGGGAGCACGACATGGGGGTGGACCTCGCCGGGTTCGAACGGGAGTTGGCTGCACAGAAAGAGCGTTCGCGCAATGCCGCCGCGGTGGATACGGACGATTGGGTACAGGTACATCCCGTGGAACAAAGCGAGTTCGTCGGTTATGATACGCTGCGTGCCGAAGTCCGCATCGCCCGTTACCGTCGCGTGACGACCAAGGGAAAGACCTTTTATCAGCTCGTCTTCGACCGTACGCCTTTCTACGGCAATTCCGGCGGCCAGGTAGGTGACAGCGGCTACATAGGGAGTGCGAACGAACGGATTACGATAGTCGATACGCAGAAGGATAACAACCTGACGGTACATATTGCCGAGACACTGCCGGAGAATCCTGCGGCCGATTTCATCGCCGTCGTGGACGAGGGGAGGCGTATCGCTTCGGCGAACAACCATTCGGCCACACACCTGCTCCACCGTGCCCTTCGTACCCTGCTCGGTACGCATGTGGAGCAGAAAGGGTCGCTCGTGAGTCCCGATTATCTGCGGTTCGACTTTTCGCATTTCCAGAAAGTGACGCCCGAACAGATTCGGGAGGTGGAACGGATGGTGAATGCGATGATTCGTGCCAACTATCCGCTCGAAGAGAACAGGAACAGTACGATTGACGAGGCGAGAAAGCAGGGGGCGATGATGCTCTTCGGTGAGAAGTACGGCGAGGTGGTACGTACGGTACGTTTCGGCGATTCGATAGAACTGTGCGGCGGAACGCACGCTTCGGCTACCGGTAATATCGGTTATTTCCGGATTCTTTCCGAAAGTGCCATATCGGCCGGCGTGCGCCGCATCGAAGCGGTTACGGGTGCGAAGGCGGAGGAGTTCGTGTATGTCATGCAGGATACCTTGCAGGGTATCCAGCAGTTGGTGAACACGCCTTCCGTGATGCAGGCGGTCAGAAAGATGTTCGAGGATAATGCCGAGCTGCATCAGAAATTGGAGGCACTGATTAAGGAAAAGATAGCTTCGTTCGTCGAGACGATGGGGTCGGAGCTGGCCGTTTCGTCGGATGAAGTGACGGTGCGTGTGGCGGAGGTTCCCTTTGCCGGGGAACATTTGCGCGACGTGGCCTTCATGCTTCGACCGCGTCTCCGGAATGTGGCGATGGTATTGGGGACGAAGGCCGACGGCAAGGTGAATCTGGCCGTCGTTCTCGGAGACGATGTCGTGGCGCGAGGACTCAACGCATCCGAAATAGTGCGCGAGGCGGCCAGGGAGATACAGGGCGGCGGCGGCGGTCAGCCGTTCTTCGCCATGGCGGGCGGTAAACGTCCCGAAGGGCTCGACAGGGCGATGGAGGCGGCCGAACGGCTTATCAATACCAAATTGGGAAGATAATCCATCTGCGCGCCGAATCTTTAGGAAAACGGAGATAGAAAGATTGAACAGATATACAGGTTTAGGTTATGGCAGGCAAAACAGTAGATAAGAAAGTGTTGCTGATGATACTCGATGGATGGGGCAAAGGCGACCATTCCAAAGGGGATGTGGTGTGGAGCGCTCATCCGGAGTATCTCAATGCGCTGGAGGCGAACTATCCGCATGCGCAGCTCCGTACGGACGGCGAGAATGTCGGTCTTCCGGCCGGACAGATGGGAAATTCGGAAGTCGGACACCTGAATATAGGTGCCGGCAGGGTGGTTTATCAGGACCTTATGAAAATCAACCGTGCAATAGCGGACGGTTCCATCGCAGAAAATCCGGAGATAAAAGCCGTTTTCGAATACGCCCGCAGCAAAGGAACGAGGATTCATTTCATGGGCCTCGTGTCGGACGGAGGTGTGCACAGTTCGTTGGAGCATCTCTTTAAATTATGCGACCTGTCGGAGGCTTACGGCATACCGGAAGCGTATGTTCACTGCTTCATGGACGGACGCGATACCGACCCGCACAGCGGCAAGGGTTTCATCGGTGCGCTTCAGCGCCATATTTACGGCACGAACGTGAAAATTGCCTCGGTGATAGGCCGTTATTATGCCATGGACAGGGATAAACGTTGGGAACGTGTACGGACGGCTTACGACCAGCTCGTAAACGGGGTAGGTGAGAAATCTACCGACCTGGTGGCGAGCATTCTTAAATCCTACGACAACGGCGTGACCGACGAGTTCATCAAACCCATTGTGGCGGTGGACGAACGGGACGAGGCGATAGGTACGATAAAGAATAACGATGCGGTCATCTTCTTCAACTTCCGGAACGACCGGGCTAAGGAGCTCACCATCGCTCTGACGCAGGAGGATATGCCCGCCGAAGGAATGCATACGTTGCCTCTTTACTATTGTACGATGACGCCCTATGATGCCAAATTCCGCGGACTGCACATCCTCTTCGACAAGGAGAACGTGCAGAATACCATCGGGGAGTACGTCGCTTCGCTCGGGCTGAATCAGCTGCGTATTGCCGAAACGGAGAAATATGCCCACGTCACGTTCTTTTTGAACGGTGGCCGCGAGGAGAAGTTCGCCAATGAGGAGCGTATTCTGATTCCTTCTCCCAAGGTGGCGACCTATGACCTCAAGCCGGAGATGAGTGCCTATGAAGTGAAGGATGCGCTGGTAGGGGCTCTATCGTCGGGGCGTTTCGATTTCATCGCCCTCAATTTCGCCAATGGCGACATGGTGGGCCATACGGGCGTGTACGATGCAATAACCAAAGCGGTCAAGGCGGTGGACGAGTGTGCCGGCGAAGTGATAGAGGCTGCCAAGAGAAACGGTTACGAGGTGGTCGTCATCGCAGACCACGGCAATGCCGACAATGCGATTAACCCGGACGGTTCGCCCAATACGGCCCATTCTCTCAATCCGGTGCCGATTATCGTCGTGTCGGACAGGGTGGCGTCGGTGGCCGACGGCGTACTTGCGGATGTCGCTCCGACCGTCCTTGCGCTGATGGGACTTCCGCAGCCGAAGGAGATGACAGGAAAAGCGCTCGTTAGCTTCAAGTAAACGATAGTTAAGAACTAAGGCAGAGGGGGCACTTCACACGGAGTACCCCCTCTGTGTCTGACGTGATTTGCATCCGGCTGACGGTTATGCCGCTTTGAGGAATGTTTGGATATTCTCTACGATTGCCTGTACGAGGTTGTCGATGGACTCTTGCGCCGACCAGGCATTGTGAGGAGAGAGCAGCAGCCGGTAAGGGTCTTTTATTTTGAGCAGGGGGTTGTCGGCCGGTATCGGTTCCTGTGAGAATACATCCACCACGGCCCCGCAGAGGATGCCGCCGTCGAGTGCATCGGCGAGCGCCTGTTCGTCGACGATGCCGCCGCGGGCGACGTTGACGAGGATGGCCGTCGGTTTCATGCAACGAAGTTCCGCCATGCCGATAAGTCCTCGTGTCCGTTCATTAAGCGGTGAGTGTATGGACAGAATATCCGCCCACTTCAATAGTTCCATTAATTCCATTTCGGGGTATTTCTCCGCCCGCTTGTTCCCCGATACCGAATGGTAGGCCACTTCGCATCCGAAAGCGCCGGCGAGTTCCGCCACGGCATGACCGATGGCTCCGAGCCCGACGATACCCCATTTGCGGCCGTACAGTTGCCGGGTGGGGCGGTCGTAGTTGAAGAGCCGCGGAGAGGAGGAGTATTCGCCCTGTTTGACGAAACCGTCGTAATAGACGATTTCGCGCAGCATGGCTATCGCGCCTCCGAGCGTGGCTTCCGCAACGGAGTGGGTGGAGTATCCTTTGGCATTTTTCACGGGAATACCGCGTGCGGCGGCGGCTTGCACGTCGATGTTGTCCACCCCGGTGGCCGCTTCGCAGATGAGCCGGAGTTTCGGCAGGTTGCCGATGATGTCTGCCGTAAGTTTCACCTTGTTCACAATCAGAATATCGGCATTCGCCGCACGTTCGAGAACCTGTTCCGGTGCGGTGAATTCGTAGCCGGTGTAGTTACCCAAAGCCCGGATGCCGTTCAGGTCCGCATCGTTCAGACTGTATTCGTCCAGAAAAACTATATTCGCCATAATGAATCGTTTGTATTTTGTTATCTCAATTCTCCTATAAGGTCGCGGACAACCACCGATGCACAGCAGCAGCCGAAAACGGCCGGCATGTAGGAGATGGTGCCCGTGTTGGATTTTTTGTTGGTCTGTTCATCTATTATCATCGCCCCTTCCCGGATTTTCTCGGCCGAAAAGACGGCTTGGAAACCCGTGTGAATTCCCATTTTGTGCAACCTTTTGCGCAGCATGTGGGCCAGGGGACAGTGGTGGGTACGTGCTATATCCTCTATTTCCACTTTAGTCGGGTCGGTCTTCGCTCCTGCACCCATGGAACTTACTACCGGAATGCCGCGGTCAAGACATCCTTTTATTAGATGCGCCTTCGGGGAGAGCGTATCTATCGCGTCGACGACGTATGTGTAGGGCTCGCTGTCAAGCAGGGTGTAGGTCGCTTCGTCCTTGATGAATTCGCCGACCGTACGAAGCTGTAAATCGGGATTGATATCGAGCAGACGCTGAGCGAGTACCGACGTTTTGGCTTGGCCGATGGTCGAAGTAAGGGCGACGAGCTGCCGGTTGATATTGCTGGCGCTTACCGTATCGGCATCCGCGATGGTCATGCTGCCCACGCCGGCTCGGCATATCATCTCGGCCGCATAGGCTCCTACGCCGCCAAGGCCGACTATCAGTACGTTGGCCTGCCGCAACCTGTCGAGTTTTGCCCTGCCCAGTAGCAGTTCCGTTCTTTCAAGCCACTCCATAATCGGGGAAAACTGTTTTAAAGTTTTGATATATGTCTGCTTTCAGTTCAGGTACGGGTATATTGAGGAGGGCGCCGACGGCAGTGTACATCTGCTCTATCGGGACGTCGCTGTCGTCTGTTTCGATGAAAAGACGATGGAGAGGCGCTTCCCGGAGCGATGCTTCCGTTTTGGGCGACCGCAGCGATATCGGTCCGACCGAGAGGTAATATCCGGCGGCGAAAAGCCTTTCGGTCTGCTGCGGACTGCCTGTATAGCCATGGAAAATGACGGCGGGCAGCGAGTATGCGGCCAAAAGTTCCATCAGTAGCTCGAAAGCTTTGACACAGTGGATAATGACCGGAAGACGGAGCGCCGAAGCGCTTTGCAGTTGGGCAGTCAGGACTGTTGTCTGACATGATTCGTTCCTCCGGCCGGAAGCATGGTCGAGTCCGATTTCTCCGACGGCCGCTGCTCCGCATCGTTTCAGTTGCTGCAGCAGCTCGGGGAGCCGGTGGCATGCCTCCGTCGCATCCCACGGATGAATACCGGCGGAAAAGGGGGCCGGAGGCAATACGCTGTCGTATCCCAAACGGAAAGAGGAGATGCCGATGCACTCTTTCGGTTCCAGAGTGGGAGGGCGATGCGTGTGGATATTCGTGTAGGGTATCATATGCCGAACAAAGGTACGAAAAATCGGGGCGAAGATACGGTTTTGTGCTTGTCCGGCTGTCGGAAACAGTTGTTTTGCTTTTGGTTTTTATGTCTTAATTGATTGATTTATATAGGTTTATTGTGTGTGTCGAAATGGCGGAGTGAGGGTATTTCGGAAAGGTGCCGAATTATTGTGTGAAAAAATTCACATTAAAGTTATCAATCCGGGAAAATAAACGTAAATTTGCCGTGGATTTTTTTCGGGGTATTGGTTTCCCGGCACAAACGTACAGACTTGTAAGCAATTGTTCCGAAACACTCATATCAATAAATCATAGTATGTCGAAAGTCATAAAACTGAAACGTGGTCTCGACATCCGGTTGGTAGGCGAAGCGGAGAAGACAGTGGTCCAGATGCCCGTCGGCTCCACCTATGCCGTCGTTCCGGATAGCTTTCCGCGCATCACGCCGAAACTGCTCGTTTCGGAGGGTGCCAAAGTGAAAGCGGGTACCCCTCTGTTTTTCGACAAGGCGCGTCCGCAGATACTCTTCACCTCGCCGGTGAGCGGTACCGTGTCGGCTGTCCGCCGCGGCGAAAAACGCAGGATAATGTCTGTGGTAATCGATGCCGACCCGGTTGTCGAATACGAGAAATTCCAGGCCCCCGTTCCGGCTAAATCCACTCCGGAGAAAATCACCGAGGTCTTGCTGCAAAGCGGGCTTTGGCCTCTTATTATTCAGCGTCCCTACGGGACGATAGCAAACCCGGGTGACCGGCCGAAAGCCGTTTTCATCTCCGGATTCGATTCCGCTCCTCTCGCACCCGATATGAACTTCGTGCTGAAGGACGAATACGACAACTTGGTTGCGGGCATCGAGGCGCTGAAGAAACTGACCGACGGCGAAGTGCACCTCGGCCTGCGCAACGGCGAGAACGGTGTGCTCAACCGCTTGACGAATGCCGCCCAGCACCTTTTTGAAGGGCCGCATCCGGTTGGCAATGTGGGCGTGCAGATACACCATGTATCGCCCATCAACAAGGGCGAAACGGTGTGGACGGTGGATATACAGAACGTGGCCGTCATCGGTCGTCTGTTCAATACGGGAACGGTCGATATGCGGAAAGTTATCGCCGTGACGGGTTCCGAGGTGACCGAACCCAAGTATGTTTCGGTCATAGCGGGTACTTCGGTCGTGCAGCCGGTCATGGCGGCAGGGGTGAAGCACCAGCGGGCCGGGGAGAGTTTCCGTATCATTTGCGGCAACGTACTGACCGGAACGAAGACCGACGGCGACGGCTATCTGGATGTCTACCATAACCAGATAACCATGATACCCGAAGGCGATAAGTACGAATTGCTGGGGTGGATAGCTCCGCGCTTAGACAAGTTTTCGGTTTCCCGCAGCTACTTCTCGTGGCTCATGCCCAAGAAAAGGTATGACCTCGATACCAACCTGAATGGAGGCAGGCGTGCATTGGTGGTGACCGGGCTCTACGACCGCTATCTGCCGATGAACATCTATCCGATTTATCTGCTTAAGGCCTGCATGGCCGGAGATATCGACAAGATGGAGAATCTCGGTATCTACGAGGTGCTTCCGGAAGATTTCGCGCTCTGCGAATTCGTAGACCCCTCCAAGACGGAGATGCAGGCGGTCATTGCGGACGGTATCAATTTGATGATTAAAGAGCTGAGCTAAGGATATGGAGAAACAACTGAGAAAAATCGTAGACAAATACAAACCGGCGTTCTCCAAGGGCGGAAAGTTCGGTTTCCTGCACTCTACGTTCGATGCGTTTGAAACGTTCCTGTTCGTTCCGAATACGGTGACCCGCAGGGGAAGTCATATACGTGATGCGAACGACTTGAAGCGTACGATGATAATCGTCATTATCGCCCTGTTGCCCGCCCTGTTGTTCGGCATGTATAATGTCGGTTACCAGCACTTCGCTGCCATAGCCGACCCCGTATCGCAGGCGATGTGGTTCAAATGCTGGTGGTACGGATTCGTGCGTATGCTGCCGATGATACTCGTTTCGTATATCGTCGGGCTCGGTATCGAGTTCGCAGTCGCACAGCATAAGGGCGAGGAGGTGAACGAAGGATTTCTCGTCACCGGTCTGCTCATCCCGATGATAATGCCTATCGACATCCCGCTGTGGATACTGGCGCTTGCCGTCGCATTCTCGGTGGTGTTCGGCAAAGAAGTGTTCGGCGGAACGGGCATGAACGTCTTCAACCCGGCCCTGCTGGCGCGTGCATTCGTCTTCTTTGCCTATACGCCGAAGATTTCCGGCGAACAGGTGTGGATTCGCGGTTTCTCCAAGGGGGGGGCGTATGCCGACGGATTCTCCGGCGCTACGCCGCTCGGGTACATCAATGACAGCGTTTCGGCCGGTGCCTCTACGCTAGACTTCGGCGGTACGACGCCGTGCGACTGGTTCTGGGGCTTCATTCCCGGCAGTATCGGCGAGGTTTCCACTTTCTGTATCCTCATAGGCGCTGCTATACTCCTTTACACGGGAGTGGCGAGCTGGAGAACGATGCTGAGCGTTTTTGCAGGCGGCCTCATTATGGGGTGGATATTCAATCTCGTGGGCGGCAATGCCTACATGGAGATGCCCGCCTACTACCATCTGCTGCTGGGCGGTTTCGCTTTCGGTGCGGTCTTTATGGCTACCGACCCGGTGACCTCCAGCCAGACCAATGCGGGCAAGATAATCACGGGACTTATCATCGGTATGCTGACCGTGCTCATCAGGGTGGTGAACCCCGGTTATCCGGAGGGCATGATGCTTTCGATACTCTTCGTGAACGCCCTGGCGCCGCTCGTGGATTACTATGTGGTACAGGCCAATGTCCGTAACAGGAAAAAACGTTTGAAAACAGTTAAACAGTAGTGCGGCCATGAATAAGAACAGCAACGTTTATATTATCATATATGCTTCGGTGATGATAATCATCGTGGCGGTGCTTCTTTCGGTGGCCTCCATGGCACTGAAAAGCCGGCAGCAGGCCAACATTGCCGTTGAGAAACAGGGGGCCATCCTCTCTACCATCGGTTTGGGCGGTGATGCCGACAAAGTGAAAGACAAGACCAAATACATCGAACAGGAGTACGAGAAATACATTACGGACAGCTATGTGGTGAACGGCGAAGGCGACCGTGTGGAAGGTGCGGCGGCGTTCGGCCTGCTTGACAAGCTGAAGGACGAATATGCCAAACCGCAGGCAGAAAGGCAACTGCCCGTCTTTGTTGCCAGGCTGGACGACGGTACCGTACTGAATGTACTCGCCGTGTACGGCGCGGGGCTTTGGGGACCGATATGGGGATATATCGCCCTCGGAAGCGATTGGGATACCATCCGCGGTGCGGTTTTCGACCATCAGGGCGAGACTCCCGGACTCGGTGCGGAAATCACCACTCCCGCATTTTCAGGACAGTTCATCGGCAAGACCATATTCGACGGCGAGGAGTTTACCGGAATAGCGGTGCTCAAAGGGGCCGGTGCTTCGGCCGGGAACGACCATGCCGTGGATGCGATATCGGGCGGAACCATCACCAGCCGCGGTGTCGAAAGTATGCTCCGGAACTGCCTGGAGGCCTACCTCCCGCTGATACGCAAGCAGCAGGCCGCCGCGGCGCAGCCGGAGTTGAAACAGGTCAGCTTAACCGATATAACAGTTGAAAACCATGAGTAAAGATAAAGCGTCCATGTTCTCTTCGAAGAACTTCAAATTACTGTGGGGGCCGTTGAACCTGAACAACCCGGTCATCGTACAGATACTCGGTATCTGCTCTTCGCTGGCCGTGACGGCGAAACTGAAACCCGCATTCGTAATGGCGGTGTCCGTTACGGTCGTGACCGCCTTTTCCAACCTTGTCATGTCGCTTCTGCGCAAGGGGCTGCCCAACCGTATCCGAATCATCGTGCAGCTCGTTGTGATTGCCACGCTGGTAATTCTCGTAGACCAGGTGCTCAAAGCCTACGTCTATGACGTCAGCAAACAGCTCTCCGTATTCGTCGGACTGATAATCACCAACTGTATCATCATGGGCCGCGTGGAGGCGTTCGCGCTGAGCAACAAGCCCTGGCCGTCGTTCCTCGACGGTATCGGCAACGGTTTAGGGTACGGACTCATTCTGATTGTCATCGCGTTCGTCAGGGAACTGTTCGGAGCAGGCACGCTTTGGGGATACAGGATAATTCCCGAGAGCGCCTATCTGCATGGCTACATGAACAACAGCCTCATGCTGCTGCCGCCCATGGCCCTTATCCTCGTGGGCGTCATTATCTGGATACACCGCAGTAAAAACAGGGATTTGATAGAAAAGTAGGGGTATGGAGAGTATATTTAATATATTTATAAGGTCGATATTTATCGACAACATGGTTTTCGCCTACTTCTTCGGCATGTGTTCCTACATCGCCGTAAGCAAGAATGTGAAAACGGCTTTGGGACTGGGTGCTGCCGTGACGTTCGTCATGTTCATCACCGTACCCCTGAACTACCTGATAGACGAGTTCCTGCTGCAGCCGGGCGCTTTGGCATGGATTAGTCCGAAACTGGCCGATGTGGATTTGAGTTTCCTTTCGTTCATTGTCTTCATCGCTGTTATCGCTTCATTCGTGCAGCTCGTCGAGATGGTTGTGGAGAGGTTCAGCCCTTCGCTCTATAACTCGCTCGGTATCTTCCTGCCGTTGATAGCCGTGAACTGTGCCATCATGGGTGGTTCGCTCTTCATGCAGCAGCGGGAGTTCCTGAACGTGGGCGAAGCCGCTTCGTACGGACTCGGTTCCGGTATCGGCTGGTGGCTCGCCATACTGATGATGGCTGCTATCCGTGAAAAGATAAGCTATTCCAATATACCCGCACCGCTCAGAGGGCCGGGTATCGCTTTCATCATTACGGGGCTCATGGGTATCGCATTCATGTCGTTCCTCGGTATTCAAATCAATTAAATAGGTTAGTGGATTATGATGAACTCTATTATAATCGCGGTAGTGGCGGCATTGATAATCGTACTGTTGCTCGTCGTACTGCTGTTGTTCGCCAAAGCCAAACTGACGACCTCGGGCGAGGTCACCATAGATATCAACGACGGCGAGAGGGTGCTCACGGCTTCGACCGGCGAATCGCTTCTTGCGACGCTTGCTGCCCAGAATATTTATCTGCCGTCCGCCTGCGGCGGACAGGGTACCTGCGGAATGTGCAAGTGCCAGGTATTGGAGGGCGGAGGTGAAATACTGCCTACCGAAACGGGCTTCTTCTCCCGTCGCCAGCAAAAGGAACATTGGAGGCTCGGCTGTCAGGTGAAGGTGAAGGACAACCTCAAGATACATGTCAGCGAAGCCGTGCTCGGCGTGAAGAAGTGGGAATGCGAGGTGGTTTCGAACCACAATGTGGCCACGTTCATCAAGGAGTTCGTGGTGAAGCTTCCGGCCGGTGAGAACCTGAACTTCCGCAGCGGCGGCTATATTCAGATAGATGTTCCGAAATACGACGCTATCAAGTTCTCGGATTTCGACATCGACGAAGAGTATCACGAGGATTGGAATAAGAACAAGATGTGGGGGCTGGTAGCCAAGAATCCGGAACCGACGTTCCGGGCCTATTCGATGGCCAACCATCCGGCCGAGGGTAATATCATCATGCTGAACATCCGTATCGCAACGCCGCCGTGGGATAGGGCTGCGGGTGCTTTCATGAATGTAAATCCCGGTATATGTTCTTCTTACATCTATTCGCTTAAACCCGGTGACAAGATTACGATATCCGGTCCGTACGGTGAGTTCTTCGTGAAGGATACGCCGAACGAAAAGATGTTTATCGGCGGCGGTGCCGGTATGGCTCCCATGCGTTCGCATATTTTCGACCTGTTCCTGACCAAGAAGACGACCGTTCCTGTGACGTTCTGGTACGGTGCCCGTAGCAAACGGGAGATATTCTACGAAGAACAGTTCGAGGAGATAGCGCGTGAACACGAGAATTTCCGTTACGAGGTGGCGCTTTCGGAACCCAAACCGGAGGATAACTGGACCGGTTATACGGGATTCATTCATCAGGTCATTTATGATAACTACCTGAAGTATCACGATGCGCCGGAGGATATCGAGTATTATATCTGTGGTCCCGGTCCGATGACCGCTGCCGTAGAGAAGATGCTCGACAACCTTGGAGTACCGAAGGAGAATATCATGTATGATAACTTCGGTTAGCAGTCTGTGTATTTTGGATAAAAGCGGCGGAGCTTCCAAGCCCCGCCGCTTTTATCCAAATGCCAAAAGGGAGCGCTGGCTGTTGTGCAATATAATAGAATTATGGTAAAGGGTGAAATCATGTTCCTTCCGCCGGGAGTCAGTGAAGCGTTTGCCGAGCGCTCCGGATGGGGATTCGAGTATGTTACATGGGATGAAGTCAGGGCGTTGGTGAAGCCGCGGGCGGAAGATGCCCATAAAGGCATGTATGGGCATGCCTTGTTGGTCTGCGGTTCGAGGGGAATGCCGGGGGCGGCCGTGCTTTCCGCAGGAGCCGCTCTGCGTTCTGGTTGCGGATTGGTGACGGTGCATCTGCCGGAAAGCGAACGTTTTCCGGTCGAAGCGAATTTTCCGTCGGCCATGGTCAGTCTGGATACGGCCGACTGTTTTACGGAACTGCCTGCCGACATGACACGTTATACGGCAGTGGGTATCGGATGCGGATTGGGACAGGATTCCCGGACGGTGGAAGCGCTGGAGTGTCTGTTGGAGTGGTGTCGTACCCGTAAGGTTCGGATGGTGATAGATGCCGATGCGTTGAATATGCTTTCCCGGCATACCGGATTGCAGCGGTTGGTTCCTGCAGGAACGATATTGACGCCCCATTTGGGGGAACTGCGCAGATTGGTGGGAACATGGCGGGACGAGGAGGAGATGCTGGAGAGGGCGAATGGGCTGGCCGCCCGGCTCGACAGCGTTGTCGTCGTGAAAGGACCCAATTCAGCCGTTTTCAACCGAGGAAAGTGCGTAGTATTCAACTCTACCGGAAACGGCGGGATGGCCAAGGGTGGAAGCGGTGATGTGCTGACCGGATTTCTCACCGGATTACTTGCCCGCGGGTATGAGCCGGATGTGGCGGCGGTATTGGGTGTATTCCTGCACGGGGTGGCCGGAGATAAGGCTGCGGAGTATTACGGCATGGAGGGTATGAACAGTGCCGACCTGATAGATTTTCTGGCCGAGGCATTGAAAGAGACGGAATAAATTCTTATATTTGTCTCAAATGAATCACGTTAGGCCGTGGGACGGGCTTGTCGTCCGACAGTCGCTTTCGGTTTTCATTGAATATGTTCCTATATTTTCAATAATAGCTTATTGTATAACCGTTAAATTGATTTATCCGCAATGGCAAGTTTGAGAAGAGTAAAAAAAGATATAGATTACCTTGTAAGCGAGGTGGTGTACGACTGTTATCTGGCCCTGTATTTCCATTCGGAACGCCGTGATGCTATCGTGGCGGTGATGGAAGAGGCGGTGGATGCCCGTAACGAATTTTACGAGATGGCGAACCATCCGGCCGAGAAACACAACAAATCCCTGGTGAAAAAACATTATGCTTTCCTTCGCAACGAACTGATGGAACGTATCGACGGCTTGTTCGATAAACTGAGCAAAGTGGTCAATGAGAAATAACAAGGAAGCCTTTTCCGGAAATTTTCCGGAAAAGGTTCTTTCTTGCCGACCATGGGAAATACAGTCGAGGGGGCTTGACGGGTATTTCTCAGAAAGTGTATCGGTGGAGAATTTGTTTTCAGCACCAACTCCGAGAAGAAATCGTATAGGGCTTTTCTGAGTTGGTGTTTTACTTTTTGTCTTTTTAGGAGCTATGTCTGTTTCCGGAACACAAATCAAAGTGGATTGAATTGGAAGGGGGCCGTGTACTTATGAGGCGCTGAAGAGGGGGGACAGTGATAGGGTAGGCAGAACAGCCGCAAGCAGACCGTAGGAGTTTCTGATACGCAGGAATAAACAGATAGGTAATGAACCTGTCAGAATCCTTTTTCAAGTACAAAATCTTTGCCGCAGAATAACCTAATAAGCAGGGTATGTGGGTTCTTGTAATCTGCTTTCTGGGAATATTATAGAGGACTTTGTCGTACTGGAGGCAAACAGTCTTTTCGGTGTTTTAGTGTCTTTTCAGTACGGTATGGGGAACATCGCCGTGCGTTATCAGTTGGATAGGACAGTTGTAATTGGCCAACTGTTCGGGGGTAATATTATTCGTGTTGTGTCGGTGTACCGTGCGGTTGACGCAAACGATGCTCTTGACGTAACTTGTTATCGTCCCCAGGTCATGCGACACCATGACGATAGCCATGCGGTCATTGAGAGAGGCCAGTATTTCGTACAGTTCCTTTTCAAATTTGTTATCGACAAAATTGGTCGGTTCGTCCAGAATGAGCAGTTTCGGGTCGGAAATCAGTGCCCGACAGAGTAGGGCTCTTTGCATTTCGCCGCCGGATATCGCTCCGATGGGTTTTCCGGAGAGCGGTGCAATGCCTGCCATGGCCATCAGTTCGTCGGCTTTTTTCCGTTCGTCGGAGGAAATACGGAAAACAAGCCGTTTGCGCGACTGCAAACCGCTGTATACCACCTCCGCGACTGATATGGGAAATTGTCTGTCGAAATTATTTTGTTGGGGTAGGTAGCCGATAGTGCCGTCGTGTATGCTTATTCCGTCCGCGAATTCGATGCGTCCCGAATAGGGTACCATGCCCAGTATAGCCTTTACCAGAGTCGTTTTTCCGCCGCCGTTGGGCCCGATGATACCGGTGAAGTCATCGGAGAAAAGGTCGAGCGTCACGTCACGAAGCGCCGGAATGCCTTCGTACGACACCGATACATTATGGAGCGACACCAGTTTCATGAGCGGTGATAATATCGGTTATGCGCAGTATCTCGCTGACAATGTCCTCCTTCAGCGGGTCAATCTCAATCGGGACGGCACCTATGTCGGTCGCCGCTGTGGAGACTACGGTCAGCGGGAACTGTTTCTGATAAAGAACGACTTTGATGCCCTGTTCATGGGCTTTGCGGATAATGCTCTCCATCTGTACGGCCGAAGGCTCCTTCCCCTCGTTTTCAAGCGGTATTTGAGTTAAGCCGTAATCGTCGGCGTAATAGGTCAGTGCGGGATGGTAGATGATGAATGAACGGGTAGGGGAGGCGGCCACCTTTTCCCGGATTTCCCGTGAGGCCGCATCCAGTTTCTCTTTTAAAGTCTCATAAGCCTGGCTGTATCGTGTCGAGTCGGGAAACAGACGGTGGACGGCTTCGTACGTATCGGCCGCCATGATTTTCAGTTGTTCGGGCGAAGTCCATATATGGGGGTCGACACCGTGGCCTGTCGCGTCGTGTGAGTGGCTGCATGACCCTTTCTTGATGTCGATATGTCGGCTTAAATCGACGATTGCCTCTTTGTTTATCGGAAGGCGGGCAATGAGCTCCTGCTCGAAGTCGAGCAGCCCGCTGGTGAATATGAGTCTGGAGTCTTCCACGTGAACTATTTGCGACGCAGAAGGGGAGTAGGATTCGGGGCTCGCACCGTCCGGAACGAGTACTTCTACCCGAAAGTCTCCGCAGGTGATGTACTCTACCAGATACTTTATGGGCGATATGGAAGCGGTGAACACCGTCTCCGATGCGTTTTTTTGACTGTTACAGCTTGACAACAAGATTATTGCCGTTATCAATCCTGTAATCGATATGTGTTTTTTCAGTGTCACGTTTATTTCCCGATACAATTCCAATGAAGAAAACTTTATTCGATAACGACCGAATTCGTGCCTCGGACAACGGAACCTGTGGTCGCACCATGATTCGGCTGACTCAAATATACACAATATATTCGCTAACAACCGAATGCGGTCTTCGGCCGGCAGTCCGGTGCGTGGTCGCAGGTGCGATTCGGTTGAAACAAATATAGCAAAAGTTCATGTAAAATACGGAATCTGCCGCTGCTTTTTCAGACCGAGCCGCATCATTTCGTATGTATGCGTTTGATAGGGTGTGTGCTGTTATTCTATCGGCTTGCCGTTGTTGAAAAAGTCTTCGGTAAAGATATATTCGTAATGGCGGCCGGTATCGCTCGCCGACGTGAGCGTATAGGTTTCCATATCTAGCAAACTATCATCTTCGTTCTTGACCAGCAAATATTTGCTTGCATTCAACCATTCGAAAGGGTCTGCGAAAGTATACCATCAAATACTATTGTGTTTTCTTCTCCGGGCAATATCGTAAGCGTTTTGTACAAATCCTCCGGATTGACGAATTTATCTTCCAATACCCAGCGGAATTTTCCAATAAAACTTGCCGTAATTCGGTTCTTCATGAACCCGTCTGTATTTGGCATCCGTTGTCATTCGTTACTGTAGAATCTTGCAAGAAGCATCGGTTTCCTGTTTACGCCACCATCCGGAAGTTGCTGCCGATTCCTTGCCTGCGAATTCTTCATGTCCCGCTTTATCTTGTCGTTGGTGATTTTGGCGTAATCTGGGACGTCGCGATATGTTGTGCCTCGACCCGCTTCGGTACCGTTAGCAGGCAAAATGTTATCGGAAGGGGGTTGGTATTTTAGTTTATTCCGGGCAATCCCCTATATTACTTAACATAATATAAATTATATTTCATAGATTCTATCTAAATATTATGAGGATTATTCGTTGTTGCAGTAGTCAAACGATTCAACCGTGTGGTCGGAAAAGAATATCATCACTTTTCGAATCGCTTTTTTGGCAGATTGGCCGGAGGTACTGTCGGAAAAGTTACGGTCGGAAGATTGCCGGGATTGCGTTGCCGGAGCTGCAGAAAATAAATCCTGTTCCGCTATCTGGGGTGTCGGCCGGATGGCTGAGGGCTGAGAGGCATCGGAAATACTAACAGGCGGTGCAGCAGTAACCGAGACGGCAGGTTGCGTCGGGTTTGTTGCAGTGCGGTACATGTCGCCTTTACCAAGGATGAACCAATCCGGAGAGATGTCGGGAAATACGGTCAGCAATTTGGTTATAAAATCCATGCTCGGTTTGTTGCGCCCGGAAAGGATATGGGAGATGCCGGAAGGCTGAACTTCAAGCATCTCGGCCAGTTTATTCGACGATAACGACTTCTCTTTTAAAATCCTCTCTATGCGCTCTTTCATAGTATCTGTTTTTACAAAAATATAAATTACAGGAGTAATATCAAAGCGTTTTCGTGGTTTTCCCTTGCTGATTCTGTCTGAATATACCCGGAGACAATGGGTATTCTCTGCCATATTTCCTTTCCTATTTGTATGAAATTCATATTTAATTTGCGCGTAATAATTTACTGATAATGATATTGTTATATATTGCATATATGTGAAGGCATGTATTTTATGGTTATTCGGGACGCATATGTCCAGAATCAATATTAATTATTAATTGATGTGTTAGTTGATTATGTCTTGATTGTTAGTATTTTATGTGTTATAATTCAATGGATGTTGTGGCAGGTAACTGCGAAAGTTTGGATGTTGCAAGGATATGAATATTTGTAATTTATTTTATAGAAATGGCAATTACAATTGTAATTAATGGTGATATAAAAGAGTCACAGAGAGATGTAAAAGAGATAAAAAGGGGAGGACAGGGTACTTGTCCTCCCCTTTTCATTCGCTCTATAATATAAATAGAAGTTTTCGGGTGCCTTTTTATGCGTTGATTTTATCGGCTACGGCTTTCAATTCTTCTTGGGAAGGATGCTGTTTGTGTTTAAAATCGATATCGCTCTCCTTAGAGATAGGGAGAAGATGGATGTGGGCATGGGGGACTTCCAGTCCGATGACCGTAACGGCAATCCTTTTGCATTCGATTTTTGTTTCCAGCTTACGAGCGACTTTCTTGGCAAATACCATCAGGTCTGCCAACTCGTCATCTTCCAAATTAAAAAGGTAATCATTCTCTTTTTTAGGCACTACCAGCGTATGACCTTCGACAACAGGATTGATGTCCAGAAATGCGTAATGTTTATCATCCTCGGCTATCTTATAGCTGGGAATCTCTCCGTTAATGATTTTTGTAAAAATAGTAGCCATATTGCAGAAATAAATTGAAGTATCAGAATTTGGGACGCAATATCTCCGAATAGACAACGGCTTTCCGTAAATCGAAATCCTCCCATACTGCGTCGGTTTGCTCCGTTTGTTCCGGTTCAAGCGGTATTTCGGAAAGCTGACAGAGCGTCGATTCGTTTTGACGGCGGGGATGTTGATAAATAGGCCGTCCGTCGACTGCCGTTGTTGTCTTTGTCTGTTCCGGAGAGAAAGTGCGACTGATAGCAGAATCCGATGTAATTATATTTGTAATGTTACCGGATGCGGACATCCTCTTTTTTTTCAGCTTACTTTTCTTTTGTATTCCTTTCTGTATCGCCGGAATTGCAGATATTAGCAGCAATACTACCACGTAAACAAAATCTTCCATAAGTGTGGTAAAATATATGTTGTTACAAATGTAATTATAGCGTTCGCTTCACTTTTTCGATGCCTTTGATACTGCCTACCCTATCCAGCAAGGCATTCAAATTTTCGGTATCTTTTACGTAAACGCTTATTTTGCCCTCAAAAATACCGTCATGACTCTGTATGGCGAGTTCACGGATGTTGATGCCGAGTTCCAGGGTGATGACCTGTGAAAGGTCTACCAATATCCCTACTCTGTCTATGCCCCGGACCTCTATTTCCGCCAGGTAGGATTCGGCTTTGTAGCTCGACCATTTGATGCTGGTGATGATATTCTCCCCATGCTGGGCGGCCAGGCGGGTAATGTCTTCGCAGCCGGCTTTATGAACTACGATGGTATTCGTGCCGGGGGTTCTGTATCCTACGATATCGTCGCCCGGAATGGGATTGCACCCTTCTGCGATGACAAATTTCGGCGTATTGCCGTCTTTCGTATCCGAATTTCCGACAAGCAATGTATCCTGTTTGTCGGACTTGAAGGGTTTGGTGAGCTGGATGTCCCAAAACTTCAGCACCTTGCTCATCGAATTTTGACGCAGAACTTTATCTACACCGTCGAGATTGATGATGCCGGACCCCAGCTTGCTATAAAATTCATCCTTGTTGCTGCATTCGTAGGCAGGCAATATTTTCCGGAAAACGCGTGCGCTGGGAGTGATGCCGAACTCCTCCATGCGTCGGTCGAACAGTTCGATACCCCGTTCGATGTTGTTTTCCCGTGAACGTTTCAGGTAGGTGGTGATGGATTGTTTGGCTTTCGCCGTAGTCACATGGTCGAGCCATTCGAGATTGGGCCGCGAATTGTCGGAGGTGATAATCTCTATCTGGTCGCCGTTTTTCAGCGTCTCGAAGATGGACTCTATCTTGTGGTTCACTTTGGCGCCGATTGCCTTGTTCCCCACATTCGTATGGATATTGTAGGCGAAATCCAGTACCGTCGCACCCTGCGGCATCTTTCGGGGTTCTCCTTTGGGGGTGAAAACGACGATTTCATTGGTATATAAGGTGAGGCGTACATTGTCGAGAAACTCTACCGCATCTTCGGTAGGTCCCTTCAGTGCATTCCTCACCTCTTTAAGCCATTTGTCGAATTCGTCTTCGCTGCTGTGAGCCTGTTTGTATTTCCAATGGGCGGCGAATCCCCGTTCGGCTATCTCTTCCATGCGTTCGGAGCGTATTTGCACTTCGGCCCAGATACCGTCCGGCCCCATGACTGTGGCATGTAGCGCTTCGTAGCCGTTGGCTTTCGGAAAGTTTACCCAGTCGCGGATGCGGTCCGGCTTCGGAGCGTAGATGTCCGTGATGAGGGAGTAGATGTGCCAGCACTGCGATTTTTCGGGAATGAGTTCCGTGGGCTTGAATACGATGCGGATGGCGAAGAGGTCGTAAACGTCTTCGAAGGAGATTCCTTTCCGCTGCATCTTCGACCAGATGGAGAAGATGCTTTTGACGCGTCCTGCTATCGTAAAGTCGATGCCGCTCTCGGTGAGGCGCTGCCTGATGGGGGCGATGAAACGGTTTATGAATTCGTTTCTGTCTGGCTCCGTCTCGTCCAGTTTCCGGACAATCTCGAAGTATTGTTCCGGATACCGGTAGCGCAGGCTCAAGTCTTCCAACTCGGTTTTGATGGCATACAGACCAAGTCGGTAGGCCAGCGGAGCGAACAGATAGAGGGTTTCGCTCGATATCTTCACCTGCTTGTCGCGCGGCATGGAGGCCATTGTCCGCATGTTATGCAGCCGGTCGGCTATCTTGATGAGGATGACCCTCACATCGTCTGACAGCGTCAGCAGCACTTTGCGGAAATAGGCGGCCTGTTTGGAGGTGTCCGTGTTCACTACCCCGGCCATTTTGGTCAGGCCGTCCACCATGTAGGCAATCTTCTCCCCGAAAATGGTATCGATTTCCTCCACCGTGTAGGCCGTATCCTCCACTACGTCGTGCAGAAGAGCGGCCGCCACGGATTTTACGCCCAGCCCTATCTCCTCCACTACGATTTTGGCGACGGCGAGGGGGTGCAGTATATAGGGTTCCCCGCTGCGGCGCAATACCCCCTTATGGGCCTCCTTTGCGAGGAAGAAAGCCTTGCGTATCAACTCCCAGTCCTCCTCCTTCTTGACTATTTTCGAGCAGGATGAGAGAAGGTCGTTGAAACGGTCCGTAATGATTATTTCGTGTTCTTCGGAGTAGCCAGCTGTTGCCATAGGCAGATACGGTTTGATTGGTTCGGAAGCCAGCGGAACGCATGGGGCGTTTGCCGGAGGCGGCAACCTATTTCTTCGGGGCGTTGCGTGCTTCTTTCATGGCTTCGCGCACTTTGCCCTCGATTTCTTCCATCAACGGTTCGTCGGCCGTCAGCAAATCCTTGACGGCGTCACGGCCCTGTGCGAGTCGCCTGTCGCCGTAAGAATACCACGAACCGCTTTTTTTGATTACGTCGAAATCAACGCCGAGGTCTACTATCTCCCCTACTTTGGAGATACCTTCGCCGTACATGATGTCGAATTCGGCGCGGCGGAAAGGCGGAGCCACCTTGTTCTTGACGACTTTGACTTTGGCTCTTGCACCGAGCTGCTCTTCACCGTCCTTGATGCTGGAGGCTTTGCGGATATCGATGCGGACACTGGCATAGAATTTCAGTGCATTGCCGCCGGTGGTCGTTTCCGGATTGCCATATACCACGCCTATCTTGTCGCGGAGCTGGTTGATGAAGATGCAGACCGTTTTGGTCTTGCTGATGCTCGCGGTCAGTTTTCGGAGTGCCTGCGACATCAACCGGGCCTGGAGTCCCATTTTGGATTCTCCCATGTCGCCCTCTATCTCCGCTTTGGGTGTCAGGGCCGCTACTGAGTCTATTACGATGATATCTATCGCGCTGGAACGGATAAGGCTGTCGGCTATCTCCAATGCCTGTTCGCCGTTGTCCGGCTGGGAAATCAACAGATTGTCCACGTCTACTCCGAGCGCCTGGGCATAGCTTCTGTCGAAAGCGTGTTCGGCATCGATGAAGGCAGCCAGTCCGCCCGCTTTCTGGGCTTCTGCTATGGCGTGCAGCGCCAGGGTCGTCTTACCCGACGATTCGGGGCCGAATATCTCCACGACTCGGCCTTTGGGATAGCCTCCCACTCCGAGGGCCATATCCAGCGTAATCGAACCGGAGGGGATAACGGCCACCTCCTCGACCTTGTCGCTGCTCATTCTCATAACGGCTCCTTTGCCGAAATCCTTCTCTATTTTGTCGAGCACTGCATTGAGTACTTTCAGCTTGTCTGCGCTCACTTCTTTTTTTTCTGCCATATTTGTTTTCTTATCAAAATATTAACTCGTTTTATTTCAAGTTTTCCACCCTGTCGGTTCGGAATGGTTGTTAATAAAGGTAAAAGTACGAAAAATATATCAATAATGAAGCGATAAGGCCGGAAACATCGCTGTTCCGGCCGCGTTAAAAGACAAGGTGCCGTATTATTTGGCCAGCACCTTGCGTTCTATCTCCTCTATCATTTGATTGAAGGCTTTGTCGGTCTCTATGAGGTTGGAGACGGTTTTGCACGCATGCAACACCGTTGCGTGGTTCTTGCCGCCTATCGCCGCACCGATGGTTGTCAAGGGGGCCTTCGTGTGCTGTTTGCAGAGGTACATGGCTATCTGGCGGGCCTGTGCTACTTCACGCGTGCGTTTGGTCGAATCGAAAACCGCCTGGTCTATCTTCAGGTGGTCGCACACGATATTACGGATGTGTTCTATCGTTATCTCCTTTTGGTTGAATTTGACATACACTTTCAAAATTTCTTTGGCCAGCGTGATGGTTATCTTCCTGCCGAGGAATGTCGCGTTGGCGACCAGTGAAGAGAGGGCACCCTCTATCTCCCGGATATTGGCATTGATATTCTCGGCGAAAAAATGGATGACTTCATCCGGAATATCCGCATTGAGCCGGGCCGCCTTGTGTTTGATGATTTTGACCTTGGTGTCGAAATCGGGCGGCAGCAACTCTGCAGCCAGCCCCCAGCGGAAGCGGGTGAGTAGCCGGTCGTTGATGTCTTTCAACTCGACCGGCCGTTTATCCGATGTAAGGATAAGCTGCTTGCCGGATAGCTGCAGGTGGTTGAAAATGTTGAAAAAGGCGTTCTGCGTACTCTCCTTGTTGCCGGAGAGCTCCTGTATGTCGTCGATTATCAGCACGTCTATCATCTGGTAGAAGTGGATGAAATCGTTCACCTCCTTGTTCAGAACGGCCGATGTGTATTGTGCCTGGAATTTGTTCATGGAGACGTAGAGCACCTGCAGATTCGGGTGGCGCTGTTTTATCTCCATTCCTATCGCTTGGGCTACATGCGTTTTACCTAACCCGGAGTCGCCGAATACGTACAGCGGATTGTAGGCCGTACTGCCCGGATTGACCGCTATGGACATTCCCGCCGAACGGGCCAGCCGGTTGCAGTCGCCTTCGATGAATGTATCGAACGTGTAGTTGGGGTTGAGCTGCGAGTCGATGACTATCCTCTTTATACCCGGTATGACGAACGGATTTTTTATATTTGCCGTATCGGTCTGTTCCACATATTTTGAAATCGGCGTAGTATTTGCTTCCTGCGGATAGGCGGCCGGTTGCTGTGTGTGATGTTCGTGGTTGGGTATCGAATAGCGGAGTTTGGTCTTCTGTCCGAAAGTCTGGTAGATTATCGGGCGGAGGAACGGGATGTAGTGTTTCTCTATGTGATAGACGTACGCTTCGTTGGGTACCCGCAACTGCAGCGTGGTGCCGTCGAAGTTGACCGGCACGATGGGCTTGAACCACTTGATGAACTCCTCCTGGGAGGTCTTCTCCCGGATACGGGACAAGCAGTTCTGCCACATATCGCTGTATGTCGGATTGTTGATAACCATAAGTGCGGGGTGGTTTTTCCGAGTACAAAAGTGTGTTATAAAAATGTTTAAAAAAACCGTACCCCATGTTGCGTTTTCAGATTTAATTTTTATAGAAAAATGGGGGTTCTCGGAGGGGGCGGATTTAAAGGTTTGATAGCGAGAAATTCTAAAAAAACGCCTAATTTTGTATATAGAAAATATCATTGAGCGGCATACGAATCATAAATAAAATCAATGACGATTATGGGTATGAAAGCAGACGAACAAGTGCTGCTGCGGGCCGAAAAATGGCTTGCAGGGGATTTTGACGAAGCGACTAAAAGGCAAGTCAAGCATCTGATTGACAATAATCAAAAGGAGCTTACCGAAAGTTTTTACAGAGATTTGGAATTTGGTACAGGAGGTCTGCGCGGCATCATGGGTGTGGGAACGAACCGGATGAATGTCTACACGGTAGGCATGGCCACGCAGGGGCTTGCCAATTACCTCGCCAAGACATTTGCCGGAGAGGAGATAAAGGTGGCTGTCAGTCACGACTGTCGCAACCACAGCCGCGAGTTCGCCGAACGCGTGGCCGACATCTTCGCATCGAATGGTTTCAGGGTATTCCTGTTCGACTCGCTCCGTCCTACTCCGGAGCTCAGCTTCGCTATCCGGGAGCTCGGCTGCAAAAGCGGCGTGATGGTGACCGCGTCGCACAATCCCCGCGAATACAACGGTTATAAGGCTTACTGGACGGACGGTTCGCAGGTGGTCGCGCCTCACGACCGGAATATTATCGCCGAGGTCGCGGCGATTACCGACATCGACCGGATAAAATCCGGCCTGCATCCGGAGAACATTACCATACTGGACGAGGCTTTCGACCGGGTGTATCTCCAGCGCATCAAATCGCTCTCTCTGTCGCCGGAGGCGGTGGCCGCCAACCGGGATATGAAGATAGTCTATACACCCATTCACGGATGTGGTTACAGGCTGGTGCCTCAAGCACTGCGTGAGTTCGGCTTTACCGACGTGAGTACCGTCGCGGAGCAGATGGTGATTGACGGCAACTTCCCGACGGTGGAATCTCCCAACCCGGAGGAGCGTACGACGATGCGTATGGCCATCGAACAAGGGATGCGGGAGAGGGCCGATATCGTTCTCGCCACCGACCCCGATGCCGACCGCATCGGTATCGCGGTACCGGACGAGGAAGGAAATTACGTATTGCTGAACGGCAATCAGACCTGCGTCCTGCTTACCTATTATATTTGCCGCCGCTGGAGCGAGACGGGAAGACTCGACGGACACCAGTTCGTCGTGAAGACCATTGTGACCTCCGAGATGGTTGCCGAAGTGGCTCGAAGTTTCGGGGTGAAGGTATTCGACTGCCTGACCGGGTTCAAGTATATTGCAGGCATCATCCGTCGGCAGGAGCCGCTCGGAGAGAAGTATATCGGCGGCGGCGAGGAGAGCTTCGGGTACCTGCCTGAGGATTTCGTGCGGGACAAGGACGGCGTCAGCTCGTGTGCGCTGGCTGCGGAGGCTGCGGCCTGGGCCAAGAGTATCGGAACGACGCTTTATCAGTTAATTAAGGAGCTTTATGTAAAATACGGCTTCTATAAAGAAGGGTTGGTGTCGATAGTGCGCAAGGGCCAGGAGGGCCAGGAGGAGATACATCGTATGATGGTCGATTGGCGTACTGCGCCGCCTAAGGTCATCGCCGGTTCTTCCGTCGCAGTCATCAGAGATTATCTGACAGGAGAGAGTCGCGACCTGACGACAGGCAAGGTAACCCCGATTGATATGGAAAAGAGCGACGTCCTGCAATTTATTACGGCCGACCGAAGCATGGTCTCCGTGCGTCCTTCCGGGACGGAACCCAAGATAAAGTATTATTTCAGCGTTCGGGAACCGCTCGATGCCATCGACCGGTATGATGCCGTCGGCAGCGAACTCGATGCGAAGCTCGAAAGGATAAAGAAAGACCTTCGGTTGGAATAGGGAAAAGTTCGGTTTGATGGATGCGGCAGGGGAAAAGGAGGAGTTTCTTTTCCCCTGCCGGCATTTTCGGAAGCATACTTTCCGGTATAAGGGGTTTGCTTTACGGAAGATGGGATGGTGTGTCGCTGTCGAGAAAAATCTCCTCCGGATAACGGACGGCGGTCAGGAAAAGTCCCTGTGCCGGGGCGGAGGAGCCCGCCCGCGAAAGGTCACGGGCGGCGATGATGCTGCGGAATTCGTCCGGCGTCATTTTGCCCCGGCCTACTCCCACCAGTGTGCCCGTAATGGCCCTGACCATATTGCGCAGGAAGCGGTTGGCGCGGATGGTGAAGATGAGTTCCGTTCCCTCCTGCCTCCATCGGGCATATGTGACTTTGCAGATGTTGGTCTTGTTGGCGGAGTTGAGTTTGGCGAAGGTCGTGAAGTCGTCGAATGCGAGCAGATGCGCGGCGGCTTCGTTCATGGCGGCGGTGTCCAGAGCGCCGCGATACTGCCACGATGTTTCGCGGCTGAAGGGGTCTTTCTCGCTGCGCATGTAATAGGTATATTCCCGTTCGGCGGCATCGAAACGGGCATGCGCATCGTCCCGGACGCGGCGGATGCGGTGGACGGCGATGTCGTCCGGCAGCATCGCATTCAATTGGTAGCGGAGCGCTTCCGCCTCCGCGACGGGAGCGGCGTCGAAATGGGCCGTATAGTCGCGGGCATGTACGCCCGTGTCCGTCCGTCCCGCACCCGTCACCGGCGTGGGGAGACGCAGGACGGTGGACAGGGCGCGTTCGAGTTCCGCCTGGACGGAGGGAGCATTCCGCTGTATCTGCCAGCCGTGATAATTCGTCCCCTTATAGGATAGGTTCATGAAGTAGCGCATGCGTCTTGTTTTAGCACAAAGATAGGCACCGGTACGCATATCGCGTGCGGAGGCAGCCATAAAATTGCCGGAACCGCCGGTAGGATACAGTAGTGTGCGGATGAAGTGTCCGCTCCGGTTTTGCCGGGTGTCCCCGTGCCTGTGGCGGGACGGGAGGATTTCGCAGCGGCCGGTCGCTTTTTTGTAACCTGAGAGGCGGAGTATTCAGGGATTATATGTTACTTTTGCAAAAAAATTTCGGGCGGTACCCTTTGATATGGCCGACATTAACCGACGGTGCCGACTGCTGATTATTCCGATACTGCCGATGAAAAAAGTCCTTACTTTTTCCCTGCTCCTGATTCTCGGCCTTGCGGCCTCTCAAATGTTGCCCGGTTTGCTCGGCGAAGGGTATGCCGCTTTCCGGAACATCTCCACTACCCTCCTCTATGTCTGCCTGTCGTTCATCATGATAAATGTGGGGCGGGAATTTGAGATAGATAAAACCCGCTGGCGCTCCTATGCGGCGGATTATTTTATCGCCATGGCGACGGCTGCCGTTCCGTGGCTGCTCATCGCACTCTACTATGTCTTCGTTCTGCTGCCTCCGGGGTATTGGGGCGATGCCGGCGCATGGAAGGAGAACCTGTTGCTCAGCCGTTTTGCCGCTCCCACTTCCGCTGGTATCCTGTTCACCATGCTGGCGGCGCTGAATCTCAAGCAGAGCTGGATGTACAGGAAGATTCAGGTGTTGGCCATTTTCGATGATTTGGATACCATTCTGCTGATGATTCCACTGCAAATCATGATGATAGGCCTTCGATGGCAGTTGTTTGCGGTCATGCTTATCGTGTTCCTGCTCCTGTGGCTCGGATGGAAAAAGCTGAATGCCTATAACCTGCGGCAGGAGTGGTGGGCCATCCTCCTCTATTCGGTTGCAGTTTTCGGAATAACCCAGGTGATTTATTTGGTCTCCAAACATTTTTACGGCGAACAAGGGAGTATCCATATCGAGGTGCTGCTGCCGGCCTTCGTACTCGGTATGGTCATGAAGACCCGCCATATGGATTCCCCCCGCGAACGCGCTGCCTCGTCCGGTATCTCGTTCATGTTCATGTTTCTCGTCGGACTCAGCATGCCGCTGTTCATCGGGCTCGATACATCGTCGGCTGCGGGTGCCGCTTCCGTAACTGGTTCGCAGCCCATGATGTCCTGGGGTGTCATCGCCCTCCATGTCGTCGCCGTATCTTTTTTGTCCAATATCGGCAAGCTGGTGCCCATGTTTTTCTACCGCGACCGGAAATGGAGCGAACGCCTGGCACTCTCCATCGGCATGTTCACTCGCGGAGAGGTGGGGGCCGGCGTCATTTTTATCGCCATCGGTTACAATCTCGGCGGACCGGCGCTGGTCATTTCAGTGCTGACGCTTGTACTGAACCTGATTCTCACGGGTATTTTCGTCGTATGGGTGAAAAAACTCGCTTTGCGTACCTATACGCCCGACGTTCTTTCCGTAGCCGAATAGCGGAGAGAACCGTGATGTTGCCGGACGGTAGGAAAAATACCGTTTGGATATGCTGTGCATCGGGACGTTTTGAGTACCTTTGCACAATACCGGTCTTTTCCGGAACTCGATAAGAAGGCATGAAAACAGTCATCATAGGATACGGCACGATGGGGCACGAGATAGAACGTGTGCTTATCGACCGGGGCCATACGGTACTTTTTACGGTGGATGCGGGGGAAGAGGCGAAACTTGCAACGGAGCGTTTGGCGCAGGCCGATGTCGCCATCGAGTTCACCACTCCCGCTACGGCATTCGGCAATGTCGAGACCTGTCTCCGGGCGGGAGTGCCTGTAGTGTGCGGTACGACAGGATGGAACGAACGCCGGGAGGAGGCGGAAAAGCTGTGCGAAGAGCTGGACGGTACGTTCTTTTGGTCGTCCAATTTCAGTATCGGTGTAAATATCCTTTTCCGCGTCAGCGAGTATCTAGCCCGCATCATGGACCGGTTCCCGGAGTACGCGGTGTCGATGCGCGAGGTGCATCACACAAGAAAAAAGGATGCGCCGAGCGGAACGGCTGTCACGCTGGCCGAGGGTATTCTGCGTAACATCGGCTGGACCGAAGCGTGGGTGAACCATGAAACGGACTGCCCCTCCGCGCTGGGTATCGTTTCCGTGCGTGAAGGCGATGTCGCCGGTATCCACGAGGTGATATACGATTCAGTGGCGGATACCATCACGCTGTGCCATGAGGCCAAGGGGCGCCGCGGATTCGCCGTGGGTGCGGTGATGGCGGCGGAGTTCGCTGCCGGACACAAGGGGGTGCTGACCATGGACGACATGCTCGGTAGCATTATTCATTAAGAGATAATCGAGATAACTGTATAGAATAGACAGAACGACAGAACAATGAAGGAATTTTGGAGTAAGGTGCGTACGTTTTTCCGGAATCGATGGACCAAATTTACCATCGTATCGGTAATTTATATTTTGTGGCTCGTGATATGGTCGCGCAATCCTTGGATGCTTCTCGGACTGCCCGTCATATTCGACATCTACATTACGAAATATCTGTCGAGGTTCCTTTTCGGCAAAAAACATCAGGAGCGCAAGGCGACCAACAAGGCCTACCGTGAAACTTGGAGCTGGATAGAGGCCATTGTGTTCGCTGTTATCGCGGCATCGCTCATCCATACCTATATCTTCCAGATGTACCGGATACCCACCTCCTCGATGGAAAAGACGCTGCTGGTGGGCGATTATCTCTGTGTCAGCAAAGTGGCTTACGGGCCGCGGATGCCCATGACTCCCCTGTCGTTTCCGTTGGTGCATAACAGAATGCCATTTTCGCAGACGAAAAAGTCCTATTCGGAAGCAGTGAAGCGGCCCTATAAGCGCTTGGCTGGATGCGGCAGCGTGCAGCGCGACGACATCGTGGTGTTTAATTTTCCCGCTGGCGATACTGTACTCATGGAGAATCCCAATGTCACCTATTACGATGTGCTGCGCGAATTCCAGCTCACTTACGGCGAGCGGCGCGGGCGGGAACTGCTCGAGCGGCAGTATACGGTCATCTCCCACCCCGCCGACAAGCGCGAACACTACGTGAAGCGCTGCGTCGGTCTGCCGGGCGATACCGTAGCGGTCGTACACGGAGACCTTTATGTCAACGGCGTACGACACCGGGATGCTCCAGGGCGTCAATACAACTATTACGTGCGTACCGCAGGCAATCCCATCAGCCGGCGGACTTTCGACGAACTCGGCATAGCGAAAGACGACATTCTGTATGACCAGAGCGTACATACCTATCTGCTTCCCCTGACCGATGCCAATGTGGAGCAGCTTCGCGGCATGTCCAATATCGTTTCGATAGAGCGGTACGAATCGAGCGGCACGGGCTACTGGATATTCCCTAACGACGACCGTTTCGACTGGAATGAGGACAATTTCGGCCCGCTGTGGATTCCGAAGCAAGGGGCTACCGTTGCCCTTACGACGGAGAACCTGCCCCTTTACCGGAGGATAATCAGGAATTACGAGGGCAACGACCTCGAAGTGCGTGACGGGGAGATTTATATCAACGGTGCTCCGGCCGACTCCTATACATTCGCCATGGATTACTACTTCATGATGGGCGACAACCGGCATAATTCCGCCGACTCCCGTTTTTGGGGATTCGTTCCCGAAGACCATGTGGTGGGCAAACCGGTGTTTATCGGATGGTCTGCCGATAAAGACAAGAGTTTCCCAGGCAAAATACGCTGGAACAGAATATTCAGCCATCCGAAATAAAGTTTTACAGCAGTTATGGCGGATGGTGAAGACCTTTACCGGACGATAGATGCTCCTGCCGAGGCGCAATTCAAGGAGCGCAGCAGCAAGTTTTTCGCTTATGCCTATCCCGTTTCTTCGCCCGAGGAGGCCATGGAGCTTGTCGAGGGGCTGCGCAAGCGGTATTACGATGCCACCCATCACTGCTATGCCTATCGTCTCGGTGCGGACGGGGGCGTGTACCGGGCGAACGATGACGGCGAACCCTCCGGAACGGCCGGCCGGCCGATATTGGGACAGATGCTGTCCGCGGGGGTGACCGACTGCCTGATTGTCGTGGTGCGTTACTTCGGCGGGACGAAACTAGGCGTGCCGGGGCTTATCAACGCCTATCGGGAATCGGCTGCCGGGGCGCTTGCCGCAGCGAAAATCGTGGAGAAAACGGTGGATACAATATTCACGGTCGCTTTCCCGTATGTATGTATGAACGATGTGATGAAGACCGTCAAGGAGGAACAGCCCCGTATCGTTTCCCAGCATTTCGATAACCTGTGTACCATGACGCTGGCCATACGCCGGAGTCGTGCCGCTGCATTGGAGGCGAAACTGGGGAATGTGGAAGGGGCCGATGTGAAAAGGAAGGGATAAGGAACAGATGCAGAAGAACGACGCGGAAAAACACGATTCCATTTACATAAAGGGGGCTAGGGTACATAATTTGAAGAATATCAGCCTCGAAATTCCCCATAACCGGCTGGTGGTCGTCACAGGGCTTTCAGGTTCCGGTAAATCCACGCTGGCTTTCGATACCCTGTTCGCCGAAGGGCAGCGCAGGTATGTCGAGAGCCTTTCCGCCTATGCCCGCCAGTTTCTCGGCCGTATCGACAAACCCGATGTAGATTCGATAAGCGGCATCGCTCCCGCGATTGCGATAGAGCAGAAAGTTAATACGCGCAATCCCCGTTCGACGGTCGGTACGTCTACCGAGATATACGACTACCTGAAACTGCTTTTCGCCCGTATAGGGCGGACCTACTCTCCCGTCACAGGTCGGGAGGTGAGGTGTTATCAGGTACAGGATATCGTCTCCTACATCGTCGGACAGACCGGCCGACGTGTACTCATCTGTGCCACCGTCCGGCCCGCAGCAGGTCAGGGTGCCGTAGAACGGCTTACCCTGCTCGTCAAGGAGGGTATCCAGCGCATTTATGCCGACGGTGCTGCCATCCCTGTCGAAGAGTATATCTCCCGGCCGGGAATTGAACAGACCGGGGAGTTCGACATCGTGGTGGACCGTGTCAAGGTCCGCGATGACGAGGAGACGAAGAGCAGGCTGGGCGATTCGGTCGCACAGGCGCTGAGTTACGGCGGCGGGAGCTGCAAGATAGTCGTGCAGGAGGAGGACGGCGACCGGGCGGAGATCTTCTCTACCCGTTTTGAGGCCGACGGGATGACTTTCGAAGTTCCGACCGAGCATATGTTTTCGTTCAACAATCCGATAGGGGCCTGCCCGGTTTGCGAAGGGTATGGCAAGGTTATCGGAATCGACGAAGAGCTCGTCGTGCCCGACAAGACCAGAAGCATCTACGACGACGCGATAGCCGCCTGGCGCGGCGATACCATGAAGTGGTGGAAAGAGCAGTTGGTGGCTTCTGCCCACAAGTTTGATTTTCCGATACACAGGCCCTACTACGAACTCACCAGAGAGCAGAAACAGTTGCTGTGGACGGGAAACCGCTATTTCAAAGGGCTGAACGATTTCTTCGCATACCTCGAAAGCGAACGCTACAAGATACAGTATCGGGTATTGCTCTCCAGATATACGGGCAAGACGCTTTGCCATGAATGCGGCGGGAGCAGGCTCCGTAAGGAGGCACTTTACGTCAAAGTAGGCGGCAAGAACATCGCAGAGCTTGTGGCCATGAGCGTGGACAGCCTCATGGAATTTTTCGGCAGTCTCGTCCTGGACGAACACGACGCACAGACGGCTTCGCGCGTCTTGGTCGAAATACGCAACCGGCTGGCTTACCTCTCCGATGTGGGGTTGGGATATCTGACGCTCGACCGTCTCTCCTCCACCCTTTCCGGAGGCGAGAGCCAGCGCATCAATCTCGCCACGTCGCTCGGTAGCAACCTGACCGGCTCGCTCTATATTCTCGACGAACCGAGTATCGGTCTCCATCCGCGCGATACGGCGCGGCTCATTAAGGTTCTTAGGCAACTCCGCGATTTGGGCAATACGGTAATCGTCGTCGAACACGAGGAGGAGATAATCCGTGCTGCCGACCGCATCATCGACATCGGCCCGGAAGCGGGTTACAACGGCGGACAGGTGGTATTCAACGGTTCGTTCGAACAGCTTGAAAAGGCGGAAGGCAGCCTGACGGCGGATTACCTGACAGGCAAACGCGCCATACATCCTCCGACCTCTCCGCGCGGCTGGAGCAACTGCATTGAAATAAAGGGTGCGAGAGAGAACAATCTCAAAGGGATAGACGTGAAGATACCGCTCGGTGTGATGACCTGTGTTACCGGGGTGAGCGGCAGCGGCAAATCGTCTCTCGTCAAGGGGATACTCTATCCGGCTGTCCGGCGCAAACTGTTTGAAACGGGTGTGAAACCGGGTAGTTTTGAAGGGCTGGCCGGCGACGTCGGCATGTTGAAATCCATCGAGATGATAGACCAAAATCCGATTGGAAAGTCGCAGCGTTCCAATCCCGTCACCTATACCAAGGCCTACGACTACATTCGCAAGATATTCGCCGACCAGCCCTATGCCGTGAACAACGGCATGACGCCCTCCTATTTTTCGTTCAACCGGCCCGGCGGCCGGTGCGAAGAGTGTCAGGGTGACGGTTTCGTGGTGGTAGGTATGCAGTTTATGGCCGACATCGAGCTCAAATGTGAGTACTGCGGAGGCAAACGCTTCAATGACAACGTATTGGAGGTCAAGTATCATGGCCGGTCGATATACGATGTGCTGGAGATGACGGTGGACGAGGCGATGGAGTTTTTTGCGCTGGACGGCGGCAATGCCGCGAACAGGAAAGTGCTGGAGATACTGAAAACGCTGCAGGATGTGGGGCTGGGGTATATCAAGCTCGGCCAATCCACCTCCACCCTCTCCGGAGGAGAGATACAGCGGGTGAAACTGGCTACTTTTCTGATGAAGGACAATGCTTCGGAGAGTACCCTGTTCGTGTTCGACGAACCGACGACCGGACTCCATTTTCACGACATCAACAAGCTCCTCGCGGCCTTCAATGCTCTCATCGAAAAGGGACATACCATTGTGGTTGTGGAGCACAACATGGATGTCATCCGGTGTGCCGACTGGGTGATAGACCTCGGCCCGGAAGCGGGCGAAGGGGGTGGACGCCTGGTGTTTGCAGGAACTCCGGCCGACCTTGCGGAGTGTCCGGAGAGCCATACCGGACAATATCTCTCTTTACGGGCCCAAAACCGAAACGACTGATGGAATTCATCACATATACCTTGCCCAACGGCATCAGATGCATCCTCAAACAGGTCAAATCGGCGGTGGTACATTGTGCCCTGACCGTAAATACCGGCAGCCGCGACGAGCTGCCCGGCGAATACGGCATGGCCCATCTTGTAGAACACACGCTGTTCAAGGGGACGCAGCGGCGGAAAGCCTGGCAAGTGAATTGTCGGCTGGAGAACATGGGTGGAGAACTCAACGCCTATACGACCAAGGAAGAGACCGTGGTGCATGCCACTACCCTGCGAGGCGACTACGCCAAGGCGGTGGAACTGATAGCCGACATCGTTTTCCGCTCTACTTTTCCGGAACATGAGGTAGAGAAGGAGAAGAACGTGATTTTCGATGAGATAAATCTCTACAAGGATTCTCCGACCGACCGTATATACGACGAATTTGAGGACCGGATTTTCGACGGTTCGTCGCTCGGACACAACATTCTCGGCAGTAAGGCTACGCTGCGCCGGATGCACAGTGAAGATATCCGGCGGTTCGTCGCCCGAACCTATACGACCGACCAGATGGTCTTTTCGCTTATCGGCAACCTCTCCGAAAAGGCTTTTCGGACAGTGGCCGACCGCTGGTTCGGAGGCATACCGGCGAGCCAGCGGGCATTCGGCCGGACGGTACATCCTGCCCCGGAACCGTTCTGTCACTCTGTCGGCCGCGGCACCCATCAGGTACACTGTATGAAGGGCAAGCGTGCCTACGACCTGAAGGACGACAGACGCCTGCCGCTGATGTTGCTGATGAATACCCTCGGCGGCCCGTCTGCCAATTCGCTGCTGAATGTGCTGCTTCGGGAAAAAAACGCGCTTTCCTATTCGGTGGAAGCCACCTATACGCCCTTTACCGACTCGGGTGTCGCCTCCATCTACTTCAGCTGTGAGAAGGAGAATGCCTCCCGGTGCATAGAGTTGATGGACAGGCAATTGGGTGAGTTGGCAGAGCATGTCCTCTCTCCGCGCCGTCTTTCGGTCGCCAAAAGACAATTCCTCGGACAGCTCGCCATTTCTGCCGAAAACAACGAATCGTATATGCTGGGGGCGGCCAAAAGCTATCTCGTATTCGGAGATGTGGACGGTTTCGGGGAGGCGAAGGAGAAGATAGAGGCGCTCGACGGGGAGACGCTCCGGACGGTAGCGGAAGAGATATTTACGGGCATGTCGGCCCTGATTTACAAGTAGCGGATGGAACGTTTGGAACGTTATATACACGAAATGTCGTCGCCCGAGGACGCATTGATGGAGGAACTGACACGGACCACAAATCAGCGGGCTGTTCATCCCCAGATGCTCTCGGGACAAATACAGGGGCGATTCCTCGGTATGCTTGTCAGAATGCTGCGTCCGCACCGGGTACTCGAAATAGGTACGTTTACGGGATATTCGGCGCTCTCCATGGCCACTGGCATGGAGGCCGGAGCGATACTCGATACGATAGAAGCGGACGACGAACAGGAGGAGCTGATACGTTCGTTCGTGGAGCGCAGCGGATACGGTGACCGAATCCGCCTGCATATCGGCAGTGCTTTCGCGGTGATGCCCTCTCTGAACGAAACTTACGATTTGGTCTTTATCGATGGCGACAAGCGCGAATATCCGGCCTATTACCGTATGCTGATGGACGAAGGGCGGACGGTGCCGCTGGTCCGTTCCGGCAGTTACCTCATCGCCGACAACATCCTGTGGTACGGGAAGGTGGCCGAACCGGAGCAGTACCGCGACCCCCATACCATGGCGATACGGGAATTCAATCGGATGGTCAGGGAAGACGACCGGGTGGAAAATGTAGTACTCCCCCTGCGTGACGGTCTGAACCTGATTCGGGTGAAATAATGCATGCTCGGGATAACGGAAAAGGTATAATTAATTCAATAAATTAATAAATCAGTTTCTTTTCCGGTAATTTGCCGGACTTATTCGGTAATCTATATGGAGATAATGAAGATAGCGATTCTGGTGGACGGTGGTTTTTTCGATGCCGTTAATAAGAACAGAGTCAACGGTATGCTTCCGACGGCAGACCATGTGAAGCAGGAAGTGGAGAATACGATGCGATTGATTCGGGCGAAAACCCTTACCGATTCGGAAAATATTAAGGACGTATTGTTTCGCGTCTATTTCTATGACGCCCGGCCGTTCAGCGGTAAAAAGACAAACCCGCAAGGGGAAGAGTACGATTTTACGCTATCGAAGTCGTATGTCGCGAAGACCGATTTGTTAAACGAACTTGCCCGAACCGATAAATTCTGTCTGCGGTTGGGAATGTTGTCTTTTGCCGGATGGCAGCCTAAGATTGATGATAACGGCATTTTGACCGGGTATCGTCCATCTTTCAAGCAAAAGGGTGTGGATATCAAGGTCGGAATGGATATGGTTTGGATAGCGACCCATAAGGTTGTAGATAAAATCGCTATCATAGGCGGGGATTCCGATTTCATAGACCCGATTGAATTTGCAAAAAGAGAGGGAATACAGGTATATCTCAACCACATGGGCCTTAAAGTGAAAGATGAACTCATCCAGAGTTGTGATTTCGAATTGAAGTAATTTGTTATCGTAGTGAAAAAGGCAGGCCCCAGGGCCTGCCTTTTTCACTATCGACGCTTTACTGCCGTGGCGGTTTGCCGGTGGACGCCCTGTTACAGGTGTACCGCATGGCCGAGGGCGGCTTCCGCAGCTTCCATAACGGCTTCGCTCATTGTGGGGTGCGGATGTACCGTCGCGGCTATCTGGTGCGCCGTCGCTCCCAGCGCTTTCGCCAACGTGGGTTCGGCGAGCATCTCCGTTACATTGGCCCCCATCATGTGGGCGCCCAGCAGTCGGTCGGTTTTCGCATCGAAAATCAACTTGACAAACCCGTCTCGGTCGCCTGCGGCCGTTGCCTTTCCGGAAGCCGTATAGGGGAACTGTCCGACTTTGATTTCGTAACCGCCTTCGATGGCCTGTTTCTCCGTCAGCCCGACCATGGCGATTTCCGGCGTAGTGTAGACACATGACGGAATGGTGGTATAATCTATCGGGGCGGGAGCGTGACCGCATATCTTTTCCACGCAGCAGATGGCTTCGGCAGAGGCCACATGCGCCAGTGCGGGGCCGTGAACGATGTCGCCGATGGCATATACGCCTTCGACATTCGTACGGTAGAAGTCGTCTACTGTTATTTTGTCACCCTGGAGCGTGATGCCCGCCTCTTCGAGACCGAGTCCTTCGAGGTTCGACTTGATGCCGACTGCCGAAAGGACGATGTCGGCCGTAAGTATCTCTTCGCCTTTTTTCCCTTCGATGCGGAGTTCGCATTTTCCGTCGCCGTTTACCGTCACGTCTTTCACCGTAGTACCGGTCATGACGCCTATCTTCATCTTCCGGAAGGCGCGTTCGAGCGCTTTGCTGACGTCGGTATCGGCGGCCGGAAGCAGTTGCGGCAGGTATTCGATAACCGTTACCTTCACTCCGAGCGAGGCATAGAAATAGGCGAACTCGCAGCCGATGGCACCCGAACCGACTACGGCCATGCTTTCGGGAAGTTCCCTGAGGACGAGAGCCTCTTTGGAGGAGATGATTTTCCGGCCGTCGATAGGCATGAACTTCATCTCGCGCGGACGGGAACCGGTCGCCAGTATGATGTGGGAAGCCTCTACGGTCTGTTTCGTACCGTCGGTTCCTTCCACCTCGACCGTACCTTTCCCGCCGAGCCGTCCGCGGCCGTTGATGACCTCGATTCCGTTCTTCTTCATCAGGAACGATACGCCCTTGCTCATCGTATCGGCCACTCCCCTGCTGCGTTCGACGATTTTGTCGAGCGGGGCGGTTATCTCTCCGTTTATCTCGATACCGTAACCGGCCGCGTGTTTGGCATAATTGTACACCTGAGCGCTTTTCAGAAGGGCTTTGGTGGGAATGCAACCCCAGTTCAGGCAGACGCCGCCCAATTCGGCTTTTTCCACTACGGCGGTTTTCAGGCCGTTCTGCGCGGCCTTTATCGCGGCCACATATCCTCCGGGGCCGCTGCCTATTACGACAACATCGTATTTCATTTCTTGTTTGTTTTAATGTGATTATCCATTTTCTTTCAAACCTGCGGCCCGAACGGAGCGGGCTCCGGCCAGGCCGCAAATTTAACAAATAAGCCCCGGATTCCTTCCGCGGCCGGCTGCTTTTATTCCACTACGCGCAGCACGTCGCCGTGGTCCCGGACGACCGCTTCCTTCCATTCGTCCGTATAACCGGGCCATTCGGGTGTTTCGGGTATCTTGTCGCTGTAACCGTTGGTTACGAAACCGTCGGCGTTCTCCACCTTCACGTTACCGTCGATATATTTAACCATCAGGTATCTGTCCAGTGTCTTCCATCGGTCGAACAGCCGTTGTGCGTTCTCGACGGAAAATCTCGTGGCTTCGCGTATCATTCGGTTATGCGACATATTGCTGTGCATCACCTTTTCGTCGAACTCCTGTACCTTGAGCAGCATTTCATTCTCCCATGCGTCCACGTTCTCGCGGACAGCCTTGCCGATTACATTGTACCGCAGGTAGGCGAACTGTGCCACACGGTTGAAAATCCAGAACGCCGCCGTGTCGGAGTACTCCAGCAGACTGCCGTTCTCTTCGCTGAAACAGGGAGGGACTTCGGTCGTCCCGCAGTATATCGGTGTCAGCGCCGAAGTGGCAGCATCGTCCACACCGAACCAGAGTACGCCCCCTATCGCATCGGGCAGATAGCTGCGGGCCTGCGCCACGAACCAGAAACCGGTCTGCTGCGTTGCGGTCGCACGTTCGTTCACATAGGTCTCTCCTTCCCACTCCCACTCCATGGGCCGCCAGCGGTAGGGACATGCGCTGCCGCCTGCACCGATGTCGGCGGTCATGTCCATCGGAGTACCCTCGAAATGGTCGCGCATGGCGTCGAACACCTCCTTGGGCGAAATCTTCTTCGAGGGTTTCACCCACAGGGGCATGCGATTTTCGGGATTGTATCCCATCGCATAATCCAGGTAAGCGTCCATGCCCGGGGCGAACGTACGGAAGAACGACCATACGCGGGCTTCGCAGCCGCGCATCGTTCCGAATTCGAGCGGCGCGTACACGTCGCTGAAGCTGAAATCCTCGTCGCTGCCGTCGTAATATCCCATCTCGCGGGCGAACGAAATGACATCCGGGGCATAAAGACAATTCTCTGGGTCGTCAAGCGGGAACTGCGTGATGCGGGCCTGGTTGGCATGCGCACAGATGTAACCGTCGGGGATACGGCGGGCTACCCAGACGATGCCTTTGTTGACGTTCCGACCCTCCACGATTTTGCTCCCCTTGCCTATCATCTCGAAAATCCACGCCTCTTCCTTGTCCACTATCGAGAACGATTCGCCGCTGGAGGCGTAACCGTACGTATTGGCCAGCTCCACGATGGTGGCGATGGCCTCCCGCGCCGTAGCAGCCCGCTGGAGCGTGATGTAGATGAGCGAACCGTAGTCGATGCCGCCATCGGGGTCTGCCAGTTCCGGACGGCCGCCATAGGTAGTCTCAGCGATAATCAACTGACGGTCGTTCATGTTGCCTACCGTGGAGTAGGTGTGCGCGGCTTGCGGAATGTCTCCGAGGTAGCGGCCCGTATCCCATTCATAGACGGGCATCATGGTTCCCGGCCTGTAGCCCTTGCGCGGGGCATCGTATTTGTACAGCGCCCCGTAGAGCTGGTGCGAATCGGCGGCATAACTTACCATGGCCGAACCGTCCGTGGATGCTCCTTTCGTGATGATGAAATTGGTACATGCGGCAGCGGTTCCCACCCCTATGGTCGCAAGTAGTCCGGCTGCCAAAAAGAATTTTCTCATTTTATAGCGTATTAATTGATTGTCCGTATCGACACGGAAAGCAAATATATGAAAATTATGCGTATTTTTGTCTTAACATAAAAATAGCGATGTCACTGACAGAAAGATTACAGGAGGTTAAGACCTCCATTCCGGAGGACGTCACGCTGGTGGCCGTCTCCAAAACCCATCCGGCAGAGATGATACGCGAGGCGTACGATGCCGGCCAGCGGATATTCGGCGAGAACCGTCCGCAGGAACTCAGGGAGAAGTATCCCCTTTTACCGCCCGACATACGGTGGCACATGATAGGACATTTGCAGACCAATAAGGTGAAGTACATCGCTCCCTTCGTGGAGCTCATCCATTCGGTCGATTCGGACAGGTTGCTGGCCGTGATAGACCGCGAAGCCGCCAGGAACGACCGGACCATCGATGTCCTCTTTGAGGTGCACGTTGCCATGGAGGAGACCAAGAGCGGATGGGCACCGGAGGAGCTGCGCAGCTACCTGGCCGGAGGGGCATGGCGGACATATGGAAACGTACGCATCCGGGGCTTGATGGCCGTGGCGTCGCAAACGGATGACGATGCACGGATACGGGCCGAATTTACTGCAGTACACGGGTTGTTCCGTGAATTTCGGGAAGCCTACTTCGGAGCCGGGTTCGATACGCTGTCCATGGGAATGACGCACGACTATCCCATTGCCGTGGAGTGCGGTGCCACCATGGTACGCATAGGCAGCAGGATATTCGGAGAGCGGGATTATAGGAAATAAATAAACGATAGCGATTATGACAGACCTTTCGGTAAAATACATGGGGCTCAGGCTGAAGAACCCCTTGATAGCAAGCAGTTCTCCGCTGACGGCAACGGCCGCTCACATCGAGGAGCTTGCCCGCAACGGCATCGGTGCGGTGGTGCTGAAATCCATTTTCGAGGAGCAGATATCCGGCGAAGCGGCCATGATGGCGCGTTATGGCAACGACTCTCCGGAGGCGGCCGATTACCTCCATGCTTATCTCGGGGCCGATTATATGAAAGGGTTTATCGACCTGATATCGGAGGTCAAGCGAAAGACCGACCTTCCCGTCATTGCCAGCATCAACTGCATGAGCAAAGGCAAATGGGTGGAGTATGCCGGAAAGATAGCGTGTGCCGGTGCAGACGGACTGGAGCTGAACATTTTCTTCATGCCCGATAACGAGACGCAGGCATCGGCGGAGATAGAGTCGCGTTACCTCGGTATCATAGAGGCCGTTACGCGGTCGGTGGATATTCCCGTGTCGGTCAAGTTCAGCATGCGTTTCACGAATATTTTCCACATGATGCAGGCTTCGTTCAACCGCGGTGTCCGGGGAGCTGTCCTCTACAACCGGTTTTTCGAACCCGATATCGATATCGATAGCATGGAGTATGTTCCGGCCAGCGGGCTCAGCACTCCGGCCGAGTTGCATAAATCCCTGCGCGACGTAGCCATCGCAACGGCCGAAATTCCCGGTATGGACATATCGGTCTCCACTGGCGTGCACAGCGGAGCGGATACCGTCAAGGCGATACTTGCCGGTGCCCGTACCGTACAGCTTTGCAGTACCCTGCTTATAAACGGTATGCAGGTTATCGGTGATATCGACGCTTTCCTGACCGGATGGATGGAGCGCAACGGCTTCGGAACCGTGGACGACTTCCGCGGACTGATGAACCGGAAAGAGCGCCCCGGCGACCCGCTGCTCGAACGCGTACAGTATATGAAGACTTTCCCGGCGGAGATTTGAATCATTCTGGAATAAAATAAAGGGAGCGTGGTAGGTCCGTAACCGCGCTCCCTTTTTTGTGAATTCCTGTTCCGTACTTTATCGCACGCGTAGTTTGCGTCCTTCCCGGATGATGGCATCTTCCGAAATGTTGTTCAGCTGGCAAAGCCTCTTGACGGTCGTACCGTACTGTCTGGCTATTTTGCCGAGATAATCGCCGCGCCGGATGGTATGGTACAGAGGGTCGGTTTTTGCCTGCTCCTGTTTGATGGCGGCCTGTGTGGTGGATTCGATGTTCTCCAGAATGTCTTCGGAGGTGAGTTCCCCGTCCGGAGAGTGTACGGCGAGCAGGGATTCATCGTAATCGTCCTCCTCTTCCAGTGTTTCAGAGGCCCGTGAATAGATGCTGAAGAACGAACGGTCGAGGGCGAAAGTCTGATAACGGAGGTCGCCCGTGGAGAAGTCGATGAGATGTTCCGGGTCGAACGCCTGGTCGCAATACCGCATCTCGAAATGGAGGTGCGCCCCGCGGCTGCGGCCCGTATTGCCGCAGAAGCCGATAACCGTACCGGCCGTCACATAATCGTCCTGCGCCACGTTGCAACGTGTCAGGTGGGCATACCAGGTTTCCAGCCCGTTTTCGTGGCGGATGATGACCAGATTGCCGTAACCGCCGGTATTGTACCGGGCATAGCGCACTTTGCCGTTGAAAGCGGCGTATATCGGTTCGCCGACGGAGAGGGGGATATCCACTCCCTGATGCCGCCGCCGGCCGCGGGTACCGTATTTCGAGAAGACTTTGCCTATAGCCGGGGCGTGGAAATCCCCGTACCGGTCAATGAGCTGCAGGTCGATAACCGGCGGCAGCTCTTTGAGCTGGATGTCCGTATAGGCGAAAACCCGGTCGTTCACCCAATGTTCCCGATAGACCTCCCTGTCCATTCTTTCGTTCAGGTCGGGATAGTAGTAACACCAGGTATTGTTCGTGAATATCACTATTTTGATATTGCTGTCGTCCGTATCGAGCGTATCTATCGCCCGGCGAGGCAAGTCTTCGAGTTTCGGGACACTGCGCTGTGCGGCGAGCAAAAGGGGGATGGTCCACAATACGACGGTACAGACTATCGCTTTGGCGGCGGAAGTGTTGCGTTTCATTCTGTTCGATATTCTTTCTCCATGTATTTGGCCGCTGCATCCAGCTCTTTGTAGAATTCGGCGCCGAATTTCCGGATGATGGGTTCCCGGAGCGACTCATAGACGCGTATTCCCGTTTTCCTGCCGTATCGACGAGCCGGTGCACAGATATCCCAACGGTGGTAGTGCAGTCCTTCGCTGCCGTCGCTGAACTTCGTGACGCGTATCGGATAGAGATGGCATGAGACCGGTTTGCGAAAAGCGGTACGGCCTTCGTGCCATGCCTTTTCGATGGCGCAGAGAGTCGTGCCGTTTTCCCGGCAGGCATAGGCGCAGTCGGCATCCCCTATCAGGGGCGTGGTATAGTCCCCGTCCCCATCTATCACGAAAAACCCCTGTTGCGCGACCGCCTGTCTGCCCTCTTCGGTCATGTAGGGACTGAACCGCTCGTATTCTCTCTCCAGAACGGCGAGTTCCTCCTTTTCGAGCGGAGCGCCGGCATTGCCCTCCACGCAGCACATGCCCCGGCAGGCTGCAAGGTCGCAGCAGAACCGTTCGGTCAGGATGTCGGTGACGACTATCCGTTCCTCTATCTCTATCAGCGCCTGCATAGGGTATCTTCGATAACGGCGTTTATCACCTCCGTCATGTTCAGGCCTGCCGCGGCTATCTGTTTGGGTACGATGCTTCCGCCGCTCATGCCGGGGACGGAGTTGATTTCCACCATATATATATCCCCGGTGGGAGTCATGATGAAGTCCACGCGTACGATTCCGCGGCAGTTGCATGCCTTGGCCGCCGCTTCGGCGAGCCGCTGTATCCGGACCGTTGCTGCGGCGGGAATCTCCGCCGGCGTGATTTCGTCCGACATCCCCGCGGTATATTTCGCCTCGTAATCGAAAAACTCTTTGTGCGACTTGATTTCCGTTACGGGAAGCGCCCGGATTCCGTCGGCAGTTATCCAGACGCCGCAGCCGAACTCCCTCCCCTCGATGAACTCCTCGATGAGCACAGCGTCGCTTTCGGTGAAGGCGCGTTCGATTGCGGGGACCATGTCGGCAACGCTCTTTACTTTGGTTACTCCACAACTGCTTCCGCTGGCATTCGGCTTTACGAAGACGGGCAGTCCGAGCCGGGCGGCTATCGCATCGGCATCCACCCGGTCGCCCCGGCGCAGCAGGACTTCGCGGGCAAGACACAAACCGTCGATTTCTGACACGATGCGTTTGCAGAGTGTCTTGTCGAACGTCTCCACCGAGGAGACGAAACCCGATGTGGAGTACGGAATACCCATCATCTCCAGATATCCCTGCAACTTGCCGTCTTCGCCGGGCGTACCGTGTATCATGATGAAAGCATAGTCGAACCGTATCTTGCCGTCGCCGACCGGAACGGAGAAGTCCGTCTTGTCCACTTCGACCTTCCGGTCCCCGGCCCCCTTACAGGTCCAGTGTAAACCGTGGACATCGACTGGAATGACATTATATCGACTGCGGTCGAAAGCATCGAGTATCATTGCGGCGCTTGCCAGCGCTACCTCCCTTTCGGAGGAGTTCCCACCCGCAAGCAGGGCTATATTTAATTTTTTCATCGGAAGAGTCTCTGAAACGACGGCCTGTCGCTGTCTTTCCCTGCTGAATCAGGGGTTGTAAATATCATTGTAACGAAACTCCAGTATCTCGTTTATCATTTTGACATACTGTCTTATTTCTTCGTTGTGCTCTTCGGCGAGCAGTACCCGGTTGAAATCGTTCAGTGCGCTTCCGAAATCGTGGGCACGGAAGTGTATCTTGCCGCGTTCGGCATACAGCGTCATATCCTCGGGCGAAGCCTCTATTGCAGCCGTCAGCCGCTCTATCTCTTGCCTGTGTTCCATAATCCCTGTGTTTTGATATACTCTTTGACTACATCCGGAACCATATCGTCTCCGCCGCCCTCCGTCAGCGCAGTCCTTACCTCTGTCGAGGAGTAATCTTCGAAAGGGGCGCCTTCGAGTACGGTGAATCCGCAATCCGCCGCAGGAGCCGGATATCCCCTCCGCGGATATACATATATTTTATAATTGTCCAGCAGTTTCCTCCACTCCTTCCATTGCGTTATCTGGCCGGGAATGTCGCTTCCCACCAGCAGGGAGAATGTCGTGTCCGGATAACGTTCGGTCAGTACCGACAGCGTATCGACGGTATAAGAGGGACGCGGGAGCGAGAATTCCACGTCGCACGCCCTCATTCTCCGCGAATAACGCGATGCTGCCGCCGCAAGCCGTACCATGGCCAGCCGCTCCTCTTCGCCGATAAGCGAACCGTCTCGTTTCAGCGGATTCTGCGGCGAAACGACAAACCACACCTCATTGCACAGCCCCTGTTCCAGTATCCATTCCGCAACGGCCATGTGTCCCTTGTGAACGGGATTGAACGAACCGAAATAGAGAATGACGGAATGCATGCGGCTACTCCTTTATGAACTTCGCGACGAGGGTTTCCACCTCTACTATCGCCTGTTGCAGGTCGTCGTTGATGACGACGTAATCGAAACGGTCGGCATATGAAATTTCCTGTTCTGCTTTGGCTATCCGTTTCTCGATGGTTTCCGGTGAATCGGTACCCCGTCCCGTCAGCCGTTCGCGCAGTGCGGCGACAGAGGGCGGCATGACGAAGATGGAGAGGGCGTTCGCGCCGAAAATCGACTTGAGCCTTATCCCGCCCATGACATCCACGTCGAACAGAATGATATTGCCTTTCCGCCAGATGCGTTCCATCTCGGACTTGAGCGTTCCGTACCGTGTCCCGGCATAGACCTCCTCCCACTCTACGAACCGTTCCTCTTCACAGGCTTTCCGAAATTCCTCGGCCGAGAGGAAATAGTAGTCGCGGCCGTGCTGCTCGTTGTGCCGAGGTTGCCGCGAAGTAGCTGAAATAGAGAACTCCAGGCGGGGAAAACGTTCCGTCAGCGCATGGACTATCGTTGTCTTGCCGGCCCCGGACGGGGCTGAGAATATGATGAGCTTGCCGCTCTTTCCGTCAGCCATATTATCTTGTCGAATCGTTCGTTCCCCTGATGCCGTATTTCCCGACGGACGTCAGAGGATATTCAATACCTGTTCCTTTATCTTTTCCAGCTCGTCTTTCATCATGACGACCGTTTTCTGCATGTCGCTGTCGTTTGCTTTCGAGCCGAGCGTGTTTATCTCCCGTCCCATCTCCTGGGCGATGAATCCGAGTTTCCGGCCCACGTTCTCCTCCTCCGAGGCGACTTCACGGAAATAACGGCAGTGGTTGTCCAGGCGTACCTTCTCCTCGGTGATGTCCAGTTTCTCGACATAGAATATCATCTCCTGTTCAAGCCGGTTCGCATCGACAGGAACGCCCAGGGAGGCGATGTTTTCGCGTATCCGTTCCTTGATGACACCGATGCGGCGGGCTTCGAAAGGTTCGATGCTCTTCCTGTACGCCTCTATTTTGCCGATACGGGCCAGCAGGTCGGCAATGAGCGTCTGCCCCTCCTGCGTGCGGAACGCATCGAAAGCCGCCAACGCTTCGTCCACGGCATCGAACAATGCGGTACGCTCCCCGTCGGATATTTCTTCCGTTTCGCTGGTTACGACCTCCGGCATCTTCAGGATGGCGGTCATCAGGACAGGGTCCATTCCCCTGCCCTTCTCCTCCATTCCGGAACCGAGCTCTTTCAGTACGGAATAATAGGCCATGAACAGTTCCCTGTTCACGTTGACGGGAATGGCTGCGGTATCGGTTTCTACATTGATATATACATCGACCTTGCCGCGCTGCACGGCTTTCCCGATGCGGTTCCTCACCTCATACTCCAGCGGTCTGTAAGCCTGCGGTATCCTGACGGACATATCGAGCTGCTTGCTGTTGAGCGAGCGTATCTCCACCGTGATTTTCCTCTTTCCTTCCACGGCTTCCGCCTTGCCGTAGCCGGTCATCGATTTTATCATAGAAAAGCGTTTTGAGATACAAAGATAAGGTAAAATGGAGAGATTGTACAACACTTCCGCCCGTCGGTAAATTATTGCCGGGAATCGGTTGCGGAATCAGAAACTATTCATATCTTTGCAAAACAAAGCGATAATTCGGAATCAAAATCCTCAATACAACTAACAAATTAAAAGATTTAGCATCATGAAGAAGCACAATTTTAACGCGGGACCTTGCGTATTGCCGAAACAGGCGATAGAATCCGCAATCGAGGCTATCCGTGATTTCGACAACACGGGCATCGGTATTCTGGAAATCTCGCACCGTACCCCGGGTTGGGAACGTGTAATGGCTGAGACCGAACAGCTTTGGAGGGACCTCCTCAATATTCCGGACGACTATGCAGTCCTCTTCCTCGGCGGCGGTGCATCCACCCAGTTCTTCGAAGTGCCGGCCAACCTCATGAAGAAGAAAGCCGCTTACCTCCAGACCGGTGTATGGGCTAAGAAAGCGGCCAAAGAGGCGAAGTTCTACGGCGAAGTGGAGATAGTGGCCTCTTCCGAGGACAAGAACTATACCTACATTCCGAAGGGATACAAGATACCGACGGATGCGGATTATTTCCACATCACCACCAACAACACCATTTACGGTACCGAGATACACGAGGATATCGACTCGCCCGTAACGCTCGTTGCAGACATGTCGTCGGATATCATGAGCCGTCCGGTAGATGTTAAGAAATACGGTCTCATCTACGGCGGTGCGCAAAAGAACGTGGGTCCTGCCGGCGTGACTTTCGTTATCGTCCGCAAGGACCTGCTCGGTCAGACCGGCCGCAACCTCCAGACGATGGTCGATTACCGCACCCATATAGGCGACGAACCGAGGAACAACTCGATGTTCAACACCCCGCCCGTATTCCCGATTTTCGTAATGCACGAGACCCTCAAGTGGGTGAAGGAACTCGGTGGCGTAGAGGAGATGTACAAGCGCAACAAGAAAAAAGCAGAGCTTCTTTACAACGAAATCGACCGCAACTCCCTCTTCGTAGGTACCGCCGTGAAGGAAGACCGTTCGCTCATGAACGTATGCTTCGTAATGGCTCCGGGCCACGAGGCGCTCGAAGGCGAATTCATGGCATTTGCCAAGGAGAAGGGCATGGTAGGTATCAAGGGACACCGTTCGGTGGGCGGCTTCAGGGCTTCCATCTACAACGCATGCCCGCTTGAAAGCGTAGGGGCGCTGGTAGCATGCATGCAGGAGTTCGAGAAAATGCACAAGTAGGCCGTGGGCTATTTCGTGACATACAAGCCTAAGAAACAGGAAAACAGTATTGATTTCTATTCGTTAAACGATTTCGAAATGAAAGTATTACTTGCTACCGAGAAGCCGTTCGCCAAAGTTGCGTCGGACGGCATCAGGGAGATAGTGGAAAAAGCCGGTTACGAGCTGGTCGTACTTGAAAAGTATACCGACAAGAGCGAACTCCTCAAGGCGGTTGCTGACGTGGATGCCATCATCATCCGCAGCGACAAGATTACCGCAGAGGTAATCGAAGCAGCCAAGAACCTCAAAATCGTCGTTCGTGCAGGTGCTGGATACGATAACGTGGACCTTGCAGCCGCTACGGCCCGCAAGATTGTCGTAATGAATACGCCCGGGCAGAACTCCAACGCCGTTGCAGAACTCGCCATCGGTCTGATGATATTCATGGCCCGCAACAAGTTCACTCCGGGTACGGGAACCGAAATCCACGGCAAACGCCTCGGTATCCACGCCTACGGCAATGTGGGTAAACTCGTTGCCCGCTACGGCAAGGGCTTCGGTATGGAGGTATATGCCTATGACCCATTCATCACCGACAAGGCAGTGTATGAGAAGGACGGCGTCATTCCGGTAGGTTCCGTAGAGGAGCTCTACTCGAAGTGCGACTATGTTTCGGTACACATTCCCGCTACCGAACAAACAAAGAAGTCCATCAATTACGACCTGCTTAGCAAGATGCCGAAAGGTGCCACGATAGTCAATACCGCCCGCAAGGAGGTTATCGACGAAGAGGGCCTGGCAAAAGTGCTCGCAGAGAGGACCGACCTCAAGTATGTGACCGACATCGCCGCAGACATGCAGGTAGTTCTCAACGAGAAGTTCGGCAACCGCGTATTCGCTACACCGAAGAAGATGGGCGCCGAAACTCAGGAAGCCAATGTCAATGCCGCTCTGGCAGCCGCGAACCAGATTGTCGCTTTCTTCACCAAGGGCGAGAACCGGTTCCAGGTCAACAAGTGGTAAACGATTGAATAAGGGACCGGCATACATTGTGGAAACAGTGGTGCCGGTCTTTACTGTATCCGATACGGAATCATTTAAAATTAGACACAATGGTAAAGATAAAACCTTTTAAAGGCACTCGTCCGCCCAAGCAGTATGCGGCGGAGGTGGCTTCGCGTCCCTACGACGTACTCAACTCGAAAGAGGCCAAGGCAGAAGCGACGGAACGTTCGCTGCTTCACATCATCAAGCCCGAGATAGATTTCGACCCGATTGCCGACGAGCACGACAAGAAGGTGTATGACAAGGCGGTTGAGAACTTCAAACTCTGGAAAGAGAAAGGCTGGCTCGTGAAGGACAACGAGGAGCACTACTACATCTATGCCCAGACGATGAACGGCAAAACGCAGTACGGTCTTGCTGTGGCTTCCAATTTCATGGATTACATCGACGGCAAGATTAAGAAACACGAGCTGACCCGCACGGAGAAGGAGGAAGACCGTATGATACATGTGAACATCCAGAGCGCCAACATGGAGCCGGTGTTCTTCGCCTACCCCGATATCAAGGAGATAGACGACATCGTAGCCGCTACGGTCAAGAATCAGCCTGCCGAATACGACTTTACTTCGGCCGACGACGTGCGTCACCAGATGTGGATAATCAGCGACAAAGCCGTTATCGACCGTATCACCAAGATATTCGAAGGCGTTCCGGCACTTTATGTAGCTGACGGTCATCACCGTACCGCTGCCGCTGCGCGTGTGGGCCAAGAGCGGATGAAAGCCAATCCGCACCATACGGGCGAAGAGGAGTACAACTATTTCCTCGCCGTGCTCTTCCCGGCCAACCAGCTCAACATCATCGATTACAACCGCGTGGTAAAAGACCTGAACGGCCTTACTCCGGCACAGTTCCTCGATGCGTTGAAGAAGGATTTCGACGTGAAGGAGATGGGCAAGGAGATTTACAAGCCCAACAAGCTCCACAATTTCGGCATGTATCTCGACGGCAAATGGTACAGCCTGACGGCCAAGGCGGGAACGTACAACGATGCAGATCCTATCGGCGTACTCGACGTGACGGTACTCTCCAATCTCGTTCTCGATAATATCCTCGGCATTAAGGACCTGCGTACCGACAAGAGGATAGATTTCGTAGGTGGTATCCGCGGGCTCGGCGAGCTCCAGCGTCGTGTGGACAGCGGTGAGATGAAGGTGGCTTTCGCCCTCTACCCCGTTTCCATGCAGCAGCTCATCGACATTGCCGACAGCGGGAACATCATGCCTCCGAAGACGACGTGGTTCGAACCGAAACTCCGTTCCGGCATTGTGATACACGAATTCTAAATGGCGGACGACCAAAAAGCAAGCGGGACCTCTTGTAGGGGCCCCGCTCGTTTTTTAATTCGGAGATGTTACATCGACAGGAATGCGGCCATGCCTATCAGACCCAGAATTATCAGGAGCACGACGAGACCGAGCGCTACGATGGTCAGAATACCGCCGAGTTGGAAATAGTATTTCATGTTCCGGATACCGCTGCCGAACGCCGCTTTATCCCCGTCGGCAATGGCTCGTTTAATCTTGACCGAGAACATATACATGAAGTAGGAAAGGAAAAAGTAGATGACGGTCACTGCCAGATAGCCGCCACCCAAGATACCGCCCGCACCTGGCTCCATGTCGTTGTCGAACCAAGTGCTCGGGTCAACGGCGAAACAAACAATTGACAGAAGGAACATCATGCCTGTTCCGATAAACATCATGATGGAGAGAAATTTCGCCCACGACATCGCTTTTCTCAAATCGATTGCCATGTCACTGTTTACGACCAATTCCTCCCTGTTTTCAAATTTAGGTAGATTTTCTTCCATATACCGAATATGTTTTGAGATTTAACGGGATTAAAAGTAGGTAAAAAGAGAGAAAGAAACAACGATAATAATAAAAATACTGCGGAAGGGACCGGGATATAAGTTTTGGCGACTAAAAAACGTCAGCGATTCGGCGAAAGGCAGGGGAACAAAGAAGAGTGGTATGGCCTGACGTGTCCTGTGCTTCCCACTTGCAATCGTCTGTTTTATACCTGACCTCCGAAATACTGCGTTCCGTACGGGCGGAGCTGTTTCTCTCCCATCCTCGCACGGAACCACAATCGCTGCTGTCGGACGATGCAAATACGGGCATTCCCGACCGTACGAAGAATCCCGTACTCCCCCTAAAACGTATATCCGAAATGAACGGACGGTCCTGTGGCGAAAGGCATACATCCATGAAAAACCCATATGTTCCGGATGCCGATGCCGAAGGTTATCCGGTCGTCGTTGCGCAGCCTAAACCGGGCTCCGAGGATGAAATTGCTTTCAGGCCAGAAAGTATCGTAATTTTGTCGGGAAAGAAGTACTCCCAGGCTGAAATCCTCGAGAAGAACGGGGGAAACTCTCCATTTCGGTACTTCGAACCGCAGCCGTACAAATGCCCGTCCGTACATCAGGGCAGTATAGTTACTATAACTCGTGGCGGAGTGGAGCACTCCGGCTCCGGCCCCGACGATAAACCAGTCGGCGACCGCATAATTGTAGATTCCGTCCACAGAGATTGCGCCGTCGATGAATGGAGCTACGTAGGTATTCACTTCCGCACCCCAGCGTCCCCTCGGCGGTTTCTGCCGAACGGGAGTCTGTCCCGTCGCTGCCAGAGCGAGAAGCGTTGCAACGCATAAAAGGAGAAGTTTTCTTTTCATTGGTCAGGTTGGTTAAATGTATAGCCGAAATGCCAGAGAGGCAAAGGAAAAAATTCGTTGGTTACAATAGCGTATCCGGTCGTGTAAGTTCCGCCACCGACATGTTATGGTATCCCCATTACGAAGTTTGAATCGCGCACCCACCTATAAAATCGACGGCCGACGTGCCGCCTGCACCCCCTGCGTCCAAAATAAGAAAAGGCTATACTTTCCATTGCGGCACTTCGGTTTGGATTCTTGCGAACAGTTGGACGGCAATGTCTGTCATCACCACCCGAAGACCTGCGCCTTCGCCCAGAGCGAGCCAGGAAGCAACGCGATAGGTGTAGGCACCGTTCAGATGGGGCAGTCCATTGTACACCGGAATACCGATGTTGCTGAAGCCGATGGTTCCATTCTCCCCTTTTCAACAGTTGGTCGGTGTCGGGAAGAGCTTTGAGTTGCGGCTGGCAGACTTCGGACTGGGCGACCGCATAGGAGAAGATTCCGGAGAAAAGGAGGACTAAAAGAAGTCGTTTCATAACAGCAGGTTTAGGTCAGTTGAGTTGTACTCACGCCAGCAGGCGCGTATCATTGTAGACAAATATAACACTTCCGGTCCGGAGTTGCAATAACTATTATTGCGGTGATAATACGAAAAGGTGCTCCGAAAATAAATTCCGGAGCGCCCCCTGCGTCGTGTACGCCATGGCTTTTACCTGACTTCTTTCGCGACTACCCTGTCGATAACCTCGCAAAGGCGGGCGAATACCTCTTCGATAGTGCCGAGCCCGTTGATGGGGATATATTTGCCCTGCCGCGCATAATGGTCGGCGACGACGGCTGTCTGTGCCTTGTAGACGTCTATCCGGTTACGGATGACTCCTTCGTCGGCATCGTCCGCCCTGCCGCTGACCTCCGCCCTCAGGAGAAGCCGGGAAATCAACTCTTCGTCCGGAACGTCGAGCGATATCATCACATCCACCTTGTCGGAACGTTTTTCCATTATTACATCAAACGTTTCCGCCTGATGCGTGGTACGCGGAAAACCATCGAAAATATTGCCCTTGCTGTCGCCGTGCGACGCAAGGTACTCTTCGATAATACCTATCACGAGTTCGTCCGACGCGAGCCTGCCGCTCTCGATGACCTCTTTCACCTGCAGTCCGAGTTCCGTCCCGCGCTGAATTTCGTTTCGGATGACCTCGCCGGTAGAGATGTGGTTAAAGCCGTACTTCTCACTCAGCATCTTCGCCTGGGTTCCCTTCCCTGCTCCGGGAGGGCCGAACAAGACTATGTTTATCATAAGGTTGACTTTTGGTTGTTATCAGATTAACAGCCGACAAAATTAACCAGATTTTCCACCAAACCAAAAATAATGTAACTTTGTGGAAAGCACTGCCGGAAAATAAGTACAAATACCACCCTGCTGCCGCTCCGACAAATTGGTCGGACAGCCGCGGAACAAACGATAAACAAAAAAATATGCCTGCGAAAAGAACGGAGATAGCCGAGCTCGGAGAGTTCGGACTGATAGAGCGGCTTACCTGCCAGTTTCCCATACGTAACGCATCCACGGTGCTGGGCGCCGGGGACGATGCCGCTGTAATAGATGCCGGAGAACGTTATCTGTTGCTCTCCTCGGACATGTTGCTGGAGGGCGTCAATTTCGACCTGGTCTATTTCCCTTTGAAACATTTAGGCTATAAGGCAGTCGTCGTGGGAATCAACGACATATACGCCATGAATGGAACGCCTGAACAACTGACTGTCTGCATCGGCGTATCGGCCAAATTTTCGGTAGAGGACCTGGAAGAGCTGTATTCGGGAATACGGAGTGCATGCGAAGACTATCGGATAGACCTCGTGGGAGGCGATACGACGGCGTCCGTGAATGGATTGGCCATCAGCGTATCGGTGGCAGGGAGTGTGGATAAGGACAAAATAGCGTACCGCAGCGGAGCTCGTGTCAATGACATCGTGTGCATTACGGGCGACTTGGGTGCGGCTTATATGGGACTTCACCTGCTCGAACGGGAGAAGCGTGCCTTTGCGGGCAATGATTCTCCCCAGCCCCAGTTCGAGGGGTATGAATACCTGCTGCGCAGGCAATTGAAACCGACCGCGGCCTCCGATACTGTTGCTTCGCTCCGGTCGGCCGGTATCGTACCCACTTCCATGATAGACCTCTCCGACGGGCTGGCGTCGGACATGCTGCAGATATGCAAAAATTCCGGATGCGGTGTCAGACTCTATCTCGAAAGGATACCGATAGCCCGGGAAACTCATAAGATGGCCGAAGAGCTGCATGCCGATCCGGTAGTGGCTGCCCTCAACGGAGGCGATGACAACGAACTGCTCTTTACCGTTCCCGTGACCCAGCAGGCCAAAATAGCGGGTATAGGAGGTATCGACATCATCGGTCACATCACACCTGCCTCGACCGGTACGAGGCTCGTTACCCCCGACGGCAGCGAACTTTCGCTGACCGCGCCGGGATTCAGGGAACAATGATTATGGGTATCTAGCTGAAGCTCTTCAGAATGCCGTCATAGTAACCTCGCATATAGGCGACGTGAGGACTTTTATGTCTTTGATTTTGTGCCTGGCTTTCGCTCAAACTACCGACAACTTGAGCAATATCAATAGTCATGATACGGTTGCGGCCATCTTGATAACCTTGTTCATATGCACAGGCAGCGCATTTATGTCGTCCGATACCACCTTGGTCATCAGGAAGTTCCTGCATAATCTTCTGAATGCTAGAATGGTCTTTATTGCATAGCATAAGGTTTGTCGTATTATAAAGTTCCGTTTTTTATCCCGGTAATAAAATCAGTTACCGTTGCTAAATTATAAATTTTTGGAATAACGGCAAAAGCTTCCTCCAATTTATTACGCGCCGATTTCCATCCGATTCCATCCGTTATCCATACGAATTCGTAGTTTGGAAATTGGTTGATTTTCGGAGCGAGTTCGGAATAGGAACGTGCAACCTC